>JAJDTR010000021.1 GCA_022827055.1 Candidatus Poribacteria bacterium | reverse complement strand
GTTCAGATTTAACTGCTCCAATGAGTAAACGTAAACATCAACCGTCAGACAACTTTTTTCTTTTTCTAATAGGTTCTCAAGGGCATTTACCCCAAAATAGTCCTTTCTCTAAGGCGATTTCGGACTTTTCAAACAGGCTCTAAGTGACTACTGGCCTGTTTCCAGATATCAGCGGGATACTGTTGTATTAATTCATCAAGCACTGAACACGTTCGCGAATAAGGACCAACAATTGAACCATCCTCGCCAAAATGGGAAAGCATTAACTCCGCGAGTTTCGAATTCTTTTCGGGGCAGAGGTGCAGGAATGCTATCGAAATTTCTGTCCAATGATAAGCTGTCATTGTAGGATCAAATCGAGATTCATCTGTCGCTTTGAACAGCGCCGGATGTGTAATCAGTTGGAATGTCAATTCAGACGGCAAGGTCGGCTTCGGTTTTTGGAAAACATGGTAGCGGTGAAAAAAATCCAACGCAAGTGACACAGAAGTCTTGTTGGAGGCGCTCAGCAAAAATGTTATCCATTGGCGGAAAACCTCGTCGGATAGGCTTTTAATTGCTTGTCCATAAGCAAAGAATCCGAAGTGGTTGACATTGGTAATCCGGCTTTTTGCAAGTTCAAGAAGGCGCAACCCTGCCCGATCTGTTAGTCCCGATCGGTAAGTGAGCTCCGGAATCAACAATCTTAATTTTTCATCATCAATGAGTGCGTCAAGTTGCGTTTCCCACAGAGACGGATCCGTGTCAAAGAGCGCACGAAGATAGCCGCCTAGAAAATACGCGCTCGCATTTTCGCCGGCCCTGCGCTGGGCTTCAAGCAGCGTGGGCAGCAGCGAAAATTCACTGTCTATTTTCCCAAGTTCATGTCCAAAATGATATCCCTTCTGTGCCTCGGTTGTGACAAGCCAATCTATTTCGGCCTGCAAGAGCGAGGAGGTGTCAAATGCTTGTTGGGCTAGTGTTTCAATCTTGGGTTGCGCCTGATCCGCGTAATTCTGATTGTCGTCGAGTTGTAGGTCCTCTGGCAATTCCATTCCAACATACCGCTTCATCATGGATTGAAAGTCAGGCGTAACGATATTATCCATGAGTTGTTTCCAAAGTTCTTGGGTTTCTGCAGTTATGTAGTCACCATCATAATGTAGGATTTGACTAATGGTTTCAATAACGTGTTTGTCGTTCACACACCTTTTTTCTACAACAGCTGAAATGGTTTCCACAACCATTTCAGCTAAATCGGGAATCCGAGAAATCTCCCGTGCACGCACCAATAAAATCATTGCACATTCTTTAGACTCATCATTTGGCAAACGATCAAGTTGATTATCTAGGAGTTCCCATACTTTCTTGTAAGCATCCCAAATTTCTCCATAAGTTTTGGGCATCCATAACTCCGGTTCTTCGCGCAGTCCTTTATATCCCGTGCCATATGTTATCGAAGATGACCGTGGTTCTAACGCGGCACTACACGCCTTAAGGGCGAGCGTGCGTTGCTCTCGTGAATTCGATTCAATCGCTTTTTTCAAGACAGAGAATCGTTTTAACGGCGATGCCTCGGTCGGAGCGAGTTGGCCTATTCCGGGTGAGAAGAGCTCTATAAACGTGGCGCTAGCGTTGTTTGAAAAGCTTTCATTTTCCGCTTCTGCGAGCGCAAGGAGTATACTGGCAGCGTCGGTAAACAACTCACCCCACAAAGCAATCTTTTCAAGTGCCGATACTACGTTACTGCGTCCATTCCTAAATCGTAAAAGAGTTTCTCTATCCCATGTCCCTACGGTTTCCTTAAGGCATCCTAAGGCAGATTCCGGGTCTGCTTCAGTCAGTGCCAAGAAAAATTGACTGCCGAGAATTGTCTGCAGATAGTTTCCTTGTTGGAAGGGACCGTTTGGCCCAAGAAGGTCCTTGACAGCACTTAATGCCACGCCCGACCTAGACGCGTACGCAAACATATCATAGAACCACTCGATTAGTTTTGAATCGTCGGGAAAATCCTCAATAACTTCATTCAAATCAAACGTCCTGCCATAAATGTCCCACCACTCCGTCCATAGTTTGATATGGAGGGCTTTTGGCGTGATAGCAAGCGTAAACTCACCTTGAAGGCTTTTGCGTTTCTTTAAGTTGTCAACGATTTCTTGAAATATCGGCCAAGTGATTTGTGGATCTGCCTCATTGATTTTTTTGGCAACGGCTGCAGCTTCTTCACCGACTGAGTCCTCGAAACCGAATTGCTTAAACAGTGCCATGTATCGGAGCACTCGTCTGCGTTGTTCAATTCTTTCCTGACTTTGATCGTCTACTGAGACAATATAACGTTCCCAAGTATTGACAGTGCTCATTGGAGCAAGTACATCCTTTGGATGATTTGCCAAATTCCAACCAACAACATGAGCAATTCCTGGTGAACCGCTGCAGAGATCAACCCATCGTCTATCTCCTAGGTCGGGAGCTTTCGTATGTTGTTCGATAATGCTGCGGATTTGGTCGTCGCATAGTGACGTGGGAACGTAGGGACAAATATCTCCAGACGATTCCTCGTGATTGTTATAGATAGTTATCAGTTTGATTGTACTATTCCGATTCTTCAACTTATTCAAGATTTCTGATCGGCTACGGAGATTGCAATCATCAATTACCACAATTGCGGAAAAGTCGTTTTCGTCGTTGCAAAGTTCATCCATTAGAAACTTGTCTTGAAGAAACTGATCGGCAGGCGAGTAAATCACCTGAGGGGCCAAATCTTCAACTTTTGTAGCTTCCAAAACTAGCCTAGTCTTTCCGATGCCGGGTTGCCCAGACACTAGCACGGGATCTGCATTGTCGTCACGCCGCAAATCACTTCGAAGATTTTCAATCAATTCATCCTGAGGCTCTCCATGAACAAATGTTCCCTCCATGTTCGCATTTCGCGACCAACTCTCATGTGTCTGAAATTTTGCGCTGTCACGTCCATTGACCCATAACGAAAGTGATGGAAACGATTGTAGGAATCGAATAAGAGTATTTTGGGACCACACTTCAACCTTCGCCTTCGGATAACCACACTTTTCTAGGTAATCCCCGATAAGTTTGTTGACCTTTTTCCGGTTGGGAGGAACAAGATGATCGATTCCAGTGCAAACCAGAACGTAAGTACCGCATTCATCAAGACAGTCCTTGATACTTTCTCTCAAGTGCTTTTTTTCAGGGATTTTAGGACTTCTCTTCTTGAAGAGTTCTTTCCGAATATCCCCATCCCGCCACGGCTTAAAGCCCGTCCCCGATCGGATTTGGTAACCGTTCTTACCATGGGAAATTATATTGCTATGACTTGCAAGTAGGTCTCCGTCAACGGTAGCATCAATTCCGCCATCAGGGATTTTGGTTTCACTCGGCACATTAATCTTGCAGGTTCCCGGGCCAAGTCTGTTCGCCTCGGCCCACAGCAGTTTGCTGAAGAACTCAACTGCTGTGTCCTCGTCTAGCAGGTCAAGATGTTTCTTTTTGACGGTGAATATTGTTTCGTTATTCATTGTCTATTCCAAACCTTTACCGTACTCAGGAGTGTGCAAGGTAATCATACATATTGTTAGCCAACGAGTTAATGCAAACACAAAAGGCGCGATAGGTAAGAATACCCAACGCGCCCTCTGTGTAGTTCCATGAAAATTAGACGTATCTTGTGCAGTTGCGGCTTGTTACGTACGGAACGGTTATGTCATGTCCAGTTGCATTGTTTTGTCGTGATTGGTCGTTGCGTTCCTACCCATAGAATTGAACATAAATATACCACAAATCACGCGGAAATGCAAGCCCAAAACGGATGAAGATGGGAAATCGCGGCCGGGAGGTCGCTCCTACGGAGCTTCTTTATACAGTCGGATGTTTTATGCACTCGGCCGATGACGTTGGTCGCATCTTGCATCCATGACGAGCCACATGGCACTCCGCTGGAGTGCATAGACGAGTGGCGCCCGATTCTATTGACATGCCGCTCCGCTGGAGCGGGGAGTCGCGACCTAGAGATCGCTCCTACAAAGGCTGGTGGGCAGGGAATTTCTATCTTACTCATTATTCATTCGCTTGATTTCACCCTACAAATGACCAAAAGTGGCGTTGGTAGCGATTATTCGAACAGCGTCTAGCGGTAGGTTCAGGTCAAGACAATTCGTTTTTGTTCTTGCATCGATTGTTCAGCAGCCAAGCTAATCCGAATTGCCTCGAACGCTATGGCTGTGTCGGCGATAGCGGTTTCCGAATCCCCATCAAGGATTTCATGCGTCCACAGTTCTTGGATTGAAACGCTCGATGCTCCAATCGGTCGAATTTCCTCGACTCCGGCCGATGCCGCACAATGCCAACCGTTACCATCATTCAATACCGTGGCGCCATTCAAAACGTACCGACAATGCTGCTCCGGTCTGTTCGTTTCAACACCGCCCGCCCATGTCCATTGTCCGACACCGCCACTAGAAAACCCCACAGTAACGGCGTTAACGAACCGGTTGTATTGACCCTCCCCGTTCATGCCTTCGTAAACTGCGGCACTCTCCACCCAGCTAGCAGGTCCAAACAGGTCCACCACCGGGTAGACGTGATAGATGAAGAAATGCGCCGGAGGACCGGAAACCGGCAGATTAAACAGAATTTCGGGACGGGCGCCGCGACCGGGTGTAAGCCGCCAAAAGCCCGTCCATAGTAGTCCGCCAAGCCCTTGAACTTTCCGCTTTATCGCTTGGTGCATATTTGATACAGGTTCTGAATGAGAAACCCTCAGCACACGGTCTTTGGATTTTGCCAGTCGGATTACGGCTTGACCCTGATCGATGGATCGCGCCAAGGGATATTCGACGAATACATGCTTGTCCGCCTCAAGCGCGGCGATGGCGATTTCAGCATGACTGTCGTTATGAGTGAAGATTGCTACCGCATCTACATCACCGTGTTGAACAAGATCTCGCCAGTTAGGTATAAATTTTGCCCCGTGGCGCCGCGCCAATTGCTCACCTGTATGATCGTTGCGCGAGGCGACCGCACGAATGTTTGCCGCATCGATTTTGGAAAATTGCGCAGCGCCGGACGTTGCCGCCCCGCCGGACCCGACGATTCCGATTTGAAACTTCGTCATATCTATTCCTCAACAATTCATCGTTCCAAAATTACCTAAGAGCTTGTTTGAAAATAGGACGATCAAGATTAATTCGCTCCCTTTTACTAGTGAAGAAACCGAGTTTTCAAGAAAAAACTCGGTTTCAGGGGCAATGGGTTTACCAGAAATGAGTTTTCAAACAAGCTCTAAACGTCGCGAGGGGAGGGAACATTGTCCTGACAATAGACCGGTCGAAAAAGCGTTTGGCGCTTGAAGGGCATTTCGGCGAGGTGTTTCGGGTGAGGTTCCCACTTATGCCACTTGTTTCCAACAACGTTATAGCAGTTGAATACGGAAACTCGGTCGACGGTGTCATCCTCCCACCGAGCGCCGGTGTGAGTAATCGCCTCCGTAAAGAAGAGCGCTGATCCTGCCGGGCAGCTATAATCCTCCCACAATGGACTATCACGATCGTGGGCTGATTGTGGCGTAGGAAAAGCCGCTTTGTGGCTTCCCGTCAAGAACAGTGTGCCACCGCCGCGTTTCTTAACCGGATTCAGCTCCCATACGACTCTCGTTAGTCCGCTATGCGCCTTGCCGGGATGCAGACGATAGGTGTGCGAATTGCCGGGAAACGTAAACATCCCCTGTCCGCCGTGTGGGTTGAAATTGTCGTGTCCTTTGGATCGAATTGTCAGAAATGTGCCTTCAAAACGAAAACCGTAACACTCCTCACTTGAGTATCCTGATGATACGAACTCGTTCATGAATCCGAGTACCAGCGGATGGTCTGCCAATTTCTCAAGCGGTCCCCCAAGCGGATAGCGGTGATGTTCCGGTATCCGCTCCGGCTCCGTTTTTAGCCGGTAGCAAAAATCCCGCATCTCGACGATTTCATCGTCCGACAGCACACCGGGAATAGCTATCCAACCGCGCGTGTCAAATATATATTTCTGTTCTTCGGTAAACTCGATCGCCGGTTTGCCATCGGCGTTTGTCGTAGGTACGGACATAGAAATGTCTCCTCTTTTCAAATCGAATGTGGCGGACACCGCGTTTTTATTCAGTTTGCCGCGCGACCAATACCCAACATCTGGTGTGTTTCTTCCGCGGTCGCTACCCGTCGTCCCAGGGCATTGGCAATTTGAACAATACGCTCTACCAACTGAACGTTACTTTGGGCGGGCACATTCTGTTGGTAGAGCAGGCTATCCTCCAACCCGGTACGAATGTGGCCGCCCAAGAGAAGGGAAAAGACATTCACATGTATCTCTTCCAGACCCAAGGCACAGGTTTGGAAGATGGTATCTTCAGGCAGGTTTCGGATCATCGACAGCACGTTCTCGGGGCTGGTGGCGATGCCGCTCTGCTGTCCGAATACGAGTTGCACAAAATAGGGTTTGTCTAACGCACCGCGCACGATGAGATGATCCAATATGTCGAGATGACCCGGGTGGTAGAGAAATACCTGCGGTTTGATTCCGTGTTCACGCGCTAGGATTGCCGCCCTCTCGGTGTGGTCGAAGGTCGTGGCGTATACCGCGCTCGGCGTCGCGGCGCCTCCAGTGTAGGATGCCCCGCTTCGAAAGGTCATGGGCCCTGCGTTAAGCGCCATGACGTCCGGCGCAGCTTCAATCGGTGCCGACCGAAAGTAGTAGGCAGATCCAACCAATGCGTCGGAAGGAGTTGAGAGTTCGGCAACAGTTTGTGAATTGTCTATCAGGATATCGGGCGCTTTTGCCCGCATCATGGCATTGATTTCGCGGTAGCGGGCGGGATCATTCGATCCTTTGGTCGGGTCATCGGGTTGACGGGCGTGGATATGGATAATCCGCGCACCTGCGGCATAAACCGCTGCAGCTTCTTCAGCCTGCTCCTCGGTGGTTACGGGCACGCTCGGGTTGTCGCTCTTTTGGTGTTCGCCCGTCACGGCGGCGCTGATGATAACCGGCGGCATGCCATGATGAATCCGTTTTACGTATTCCCGCGCGTTAGCGTAATCCCAAGTTATGTCCATTGTCCATCATCTCCGAGCCGAAGGGTGCCCCCAATTATCCCGCCAGAAAAGTGACCTTTCAAGGGTGTAGTGGGTGCGCATCGCCCTTCAATCTACTATTCCATCCTTCCAATTCCGCCCTGTTCCGCCTTGGTCCATTGACTCCGTCTGTTATTCCTCTCAAGTAACACTCGACATTGAAGATCTCTATCGCATTCCTTATTCAGTCGCTTGATCTCCTCTGGAGCGCGGGAATTTGGACATACCGCATGCTATCAACATGCCGATCCTCTGGATCGAAAGAATGGACTCTACAAGTGAC
>JAJDTR010000144.1 GCA_022827055.1 Candidatus Poribacteria bacterium | reverse complement strand
CGACCCCATCGCGTACGAAGATATAGGCTGACCCCGCGTCCCTGCCGCCATCATCGTCCATTGGTACGCCAACGATGGCCGTGTTCCGGTAGATGGACACGGCAAATCCGAAAGCGTCCTTGTCTTCCGGATCCGGAGCGGCAAGTTTCGCCTGCTGATTCCAGGTGTCCCCGCTGCGGGCGAAGATATAAGCCGAACCGGCCTTAGCTCCGGCATGATTGTCGCTTGGTGCCCCGACGATGGCGGTGTTCGCGCTTGCCCGATCATGGCGGCCGGTGAGGGCTACCGCCCATCCGAAGGCGGTAGCCTCCGGACCGACAGTAAGTTCCGCCTGCTCTTTCCACTTTTCGCCATTGCCTACATAGAATTTCGCGATGCCCACCCTATGTGCCCCGACGACCACGGAGTCCCCGATAATATCGGCGCACAAATGTTCGTTGTCTAGTCCGTCCTCGACACCGATAAGCTTGACTTCGTCTTCGCGCGCGAGGGTGGGGCGACTGATGGCCCCCAGTCCAATACCGAGGACTAGACTGATGAGGATAAACCGTATCGTTTTCATGAGGTCCTCCTTTCGATGTCGGTTCATGTTAAGAAAACGTGAAGAATGGTTTTTTTTTCGACCGCGCCGCTCCCCGTGTCATTCTGTGGCTTCTTGCCCCAACATCGGAGGGAGACCGAGCGGGCGGCAGCGCGGCCGCGTCAGAATTCGAGGGGTGCACTTAAATTGGACATCAGCCAGAAATCTCATCCGGAATGCTTGTCTATCGGCTGAGATTATGCCAATCTCCAAGTTTGTGTGAACCAAAATCTGAAGCCCTTCAGGGAAAGGCATCGCGTTTCAATAAAACCTCTCTTTTTCTGAAACACTCACTATAATTATTTTAGTTCCCTCCTCCGTGCGAAAACTGCCGGAGATTTTCTGATTTACTTTGACCATTCTTATATCGCGCTCGGCAAGATTGTGGTCACATGGAATGTTAGCGTCATACATGAGGGCGAGAACTTCAGCCCTGTGCTTGTCGAGTCCATCCGGCAGGTTCTCCGGTGGCGATTGTTTCATCCGGCCCCGTCGCTTGAGGGCGGGTGCAGGGGATTGGTGTCGAGACCCACTTGAATAATTTCGTCGTGGCGACTCTCGAAGTGGGCAATTCGCTCTTTGGCTAAAGCGCTGGCGTGTTGGGAAACTTCGGTGACCTCGGCTTTGATTGCCAATAGCAGTTGACTCATCTGTCGAGCCCACGCTTGGTGATACTGGTCGGTGATGAATTGGAGTTCACGCAGGTGGTGGGCATTGCAGTAGGCATACGAACAGTTTTCAAAGGTGGGATATGATGAGAAGTGGTCATGCACGGTGCGTCCGGTTCGGATTTTCAAGACGTATACCCCAAAATGACCTCTCTCGAACACGGATTTGGACTTTTCAAACAGGCTCCCAGAATTGGTTCATGCACGTCGTTTTGTTGTTTAGTGACCGCTGCTATTCTATCGACAAATGGATCGCCCGGAGACTATGCATAGATTGAGGGCGTAAAAGCGCAGGAATTCGACTTGCTTTAATCCCCTACCAAGTCGAAAAGTCCTTGAGAAATGAGACCACCTCGCCGGTAATGGCGTTCAATAAAGATTCGCCCTTCTCCGCGGTCGCGTGTTGAGGTCCACCCATTGCGCCGGTTGGAGTCCACGTGCTCATCCGCTTGGCGACATTGATCCGCCCGCCCTGTTCGCTATGGAAGAACGGCGAATCCAATAGAGGCGGGCTTGAGGTAACTCGGTCCATCCGCATAATCTCTCCATGCAACCATAGCATCATGGAGGTCTCGTACTCGCAAGCGTGAGTCAACTGTTGTGTCTGCATCCCGTGATTTTCCGCCGCCATGACGGGTGACGCGACTGACCAATAAGATGCCAGCGCCATCCAGCGATCGTTGTACTCGTCCGACTCGTTGGCTAACTCCGTGATTGCTTGGGTGCCTGGAATAACATTGCCGCCGTGCCCGTTCAAAAAGAAAATCCGTTGAAAACCAGCCCTGCTGATGGAACGAACAATGTTCTTGATAACTAATGTATAGACATGATTGGGAACGCTCGTGGTGCCGGGCAAATCAAGATGGTGATCCGAGGCGCCAAGCCACAGCGTCGGCAAAAAGTACGTCTCTTCACGAAGTTCCCGTTCAACGCGTTCGGCGACCGCCGTGACCAAATACGTGTCCGTTAAGAGCGGGGAATGATGCCCGTGCTGTTCCATCGAACCAAGTGGAACCACGACCACCTTATTCTTGTCCGATTGCTCAATATCCACCCAACAACCATCACCATATTTCACTGCGCTTCCCTCCTAAGCCCGATCTTCGAACGCTGTTAATCCTCATCGCGTGTCGTGACACGTATCTTACTCTGCATCATCTTCGCCGTATAAGTCGTTAATAACATCGCTGAAATGATCGAGAATAACTTGACGCTTCAGTTTGAGAGTTGGCGTCATCTCATCCTCTTCCTGTGTGAATTCCCGACTGATTACGGCGAACATCCTGGGTCGTTCAAAGTCTGCGAAATCTACCACGAGCCGATTGATTTCGCCTCGGATGAGTTGTCGAACCTCCTTCGTCTCAACCAGAGTTGTGTTATTCCCTGTATCCAACCCGTGCTCTTTCCCAAATTCTTCGAGCGCGTCGAAACTCGGGGCAACCAGCGCGGCTACACTTTTCTGACCATCGCCAATTAACATAACCTGACTAATATACTCGCTTCGAACAAGCTCGCTTTCAATCGGTTGAGGTGCGACATTTTTCCCGTTCGACAACACGAGGATGTTCTTCTTTCGGTCCGTAATCTTCAAGAAACCGTCTTCATCAAACTGGCCGATATCCCCGGTATGGAACCAGCCGTCGGCATCGATTGCCTCTGCCGTATCTTCGGGGCGATTGTAATACCCCTGCATGATGTGCGGTCCCTTGGATAGGATTTCGCCATCTTCTGCAATTTTGACTTCAACTCCCGGTACGGGTTTGCCAACGGTACCGAATTTCCATGCGTTTGGGGAATTTACGGAAATCACCGGCGAGGTTTCGGTTAAGCCGTATCCTTCGAGAATCAGAATGCCAGCCGCGTGGAAGAACTCCGCAATTGATTGAGGCAAAGCGGCGCCGCCTGACACAAAAAATTTCAATCGTCCGCCTACTCTGGCTAGAATTTTCCCAAAAACCAATTTGTTTGCAAGCCCCATTTTCAGATTCAATAGGAAGGACGGTTCCCTATGCGCCTGAATTGCCTGACTCACCTTTTGACCGGTTTTCACTCCCCAACCGAATATCTTCTGTTTTATGGGCGAGCCCTCTTTCACTGCACGAAGAATCCGATCATGCATTGTTTCATAGAGACGGGGCACGCTCGCCATAAGCGTAGGACGCACCTCCCCCAAGTTTTGGGCTACCGTAAACGGACTTTCCGCATAGGCGATGGTGGAACCGCAAGTAAGCGGCAAATAATGCCCCGCCATTCGTTCAAACACGTGTGATAGAGGCAAGAATGACAAGAGCACGTCCTCATGGCTAATGGCTACAAGCTCAAGACAGGCGCGGGCGTTGAACATGAAGTTGTGATGCGTGAGCATTGCTCCTTTCGGATCGCCGGTCGTCCCCGAAGTATAGATGATAGTAACGAGATCTTCGGGATTTGCAGCTTCGCTTGCTTCTTGGTAAATCTGAGTTCCATTCTCAACCTTCTTACCGAGATCACACACTTCTTCAAAGCTCAAATCTTGACCATCTGTGTCCGACTCTGTGGCGTCAAATACGATGACTCGCTCAAGATGCGAAACATCCTTTCGAAAGGCCTCAATCTTTTTCAACTGATCTTCATTTGATACACAGACGACCTTCGCTCCGGAATCTTTCACAATATACTCTACTTGGGCGGATGTAAGCGTTGGAAACATGGGTACATTTACGCCGCCCGCAGCAATAATCGCTAAGTCCGTAATTGCCCATTCGGGCCGGTTCTCGGACAATAGTACGACGCGGTCGCCTCGTTCAATTCCAAGTTCGACGAGTCCCAAGGCAAAGTTTTCCACCTGTTCCCCGAGTTCGTCGTAGGAGATATCTTCATAGCTACCGTCAATCTTTCTGGAGAGTGCCGCCTTCGATCCATACTGACGAATCGAGTTCGAAAGCATCTCATTAATCGTCATTTTTTCCATAATAGTTATCCTTGCATTCTAGTTTGGACGTTAGGAATCTGAAACTCATTCGTGATGCTCGTTACGCAAGAAAACCACATAGGTCTGTGTGAAGATATGTTTGATACGAAGGGCTTATTTCGAAGGGAGGGACTGTGGACGCTGAATGCACATATCGTTTAATTCCAAAATGCGATTACTGGCGGTTAGCGCGCTTACGTCTTCCCGCAACATGTGATGTCGGAGTGCCTGTCCCATCCGCGGTGCTAGATGACCTCCGTGTAGTTTCATAGATGATCCAACTGCCCACAATGACTAAGCCAATACTGATCAGTTGTGCCGTTGTCAATCCGGCGATGACACGTTCACTGGTCCGCCAGAATTCGGCAAGGAATCGTTCTATTCCCGCCGCAATAAGTCCTGCACCAACCAACCACCCGGCTGTCTCCTCCTTCTCTTTCCGGACGCGCCAAAGCAGCGCGAAACCGACGACCGACAATCCAAATTCATACAGGGGAGTCGGGTGTACGGGAACGTTTATGGGAACCGTGCCTTTTGGAAATGACATTGCCCAAGGCAAATCCGATGGCGGGCCGTAGTCGCCATCCCCGGAGAGGAAACATCCGATTCGTCCAATGCCATATCCTAGCAGTAGTAAGGGAGCAAGAGCGTCAAGTGTTGGCAAGAGAGGGGCCGAAGATCGATGTATAACCCAGATAGCGGCGCCAAGTCCTCCGATTAGACCGCCATACCACACGAGTCCGCTGTTTGAGAACAGTTCTCTGAATGAAAGGCTCCCATCTTGCAGGGATGAATAGAGTTTTGCGCCAATGATGCCGCCTAAAGCGCCCCATAGTATAATAGACGAGGCAAGCCTAGGCTCAAGTCCTTTTCGTTTGAACTCGTGTTGCCCCATATACATACAAGTAAGGAAGGCGAGGGCCATCATCAGCCCATAACTGTGTACCGCTATGGGGAGGTGGATTGGGCCAAGGTGAAGGGTCCCTAAATCAAATATGGTTGGATACATGTGTCGTCACGAAAAAGAGAAATGGTTGTCCCATTCAACCGCAGCAACATGTTTTAAGGCGCGCAAAATATTTTAGAATTCAACCGTGACTGCGCACTAAAATCCCAATGTCCAGCAAAATCGCTGCTGCGCCGTTAGAATATTCCACCCCCTGAAAAATGTCAAGCGGAATCTCGCTCGCCATTTAATTGATTTTTTGATAAAAAAAGGCTTTGCAAACTTTTCTGAAATGTGCTATACTTGGCGCATCCAACTTCCGAAGAGACGCCGGAAGCGTTGCACCGCAAGGGTTTTTCTCTGTTTTGTAGTATTCTCCGTGACGTGCTCAGGTGTCGGAAAGGGCAGCAGAATTTATGGCTCGGCGGGAACTCTGGTTGGCGCTTGCGTCGGTCGAAGGTATCGGTCCGATTCGGTTGAATCGACTTTTGGCTCGCTTTGGAAGTGCGGAAAACGTATTTGATGCCGAATTCTCGGAAATCGCGTGTCTTCCACAGTTCAACCCGGTTTTGGCGTCCCGCGTTTTGGAAATTGGGGAGCACCTCGGTACATTTCGACGCCGGTTGGAGTGGCTTGAGAATCGAGGCGTCGAGGTTTTGTGCGTAGAGGATGCAAATTACCCCGATAAGCTGCGAACCGTTTCCAACGCTCCGCCAATTCTTTGTATAAAAGGTAAATTGGGGAGAATCGGTCGAAAGGCTATAGCAATTGTTGGCTCGACTCAGCCAACGGAGATTGGCGTCCTGACAACCTTGGAATTGTCCAAGTCAATCGTTCAGGCAGGTTTTACCGTAGTCAGTGGTTTTGCTAGGGGAATTGACACTTCTGCCCATATCGGAGCGCTTTCGGTGGGTGGAAGCACCGTGGGAGTGTTTGGTGGAGATCTATTTTCGATATACCCCACGGAGAATCGACCGCTCGCTGCGAAAGTTTGTAAAAGTGGTATGCTCCTGTCCGAGCATCTGTTTTCTACGCGGCCCACGCCTGCAAACCTAATTTTACGTAACCGAATTATTAGTGGGCTGTCAGTTGCGACAATCGTGGTTGAAGCTAGAGAAAACGGCGGTGCAGTGCGCACGGCAGGATATGCTCTCGAACAAGGACGTACAGTTTTCGCTTACGACTGGCAAAATAGCCATCGTTTGAGCGAGGGCCCTCGCCATCTTATTCGACGCGGGGCAATACCAATCACCCTAAGTCGGCTGAATGACCTTCAGAGTCGTCTATTAAATCCGGAACTGTTCACGGTGCAACCGAGGAATAGTTCTCTCGTTGAACAACTGGAACTGTTTTAGGAGGTGTTTTTGAAGACTTAAGAAATTCAGGCGGTTAAAAATTTGGAAAAATGTGCAGGTTTTTCTTTACAACAATCGAAATTTCTGGTAGACTATGGTCTACCTTGCACATATTAAGTCAAAAACATGCGGATGCTTGGTTGATTGAAAGCATTACAACACCTAGCTTGTTCTTGAGGTTTGACATTGGCGCTGTTGCTAACGGGATTGAAAACCAACTCAGTACTTCACCCTTCGGGCGCATAAGCCGATTCTAATTGCGAGGACTGATTTAGGCTGTCTAGCTAAACCTAGATGTTTTTATACACAAATCAAAAAGGAGTAGAAATAATGCAAAAGCTCTTTCGAACCTTAGCTTTGGTAATGACTGCGATGTTGGTTTCCTACGTAGTTGGATGCGGTGGTGGCGAAACGGAACCGGAAGGCCCGCCGTCAGCTACGACCGTTACCGCTGATCCGCCGAGCGGATCCACGGTTCCGTCAAATGCCGAAATCTCGCTTACCCTCGATCAAGCAGTCGATGCTGTGGCAGGTGCTACTGGCTCGGGGAAAAACTGGAAGATTCCGGCAGCTGCAAGCCTGAATGTTACCTGGACCAACAAGGATGGGTCCGCAGGAGGACCGGTTACGTTCAACTATACACTTCAAGCGCCTGACACCGACCCGCCAAAAATTACCGGCGGTAACGTGACTAATGGAGCCAAGGACGTTGACCCCGGACCGCTAAATGCGGACAAGATTCAGATTACGTTTGATGAGAATGTCACCGGTTCCGCCGAATTGAACTTTGAGGACAATACATCAGCTGGTTGGCAAGGGGCAGTTACGGGCAAGAATGCCGAGCTTACTCCGGTTGCAGGAAAAGAACTCGCCAACTCAGTGACCTATGTAGTAGTGCTCAATGTTACCGATGCGGCAGGCAATAAAGCTGAGTTCAAGGTTGAGTTCACCACCAAGGCAAAAGAATAGGTGTAATCTCGAAACTCGATTTGTTGAAATGTTGTACTCAAGGCAACACGTTCTAGAACGTGTTGCCTTTTTTTTATTGCGTATTTTTATTGCGTATTCAAGAGCAGGGTTTAGATTTTTAGACTGATTCTAACTGATTCTAGGGGAGACGTCCCCTGTGTTGTCCCATAAATTGTAGTCGATAACCATAACTATCTCGACTCAACAGCATTCAACTGTCAAGGATCGATTTAAGGCGTGTCTGTTTCAAAGAGGGAGAATATAGGGGGATTTTATCTGGGAAACTATGGAAGGAGAGAGGGAATCGAAGATTGAAAGATTACTTGTTCCGTAAAAAACAGAAACGTGCTTATCTGCGACGTGATCGAACGATCGAACACATCAAGCGACGAGATTTGGGGTGCTTAAGCAATACCGTAAAGATCAATACAACCGTAACTATCTACCAAAACCCTTTGATGATCGTGGAGCATACGCTCAATCAAAATCAAATCAAACGTAGCCAATCACTCAGCAAGAAATCTACACGCTGAATCAAGAGCGAAACACGTCCCATTACGGTGTTGCCGAACGCCGATCCGAATCCCACCATAAGAAAAATAATCCCCACCTTCGAGATACCACCGACCGCTCCCCGATGTTCGATGGAGAAGAAGAAGTAGGTCAGCGTACAAATGACGCCAACGAGCATCAAGATTGCGCCGAAAATCTCGAAAAAACCGAGAGCGCCGGCATGAATTTGTCCGAACGGCGTCAATGTGCCGTACACCTGGCGAAAGATTCTCGCGTCCATTACATTGGGGATAGCACGTCCCGCACCGATTCCGATTAGAATAGCAATCGGATACCGGATTAGCCAACTATACTTTGGAACGACACGAGCAAAAAACAAAAGACCAATGAAAATCGGGATGAGCTTGAGGAGTCCCATGAATTCGCGTTTGGTGATAGCCTCCCAGAACGGATCCCATGCAAACGGGATTAACCCCTGATGGATTGAGAACACGATTCCATAGCCTACCGATAGCCCTACAAAGAGGTGTTCGGCGAAACGGTAAAATGGATTGTCACGATAGAGAAAACTATAAATGCACAGCGTAAAAAACGCGGCGACCCAAATTCCAAGGACTTCCACCTCGCAAACCTCCTATTGTGTCCTGCGCCGTTGGATAAAGAAGGCAACATTCCCTACAACGACCAAGACAAAAATGAGCAGATGGACGAACGATTGAACACTCATGCCCGCTGTCGCTTTTTCAGGTGTATCGATTAACGTCTCGTATTCGGCCGCACCCAGTAGTCCGGGCATCAGCCCGACCAACTGCCTTGATTGTATGTAGGGGTATAATTCGGAAACCATGACTCCTGTTACTCCTGCCGCAACTTGCTGTTTGTATTTTGTGTTCGCATAGACAATCCATGCTTCCGGTGTTGCCGACGAAGCCAAATCGAGCACCAGTGCGATCCGGTCATAATTCCTTACATCCTGCATCATCGGAATCTCGGATAACGGCTTTCCTCGATAATCAGCGTCAAAAACACTATCAATCGCCGTCCCCATCCCGAGGATGACTGATATGCCGCCGGGCCTAAAACCGAGAAATACATAATCCTCTCCATCCACGGCTCCCATTTCCGCCGCAGTTTCGCTCATCACCCTGTCACCCAACCTGGCGCCGACATTAAATAATGTCATTCCGATGACTCTAACATTTTTCCTGAAACAGTGCCGTAAAACCGCAGCCGCCATTGGCTCTAGCTCTGCTAGCGATGACGGTCCATAATTAAATGCCATGAGAATTGTGGAGTCCTTCGGAAGTTCATCAATGAAGTCATATACGCTTCGGGTAGGTTGGGAGACCGTGATAGGAAAACTGACCTTCAACAGCGTGGGGATAATCACCGCTACCGCGACCAGAACAAATACGATACGCCGATCGATACTCATCAATTTTTCTAACATGGATTTAATCCCCTCCTCCCAGATAGGAGCGCTCAATTCCGAAAATAATTCGAATGGATTGAGAAATCACGCCTAGGCTGACGCCAAGGATGATTCCCCGCCGAGAAGAGAGATTCGGATTATCCAAAATCCACTGTCTTGCGGTTGATGGAATGTTATCCCCTACAGGGCTTAGCTCGTTCCAGAGAACATCGCCGATGGGTGCATTTCCAATCATCACGATCAGCGCGGCGACAAGCAGCAGTGTCGCTTCCAGCGTGCGGGCGCGGAAGGCGCGGTACGAGGCAGAGGCAATGAAAAAGGCGAGCAAGGAAAACATCGTTGCTTCCATCGGCACTTGAACATTGTCGAATAGCCACTCGAAGACTTCGTTTTTTGGACCTGTGGGAAGCCCGAAAGCGACCATCACGATCATTCCGAAAAAGACCAAGTAGCTATACTGCCAATGCTCAACACGCCGTTTCACTCGTATCACATGCGTATGCACAAGTGTAATTACGCCAATGACAAGTGCGAATGGCCCTATAATCAGGTCCCATTTGATGACTTCGGCTCGCAGTCCTTCGGAAATAGGGTGCGGGCTAAACTCGACAAGCATCATTACAATGCCGAATAGAAAACACAGTATTAGCGGGACTTGTCGTCTCATGATCCGTGGTCAGATTTCCAGTTACTTTACTTCTTGAAAGAATGTTGTTACCCAAGTGATTCCTACCAGTTCCAAGGTTACACCGAGGACAATGCCGGCAAACAGTATGAATTTCCCATAATCTTGTCCTTTCAAACTACCCAGCAACATAGGTTCGCGAGACAGATAAGCGCTAGCCGCATAAAGTTCTTCACCAATTAATGTATAGTCGCACGCTGTGATGAAAAATGGCAGTTGTGAATCCGAGTCGCTGCCTGCGATCTGTATAGCCCCCACAGAATTTCCTGTCTCGGCAAGGATTAGTGATTCGGCATAGAACGTGCCTTGCAAAAATACGGCTGCAGGCTTCTCGCGCACCATCATTCCATCCACTGCGGCTGCGTAAGCAAACTGGCTTTCCGTGACAAAGAAAATGTCGTCCTCACTGTACGCATCCGGTCGCCCTTCATCAAGATAGGCAGCCTTCACCATCTCGCGTACGACATTCAGTACAATCGGGTCGTTGCACGGCACGCGAAGCGGCGTTTCATAATCAGCCGTTTTTCGTGCAACTTGACTAAGGATGTTCATGCTCGCAATGGTTGCCACATCGCCGACAGTGCCTAGCCCTAGAATGTACAGAATTGGGCGCCCCATTTCCGTAGACCTGCCGATTGCCTCATCCACTGCTTCCAAACCTGCGATGCGGCGAATAAAAATGTTGCCGCCGCTGCGCGCGTGATAGATTGAATGGATAATGGCATACGAGAAGAGAATGACCGATACAAAAATCCAAATTTTGCCGGTATGAAACAATCGTGTGTCTACTTCTGCGGGTGCTTCTTGAGCAAACGCTAGATTGCAACTGTAGCCAAAAACAACCACGAGCAGAACAAAGAGCGGTATCATTTTTTTTGAAATCATTACAGAATTATGACCTTTCACCTTCTTGGCTCTTTAGAGTTAAGTGTGGAAAATAAGATTGACTTAGGACTCTCGTAGTCGAGTGCTCAAATTCGCCTAGTTCGGCAGTTATTCCCTACAAAAGCGTTGCTATCTCGACAGGAACCACCCGGCAGTTGGAAATGTCGAGCGGTTATGTGAATAGCGTATACATCGGTGTCTTAGAACCATATTGCCTACTCTCCGCACCTATTTTGGGATTTTACAGGTTTTATTGAAATCTTGTAAACTCCCGTAGCTACCGGGTTTGTCGTAGGTATTCGTATACCGCTCCTCTGGAGCGGGAAGGAAAATGTCACTCCCCTCTATCAACATTTCGCAGGATCTACTATCGCACTCACTATTCGTTCGTTTGATCCTCTGGAGCGGGAGAAGGGAATAAGGTGTACTTGCGTTATTGTTTACCAGAGCCCGATCTCGAAATTTCTATATTGGCACTCATAAAGTGCGGAGTGTAGGATATTGGGAATTATTGCAATCAATTTGGACTCACAGAGCAAACAGTCTTCCTGTAGCAAGATTCATTCCCACACTTAACTCTGAAGAGCCACCGATTTTCTTACGTATTACGCATTACGAATCACTTTTCCTCTACACGTTTTGACTTTAGGATTCCCACGCATCACACTATCCCGTTTTCCTTTTCACAGATCCGATCGTTAGTCCCTCCACGCCGCAGTTTCAGATGCGATTTCATCGAAAGTAGATGACTCAAATCGGCTTGTTATTCAATCTTACTATCTGCTATAATACACGCCGATATATGGTATAACTTTTGCTAGGGTTTCGGAAAATCGTAGGGTAAGATTTGAATTACCAGCGTGCGATGCGTATTCTCGCACAACCCGGGAACATGTCGCGTTTCTTGAAGGATTCCAGTTATGGGTTCACGGCGAAACTGGTTTGCGCATTTGCTGTAATGTTTCCTCGCAAGATCGCGCTATCGTTTGGGGCTTTGCTCGGATCTGTCGCTTATCGGTTTGCCTCCGAACAAAGGGTGCTCGCCGAGAAGAACATTAATCTCAGCCTTGAGTTTAAGGACGGAACTTCCGCCAAACGCATTGTCCGCCGCTGTTTTCGAAACCTTGGGAAGAATCTCATTGAGTTTATCCGCTTCCCACATACTTCAAGCGAGAATAATCGAGAGATTGTTACTTTCGAGGGCAAAACCCATATTGACGACGCATTGGCGGAAGGGAAGGGAGCAATAATCCTTACGGGGCATTTCGGTAATTGGGAACTACTGGCGGCAAGCCTCGTGGAACAAGTCGCGCCTCTGACGCCGATAGCTCGCCGACTGAGGTCACAACGCTTAGACGCTCTTGTTAGTGGTTGGCGACGAGCCGCCGGATATTCCACCATCGACCGAGATAGCGCCGCCCGTGACATTCTGCGTTGCCTCAATCGAAATGAACTGATCGGTGTTCTGGCAGACGTGGACACGAGCGTAGACGGCGTGTTTGTTGATTTTATGGGTCGTCCCGCTCATACACCGTACAGTCCTGTGGCGATTGCGCTCAAAACCGGGGCGACGGTTTTGCCAACGTTCATTATTCGGCAACCCGATGATTCGCATCGCGTGGTTGTTGAGCCGCCTTTAAATCTAAAGAGGACCGGCGATCGAGACAAAGATTTCTTAATCAACACTCAGATGTTCACCGAAATAATTGAATCTTACGTGAGGCGTTATCCCGAACAATGGATTTGGATGCATGAGCGATGGAAGAAACAGCCCGGAGATGTAATTGATTCCTAGCCGCCCCCTGATTTTATGATTTTAACTTATCGAACTGAAATCGAACGCCGGCTCTGCTCGATCTTAACCGTCTTGATAACTATTGTCACCGTTTCCGGCTTAGGGTGTGACACAGGACAAGGGGATGTCACGGAATTCACGGAGGAGATTCCCCAACAGACGCTCCACGGGTTTTCGAGCAGCCATACCGAGGCGGGAGTTGTAAAGTGGGTGCTTGTTGGCTCTGAGGCGACATTCTTAAAGAATGTAATTGCCGTGAAAGAGCCAACTGTCGAAATTTTTGAAGACGGCGAACTGAAGATTACACTTACAGGTAATCGCGGCGAAATAATCAAGCGATCAAATGACATCCATCTGTTCGAGCAAGTTGTTGGTGAAAGCCAAGATGGGAAACTATATACGGACGAGCTCCATTGGCGCAATCAGGACGGCAAATTATTTGCGCCTAACATGTCAAAAGTTGTGCGCGGCGATTCAACGCTAACCGGGAATGAGATGGAAGCCAGTCCATCACTTGAAAAACTCACGATGAAAAATACACAGTTCAGGATTAATCCGAAGGATGATAAGCTCAATGAATCAGATTAGTGAAACTCGGAGAAAAACATCAGCCTACATACGCGACATGCCTCTCGGTTTTCGCTCTTGGACCGAGAGAGGAATGGTAGCGTTGTTTTGGGCAATTGGTTTTTGCCTTTGCACTCAATCATTGCCGCGCGATGCATACGCGGAAGGGGCCGACACGGCTAGCGCCGCGCAAGAGCAAGTTGAGACTGACACGGCTGACGCATCGGACGACGAGGGAGTAATCAATGGAACTGCCGAAGACATGGAGCGGGATGAGAAGAAGGGTCTTACCATCCTAATTGGAAACGTTAAGATAAAGCGTCCCAACGGTTTTCTAAACGCAGATAAGGTAACCTTGCACGAAAACGTTAAGACCGGTGAATATTTCAAAACGGTCGCCGAAGGAAACGTTGAAATCCGCGACGAGGACATTTTTGCCACATGCGAACACGCAATCTTGAACCATACGGACGATACCGTCGATCTCCGGGACAATGTCGTCGTTCTTCAAAACGCCGATAGATTGGAAGCCAAGCATTTCACCTTCAATCGACGCACAGGAAAGCAAATGGCGGACGGGGGCGTCAAATTCAAAGTTAGAATGACGCGACAGAAGAAAACTACGGAAGAGACTTCGGAAGACAAGGGTTAATCAAGGAAGGCTAGCTGCAACGCAGCGTATAACAAGCCCCACATGAACTAAGGAATTACAGCTATGTCGAGCCGACTCCGAGCACGAGGACTTGTAAAAAGATATTCGCGTACGGGGCCGATTGTTGTTAATCAGGTGGACCTTGACGTTGAAACGGGAGAGATAGTTGGATTGCTCGGGCCAAACGGAGCCGGCAAATCTACCACATTCTACATGGCAGTCGGGTTGATTCGACCAAACGCAGGGCAAGTTTTTTACGATGATCGAGATATCACTTTCCTACCCATGTACAAACGAGCCAGGCTTGGAATCGGATACCTCGCGCAGGAAACATCCATCTTTCGCAAGTTGACGATTGAACAAAATCTAATGTCAATACTTGAGGTGCTTGATATCCCCAAAGACAAGCGCAAACGACGCGCAGGGCAACTCATGGAGGAACTCGGCATCTCTGAGTTGGCGAATCGTAAGGCATATACGCTTTCGGGCGGCGAATGCCGGCGGGCAGAAATTGCGCGAGCCTTGGCGGCGTCTCCTTCCTTCATCTTGCTGGACGAACCGTTTTCGGGAATTGACCCAATTGCCGTACAAGATATTCAGCAACTCATCTTGCATCTGCGTAGTCGAGGTCTCGGAATCTTGATAACCGATCACAATGCGGAGGAAACACTTGGAATTGTCGATAGAGCTTACTTGATTGCGGATGGAAAAATCACGCTTACGGGTACTCCCGAGGAGTTGGTCGATAACAAGTTGGCGCGGGATCTTTACTTCGGACATCATTTTGAACTCAGAAGCGGCCCTTTGAATCCATGAACTTGAGGAACAGATCATGAACCTTGGAATAAGACAGGTTGCGACCCTGAAACAGCAAATCATTATGACGCCGAAGTTGCAGCAAGCAATCAAGGTGCTGCTTATGCCGCAACTGGAACTTAACCAGTTCATGACGCAACAATTGGAACAAAACCCTCTGCTAGAAGAAGATGAGATTCAGACCGAGGAATTAGAGATTGAAGACCTCCTCGGCACATCAGATTTGGATCCGGATACCGAATGGAACGAGCCGGAAAAAAGTTTAGATCGGGAAGATAAGGAACCGGACATTGATTGGGATGCCGCCTTTGATGATATGGCGAACGTCAGTGAGCAAGCGTCATTCCAACGGGCAGACGATGAAGATGGACCGCAATCCGATGTTGCCGGTACTCAATCGTTGCAAGAATTCTTGCTAGCCCAACTGAGTGTAACACCGTTGTCGGACATTGAAAAAGCGATTGGCGAACAGATTATCGGCAACTTGAACGATGACGGGCAGTTGAAGATGCCCCTCTTTTTATTGAGTTCCAAATACAAAGACGACCTGGATAATACGAATCTCTCTGACGGTTTACGCAAGGTCCTCGAACGTCATCTCCGTCAAGAGTTGTTAAGCGATGAGATTTCGTTGTCTCCCAACTCAACAATTGAACTAGGTGAAGAGGAAGGCAATTGGAGGATAGTCGATGAAGAGAACAAACAGACTTACTCGGTAAGAGATGAAAATGGCAGACTGGAAGTCTATAATCTCACGTTCGAGGAGATTGCCGACGCTGTCGACTGTGATGTCGAGCACGTGGAGGAAGTGCTTAAGTATATTCAAGTGAATTTTGAACCGATTGGTATCGCGTTTCGGACAGTCCCAGAAACAATGCTAATTCAAATGATGGTGAACGAAACACACAATCCGGTCGCCGAGGCAATCCTCAAGAACCACTTTGAAGACTTCATGAATAATCAGATTCCACGAATTGCGCAGCAGCTGGATGTGAACATTGAGGAAGTCATTGAAGCGAAGGAGTTGATCGGACGCCTTGCGCCGTATCCGGGACGCTATTATTCGGACCCTAGCGGCAAGTATCTAAGAAACGGTAGTAACCCCTCCCGTCTCATCATCCCTGAGGTTTCCATCAAAAAAATCAGTGGGGAATACCATGTGCTTACAAATGACGACGGAATGCCTCGATTGAGACTGAATCCGGTCTATATGAATATGCTGCACGGGCAGAAAAGAGAGGTAGACGGCGAAACTAAGAAGTGGCTGGAACAGCAGCGCAGTTCAGCGATTGATTTAATCAGCAGTATCAATCAACGCCGCAGGACGATCGTAAGCGTGACTGATGCCATCTTTAAAATTCAGGCGGATTTTCTTGAACAGGGGACTGCAGGACTGAAACCCTTAACGCTCAAGGAGATTGCGGCAATGGCGGGCGTTCATGAATCCACGGTCAGTCGGGTCACATCCAACAAATATGTCGAGACGCCACAAGGAATTTATAAGCTCAAGTTCTTTTTTAGCACGGACTTGCCGACCGACTCGGGAGAGGGTGTTTCCTCAACGACAGTCAAGGATAAGATTAAAGAGATGATTGATGGAGAAAACACGGCGAAGCCATTCAGCGATCAGGCAATTGCCAATGCACTAGAAAGAGAAGGGATTCATGTTGCTAGACGCACCGTCCAGAAGTACCGAGAGGAACTCAATATACTCTCGTCAAGCAAAAGAAAGCAGACGTGGTAACAGAAACGTCATTGGCACTGTAGTCATCATCACATTATTTGATTATTATCTCAATCAGTTAACGGGGTTCTTGAAATGCAGATAACTTTTACCGGCCGTCACGTCCAAATCACAGACGACGTGCGGAGTTTTGTTGAGAAACGGGCGCAAAAACTCGAAGGAGTTTTCAACTTTCTTGACGAGTTGCAAGTCGTCTTGGAGCAGGAAAAAACTCGATATTTGACCGAATTGACTTTATTGGCCCGAAAAGCGACATTTCATGCGCGAATTGAAACGCACGATGTTTTTGAATCACTTGATACCGCCCTAAATCGCGTTGAATCGCAAGTGAGACGTCATAAGGAACGTATGAAGGATCGGCGGCATCGGCAATCACATCGCGATGTTGCGGCCCAATTTAGCGAAAACGCGGCAACATCTTCCACAGAGGCAGCAAGCGACGATTCGGCCGCGTCATCGGCACCGATTGTAAAGATTGCAGACAAATTTGCATCTAAACCACTCACGGTTGAGGACGCTGCAATGCAGTTGCAGTTTTCCGAAGATTCGCTACTACTTTTTGTGAACGCAGAAACATCACAAGTAAATCTCCTCTACGAAACAGATGGTGGGGAATACGGGTGGGTGGAACCCGAATTCTCATGATCCTGTGGAATCGCCGCAATGGAACAGCATGTAACAGTACGGAATTTAATCAAATATGCGGGGCATGAACTACAGACGGATGTTGCGGCTGGCGAGACAGGGTTAGATACGCAGATTAAGACCGCAGAGTCCAATCGTCCCGGCTTGGCACTTTGTGGTTATTTCGAACATTTCGGGTATGATCGCGTTCAGATTTTTGGCCATGGCGAAGTAGGGTATTTGAAGAGTCTTTCCGCTAAAGCCCGTTTCGATGTATTAAATCAATTACTTTCATATCCCCTTCCTTGTATTGTTGTCACAAGTGGATTGCGTCCCCCGGGCGAGTTGATTGATCTTGCGAATCGAAATCAGATTGCGGTTTTGACAACTTCCCTCGCATCCTCGACGTTCACCACGCGCCTGCTCCTTTTTTTTGAAGATGAATTTGGACCTTCGGAGTATGTGCACGGCAATCTGGTTGATGTTTACGGCGTCGGCGTGTTGATTTTAGGCCAAAGTGGTATCGGCAAGAGCGAATGCACACTTGGGCTCCTGCAGAGCGGTCATCGGGTTATTGCTGACGATACCGTGCTACTGAAGAAAGTGTCGGAGCATCGCGTCTTCGGTATTCGTCCTCGACCATTCAAGCACTACATCGAAGTTCGGGGAATAGGAATTATTGATGTTGTCGCGCTCTTTGGCGTAACGGCGGTAGGCGACCGCAAGCAAGTTGAACTTGTCACCACTCTTGAACCTTGGGACAAGGAAAAGGCGTACAATCGAACTGGCGTCCGAGACGATGAGTACGTTTTTCATAATGAGACACTTCCGCATGTCGTGATACCCGTGCGTCCAGGAAGAAACTTGGCAAACCTGATTGAGGTTGCTGCCATGAGTTTCTGGGGCGATAAACTGGGCTTGGATGCAGCAAAAGAATTTGACAGCGCTCTCGTAGAAATGACACAGGATAAGAATGACGAAGCTGTGCTTGATCAATGGCGGCATGAAACACTGCATCGTGAAATCGTCCATCCATCAGATGGAAAGCGATAGGCCCTTGTCACGGCTGTTTTCGTAAGTGCTACGACTGAGACAACCTCAGTTTTATTCCACCATGGTTTAGGAAATCTTTACCCACGGTACATCGGGAGTCAATGGTTAGTATCGTAATTACCACTCACGGAAAACTTGCAACTACGTTTTTGGATGTAGCGGAAAGCGTTCTTGGCAAGCAGGAAGCGGTCGTTGCGGTTGATGTCATGCCGCAAGAGGGCAAGGAGGAAATCCTGCAACACCTTACACAAGCCGTCTCTCGTGTTGAGCAACAGGACGGTGTATTGATTCTTGCCGGAATTTTTGGAGAGAGCGATTGTCAAATTAGTCTTTCGCTGTTTCGCGGTAATGGGATTCGCGTTGTTACCGGCTTAAATTTGCCGATGCTGTTGAAAGTGCTCACGCACCGATCCGACCTTGACCTCAACGCTCTTGCAGCATCCGCATGTGAAAGCGGCAAAGCGGGTATCATTGATTGTGGATTGGATTCAACCAGGGTTTGACAATTCCGACTTAATAGTGGAGTATCACGAGATGATTAGACGCGTCCAGGACAGCCGCTGTCTTACGCGTGGTTCTCCTCCAAATTCTCGTCTAACTTGGTCGCAGTCGAAGCTACCAAGAGGATGTGATACCATTTCTCTAAAATGCCTGTGCATTGATTACGTGAATTAGGTAAAGAAGCCTTGTCTCCGTGCAAAGTCGGCGGGGCAAAATTCCCCGCCGACGGAATAAATTAACGATATAGCAAGGACATCATATGCACAATTATTCAAGCGAAATGGTAAAACACGCTATTGAAGGGTTCATTGATGATGGACATCTCTGATTTCTAGTGTTTCATTAGAGTCTATTTATGCGCGAAAAAATGGTTACTGTTAGGAATTCACTTGGTTTACATTTGCGGACAGCCGGAATGTTTGCTCAAACATCCAGTCGCTTTGTGTCTAACATTTATCTTCAAAAGGGTTTGATGAAGGTGAATGCAAAGAGCATAATGGGTATAATGATGTTGGCTGCGGGTGAAGGAACGGAACTGACAATTACGACCGACGGCACCGATGAAGAGGAAGCTATTGAGGAACTGACGGCGCTGATTGAAAGTGGATTTAATGAAACATGATTGTCCTACCCTTGGTTCGTTGAATTCCGATTCGAATTGAAATCAAACCGCAATTCGCCATTGGATGCGAGCCGCAATCTCCGGAACTAAGCCACCTATGGCAATACCTTGAGCGTTTTTTGGATTTGACGTTCATCGGTAACGGATAATACCATCCCGATATAGTCTCAAACCTGTTTCAACCATCGACCAATTTTTCCCCGGCTATAAGTCTATGACATCCCAATTTACAGAAGGCAATCCTACCGTCCTTTCCGGACTCGCAGCTTCACCCGGCGTCGTTATCGGAGAAGTCTTCCGCATATACGACCGCGTGGACATCCCTCGCCATAGCATCCCTGCCAACGGTGTTCCGGTTGAAGTGCACCGCTTTCTTCATGCCGTAAAGCGGGTAAAAAAGGACCTGCGGTCAATTCGTGAGCGTCTTCACTTGGATGCGCATCGCGATGGTGCGGACATTTTCCAAGCGCATATCATGATGCTTGAAGATCCAACGATGGTTGAGCGCATTCGAAGCCACATAGCAACCCACCACGTCAACGCGGAAGCTGCTGTTGCGGATGTCGGCGCTGAATTCATGGATGTCTTCTCTCAATCAGAAAATCCATATTTTCGTGAGAGATCCGTGGATCTAAACGATCTCGTGCAGCAAATTGTATCCCTCTTGATGGGAGAAGAACGATTGGACCTCTTCAATCGAGAAAACGAAGTTATTGTTGTCGCACACAATCTTACGCCTTCAGATACCGTGTTAATGCGCAAAAGCAAGGTTCTTGCATTTGTAACCGAAGCCGGCACACGTGTTTCTCATACGGCAATCTTGGCACGCTCATTGGGTATTCCCGCTGTTGTGGGGGTTGGAACTTCTATCACAAAAGCCGAAACCGGCGATCAGATGGTCGTTGATGGTACACACGGGCGCATCATTATGTGGCCGGACGAAGAACAGATTAACGAGTACCGGATTGAACGCGAAAAGAGTTACAAGGTTGAGGCAGATCTTTCCGCGCTTCGCACCGTTGATGTTCAAACGACTGATGGCAGACAGATTGAGATTGCGGCTAACATTGAATTTCTTGAGGAGATTGAGCTGATTCGGAAATATGGTGCCAAGGGCGTTGGATTGTATCGAACAGAGTACTTTTATATGGACCGAGAGGACCTGCCTTCAGAGGATGAATTGTTTGAAGACTACCGCTACATGGTGGAACAGGTGAGTCCGGAAACGGTAATAATTCGCACACTTGACATTGGCGGCGATAAACTGGTCCCACATCTTAATCTTGGGGGCAGCATGGATTCTTTGATGGGTTTGCGTTCAATTCGTCTTTGCTTGAAATTTCCCGATATCTTTATGAATCAACTACGCGCTATTCTAAGGGCTAGCGAATACGGAAACGTCAAGATTATGTTTCCCATGATTTCCGGCTTAGACGAATTGCGTGAGGCGAAATGGCATCTTGAGAAAGCGCAGAGACTGTTGAAAGAACAGCACATCCCTTTTGATCCAACGGTCAAAATCGGCGCGATGATTGAACTACCCGCCGCAGCGCTTAGCGCCGATCTTCTTTCTAAAGAAGTCGACTTCTTCAGTATCGGGACAAATGACCTCATTCAGTACACGATAGCGATCGATCGGCGTAACGAGGAAACCCTGCCGCTTTACGAACCTCTGCATCCAGCCGTCCTTCGCTTAATTCAAAATGTCATTCGTGTTGCGGTAGACGCGGGAATCGACATTACTGTTTGTGGGGAGATGGCGGGCGATCCTGTGTTGAGCATTCTACTTATAGGCATGGGATTCGAACAACTCAGCATGAGCCCCACAGTAATTCCAGAGATCAAAAAGGTCATAAGTTCGATTTCCCAGCAAGACGCGCAACACTTGGTCGTCGAAATCATGAAACTTTCCACGGCAGGAGAGATTGAAACCTATATTTGGCGCAACGCAATGGACCGATTCCCGGAATTGTTGAACTGGGTCTAATTAAGATGTTAAAATGGAAATACGCCGACCGAATTAAGACCACTGCCCGGACCAATCGATTCAATAATCGCTATGTTATCGTTCACCGATAGGAGGCATCAAACCCGCTGATGACGGATATCCCAAAAACGTATTCTCCGCAGGAAATCGAGGCAAAATGGTATCAGTTTTGGTTGGAGAAGGACTACTTCCATGCCGCCGATACCTCCGACAAGCCATCGTTCTCAATCGTAATTCCTCCTCCCAACATCACCGGTAATCTTCACGTGGGGCACGCGCTCGACAACACACTGCAAGATGTGCTGATTCGCTGGAAACGGATGCAAGGTTACAATGCTCTTTGGATGCCGGGCACCGATCATGCGGGAATCGTGACCGAGATTATCATGGAGCAGAAATTGGAGGTTTGGGGAACATCTCGGGAGGCTCTTGGGCGCGAAAAGTTCATCGATCGAATGTGGAACTGGAAGAATGAATCGCGCGGGACAATCATTGAACAGTTGCGCCAAATTGGCTGCTCTTGCGATTGGGAACGGGAGCGTTTCACGCTTGATGAAGGATTGTCCGAAGCCGTTCGAACGGCGTTCGTCAAGCTCTATGACGATGGGTTGGTGTATCGCGATACATACTTGGCAAACTGGTGTCCCAACTGCCAAACCGTCATTTCCGATTTGGAAGTCGAATCGATTGAAATTGATGGTAGTTTTTATCACATCAAGTATCCGATTAAGGGTTCGTCGGAGTATTTGGAAATTGCCACAACTCGTCCGGAGACAATGCTGGGTGATACGGCAGTCGCGGTTCACCCGGAGGACAATCGGTATCAGCATGTCATCGGCAAAACAGTGATTTTGCCGCTTGTTCAGCGAGAAATTCCCGTTATTGCAGATGAATTTGTGGACCGAGAATTTGGGACGGGCGCGCTCAAAGTGACACCTGCTCACGATCCCAATGATTACGAACTCGGTCTTAGACACGACCTTCCTCAAATCAATATCTTCCATCCCGATGGAACTCTTAATCAGTCTGCAGGCTCGGAATATCACGGAATGGACAGATTTGACTGCCGCTCAGCATTGATTGAAGATTTACGGGATAGCGGCTTACTCATGAAGGTTGTTCCACACCCACATTCGGTTGGACATCATGATCGTTGCGGGGCTATCGTCGAGCCATACCTTTCACCGCAGTGGTTCATCAACGTGAAACCGCTTGCAGAACGGGCCATTGAAGCCGTCCGAAAAGGCGAGGTCGTATTTATTCCCGAACGCGAAGAGAAACGTTTTTATCACTGGATGGAAAACATTCTGCCGTGGCCGGTTTCACGTCAGCGCTGGTGGGGGCACCGACTCCCAATTTGGTATTGCGATGATTGCGGCGAGGTCATTGCCGCGGTCGAAACGCCTCTAGAGTGCACCTGCGGTTCTCAAAACTTGCGCCAGGAAGAAGATGTATTGGACACATGGTTCAGCTCCGGGCTATGGCCGTTTTCTACAATGGGTTGGCCTAAGACAACTCCCCTCCTAAAGTCATTTTATCCGACCTCAGTACTGGTTACCGGCTGGGACATTCTCTTCTTCTGGGTGGCACGAATGATTATGCTCGGCTTGAAGTGCCACGGTGAAGTTCCGTTTCGGAAGGTCTATATTCACGCCCTCGTTGCCGATGAACAGGGGCAGAAAATGAGCAAATCCCGCGGCAACACTATCGATCCGATTGATACAATCTATAAGTACGGTGCTGATGCATTTCGCTTCGCTCTAGTATTTTGTACGTTGCCAAATCCGTACATGCCGCTGCCAGAATCACAAATTGAGGCGGGAAAGCGTTTCGCCAACAAAATTTGGAATGCCTCACGATTCCTGCTGATGAATCTTGGCAATTTCGACCCGTCTAGAACTACGAATTCTAACGATAATCTGTACTTATGTGATCGCTGGATTCGGAGTCGTTTCAATGCCACGGCCAAGAACGTGACAGCGTGTCTTGACGAATACCGTTTCAGTGATGCCGCGCATGCCCTCTACGAGTTTCTCTGGCACGAGTTCTGTGATTGGTATATCGAACTGATTAAGCAACGGTTATACTATACCGACGATTCAAGTTCCAAGCAGACGGTTCAGTCGGTTGCATCCGATATTCTCGAACGCACGATGCGTTTGTTACATCCCACCATGCCGTTCCTTACCGAAGAGATTTGGCAACGCTTGCCGCATGAGGGAGACAGTATCATGGTTGCACCATGGCCCAATCCGAATCCCGCATGGGATGACCCGGAGTCGGAAAACGCCATGCAAACGATTATGGACGTTATTGAGAGCATTCGCAGCATTCGCGGTGAGATGAATGTGGCTCCATCCAGCGAAGTCGAAATATTGATTAAAGCTCCTAGCGCCAAAAATCGTAATCTGCTTGAAACGCATCTTGAAGATTACCTTCCTTCATTCACGAGAATCTCAAGTGTTTCAATTGCCGAATCGCTGGAGAAACCAGCTGCTTGCGCCACGGCGATAGTGGGAGATTTAACTCTTTATGTCCCGCTGGCTGGGGTGATTGACATTGGCGCAGAAAGAAATCGTTTAGAAAAACGCCTCGGTAAATTGACTGCTGATTTGACTGCCGCAAGAAAAACGCTTGATAATCCGAAGTTTATTGAACGTGCGCCCAAGACGGTCGTGATGCAGAAACAGGATTTGCTTGAAAGATTTGAATCGGAAAAGGAAAAACTAGAGTCAAATCTCAATATGCTAGAATAAGTAAGATCCACTACCGAGATTCAACATGGGGTTGCCAATTACAGGACGCATCAAATGGAAATTGAAAATAACGATCGTTGCTTTGTTTGTGGGAAACATAACCCTTTCGGCTTGCAAGTTACGCCTAACATCGCGCCAGATGGTGCAACTGTAGAGATTGTGTGTACGCCGCCCGATCACTTCCAAGGATGGGCGAGCGTGATGCACGGTGGAATACTCAGTACTCTATTGGATGAAGCAATTACTTACGTCGGGATTGCCAGTTTCGATTGCCCGGCTGTGACTGCGCAACTTGAGATTCGATTCAAGAGTCCTGCACCCACGGGGAAAAAGCTAATCATCAACGCAAAACGGGTTAGGAACACTAAGAGACTCATCGAAGCTACTGCGGACATCACGTTGGAAGATGGAACGCTAATTGCCGACGGAAGCGGAAAAGTGGTAAAGGCAGAAAAAGGACTGTGAATTTAGAAATGGAGAAGATTTGAGCTGATACAGGTTTCCATTCTCTCTGACAAGATATTATGAACGGCCGATATATCCTTCCATTTGATACTTCGACACTACCGGTTATCGACACCGATTTCTTGGTGATCGGGAGTGGAAGTGCCGGGTTACGAGCAGCGATTGAAGCCAACAAACATGGGAGTGTGCTTCTGATGACGAAGAGCGCACTGAAAGAGAGCAGCACGCGCTATGCTCAAGGTGGAATTGCAGTAGCGATGAATGTCGACGACACCATCGACTTCCACGTTGAAGACACTCTGAAAGCAGGGGTAGGTATATGTAACCCGCAAGCCGTTCAAGTCATGGTAGAGGAGGGCATTGAACGGGTTGCGGAATTGATTGAATGGGGCGCGCAGTTTGACAAAGAGGGAGATACCCTTGGCTTTACCATGGAAGGAGCCCATCAGCGGCGGCGCGTTGTCCATCGAGGGGATGCTACCGGCATCGAGACAACGGATGCCTTGGTCAACCACCTCCGGAAACAGAAACATGTAAAAGTAGTTGAAAACGCATTTGCCATAGACATCATCACGGAAGACGAAACTTGCTACGGCGTGCTAGCGCTTGTTCATGACGTGGTGCATTGGATTCGAGCAAAAGCCACGATTCTAGCAGCCGGAGGACTGGGGTGCGTGTATCAGTGCACATCGAATCCCGACGTGGCAACAGGGGATGGATTCGCCGCCGCGTGGCGCGCGGGTTGTGAGATGATGGACATGGAGTTCGTTCAATTCCATCCAACAACCCTTATTTTGGATGGCGCACCTCATTTCCTAATATCGGAAGCGGTTCGCGGCGAAGGAGGAGTGCTAGTGAACATTCGCGGCGAACAATTCATGGGAAGATACCATGAGAATGCGGAACTCGCTCCGAGAGATGTAGTTAGCCGGGCGATTCTGAATGAAATGCAGTCAACCGGATTTCCGTGTGTCTATCTCGATGTTACACATCTGTCGCCGGACTTTATTCAGAAACGCTTTCCGACCATTTCCCGCACGTGCGGACATTACGGACTCGATATCACGAAGGACCTCATACCCGTCCGATCAGGAGCGCATTTCATGATGGGCGGCATACGGACCAATCTGAATGCAGAGACAAATGTCAGCGGGCTATACGCGTGCGGCGAGGTGGCATGTACAGGAGTTCACGGTGCAAATCGTCTCGCAAGCAACTCCTTGCTAGAGTGTATAGTATTTGGATCGCGCGCGGCGGAGTCTGCAGTCAATTATGCTCGACGACTGGACCAAAAAGACTTGGAGAGAGTCCGGGTTCAATCGGAGAGTAGCCATAGTATTACGGACTCGTTTGACGTGGAATGCGGCAAGGAAAAGATTCGCCAATTGATGTGGGAAGACGTTGGTATCCTGAAGTCGGAAACCGGACTCAAAATTGCCCGTGACGTTTTGAAAGAAATGAATCAGGTGCGTTCTTGGTCTAGTATGGCAGCGTTTGAGTTCCAGAACATACTTGATGTTGCGAATTTGATTACCCAAGCCGCCATTATTCGAACGGAGAGTCGAGGCGCACACTTTCGAGAAGAATATCCCGATCTTGACGATGTTCACTGGAAAAAACATATCGTTCTCTGCCGGGATGAACAGCCGAGACTGGTAGATTGATGTGGGTAGAAGTGGTGTTAGATTGAGAGCGGATGGATGTTGTGGGGCAGGAGATCAGCAAAGCCAATACAGCAGGTTAATACGCGCGCTACCATGGAGATTGGTTGATGAATAGAGATAGTGCCTTAGAACTTCTTCGAGAATACACGCAGAAGGACGGGTTAGTCAAACACGCTTTGGCTGTTGAAGCCTGCATGAGGGCATATGCCCGGAAATGGGGTGAAGATGAAGAAAAGTGGGGAATCGTCGGCTTATTGCACGATTTCGACTACGAGATGTACCCAACCCCCGATCAACACCCGGAGGTAGGGGCGAAAATCCTGAAGGAAAAGGGTTATCCACCTGACGTGATTTATGCAATCCGTTCGCATGCCGATTACCTTGGACTTGAACGAAGGAGCCTGATGGATAAGACTCTCTATGCTGTCGATGAATTGGCTGGATTCATAACTGCCGTGGCTCTGGTCCGTCCAAGCAAGAGGATAGCCGACGTAAAGATTTCCTCGGTGCAGAAAAAACTCAAAGACAAAGCGTTTGCACGCACGGTGAATAGAAAAGATATACACGAGGGAGCCGAGAGTCTTGGTGTCCCGCTGAAGGAACATATCGCGTTTGTCATCGATGCAATGACGGGCATTGCAGAAGAGCTTGGACTGGACGGTAGTTGAGCATTCGCGAAAAACGTTGAAACAGTGTTATTCCTGATTCCTTTCACTCAAGACGCAGATTTACCGCACGTCTCTATTATTCAAACTCACGGCAGCGGGGAGGACGTTTCATTTCCTATGCACTGCGAGATTGCGTGTAGAACATCTGAATCATTGATGTCGTCGCGGATATCTACTTCGCCAATTCTTGTCGGAAGTACGAGGTTCAGTTTTCCACCTTTCGCTTTCTTGTCAAGGTACATAGCATCAAGAAGCAAATCCGGTTGCATTCCAGAAGGGAAACTCGTGGGAAGTCCCGTACGTTTGATTAGCCGCTTTTGACGTTCCATATCGGATAGTGACAACATTCCAAGGTTGCAAGCGAGTTGAGCAGCGCAGGTCATGCCGATTGCCACGGCCTCGCCGTGCCGGTATGCATTGTAATCCGTGATGGATTCAAGGGCATGGCCAAAGGTGTGACCATAATTGAGTGTCATTCGCAAGCGGCTTTCTTTCTCATCGCCAGCAACAACTTCGGCTTTGTCCGCACAGGATCTGGCGATTACGCTGATAAGAATATTTGAATCGAGATTGAGAATCGCATCAAGGTTTTCTTCAATCTGATCGAATAACGGAACGTCCATGATTACGCCGTGTTTGATGACTTCGATGAACCCCGCACGAACGTCGCGAGGTGACAACGATTTAAGCGTTGATACATCAATCAGGACGAGTTTCGGTTGATAAAACGCGCCGATAAGGTTCTTTCCGTCCGGGTGATTGATTCCGGTTTTGCCTCCCACGCTCGCATCGACTTGCGCCTGCAATGTCGTTGGGATTTGGACATACGAAATACCACGCATGTATGTAGCGGCGACGAATCCGGCAAGGTCGCCAATGACGCCGCCGCCGAGCGCGATAAGTGTTGATGTGCGGTCCATTCGATGATTGACAAGCTGATCCTGCAATCTACCGAACCATTCGAGCGACTTATGCTCTTCACCCGAGGGAACTTCCGTCATGCGAGCATCGAAACCGGCATTCGATAAGCTCTCCAGTACTTTGCCCCCGTATCGGCGGCTCACGAATGCATCCGCAATCACAATGACTTTTTCCGATTTTGTTTGCGATCGTAGCAGTTCACCCGTCTCACCCAGGATTTTCTGATCCACAATGATGGGGTAACTGTTTTCGCGTAGTTCAACGCGAATTGATGGCATTTTGGAATACCTCTATGACTTCATCCGTGACTTGTTCAATTGGTAAGCCGTCGGTCTGAATTGTGTAGTCGGCTAAAGCATAATATGCCTCGCGGGCTTCGAGCATCTTGCGTATCTTTTCTACAGGTTCTGGCGCTTTTAGCAATGGTCGATGTGTTTCGTTCTTCACCCGCGCCCAGATTTCCTCTGACGTTGCCGTCAGACAGAAAACTAGCCCATTGCGCTTAAGAATCTCCAGATTTCCAGCCCGAAGCACAATTCCCCCGCCGGTCGAGATTACGTGTTTGTCCAAACCCGATATCTTTTGAACCGCCTCGCTTTCCAGTTCACGAAAATACGATTCGCCATGCTGAGCGAAAATGTCAGTGATACACCGTCCGGCACTCTGTTCAATAATCTCGTCGGTATCAAGGTAGGGCATCTCCAAACACCGAGACAGTCGCCGTCCTACAGACGTTTTACCTGTACCCATGAATCCAACCAAGATGATATTCGGCATATTCTACGCTCTACTTGAATCCCAAGCCTTGCCGTAAATTTTTTCAGGCATGCGTGTTGTGCACTAATGCGCGAAACAACGAACCAACGCTCTTAAAGGAGAATTGCGGATGCCAAGACAACTCAGGATGGTGCGACCAAACCTCGATGGGCTGCCGGAAATCAGAGTCCCGGACGGGTACGGCATTCGAACCTACGAGGAGGGCGACGATGTCCATTGGGTGAATGTGATTAACACCTCGTTCAACACCACATTCACGCTCGAAGATTTTTACAATGACATCGGCCGTAAATCGTTATTCAATCCTGATGGTCTATTCTTTGCGACTTGCCAAGGTATTCCGGTAGCCACTACCTACGCGCGTGTCCTTGACCCCGGAGAATCCGAGATGGGTTCGGTTCACATGGTCGCTGTAACTCCCGAGCATACCGGACAGCGACTCGGCACATCGGTGACACTATGCGCTTTGCACTTCTTCCAACGACGTAATTTCAAGTGTGCGATTCTTGGCACAGACGATTTCCGTTTGCCAGCTATAAAGACCTACCTGAACCTTGACTTTGTTCCTGTGTGCATTGATGGCGATCAGCCTGGGCGGTGGAATAAGGTTTTCCTCAAGCTCGGCTTGCCCGTCATGTCGGATCCATCCGATACGTTTAGGAGCATGTTTTCCGAAGAACTATGGGCAAAAATTTCCAGCTGAAGCCGTTCATTACTCGTATTTCTGTAAGGCCCCGATTCGCCACACCGGATACTAATCAGGAATCGATTAATCCATTTTCAAGGTTTCGCCAATCGGCGACATCAATTGTGAAGGCTTGCCCATGCCGGAGGGAAAAGGCACCTATCAATACGCGAGGTTGAGGGTGAGGAATCTCTAAGGCAGGCAGGTCGGAAAAGAGTAACACCGAGTAAAAAGAGCTATTCGTGAATCGCGAGAACATTGATCAATCGCCGTTTCAAGCGTATGGTTCGAGAGCCGACATACTGACCAATTCTGGGACAGCATTACCATTCAACACGACTCTCGATCTATGCAGAGTCATGAAGCACATGGTTGTTTCACACTTACTAAACTATCTTCTCGCTTGCCACTGATTCACTGGCGAGATGTCTTTGTGCGTTACTACTGATTTCGGAGGATAACGTTCGGGCTCTTGAATGTTTACTTGCGACGGGGTTGATATCGATTCCTCTATTTCAACCATTAGTCTTCGCGCCGCTGCCGCCGCTTTTGATGGCCGCTGGATGTTCTCGGCGATTGCGAAGATTTTTTGACAATAAGCCTCAACACGCTCAACGTCTCCAGCCGAACAGGCGTCCTCAGCAGCATTCAAATAATATATCGTTGCGTTCGACCAACCCTCCTCAGCCGCCTCATTGGATTCTCCATGTTTAAAATGATCGGCTGATAGAACACATTGAGTTGCAGCTTCTTCCCAGAGCTGTCGTCTACTCATAACCTCAGCGAGTTTAGCATAACAATCCCCGGCCTCGTTCGCCATTGTTCTTGCACTTCCAGTGCGTTTAGCCGCGACATAAGCTAAACGGGCGCGGGCATAACAGTCCGCAGCCGCTTCCCAATCATCGGTGTCGATAAAGTGTGCGGCAGACTCAACGTAAAGTTCTGCAAGTTTCTTATATTCGGAACGTGCGCGTTTGTTCTTCTGCCGCGTAAAGTTCTCAGCCGTGCGGCAGATTTGAGCCGCCACTCTCTCGTGGGGGTATTTTGTCTTCTCATGTAGCGACCGCAATACAGACTCTGCGAGAAGTGGTTGCGTTGGCGAGGAATCGGCAGTAGGTGCAAGTGGTAGATCCGAACCGTCGTCCTCTATATCGCTTCCTGTCGAATCCGGTATATCGTGAGATTGGTCAACGTGATTAGGGAGCGATCGTTGATAGAACCAAGTTTTAAGTTCCTCCACCTCATTGGCAGGCAATAGTTCGACTAAACGCACTATATCCTTTGCGCCGGAGGGAGCTTTGGCAATCGTGAATGCATCTATCAATGACCTGAAGATTTTCTTTACCTGATTTGAATGTCCGACTTCCGCCGAATAATGGCTATGTACTTCTTTTAGTTCTCGTAACGCATCGACCGGACTGTGCTGATGGATATAATTGATAGCACGTTCATAGCATGCGCTAGTGTCCTGTTCAAGCTGGTGTCGTTTTTTCCGCTCCTCTTCAATTCGGTGCTGGTAATGGATTTCAAGTTCTATCCACCGCGCCAGATCAGGCGAAAGCCGTAGGTCCTCGCGCGTTCTGGAAAGTATTTCATTGGTCGTATGAGTGTTCGGCGATTGGGTTAACTCTTCACGCACTGTCTTTGCATACCACGTGGCACGAATGGCATCCAGATCTTGATACATTTCCGTAGCGCTCTGGTAACGGGAGTGAACATTTCTGTGCAAGACCTTCTGTAGAAAACCGTGTAATTCTTCAGGCAACTCATGGTCGAACTCAATCTCTGCATCAAGTTTTTTTATCTTTATTTCATCATGATTTCGCCCTCGGAACGGAAATTGCCCGGTCAACATTTCATATAGAACCAGCCCCAATGAATAGAGGTCTACGCGGTAATCGTATTCACCGTCATACTGCTCAGGCGCCATGTATTTCCGCGTGCCCGTGACAGTTGCCGCAATATCGTCCGTTGCTTCGAGTATGCACGCCACGCCAAAATCGCCGAGTTTCGCCGTGCCATCGGATGTCAAGAGGATGTTCTGAGGTTTAATATCTCGATGGATGATGTTCTGTGAATGTACAGCGGTAAGCCCTCGACAGATATCTAAGGCAATATTGACTGCACGACTAGGAGAAAATGATTCGGCGGCCATCCGTTCATGAAGTGTGGAACCGTCTATGTACTCCATAACGATATAGGCAATGTATTCATCTTCGCCCGGTTCGACCGTATGAATGGAGACAATGTTTTCATGACCCCAATTCAGCGTCATGGCGCTCAGTTCGGTCATCAAATAGCGCAATCGTCCCGACGGATAAACGGACTTTGGTAACGCCTTGATAGCTACAATACGATTTGTAAGTTCTTCTTTAGCGCGGAAAACGGACGCAAAACTGCCGTTGTTGATTAGCTTTTCAATCCGATATTTCCCCATGACCAATCCGTTGATTTGCATGGTTAAGTCTCCTCATGCGTCCGAAAACACTCAGATTTCGTTCTCGTGCAAATGAGAGATTATCACATTATCACTTTAGTGTCAATGCCAAATAATCGAATTACTGTTGTTATTGGCGGGACGATGTGCTATACTTAAGCCGGATTTGCCAAATTCGAGGGGAGTGCCTATGGGGTTTCACAGGTTTGAATACATCGTGTATTCGCATCCTCAAGCCCCCGATTGTCTTCCGATAAGACGTACGCGGGATTCCTGCCGCATAGATTGCGCAAATCATTGGCATTTCAATATGCCGGCCCATTAGTATTTTTAATTCCATCAAATATGGAAATTGACCAACCCTTACCCCAGTTGATAGGATTGGGGTTGCTTCTTTTTCTTTCCGGCTTTTTCTCGGGGTCAGAGACTGCGCTATGTGCACTGACAAAGGTGCAGGTAGAACGTCTTCGGACCGAAAAGAGGAAGAATAGCGTTGCTATTGTCAATTTCGTCGACAATCCCCGCCGTTTGTTCATCACCCTCCTACTCGGCAACACTCTTGTCAACGTAGCCTTTGCCACGATAGCTTATTGGCTCATTCGTGATTTGCCGGTTTTTGAACACCTAAAGAAACTCAACAATGACGTCCTTCAACATGCCGCTGAGTTTGTTGTTGGAACGGTATTGACTGTCCCACCATTATTAGTCTTCGGCGAGATTGTCCCCAAAACTCACGCGATCAGACATCCGGAGTTCTTTGCCCGCATCACCGCTCAGTATCTGTGGATTTTTTCCATAGTAATCTCACCCCTACGCGCTTTTCTACGCGTTATCGTCGATTTCCTAATGCCCTTGTTTGGCGCTCATCATACCCCAAGAACAGAGCGCTTGACCACCGGTGATTTCAAGACCATTCTTGACATGGACCAGGTCAAAGGACTGCAAGCTGATGAGCGGACAATCCTCAGCAATGTACTTGAATTGCGTACAATCGAAGCTAAAGAAGTTATGGTGGCGCGGACCGAGATGATTGCACTCGACATCTCGGCGACAATCCAAGAAGCGTTGGTGAAAGCACAAGAGTTTGGTTTCTCCCGAATCCCAGTCTACCGGAATCAAATTGATGACACGTGCGGAATTTTTCAGGCCAAAGATATACCGCTGTGGCGGCATGTGGATATCCGGAAGATGACTTTGGCGACATTCCTAAATCGACGACATCTTCTAGGAGGTCCTCAAGTAGAAAACACTCTTGTACGTCAACCCGTTTTTGTTCTTGAAACGATGAAACTCGCAGATCTTCTGCTGGAACTTACACGGCAGAAAACAAAAATGGCAATCCTCTTAGATGAATACGGCGGCGTCTCTGGTGTTGCCACGATCGAAGACATCCTCGAACACTTGGTTGGCGACATCGTCGATGAACATGATACCACGCTGAAGTCACCTAACATTATCTCAAACCCGGACAACCCATCGCTCGTTGAGGTGTCCGGCAGGGTCAGTGTCAAGTCTATAAACCAAGAGTTACGTCTAACGCTCGACGAAGACATCGCCGACACCATTGGAGGTTATGTTCTTGCTCTTTTTGGTCGAGTGCCCACGGTGGGAGAGTCTGAGCAGGACCAAAACGATATCCAATTCGAGATTGCCGCGATGGATGGGAACTTCGTTGGTGTTGTAATTATGACGCTCCCTCAACAAACCGAATCCCATTTGGATTCTACTGAGTAGACGGAATAGTAACATCAGCACCGGAGCGGCGTTTGTCACATCCACTTTTATTCAAATTCAACAGTTTGTGTGTACAATCTAATTCGGTTGTACCGTAGTCGCTACGATGAATCGAGTTCATATTTTGAAGGTTGCCTTCATTCTAGTTTGTTGCTTATTTCTGGTTGGTGCGACGAGTCCTGGCGAGCCAGCGGCGGCATGGGAAAATAAACTTTTCCAGTTTGTTCTTCTCTTGGGCGGACTGATAATTTTTGTTGTTCTATCAGCCTTCTATTCGGGATCGGAGACGGCGACAGTTTCTCTTGATAGACTCAAGATATATCAGCTTGCAGAACAGGGAGACAAGAAAGCCCAGATAGTGAAAAAACTAGTTGACACACCCGAGAAAACTCTTGGGATGACGTTAGTAGGCACCAACATTGCAAATGTATTGGCATCTCAAACGGGACTGTTATTTGTGATTGCACTGCTACAGATGTCTTCAATAACCCAGACAATAGTAACGAATTTGCGGACAAACGAACAAGCGGTAGCAATCTTGATTTCTACAGCGTTAATCTTGGTTTTCGGCGAGCTTCTACCGAAAACAGTTTTTCGGGTAAAAGCCAACTCTCTAGCACTACGCTACGCAGTTCCGTTGAGAATGTCCAACATAATCTTACGTCCAATCGTTGATGGGATAACGCACCTTACTAGCGTCCTAGTCAAAATCGGAGAAAGACGGGCGACTCCGACTTCACCCGATGCCCAACGCGACGAATTGCGGCTGTTAGCATCAATGGGAGAGCAATCGGGTGGTATTTTGGAAGACCAACGACGTATGATTCACAGTGTTCTCGACCTTCACAATCGTACAGTCGAACAGGTAATGGTACCCTTGGTTGACATTGTCGCTGTTGAAAAAGACACAGACGTTGACACATTCTTGAAAATTGCGGCCGAAGCGGGCTTCTCCCGTATTCCCATTTACGAAGATCAAGTCAACAATATAATCGGGATTGTTCACCTGCTCGACGTTATCTATTCGAACGACAGCTCCCAAAGCCTTGAATCGTTTATTCGGCCTGATCTTCAGTTTGTTCCCGCATCAAAGACTACAAATGTCCTTCTCAAAGAAGTTCAGCAGAGCCATCATACTATGGTGTTCGTCGTGGATGAATATGGAGGGATTGTAGGATTGAGCACTGTGGAGGATTTGGTCGAGGAAATCGTAGGAGACCTGTCCGATGAACGGGACCAGCGGGACGAGCCTGAGATACTCCACATGATTAGCCCGCGTCTATTGGAATGTGACGGACGAGCAGAGATTGGTGTTCTGTCGGATTTGTATGGGGTTCCTATCCCGGTAGGTGATTATGAGACCGTGGCGGGTTACATCCTTGATCGAACGGGAAGCATACCAAAACCGGGCGACAGGATCGAATCGGATGAGTTGCTCATTACGATTACGGACGTTGACTCGCGTCGTATCCGCAAAGTGCGGATTCGCAGCAAAGCGGGAAACTTCGTGAAATCTGGAACGAAGAGATAAGGTTTGGAGACAAACTGTGTCAAGCGCGCAAACAAGCTTAACTATAAGATTCCGAGCGGTGGTGCTACTTTTATTTCCTCGACAACCATACCCAAGGGTTGCTTCGCGACCGACAGAATTGCCTCTGCTACGTGTGAAGGTTTCAGCATCTGGTCAAAATCGGGGTGTTGATCCATACCGTCCCAAAACGACGTGTGTGTGGCTCCCGGTATCACTGCTGTCACCCGGATGTTTTCCTTGCGCACTTCCTCCGATAAGACCCTAGTCAAAGCCAAGGCTCCCGCTTTAGCCGCGCAATAAGCTCCTGTAGCACTAAAGGAGGTTGTTGCAGCCACGGACAAAACATTGATGATTTGACCCGATTTGCGACTGAGCATCGGTTCAAGGACGTATTTTGAACAGAGAAAAAGGCTAGTGAGATTTGACTCAATCACCGTGCTCCAACTAGCTAACTCGAACTCCGCAACCTTGCCGAATTTTCCCTGTCCGGCATTATTCACCAAAATATCAATTTGACCGTGATGTTCGACAGCGGAGCATACCAATCGCTCAACCTGTTTTGATTGAGTAACGTCAACGGTCACCGCCAGAGCCTCACCCCCATTCTCGCGGATGCGTCGAGCGACGGCTTCTACATCAGACGTTGTCCGTGCAGCCAATATGACTCTCGCTCCAGCATTGCCAAACGCAATCGCGGTCTCTGCACCAATACCGCGGGATGCGCCTGTAACGATCACAACTTGATTCCTTAATGTCTGCTCATCCATGGACAATCCAGTTGCCGCGCATACTACACGTCATGATTTGTTGGAACAGGATAATTTCCAGTTCAACTTCAGGTGGTTAAGTTTATCGAAGCACAGTATTCGACGTTATATTGAGGAACATGGGCTTGCCTCAAAGAATTCGGCTAGGAATTATGTTGACTGACAACTTTGCATAAATTCTGCCCGCGTCGAGTCTTTATCTCTGAATGCCCCTAACATGACGTTTGTTATGGTCTTGGAATTCTGTTTCTCGACGCCGCGAATCATCATGCACATGTGTTGCGCCTCAATGACTACTGCAACGCCGAGCGGTTGAAGTGCTTCATCTATTGCCCTAGCAATCTGGTCAGTCAAGCGTTCTTGTACCTGTAGCCGACGAGCAAACATATCCACTATTCGAGGTATCTTGCTTAATCCGATTATCTTTTTTGTGGGGATGTATCCCACATGACAGTTGCCGAAGAACGGAAGGATGTGATGCTCGCACAAACTGTAGAACTCAATGTTCTTTACGATAATCATGTCATCGTATTCTTCATCAAAAATCGCCCCGTTCAAAATCTCCTTAATATTTTGATCGTATCCTTGGGTCAGAAAGGAAAGCGCCGTGGCTGCGCGGCGGGGTGTTTTAATGAGCCCACCTCGCGAGGGATCCTCGCCGATCTGCATCAGGATTTTCGCGTAAATGTCTTCCAATTGAGGATTCACTATGGCTAATTCATCCTCAACGGATGCAGTGGCATACGCGTGGAGCATTGCCCGATGTTCGGCGACTTGAGACGGGGCATCCTTAGTATCAAGGGCTTCCGGTTTCGACGTAAATTCTGTTTCTGAAGTATCATTCATGGACAATGAGCCTCTGGCAATTCGCCGTAATAATCAAAATGATTCCTCGGCGTTTCTTTCAATCGGAGCCTATGCAAGATAATGGGTTTCAAGGGTTCCTCAAGAAGATCCCAGATCACCTTCACAAAGTTTTCGGAGGTCGGATTAAGATCCTCGAATTCGGGAGTGTCAAGGTTTAGGTGTCTATGGTCGAATCGCGAATGAATCTGTTTTTGAACAATTTCATCAAGGGATTCGGGCGCGACAACCATTCCGGTTTTGGGATGGACCTCCCCCCTAACCATAACCTCAAGAACATAGTTATGGCCGTGTCCATGTGGATTATTACACTTGCCAAATGTCTCCCGATTCTCGTCTTCGCTCAGGAGTTGGCTATGGAGACGATGCGATGCACTAAATTCATAAACTTTCGTGAGATAAACCATCCGTTTTTTTCCAAAATAGTCGGCAAACAGTGCCGTATCTTCGTAAATCCGAACGCGGTGCAAGTTAGTCAAGTTCGAACATGTTCCAAACGTGTTCCATATCTCAATCGCTATGTTTTCAGGGGTAGGCTGTAGATGCGAATCGTTTGCAAATACGGGATGTTGAAGATTTATGTGTTTGTGATCGAAATGAGCGAGCACGTGATCCCTAAGGAGTTGGTCAAGATCGGCGAGATTGATGACCATTCCATCATTATTAGAGACCGCCCCCTTAATCATCGCTTCCACAACATAATTGTGGCCATGGTCGTTGGTGGCGGGGCCAAACAACTCGTAATTTTCTTTATGGCTAAGTTCGGGGATGCGAAGCGCGTGTGAGGCTTCGAAAGCTACTTGGCGGGTGAGATAGTGCATGAAATAAACAGGTTCGCCTTAACTTGAAACATCAAGACGTTCGGCACAGAACTCGGCGTCGGACGTGAAATTAATAATCGGCTAGGCAAGAAGGAGACAATCAACTCGTCGTCCTCTTGCCTAACCCATGTACAAGTTTTAGCGTAACGTCCGACGCATTTGACACACATTCAATTCGCACGAAAACGTCTCTAGCAGGTTGCCTAATCAGGCTGTGGAACCACACGCAAGTAAGGCTTAACGGTCTTCCAACCATCTGGGTACACTTCTTTAGCTTCCTCGTCGGACACGGCCGGCACGATAATCACATCGCCACCCATTTCCCAGTTTGCAGGCGTCGCAACTTTACGACCCGCCGTCAACTGCATTGAGTCAAGAACACGGAGGATTTCGTCAAAATTACGCCCGGTAGTCATCGGGTATGTCAGCATAAGTTTGATGGTTTTGTCCGGACCGATCACAAATACCGACCGTACCGTCGCATTGTTGACGGCGGTGCGTCCTTCCGATGTCCCGGGTTCGTCGGCAGGTAGCATATTATACAACTTGGCTACCGCCAATTCTGTGTCCCCAATCATCGGATAAGTGACGGCGTGTCCTTGGGTTTCTTCAATATCCTTTGACCACTCCACGTGGTCTTCCACCGGATCGACGCTAAGACCGATAATCTTGCAATTGCGTTTTGCAAATTCGGACGTCAACCCCGCCATGTATCCCAACTCAGTTGTGCAAACCGGCGTAAAGTCCTTCGGGTGGGAAAACAGCACTGCCCAACCATCCCCAATCCATTCGTGAAAGTCTATCGTGCCTTGCGTAGTCTCGGCTGTAAAGTTCGGGGCTTCGTCGTTGATTCTTAGTGACATTTTCACTCTCCTTCGTTATCGAATGTGTCAAAATACGTCGGCAGGCGGTGCCGACGCACGACTAGAAATCATTGAAAATTGTTCTTCCGGTGAGTATGTCCGTTTGTAGACTGCCAGTCCAGCGGGATCTCTCTTACGCGTGAAAGTATAACGCATCTCGTGTCGGAAGGCAAGCGGTTCTTTGCGCGTAGCTCGGTCGTGAAGCTGGTATCGGAGCTATGCAATGTATAGTTGACGCAGGTTAGAAAGGAGGTTCTCGTCTAAGCGTTCAGGCGAATTTGAACGGTATTCGGCTGTTAAATATGGATAAAGAAAAATTGGCGTCTGACGTGCCAAGGCGGACGATTACGCAACTATCAAACGACAAACGAAAGTTCGGTTTTTAGTCTACCAACCAGAATTCTCCTTTACTGTCAGCCGCGAGCATGGCAAGCATAACGGCACCCGGGAAGTCTACCGGCATCTCGATTCCCATTGTAAAGATTCGTGCGCTCGCAGACGCTGTTTGCCGAATCAAATTCGGGTCCGGAACACCTGATGTCAATATCCCGTCACTGAATAGAACTACAATGGTGTGGGAGATTTTCTGGATTTCTTGAATCGCCTCGATCATGTCCTTGTCGGCATAGGTGTCGCTCTTCTTGGGAGAAAGTAGATCGAAGAAAGATGCTCCTTCCGAAACCCCATTGTCGGTTACGGGAACGAATTCATCGCGAAAAAAGCTAATTTCACTGCCGAATGTGATGATATTGAATCGGTCATGAGGTTCAAGAAATTCCAGTGAATCCTGCATGATAGACAGTATCTTTTTCAGTTTTCGCGGCGTCAATCCCAGCATGCTGGAAGACAGATCCACGCAATATGCGATCTTTTGAGGTCCTTCCTGTCTTTCGATAAATTGAACCAGGCGACTCTTCGGACGGGCATCTTTGCTCGACGTTCGCCCAATCGGATTCTCGATCACTCGTCCAATCTGTGGAGAATCTTGATTGAATTCAACGTTGTTTGTGTTTAGACTCATTCCGTCACTCAGGTCTAACGATCCAGCCGCACTAAAATCCGTGGGCGTAGAAGCAGAGACGACCCCGCGCGCGGTCACGGGGGCGTTGCTGGTCAAGACTTTGAGCCTCGGCTGGTTAGACTGGTCGGTGGTTTTCTTGCGAACGCGTGCTCGTTTGGGCGCAGTTTTGCGTTTAAGTTTTGGTTTATCAACCTTCATTAAGACCGCACGAATTGAGTCTTGCTCATTGGCAGGGCCTGAATCAATCCAAAAGAAAAATCCTATCGTGCCGACAATTGCATGCAACAGAACCGAAACTATTAGTGCTCCGCTTAACTTGGCTCTAAATTTCATTTTCGCGTCTGGAGAATTCGAGTGAAATCAATAATAGAAGACCCACATCTACATGTACGACATTGAGGGTAGGTTTCTATTGGGTATATCAGATTAGCCGCCAACGACAACGTATGTCAACCATAAGCCATCTCGGGGTGTTTTCCAAGGACACGCAGCAGACGTTCATCGGCACCTTCCAAGACGTGGTCGGGCATACGGTAATTTAGGTAGGGCCAAAACCGCTGCGCGACAAAGCGTTGTCCATAGACTTGGTGGAACAGGTAGCGAACCCGATCCGACTGGTTTGGCACTCCTCGATGCCATGTTTGTCCATTGAGCAGATAAAGGTCTCCTGCCTTCATAAGGAGTGAGATAGGCTCTTTTCCGTCAAAGGTTGGATGTTCCGGGTCATTGGGTTGCCTACCGGAGTAGTGGCTGCCCGGAACGAATTGGGAGGGACCGTATTTGATATCGTCCTGATCAGTCAGGGCAATTTGCACGGACATACGTAGCACAGGCATCCGCAACCTTGGGTCATGCCGTTCCATCTCAGGTGAGATCGGAAATACTATACCATCGTCAACATGAAATCGGTTGATACCTAAGTCTTTTCGGTTGAGGATACAACCTTGGGCAATGCAGTGGCAGTGCTCGCCCAATACGCATTCGGCGATGCTGATTATTGGTTCGCGCACGAGCAAATCGCGGAACATGAGGTCGCACTCAAAGAGCCGATGTATGACGATCGGTGCCTTTCCATTTTGCCGAGAGTCTTTCACATTACGCATCTGCATAAAGTAAGGCTCGGCGAAGATTTCATCAAGCCGGGCAACGATGCGTTTACATTCTTCACGTGAGAGCACACTTCGGATAATCGTCGCGCCGTTTTGAAAAAAATCCTCCAAAATCACCTTTAAGGTATCAGGAGGTAGGGGTTCGGCGGGGAGTGCTTTTTCTTTTGCCATCTAACAACCTTCAATTGCACAGTAGCACATGCGTGCGAGTTCCTCACCGCATTGACATTTTGGCATTGGTGACTCGTTGTCGTAGCACAACTCCCCACTGCCCAACGACCCAAAGCGTATCACTATCGTGCGCATAAACAATCGTGTACAGGTCGTTGTCAATATCCGTGTGTTGCTGATTCCAGGTCTCTCCACCGTCGGCAGAGTACAGAATCATCCCGTTCGCCCCTACCGCATAAACGTCCTGTTTGGAGACTGCCGTAATATCGTAAAGGTCCGAGGTTACACCGCTCGCTATGGGTTCCCAATTAAATCCGCCATCGGTCGTGCGTAGGACGATTCCGTAGCGCCCAGCAGCCCAACCCTTCCTCTTGGTAAAGAATGACACACCGTTCAGGTCGTATCCCGTGTTCGTTTCATGCAGTTTCCAATATTCGCCGCCGTTAATGGTGCGCTGGACCGTGCCGCCGGAGCCGACAGCCCATGCGAGAGGCACGAATTTCGTTTCAACGTCGAGGAGATCTCTTCCTGTGGTAGTCCGCTGTGGCTCCCAAATGGGCCCACCGTCCCGATTATGAAGAATCTGTCCCTCTTGTCCAACTGCCCATCCTTCGGAAAATTTGCCGAAACCAACGTCATTCATCACAAATCGTTCCGGTGGATCCTCTTCGAAAAGCGGTGGACGCATCGGTGTCTTACCTGCTGACCATTTCTTACCATCGGTTGTATAGAACAACGTGCCGTCGCGCCTCATCGCCCACCCCCATTTGGGATCAAGGTTCGCAAAGTGTATACCGATTATCTTTTGTCGTGTACCGATGTCCAGAGCGGTCCAGTTTCCCCCTGCGTTCTCGGTTTCCAACAGGAGTCCATCGTCGCCAGCAATCCAACCATTGTTTTCGGTCAGAAAAAGCACTTCGTGGAAATCATCTAGCTGCTCGCCAAGCTGGCGTTCCCATGTAACGCCGCCATCGTGCGTATGAAAGATGTGCCCGGCTTTCCCAACCGCCCACGCGACATGGTCGCCGACATAGTGGAAATTCACAATCTCCTCCGCCGAACTCGGGCGGCCAAGGCGTGCTCTTCTGCGATTTTCGGGGGGTCCACGTCTTGGTGCAGCTACGTTTTCGCCAGAACCACTTTCCGGATTGAGGCCGCGGGGACGCGGGCGGCGCCCGCGCTGGCGGTTCCTGAACGCCTCACCGGCATCCTCATCTAACGCGGCCCGAATATCTGCGGGATCCTGAGATGTACTAGAAGAAGCTGAGTCGGCAGATACTTGATTCGATCCCAAATCTTCCGATGACGGCGCCGGTTCTTTCTCTCTTGCGGTTAGGTCGACATAGGCACGTTCCCAACTTCTTCCCTGATCTCGCGTTAAGAGGATTTGCCCACGAGGACCAACTCCCCACGCCTCTTGGTGGCTACGCATTTTCACACTACGAATGCGATTACCTAGCTCTGCAGGACGGCGCGCCCAAGTAAGTCCGCCATCGTTGGTGATCAGTGAGTCTCCATTTCTAACGATTACCCAACCAGATTTGGCATCGGCAAAGTGGATCGCGATACCGACTTGGTTGGTTTTGGATTGAATCTGCCAATATTTGCCACCATTTTTCGTATGAAGGATAAACCCGCCATCACGACGCTGCGGAGCAACCGCCCATCCTTCGAGGCTATTAATGAAGTGTAAATAGGCAATAGGTTGATTCGTTGTGCCGGTCTTTTGAAGTTTCCAAGTCAGTCCACCATCCATTGTATGCAGAGTTTGCCCCTGATCCACACCCAGCCAACCTTCCAGCGGGTTCAGAAATTGCATGGAGCGGATGCTTCGGAAATTTCGCAGCAATTTGTGTACGACCTGCCAGGTTTCGCCGCCATTTTCTGTTCGAAGCAACGCGCCCCGACCGGTAATCCAGCCATGATTGGGATCAATAAAGGATATGCTATGCAGATCAATTTCAACGCTGCTGTGCTGAGGTTTCCAAGTTTGTCCTCCGTCGGTAGTGTGAGCTATGACGCCGCTGCTGCCGACCGCCCAACCCGTCGTATCATTAATGAAGTAGGTGTCATTGAAATCAGTCTGCCATGTGGCTTGACGAACAATTTCCCAGTGATATGTGATTTCCTCAATGACCGGCGGGGCCTCGGCTATCTCGGCAACCTCAATCTCTTCGGCAGTGGGCGGAAGTGCAACAGGTAACTCTTCGGCATCCACAGAGAATCGCATGGCGATACCGCCTTTACCAACGGCGACCATGCCTTCCGGCGAAAGCGCGAATCCGTGAAGATCATTTTCGGTACCGCTCTCCTGAAGTTCCCATGCCGCGCCGCCGTCGGTCGTGGTCAGAATCACACCGTTATCACCCACGATTAAACCGTGCATGGTATCGGCAAAGTAGATCTTGTTGAGATTTTCTTGCGTACCGCTCTTTTGGAATTTCCAGGTTTGACCGCCATCCTTAGTACGCAGAATTTCGCCGAATTGGCCCGAGATCCATCCGTGGTCACTGTCAACGAAATAAACAGCGTATAACTCATTGTAGGTTTTAGTCGTCTGCTGCGTCCACGTCATGCCCCCGTTGGTAGTGTGAATTACTGTACCAGGCCATCCCACAGCCCAACCTTCATGCTCGTTGAGGAAGAAAACTCCTTTGAGGGATTGCCACTCGCCCGGTGTCTGAGGCACCCAAGATTCGCCGCCATCGGCAGTATGGAGCACCGTGCCTAACTCACCGACAACCCATCCTTTTTTTGGCGTTACGAAATGCACGGCAGTGAGTACATAGCCCCAACCGCTATTTTGGCGTTCCCACGTCTGACCACCGTCAGTGGTATGGACAATCATACCGCGTTCGCCGACCGCCCATCCCTCCTTATCGGACACAAAAAAGATATTACGGATATTATCCCATATTTCGGCGTCGACTTCCGTCCATGTCCTGCCGCCGTCTTGGCTCATCGCGATTGTTCCGCGTTTTCCGACAGCAATGGCACGATTGGCGTCCGCAAATTGCACGTTCTCGAGATCGTTGGCGGTCGTACCGCTGACCATATCCCAGTTTGTTCCACCATCCTTGGAATGCAGAATGCTGCCGTACCAGCCGACTGCCCAGGCTTCTTTGGGTGTAGTGAATTGCACTGCGGTTAAATTGTTCTCTGTCCCGCTTTCAAGCAATCTCCAGTTTTTTCCGCCGTCTTCCGTGAACGTTATGAACCCGACATCGGCGACGGCGACGCCTCTTCGTCTATCAATAAAATGGATGCTATTGATTGTGTCCCGAACGTGCCCGTTAATTAGAGGGATTCGACTGTCCTGCCGATCCCACTTTGCGCCTCCGTTCTTTGTGTGAAAGATTGAACCATCGCTTCCAACGAGCCAGCCCTCACTATGGCTAATAAAAAAGACCTGTTTGTTGTCGTTAATCATCCGATCTCTTTCGCCCTCAAATCGGTTGGTTTGCTCTCCCCAGGTCTTTCCTCCGTCATTCGTATGCAGAATCCTGTCTTGCCCGCCCACTATCCAGCCACGTTGATTATTAACAAACCACGCGCCACTGAGTGGAAACTCGCTCACGAATTCGCGGCGCTTCCATGTTTTTCCGCCATCCTGCGTATAGAGGACATCTGCGCCTTCACCGACAACCCATCCTTCTTTCGCATTGGCAAAAAATACATCGCGAAGCATCGCCCACGTTCCACTCGTCTGTAGATACCAGTGTCGTCCGCCATCATCGGTTGAGGCAATTAAACCGTCGTCGCCGACCGCCCATCCGTAGCGACTATTTGCGAAATGCACCGCCTTAAAGTCACCGGTTGTATCAACTTCCTGGCGTTTCCATGTTTTTCCGCTATCGTAGGTGTGGATAATCAACCCTTCAAGCCCTACGATCCATCCTAGTTTTGCATTTGCGAAGTGGAGGTCCGTAAAATGGGTTTCCCAATCTGCTTTTCGGGTCACCTCTTCCTTACAACTTGCCAGCAGCATTGAAATCGCAAACGTAACCGCAATCAGACGGAATACGTTGCGTGGCACCCATACATGACTCATCTTATTTGGCCTCCTTCACAAACCGTATTCTGTTGAGCAAGCACTGGGGGCAACCGTAGCGTCCTCACGGTAATCATGCCAATCAATAGCTCGGTCCATTCGTCAAGATCCGGCAAATATTTACGCTCTATCCGAGTGCGACTGTGTACATTCAAGCAGTATAGCAGACAGCGCAGATCAAACGTTGAAGCAAAGCACAAGTCGAGCAAACTGGTTTTTCCTTGTAGATACATGTAGAATACATATTGTATTCAGGTTGGGCGTCTTGAACTTGGGAAAGCGCTATAACCAAGGAATGAAACCGAGTATTCAAGGACAATACGGGAATGCAACCTTGGTTCTAAAGATTGAAATTAGACTCGATAAAGCATTGAATGGTTTAGGTTATCCATCGCTGCAACCTCGTCTAGAAGATCTTGAGCACACAGGATATTTTATCGCGCTACCTATCCGTTCGTTTAATCGCGGAGGGCGTATCTCTATCCACGTCGCTACGTGTCCGTGGTAAAGTGGAACAAACCTCTTATGGTGGCACCCGAGCCACAAGAGCAAACCGAAACGATCCCTAAACAACGGCTTGAATACCCAGAATTACCTGAGCTTTCGAACACCGCTGATTTTTTGTGTAGTTCGCCTTTCACGGTGTGCCATCAACTATCGGCTCAATGTATTGTTAGCGCTATTGCTGTTTGTACACTTAAGGCGTCGTTCAAGTTTCAGTAGTATACGAGTCAAGAAAAAAGAACTTCCTCACATGCATACACCGGAAGTCATCTATTTTTCGCCCGTGAATATGGGTCTATCCCAAGCAACCGCCAAAATGTCTCTTCTATCGATTGAGCGTCGCCAAGAAAAGCCCAAACTTGGCTACGATCTTGGTAACTGCTCAATCCGGTGCCTTCGCCAATTGCCGGTGTGTGATACTCCATTTCACCGAATTGTCCCAGATCGCCGTTGTCGTTGTAACACTGGATGACGTAGCCGAAGTCGTCCAAATCGTCCCACGGGACATCCACATACTCGGCTGAAGGGGCAACGAAGAAGTTGCGCACGACCAATGTCTTCTTTCCATCCCCTATTGACCGCAGATAGCCCATGCGCCCAACCGCGGAGGCAGCGCGTACACCGATTTTGCGGGAGTCCTTCGCATCGACGCGGAATCGTATTGATTCAGCGTTCACGCGCAGGTGGCTTGGTCCCACATCCCCAAAGTAAGTCTTCGGCACACTTTCTCTCACCGTGGGTACAACAATCTCTCCACCGGCAGGAACCTGAACCAAATTCCAGATTCCAAGACGAATTCCGGGTGCTTCCGAAGAGGTAAACCGAAGCGAGGTAAGTTGCTCATAACCGACAAAGTCAACGCTTTGAAGGAGAGATGTCATGCCCTTTTCATAACGCAAAGGGTTCTCCGTCATCCGGATTGTCTTCGCAACCTCTACCTCGCATGTTTTTTCCTGTCGATTTAGGACAAGAGACGCTTGATTGGTAAGCTTGACATGTCCCACCCCGTGTTGAACTGTGTAGCTGCCGGGGTCTAGTGAAGAAGGGACCTGATACGTTTCGCCGGGATTCTCAATGTCTGAAATGAACAGTTCAACTTCTGGCGCCACCCAGGTGCGGTCTCCCCCGCTATTCTTCCATCCTTCTTCCGAAAAAAAAGCCTCGGCAGTCGCAACGCGATCAAGATTCGGATTAACCCAGAAGAAATTATGCCCATCCCTATTGTATAGACCGAGCGTTCTGCCGCCATAGGGAAGAACGAGCAAAGAGCCGCCTTTTCCGTATAGTTGGATTGGCGGATGGCCCGCAGCAGTCAGTGACGCGATGAGTTTATTCATAGACACCCCCCGGTTGGAGGCACGCAATCGCTTCATTGAAGCATTGAGCACCTGTACTCAATCTCAAGCTCCAAGACGAACCGTCCGATTTCAATTGAAGAGTTTGTCGTGCTCAAGTCCATATTCTTCATCTTCCCATGGCGTCCCGATATGGTTTTAGGTCGATGTCCGGATAAGCGCATGCCAATCGTTCAAGCGATTCCGCTGTATAGTAAGAGTCGCCAGGCGCGGGCCAACCCAACAGTTGCCGTACGCGAGGGGTGGTCCCAGCCACGAATTCGACGTATTGCGGCGTCGCCCAACCTGGGATAGGGCGGGTGGTGTGACACCAATCGCCGTTTTCTGCTCGATGGAAGTTGAAACCCATCCAACCGCGCTGTTTCTCTTTGTTGGCAAACGGTTGGGCAGCATGAACAAGATAGCTGGATCGAAATGCTATGCTCCCGGCTTTGGCGGTGACAGGCACGGGATCAGCGAGATCTTCAAACTCGCGGAGGTCGTCCACACCGAGTCCGCCAGCGCGGCCTCCTCCACGATCAAATAGAACTGCGAGTTGCCTGTGCGATCCGGGACAGACCAGCATGGGAGCGCCGTCGGGCTCAATATCGTGTAGGACAATTACGGACAGGACGTAGTTGTACCTCTCCCAATCCGGGTGTGCCGGCAACTGTGAGTTCGTGCCGTTATCGATGTGGTAGCCTTGCCACGGGTATTCGCTGTGTCGTGAATCGGTAAGTCCGTCACGGAAGAAGATTTGACCGTAGCCCAAGCGGATCTCGGTTGTTCCTAGCACTTGGCAGAGACAGTCTATATAGTCCTTGTTTTCGATTAGGCGATCGACGGCGGGCAATCCGGTGGGGAAATGTACCGCTGCACCCATTGGTCCGGCTAATCGCTGCATATCAGGAGTCTTTTGATACAGCTCTTGAACCCCTTCCGGATTCTCACCCCATTTTGCGCGGTATTCGGCGTACGTCAATCCACCATAAGCGTTTCGTTCAACCGCCTCAAGCGCAGGCAGGTAGCTTTCCGCGGGAAAGACATCGGGCACAATCAGGCTCCCATCTCGCCTCCAGACCGCGAGTTGTTCTTCGGTCAATTGCATTGGATTCTCCTCCTATCCAGCCGTGTTACGAAATTAACGTTCTTTATCCAATCAATCCCAAGGTAGAGCCACCCCGAAATATTCGTGGAGCGCGGTCATGGCTGCCTGTTCCTGTTCGCCGAATCGAATCCCTTCTCGTCGATGCGGTGCGGTACGCTCTTCCTCAATGTGACCAGGTAACAGCAGCCTGTCAGTGCCGGGTATCGGTTCACAGATTGCCCGTAATTCTCGGGTATAACGATCTACTTCCGCTCGAAAAATCTCCCCCGGGACGGCTGCTTCAATATTGATGGCAAGTACCATCCCGCCGAAGCGCGCCGAGGCCCATCGCTCTTGGATGGCGTCGCCCTCGGGTAGTGAGAATCCAGTGAGTCCACCGCCTAACAGGGATGAAACTGTCATGAAACCCAGGTTTTTGAAGAAGACTGCGGGAATCCGAGTGAACAAATCTTCGTATTCGGGTCCCTGATATGGCCCAAAAAGGTCCGACCCGCCATCCAACACTACATCCGGCTCATCGCCTCCGGGAATTGCGAAACAGATAGGCGGGTTGCCTCTGGATTCGTTACGGCCCGACTGCGCCGAAAAACCGATGCACCCACCCTCCGCACAGATACGGGTGTAATGGCCCGCGGATCCGTAATGTCCGATGTGCGGCACCAGCCCCAATCCGACATTGTATTCCTTTGCGTGTAAGACTGCACTCTCCGCGGCCCGCACCATGGGCAGGTAGCCGAGAGTGCCGTCACCGTCGATGACTGTTGAAGCACCACTTTCCTTCAACGTTCTCACATTAGGACGCGGGTTCAGGTTGCCGTTCACAAAGTCCATGCAGTAGCTATGGGCGATGTGAGTGCCATGGGAACGCACACCCCGCAAATCGCTGTTGACTAGCAGTCGGCTGATGAGACCCGCGTGCGATGATTCGAGTCCCGCTTTTTCAAAGCACGTCGTAACGAAAGCCAAGAGGCGACTTTCTTGAACGAGGATGTATCTCTTGGGCGGGACATTCAAGGTAGCAACCTACTTTCATCTTCGAATAAAGGACAAGCAAAACACTCACATTTTCGCAGCAATCCTTGTCGAGGTCAAGCGAAAAAGTATTTTGATTCGGTGAGACTTAATGTCAAGAGATTCTTTTGAGGCGGGAATACTCCTTAATTTGCGATTGAAGATTCCCCTTTTCTGGGAGGAATATAGAAAAACATTATTCTAGCAACTTTGGGGATTACAAGTGGGTGGTAGCGAGCCTTCGCCACGAAAACTGTTACAGGGACGGTGGCGGAAGATTGATTCGAGCAGCTATTTTCTCTGCAAGAATCTTAAAGTCTGTGTAGGCGTCGCGGGCAGCGGCGGCGTGGGCACCGATGGCTCCATCCGCCGGAGTAAGATGAAAGATAGGTTTTCTGGCTTCTTGTGCCATCGGCACCAAACTTCGGTAATGTTTAACCGTGGCAAGTGCGTGTTGTTCATCTTGTGAGGGGGTTTCTGGATAGGGACCTTTTTCATCGCCAAGCAGGTTACGTGCATATTCCCCCGGCATCCGGTTGACCCATTTGTCATACGCTTTAACAGGACGCCCCAAACGAACGCCGTGCTGCTGGACAACGTAGCCAATCGGTTGAATCAAACCGCTTGGTATGCGTAAGTCTGAGACAGGATTACGACTATGTCTATCTTTCCAGCCATCTCTCCAATCTCGCAGCGTAGGCCCGAGGTTTCGCAGTCCTTGAAGCGAGAACAGATCAGCGCCCAACGGAACGATAACGAAGTCAGTTGCTATTAGGACTGCCCTGTTCAAAGCACCTAGATTGGGACCAACGTCCACCAAGACAATGTCGGCATCACTGTCGCTTGCCCCGCTTTGCAAAATGCGCGACAGCGCCGAAATTACGCGGAAGGCACGCGCCCGATGATCAAGACACTCTGGCCATTGACTTGAAAGTTCGTCTTCCGTGGAAGATAAGGTTAGGTCTCCTACGATAAGGTTAAGTTTCGGGGTGATTTGCTCCAAGTAAGGTTGATTGATGTCCCCGGTTCCGTCCAAAAGTGGTTCGAGGGCATTATAGATAGTTTTTCGCGGTTCTTTATCTGGCCACAGTCGTTCAAGCCTTTCTTCATCAATAAACATACTGGTAAGGTTCGACTGGGGGTCAAGGTCGCAGGTAAGCACTTGATAGCCAATATCAGAAAGCATCCACGCCAAATGATAGACGAGCGATGTTTTGCCAACACCCCCCTTATTATTGAAGAATGTTATAACAGGAATAGTCATTTCTGTGCGATTTAGGATTTAATAGCAGACCTGATCGTTGCCTGTACGTGAGTGTCATTAACTTCAAATTCCGGGGTTGGATGTCCAGCTTCTGTTAACAGTTTCCTAGCCGTCGGTATTCCTACGCCAAAACGCTGCACATAGCCGAGCGTTCGCATTGCTTCCGCTAGAGTAGGGTTGCGGTAATCTGTTAGTCCGGGTTGGCCAAAATTTTCAGCGGTTACCGTACCGTATGCGCCGCCAGGGCTCAATACCTCAATTCGGTCGTTGAACCAAGAAACACGGACGGGTGCATTTGTCGATTCGTAGGTTCTGTGCATAATAGCGTTGCGTGTAATCTGTTGCAACGCAGGAATGGGATAGAGTTCGGTTCGCTGTTCCAGAATGTCCGTCGTGAAATCGACCGCTTTTCGGTTATGCGCAATCAGTTTTTCATCCAGACGGCGAAGCAGGTCTGGAACTGCCCCGCGTATGTCTTCACTGTCAAGGATTTCATCCGATAACTCGCCACCGTTAATTCTGAGAAATTGCACGTAAGCGCCGGGTAGATAATCTTGCGGGCTTTTGCCGAGAACTAGAATTCCCAACACAGTTGCAATTTGTTCATCGGATGAAACAATCATTTTCGTAGCGGTTAGACGTTCTTCAGGAGTCCGTTCATTGTCTGCCAGAATCTCGGGGGCAAACGCCTGAGGCAAATATTCGTTCTCAAATTGGGTAAGATTGAGATCGGATACACTGGACGGAGGAATTGGTTGCAGATCGAAAGGCAGATTTCCGAATCGACGTTTTTCGTTGAGAATCCGTTCATCCTGTTCTGTAGCGATGCCGCGGCGCGGGCCGATGCGAATGTGGATAACACCTTTGAATCTCACCGGAGGCGAGTCGGAGGGTTGTACCGTGACTACGGCGATTTCCTTACCTTCCAAGACACGCTTTTCAACTGCCAGCGTTGGCGGCGGCAGGATGTTTCCGTCGGTTTTCATATCTGCCAACTGCCGAAGTAACTCGTCCGTGACGGATAACCCCTTTATAGTCCTATTGTTTCTCACTCCTACGAAGACGCACCCCGGTTTTTCGTGTCGGGGAAGGTCATTGGCAAATGCACAGATAGCTTCCCGTACTCTTGTGGGTGCATCACCTGACAATGACTCTTTGAACTCAGCACGGTCTGATTCGATGTCTGATATGATTTCAAGCAACTCCTTATCTGTAGGAGATGGCATTTCAATTCCAGGTCGATTTGATATTGTATTCGGTTAAGGGGCTGTAGTTACATCAATACTTCAACAAGCAGTACAGCACTTAGCACTAGTAATGGACAGCTAACCGTTTCATTTCGAATGCTGTATCGGCCTGGGTTCGTCACATTGTTATTTGCACTGAATTTGATTGTCATTCTTTGAAAGAATGCTCCCATAGGTATAAACCACGCATCGGAATATGTCAAGTGGGAACTTTGAAGAGTCTGGCATAGTCGCTAGATTATTCAACGTAGCCAAGAACAGCCAATGTTTGTCGTCAGGAGAACATTAGTCTAAACAAGTAAACTGTGATAGAATTAGTCTTGGAACTATCGGCAATTGGCAAGCTGACAACAATGGAAAGATAATACAGTATTGCCCTATACGAAGCATAGAAATTTATGAAACCATCAGAACGACGAAAACTGATGAAATACTTCAACATATACGCAGGACCCTGCATTGAGCGTTGGAAGTTAATAGAAAACCAAGAAATACTACTTAAGAATGGAATACGAGGCCAAGTTAGAATACACAAAGACGAAAACAGAATCTTTCTCAGTGTGAAACCTCACGGCAGGCAGCCAAAAACACAGTTGCCGGGAAAGGAAGGGAATTTTCTTGGGGATTTTGATTACGTGGCACTTCCCATAAAAGAAATACAAGAATGGATTGCCATAGAAGCCATGAATCCAGACGTGAAGGCAAAGTATTCGCTTCCGACAATGACTGAGTCTGACATACAACTTGTGGGAATGTGGTGTCAGCCCATACAAAATACCCTTGATGGTCAGTCAATAATTGACAATTACGGCACGGATCCGGAATTAGGTCGTCTGCTCTCTGCTAGATCAGCAGAAAAAGTCGCTCTAACCTTTTATAGGAATTACGATAAAGAGGTAAACGATATTTCAATCACACAAATCGAAGAGAAACCCCACTCCGAATGGAAGATTTATGACCTAGACGTAGAGGGTGTTCCCGTCGACGTTAAAAACTCCCGCGCCTATAAAAACGGGGAAAACAGATATAGCCAATACTGTATTCCACAGTTCAAACGCAATAGACAGAACCACGAGGTTACCATAGCAGGTGTATTCTCGCCTTATCTCTGGCCATGTGAGATATTAAAACCTACCGGATATTCCAGAGATTTTAGAGTCGTCTTTCTTGGGGATACCAGCCGAGCAAAGCTAGAGAAACTAAGAGATGAATTCAATTCCTTGGTTGAATCTCGCAGCACAACGCCCGAGTTCGCCAGATTCCTTCCTCCTTGGGTGTTTGAATATCCTAATTATGTGTATACAGAGCGAAATAAAGCGTTAAATCACTTTAAGGACTTTTCCAGAATTGCCAAATTAGCAAGCACTCCAGTCGGAAAAGATCTTGTTCCAGTTGCCATTGCGTCAGGTACAGACTTAGCGATGGTCTTGAACTACGATGCCTTGGACCAATGGGAGCATACCTTCCTCGATCAGTTAGGTAACCGAATCAAGAAATTTGGGCTTTCACTACCTTTTGTCTTTCTTACGGTGTTAGCGCATTTTTTAGATATGGCTGCTTCCCGAAAATCTGATTCTAATTTCAATCCCGATAAATATAGAAAATTCCTTTTCTGGGAAGATGCAAATCGACCGCTAGGAATGTACGATCCCTTGAACACCATAGATGCGCTAATCAAAGCGTTGGTCACGTTGT
>JAJDTR010000132.1 GCA_022827055.1 Candidatus Poribacteria bacterium | reverse complement strand
TGGGGATGGGGTGGTGAATGTGTTTGATTTGGTGTTTGTGGCGGGGGAAATTCAGTGACAATATCCAGGCGCGGTTGGAAACCGCGCCTACCGTGTGGGGGATGTTTTATGATTCATTCCCCAGCGTGGGATCAACCGGGGAGGACAGCGAGAAGGGTTTTTGTATCGCCTTGGGATCTCTTCGCTAGCTTGAACTGGTAGTTTGTTCCTTCCACAATCTAACAGATCAATCGACCGGATAGGGAGGGCGATAGAAGGGGAGACACGGTGTCACTGTAAGCAGCACGGTTGGACGTTTCAATTCCCGAAGTGTTTTTCGAGGAACGGCAGCGTCTTCCGGTTGCTCCAGGCGTGCGGTCCGTCAAAGAAGTCTTTTTCCAAGTCTTGACAGGCGTCGAGGAGATTGTAAACCGGTTCCAGGTCCGAATAGGCTTGCCGCGTGCCGTCAATGGGGAAGATGGGGTCCTTCGCACCGCTGATGACGAGGAGCGGACGAGGCGCAATCAGGGCGGCAACCTCCCGCATCTCACCCCATTCCATGATTCCCGGAATGCAGTTGCATATACAGTGTTGTATGGAGTAGATTGAGTCGGCAAAGGTGCAGTAGTATCCGCCGACCATGGCGAGCTTGACCCTAGGCTCAAGCGCCGCCCAGAACAGCGCGATCGTGCCGCCGCCCGACAAACCCGCCACCCCGATACGCGACGAGTCAACGGCTTCCAGCGTTTGTAAGTAATCAACGAGACGCGAGGCGTCCCAGCATCGCAAGCCGACGGGCGTCATGCCGGTGAGGAAACTGTTCATTGTCAACCGCTGACAACCTCTCCCCGAACCCCCCGCACTCTGCGTAGTCTCGTTCCAACCGCGCTGCACCGGAGCAATGGTCACGTATCCGTTTTCGGCAAAGTACGGAGCGAAATCAAGGTCGAGTTTCTTCGACTTTGCCAGTTGTTCTTCGTTTCCCTCGCGAATGTAGGGGTAGATGCCGCTGTGGCCGTGCAAGCAAACTACGGCGGGCGCTTTGTCGGGTAAAGGTTTTGGCAGAAAAAGGTACGCCGGCACCCAATAGTCTTCCTCGGAGCGGACATAGACTTTGCGGCGCGTGAATCCGTCTGTCTCCAGCTCTTCGACGCATTCCGCCTGGAGCGGCACACTGGGTGGTGTATGTCCCAAGAGTGTTCGGAGCCGCCGCGCAAAACCCCGACGCCACGCCCGGTGCTCATCGACGGTGGTTGCACCCCACGACAGTTTGGGGCCTATCGACGGTTTCTGCCCCATAAAGTTCTGAAGGAAATCGCTGTTGCGTGTGATGTCAAATTCCTCCAAGGTTGTAGGTGCGAGGTCCGCCGTAGGTTGGGTGGAACCATCAAGTGGCGGCTTACTGTAGGGGAGATCGACCGACCGGATAGAGAGGGCGATAAAGGCCCCTCCCGATTCCCGAAAGTACGTCGCGATTCGGAGATCGCTCCTACCGCTGAAAGCTGACGTTAGGCTTACACCCGTCCGGGGAAGGATCGTCCTCTTACCGACTTGAACGGCGGCACCTTCGGCGCATCCGTCACCGATTCATCCTTCCACGAGGAAGCGCGCATGTAGTGTATCGCGTAGCCGCGCCGCCGCTTGCCGGAGAGGTTGGCGTTGCTCATGTGCAGCGTAAGACTGTGGTGGAAACTGATGCTGCCGGGGGTGAGCGGCGCCGGCACTATAGGCCACTGCTCTCCTCCCAAGTCGTCCAAAAATACGCTTAGCCGTTCGCCTCGCAGCATACCCCAGCGATGCGTTCCCGGGAGAAAGTTCAAACACCCGTTTTCCTCGGTGGCATGGTCGAGGGCGGTCCACGCGCTCACCAGATCCATGGGAAAGATATCGCGCCAAGAGGCGGAGTCCTGGTGCCACTGCTGCGCCGAGCCGACGCCTTTGGGCGCCTTCATGAAGAATTGATCGGCGTACATCTTGATGTCATCGGTGCCCAGCAGGTCGGCGATGATGTCCACCACCTTCGGATTGGTGGCGTGACTCCACATGATGTCGTCATACACCGCCAGATTATATAGCTTGCGTACGGATAAAACTTGGTTTTCGATGGGTTTTCCGCTCTGGGTAACCGCCGGTTCAATCTGAATGCTGGTGTCCGGGATGTTTTCCGCTTTACCGGCGGCGATGACGTCGGAATGCGCCGCGATCGTTTCCACTTCCTCGGGGGTCAGGACATTCTCGACCGTCAGAAAACCGTTGAGTTTGAATTGCGCCACCCGTTCCTCCGTCAGGCTGCGCAAGTGTTGCTTAGACATAGATTACAGGCTCCTTTGTTTAAAGTCCGTGTGGTTTGGGCGAATATAAAGTATATCACATCCGCTGTCCGAACCTCAAACCACAACGTTCTCAGAACCGGTAAATCAAAATCGGCTCAAAGGATCATTGAGGTCAATTTCCAGTGACGGCTGTTTGGGGAAATAGCCTTGCGCCAGGAATACAAGAGACTTGGTATTGAGTAGTTTGCTACTTTGTAGACTCGCAAAGTTTACAGGGGAAACGCATCTAATTATAGAGACTGTCTCATGGCGGTAGAATGTACGATTAATGTTGGGTTTCACTCAAATTTTGGCAGGTTCAGGCAAAATGGGGACTCGAAAACTCTTCTAAGATTAGCGATCATTAACGAATTCCGTTCAACCCAACCTACGACCCCTAAAAGAATTTTCACAAACTTAGCCTGATTTGCTTTTTTGTCAGGCAGAAAATTTAGATGCGTTTCCCCTGGCAAAGTTTAAGAAAGCGGTTGTTATGTCGTGATATATTATGACATAATGCAATTATGATTTTGGAGGCGTCCATTAAACGCCGCAGTGGAGAAGCACGATGAGCGCAAAGGATTGGTTACCCCCAGCCGTGATTATTTCCGTGATCATCTTCACATCCACGTTAACCTACAATCTGCTTAATAAACGAATAGATGATTTGATGGAGGAAGTTCGGGACATTAGAAGAGTTCTGTTAGACCATATTGTGAATGGACACACAGGGAAAAATGAGTAGAGAAATGACCAGAAAACAGGTTATGGACGCGGCTCAAGTTATCTTGGATTATTGTGATACGTTTGAAAAAGATAACGAAAATCGCAGGGAGTTGATGGAGAAAAATGAGTTGCCCAAAGGCGTAGAGAAATTTTCTCAGGCTTTTCAACAGCTTGAGGATCATAGAAGGCAAGAAAATACCATAGCAACCATCAGAAGCTATGCGAAGGAAATCCGTGGGCAAATGGATAAAGTTACTTATGGGGACACATAGTGTTTTCTTTATCCTTCTCTAATTTTCAACTCCCGTAGATTATCATCCCTTCACCGCTGCTCAACCGTTTCCACCTTCCGCCTTGGCGTCAATCTCCTCCAGCTTTAGCCGCACACTGACCACGGACTGCTTCTCGGGTCCGGGTCTGTATTTGACATAGGTGGTCACGACAAGTGTGTCGTCCGGGAGAAGTTCCACACCGGGGTAGCCGGTGTCATGCATTTTCACGGTGTCGTAGCTGTGCAGCAGCTTGAGGCGATACTGCCCGGCTCTACAGTTTCGAATATCGTCGTAGGTTCCCACCCACGCCACGAAGTGCCCCCAGGTCGGGCTGTGCAGCGTCCTATCGCGGAATGCCATCAGGATGCGTCCATCCGAGGAGTAGCGCGGTTGGTGGCGGTTGCCGGTCATCGTGCGGTCAAGCTCGACCGGATCGGTCCAGGTTTCGCCTTCGTCGGTGCTGAACACGGCAAGAGAGCGGCATTTCATGGTGCTGCTGACGCGCAGCACGCAGGCGATTTCCTTCCCGTCAGGGGATCGGATAAACGCCGGTTCGCACGGTTTCGAATCGGGAAACTTCCCGTCGCTCTCAACCAAAACCCGCTCGGGCGACCACGTCAAGCCGCCATCGTCGGAGAAGCTAATTAGCGTCGGACCCTCCCGACTCCATCCGCCCATCAAGCGGTTCCCGGAGATTTCGATGATGGTGGTGAAGGGCATTTCCGTTTTCAGTCCGTTCTCCTCGAACGGTGTCCAGGTCTCACCGCGGTCAAGCGACACCGACTGACGCATGTTTCCCAAACCCTCAAAAACAAACAGCCGTTCCACGCCGTCCGGTCCGACAAATCGGAAGATCGCCGGGCAGTTGGTCGCCGTCTTCCAGTTCTCCGGGACGGGCAATGGATCCGACCAGGTCAGACCGGCATCGTCGCTGCGCTGGAGCACCGCGGAAGGTCCTCCGTGCCCCAACGGATAGACGCAGAACATCGTTTTTTGGTCGGGCATCAGGAGCGTGGTGGGGTGCCCCTTGTAGCTTTCCGGTGTGCCTTGGGCGATGATCACGTGGCGGTGCGTCTCGTCGCACAGGTCGATCATTGGGATGTTAAAAGGTATAGCCTCTGACATTATTCACTCCTTTGGGATTTACGAAACTGAACGTCTCGCAAAGGTGATGCGTAATGCGTAATGCGTAATGCGTATTACGTAATGGGGAAGATTTGCGTGAGTCCTGTCCTTTTGAATTCACATATTTATTAGCGAATTTCAGTCATCAAATCAGGATAAAATCCATGCAAGATGTTGTAGTGTGCGATAAACCGAATGATTAGGGAGCAGGATAGACTACCGCCCTTGAATCTCTATGGGATTTCTACTAAAACGCTTTCGCCTTCGTTATTCACTCAGTTGATCACTCGCTATTCACTCGCTTGATTCCCGCATACGGGGTTTCGCATGAAGGGAAACAGTTGTCAAAATAGACTATGGAAAGCACTATATGCACTGTTATACTTTGCGTTGGGTATTATAGCGCTTTCTTTTCCAGTGATAATTGTTTCTAATAGGACTTACGTAGCATCAGCAGGTCGGGAATCGGAGTTCCCTCGTACAAGGGTCGCGACCTAGAGATCGCTCCTACAGAAGACGCAATTTCTGACAACGCGGAGTATATTTAAGCAAGATGGTATAACTTCTCAGCGATATTTCGTAGGTCGGGTTGAACGGAAACGAGCAACAGACCCCTAAACTTTCGCGTACGTTCCGGTGCTTGATGGCGCTCATAGCCTCACCAAGCATAGAGAAAACCGACAGATACGCTACTCGGGAAATACGGTGTTGGGATTCACTTTGTCTATCCACAGGCGGATGTTGTTGTAAGTCAGATTCTCCCTCCGCTATGGCACGGATTCGTGTTTGACCGTTCGACCCAACCTACAGAACCGCGTTACCGCAAACCGAGGGCCGCGATTCGGAGAAGATCTCTATCGCACTCACTCTTCATTCGCTTGATCTCCTACAGCAAATTAGAGATACGAGTTAGGCGGCAATTCTAAACCGACTCCAAGATTTTGCTTTGAAACGGGGGTTGATTATGGTCTTTCCCATGGTTTAACCGCGCATGCTCTCCGCCTTGGCGTCAATCTCCTCCAGCTTAAGCCGCACACTGACCACCGACTGCTTCTCGGGCCCCGGTCTGTACTTGACATACGTCGTCGCAACTAGCGTGTCGTCCGGCAAGAGTTCCACCCCGGCATAGCCGGTGTCGTGCTTCTTCTCCTGATCGTAACTGCTGTGCAACAGTTTGATGCGGTACTGACCCGCGCGACAGTTGCGAATATCGTCGTAGGTTCCAACCCAGCCCACGTAGTGACCCCAGGTCGGGCTGTGCAGCGTCCTATCCCGGAAGGTGATGAGGAGGCGTCCGTCCGACGAGTAGCGCGGTTGGTGGCGGTCGCCGGTCATTGTGCGGTCAAGCTCCACCGGATCTGTCCAGGTTTCCCCTTCGTCGGTGCTGAACACGACGAGAGATCGGCATTTCATGGTGCTGCTGACCCGCAGCACACAGGCAATTTCCTTCCCGTCGGGGGAACGGATAAACGCCGGCTCGCACGGTCTTGAATCCGGGAACTTCCCGCCGCTCTCAACCAGCACCCGTTCGGGCGACCATGTCAAGCCGCCATCGTCGGAGAAGCTGATAAGCGTCGATGGCTTCCGGCTCCATCCACCCATCAAGCGGTTCCCGGAGATTTCGATAATGGTGGTGAAGGGCATTGCGGTTTTCAGTCCGTTCTCCTCGAACGGCGTCCAGGTCTCGCCGCGGTCAAGCGACACGGATTGGCGCATCTTCCCCAAACCCTCAAATACAAACAGCCGTTCCACGCCGTCCGGTCCGACAAATCGGAAGAGCGCCGGGCAGTTGGTCGCCGTCTTCCAGTTCTCCGGCACGGGCAATGGATCCGACCAGGTCAGACCGGCATCGTCGCTGCGCTGGAGCACTGCGGAAGGTCCTCCGTGCCCCAACGGATAGACGCAGAACATCGTTTTTTGGTCCGGCATCAGTAGCGTCGTGGGGTGCCCCTTGTAGCTTTCCGGCGTGCCTTGGGCGACGATCACGTGGCGGTGCGTCTCGTCGCATAAGTCGATCATCGGGATATTGAAAGGTATTGCTTCTGACATAATTCACTCCTTTGGGATTTACGAAACTGAACGTCTCGTAATGGTGATGCGTAATGCGTAATACGTAATGGGGAAGATTTGCGTGAGTCCTGTCCTTTTGGATTCATGAAATTCGGTTGTTCGTGGCAATAATCCATCATCCGCGCATTCTGCCTAATCCGTTTAATCGGTGATTCAGACAATATTACCCGAGCAAATGACAATTTCGCATTTTTGTGGGTAATGACGATATTTTGTACCACAATCTGTTAGATTGTGGAATCCGCAAACTAACAGTTTGCGGTACAGGGGACGTCCGTTTTTCCATCAAACCAACTACCGTATCTGGAAGCCGTACAGTTTGGCGGCGTGCAGCCGAAATCTCAGGCGCGCCCGCGTACCGCTCAGACCGTCCAAAACTCCGTTCGCTTCCCACCCCACTTCTCCATCGGTGACGGTATCGCCAATGGGTTGGCTCGACGCCAAGAGTTCGTTCTCGCCATTCACGACTTCGACCTGAACAGAGCCGCCTTCGTCCACGTCGGCGGTTACGCCAAGCGTCTCCCCGTCAAAATCCAACAGTTCCGTGGTTATCACCGCCGTAGCGTCGGAAGAGATTGGTTCGTAGCCTGCCCAGCCATCCGGTCTGAGCGTTGCCAGCGCGAGGTAGCCGTTCCGCCATTCGAAGAAGTGCCAGTCCCCGGCGCCGTAGTAGATCCGGACCTCATCGTCACCGAAGATTGGCGCGGCTGCGAATATGGTGCCCCAATCGTACGGCGTCTCCCCGTACCGCTCCCGCTCGGCAGGGCTGTGTCCGATAAACGGTGTGCCCTCCTGTATCCGGTGCCACGTGACGGTGTCCGGGCTCCACGCCAGTTCGGCGTGTTGCTTCACCCCGCGGTCGGAATCCTCCTCCGGAAACACCATCACCCCTACCAGTCCGATGTACACGCCGCACGTCGGAAACACAATCATATCGTGGGTTTGCAGTTGAGCAGTCGGTCCCTCCATAATGCTCCGCTCCCGCCTCCAGTTCACAAAGTCGGACGACTCGGTTTGCGTCACTTGGCGCCTGCCAAGCTCCGAATTGCGGCGCGTGATAACGACGTACTTGCCAAGATGCGGCGACCAGAACGCGCTGGGGCGGTTACCGCCCTCGTGCCCCGGTACGGGGATGTGCTCGCCCCAGTGCAAACCGTCGGGGGAGAACGCCACGAATGTACCCCTGCTCGCGGAGAAAAACATCTTGTAGCGTCTCGCAGAATCCGGGTCTCGGTCATCCTTGTAAACGCCCGCGACCCCGCGGCGACGCGTGACGATGTTGTTCTCTTTGCCGCCCTCGTACTCCGCGAGATCCAAATTCGGTTTCTCCCAATGGATGCCGTCCGTCGAGACGGCATAGCAAAGCCCTATCTCTCGATCTGTCGGTTTCACATCGTTGTACTTTATGAGGTCAGGATGACGTCTTTCCGGTGGCGTGCTAGTCACCCGTGCGTCAACGACAAACGGGTTATACCAGCACTTATAGATTTTCTCGTCCTCGTCATAGATGACATCGGGGTAAACGTTGTCGTAACGGGGTTCCCACGGTTTGTCCTCGGTGAAGAACGGATTCTCGGGGTGTTTCGTCACTTCGCCCAGCGTGAGTTTAGCACCTTCAACGTCGGCGATGACTCGTGAATCGAGGACAAGGTAACGTGTTTCTTCCGCCATCTTCAAACCCTTCGGCATCGTTCAATGTTTCCGGCCAAATGTATGAGGGATTTTATAACCACATAGAAATTGAGTTCCTACGGGAGGTCGCGACCTGGAGATCGCTCCTACCTAGAGTTGGGTAGCGCAGCGTGGTTTACGGCACACGGGGGATGTCTATCGCCCTAGGAACTCTATCGCACTCGCTAATCACTCGTTTGATCCTACTTCCTAAATCTGATGACAATTACTTTTGGCGAGTAGACCGCTAAGTGGTTTACCTGAAATAAGTAGTGGCGTAGTCGCGACCTGGAGATCGCTCCTACAGGGATTATCGTGTGGGGTCAAGCAACGACCTACTTCAGCACATTCCTTAAGCATACAAAATTCACTAGTCCCATTGTGAAAAATATTTGAAAATTTTACTCGGCTTTCACTTTACGGTCAACAACAATCGCTTCCGGCGCAATCACACCGCATGTAGGGGACGGCCCCTGTGCCGTCCCATAGTCCGTTTAGACAGCTAGGAGTGAATCTCACCACCACGATTCCGTTGGGTTTCACTATGCGTTGTGGGGATTTGAGCGCAATCGGTCATCGAAACTTGGGTAGAATGACGAACACCTTTTGTTGACGTCGTTCAACCCAACCTACGGTCCATCGGTAGAGGGCGTTCGTTGCGGATGGGCGACCACGGGGGGTCGCCCTTACAGGAATCGGGCACACGATTTGAGGAACACACGCCTGTGCTGAATTTGCTTGACAGAAAGCCGGAGATTCGGCAAAAATTAATAAGGCTCAAGGACTTATCCGTTACTTAATTTTGAATTGGATGGAGGCGAGGAAGAATGAAAATCAGGTTTGCACAGTACGGCATTTCACACGATCACGCCAGCGGCAAAGCAAAGACGCTGAAAGCAAACGATGATGTCGATTTCGCGGGGGTTTATGAACCTTCGGCGGAAGTTCGCGAAACGCTTGGCGCCAACGAAGCATATGAGGGCGTTCACTGGTTCTCGTCCCCCACGGAGATCTTGGACGATGAGACTATCGTGGGGGTCGCGGTGCAGGGACGGGTGTCCAAAAACCTCGAATATGCGCGGGCGGCGGTTGAGCGCGGAAAGCACGTCTGGCTTGACAAACCGGCAGGCGACGATCTGGAAGCGTTTCGCGCGGTTCTGGACATCGCGCGCGAGAAGGGGCTGTGCGTCCAACTCGGCTATATGTTCCGTTACAACGCAGGATTCCGGTTCCTCCTTGATTGGGCAAATTCCGGGAAATTGGGCGATATATTTTCGATTCGCGGACGCATCTCGACCCGACGCTCGGACGAAGCCTCGTGGCAGCGATGGGATTCCCGCGGCGAACGCGAAGGGGGCATCATGTTCATTCTTGCCTGCCATCTTATCGACATCATCGTCGCCATACTCGGGCGCCCCGAGCGCGCGAGGTTCTTCTCGCAGAACTTGGATGGCACCTTCCCTTGGTTCCGCGATAACACCGCGTCTGTCCTTGAATACCCGAACGCCATGGTGACCCTCGAGTCGACTGCGTCGGAAGTGTCGTCGGGTGCATCAAGACGCTTGGAGGTCTACGGAACCTGCGGCAGCGTGATTCTCGAACCGCTGGAACCGCCGGCGCTGCGACTATGCCTTGACGAAGCTCGAGACGGCTATGTTGAGGGTTGGCAGCGGGTAGAAGTGGAGCATCAACCGCGCTATATTGACAGCCTTCGGGCGCTGGTGGCGGACATTCGGGGCGAGAAATCGCCTGACCGCTCGCTAGACCACGAATTTACGGTACAAGAGACCGTCCTCCGCGCCGTCGGGTTATTATAGGAATTACGCGATTGAACACCTCAAGGATTGTAGGAGCGATCTCCAGGTCGCGACCGCTTAGGCGGGGCAGTCCGTAGGTTGGGTTGAACGACATTCTCCGAAAAATCTCACAGAGACACAGGGCTCCCAAGGTTTCATTCCATCCGAAAGGGTTGAAATCCAAGTGAAACCCAACGTTTGATAGCAGATTGAATGTTGTTGGGTCTCACTCTATGGTTACGTATAAGAATTGTAATTCAAGGACTACTCGGCACTTATCGCAGGCAGGGGTTCGTTTTGATCCGTTCAACCCAACCTACACTGATTTGGAGGAGCCAATCTCCAGTGTCGTGACCGCTTAGGCGGGGCAGGGTAAGATGCCCTGCCTACCGGAACGACCTCTGTTGCTTCGTGAGTTCTACTAACTTTAGCAACAAACTATTATCCGTAGCTTGAATTTCATGGAGACTACGCTAAATGAAAGTCAGGTTCGCACAGTACGGCATCTCGCACGGTCACGCCTCCGGCAAAGCGAGCGTGATGAAATCAAGCGACGATGTGGATTTCGTGGGCGTTTATGAACCGTCGGCAGAAGTTCGCGCTACACTCGGCACTCACGAGGCGTATGACGGCGTTCACTGGTTCTCCTCGGCGGAGGAGATGTTAGAGGATGAGAGCATTGTAGCGGTTGCAGCCCAGGGACGAGTGTCGGAAAACCTTGAGTTTGCGCGGGCGGCGCTAGAGCGCGGAAAACACGTCTGGCTTGATAAACCGGCAGGCGACGATCTGGAAGCGTTTCGCGCGGTTCTGGACGTCGCACGGGAGAAGGGGCTGTGTGTCCAACTTGGCTATATGTTCCGTTACAACGCTGGATTCCAATTTCTGCTTGATTGGGCTAATTCCGGCAAATTGGGCGACATATTTTCAATCCGCGGACGCATCTCTTCGAGCCGCTCGGACCCCGAATCGTGGAAACTAAAGGATTCGCGCGGCGAACGAGAGGGTGGTATTATGTTCATACTCGCTTGTCACCTTATCGACATTGTCGTTGCCATACTGGGACGTCCCGAACGCGCGGAGTTCTTCTCGCAGAACTTGGACCATGCCGTCCCTTGGTACCGTGACAACACCACATCCGTCTTCGAATACCCGTACGCCTTGGTAACCATCGAGTCTACCGCGTCGGAAGTGTCGACGAAAGAATCGAGACGCTTCGAGGTCTACGGAACCCGCGGCAGCGTGATAATCGAACCGCTTGAACCGCCCGCGCTGCGGTTGTGCCTTGATGAAGATCGAGACGGCTACGTAGAAGGTTGGCAAAGCGTGGAAGTGGAGAACCGACCGCGATACGTCGAAAGTCTCCGAGCGCTGGTGGCGGACATCCGCGGCGAGAAAGCACCCGACCGTTCGCTCGACCACGAATTTACCGTGCAGGAAACAGTGCTCCGCGCAGTCGGGATGCTATAGGACTTTCGCGATTGAATACCTAAGTGGTTTACTCGCCAAAAGAATATGGCATTAGATTAAGGTAGTAGGCACACGCCGTGTGCCGTAAACCACACTGTACCAGCCGACTCTAGGTAGGAGCGACCTCCCGGTCGCGAACTCTTTGATTGCATTAAATATTTACCGAGAAAACCACTAAGAGGACTGTCGTAGGGTAGTTTATTGCCGTTTCGATGCTACACAACATTTGTAGGAGCCAACCTTCAGGTCGCGACCGCTTAGGCCGGGCAGGGCAAGATGCCCTGCCTACTGTAACGACCTCTGTTGCTGCGTAAATTCTACTAACTTTAGCAACAAACTATTATTCGTAGCTTGTATTTCTTGGAGACAACGCTAAATGAAACTGAGGTTTGCACAATTCGGCATTTCGCACGATCATGCCCCCAGCAAGGCTCGCACGTTGAAAGCAAACGAGGATGTCGATTTTGTGGGTATTTATGAACCGTCCGCGGAAGCCCGGGAGACACTCGGCACCAATGATGCGTTTGAGGGCGTTCACTGGTTGTCTTCCGCGAAGGAGGTATTGGAAGACGAAACCATCGTGGGGGTCGCGGCGCAGGGACGGGTATCGGAAAACCTCGATTTTGCTCGGGCGGCGGTTGAACATGGAAAGCACGTTTGGCTCGACAAGCCGGCAGGTGACGATCTGGAGGCGTTCCGGGCGGTGCTGGACATCGCACGCGAGAAGGGGTTATGCGTCCAACTCGGCTATATGTTCCGTTACAACGCAGGATTCCAGTTCGTGCTTGATTGGGCGAATTCTGGGAAACTGGGCGACATATTTTCCGTTCGCGGACGCATCTCGACGGGCCGCTCCGATGAATCCCTATGGGCGCGGTGGGATTCCCGCGGCGAACACGAAGGCGGTATCATGTTCATTCTCGCCCCCCATCTTATCGATATTATCGTGGCGCTACTGGGGCGCCCCGAGCGCGTGACATCCTTCTCGCAGAATTTGGACAGCACCTTCCCGTGGGCGCAAGATAACACCGCTGCTGTCTTTGAATATCCGGGCGCGATGGCGACCATCGAGTCTGCCGCGGCGGAGGTGTCGTCCGGTGAATCGAGGCGTTTGGAGGTTTACGGGACTCGCGGCAGCGCGATACTTGAACCGCTGGATCCGCCGGCACTGCGGCTGTGCCTTGATGAAGATCGCGACGGCTATGCCGAGGGATGGCAAAACATAGAAATAGAAAAACGTCCCAGCCACATCGGTGATCTCCGGGCACTTGTCGCTGACATTCGCGGTGAGAAATCGCCCGACCGCTCGCTAGACCACGAATTTATCGCTCAAGAAACTATCCTGCGCGCCGCCGGATTGCTATAGGACTTACGCGATTAAACGATTGCAGTAATGCCGTAGGTCAGTTACTGTTTCAACGCAACAATTCCCCTAGGAGCGATCTCCAGGTCGCGACCGCTTGTGCGTGGCAGGGCAAGATACCCTGCCTACGGTAGTGCATAGGTTAGGTTGAACGACCTTTGACATTGAATCACCGGAAAACATTCGGTTTATGCGCCGGACTAGAACGACGAAGGGAAAGCACGATGCGCGTTCTTCATATCGCTGATTGCATCAATGAGACCTGTCCCTGGTCCGGCGATCCGGTGCAATCCGATTCCCTAACGAAATATAACGGCTATGTCGTGGGGTTCTGTAATCCCGGCTGCCGCGACACGTTCGATAGCGCAGTCCGCTATTTCGACGAGGCGAAGAGAGGCGCGGGGCGAACTCCGGATATCGCCGATGCCATCAATGAGATTTGCCCTTGGTCGGGCAAGCCGGTACAGTCCGACTCCCTCACCGAATATGATGGCAATGTTGTGGGATTCTGCAATCCTGGTTGCCGCGACAAATTTGATAGCGCAGTCCGCCATTTCCAGGAGTCTAAGGAGTCGCAGACTTCCCGGTGACGAGCGAATCCTAGTTTTCTGTAGGGTGGAATCAACCGAGTGAGTAAGGAGGGATCAACGGACATTCTATAGTATGAGTGTCAAGAAAAAAGGTCTCATGTGGCATTTTAGTTCTGGTGACAATAGAACGTGTCATCGCGAAAAAGAGCAAAGATGACCCGTATGAGTTGGCGAGCCAAACACTTGACGGCTT
>JAJDTR010000019.1 GCA_022827055.1 Candidatus Poribacteria bacterium | reverse complement strand
AAGCCGTCAAGTGTTTGGCTCGCCAACTCATACGGGTCATCTTTGCTCTTTTTCGCGATGACACGTTCTATTGTCACCAGAACTAAAATGCCACATGAGACCTTTTTTCTTGACACTCATACTATAGAATGTCCGTTGATCGTTCGCTTGATAGCACCCCATTATCCCTGTCGGGATAATTCATTCAGCAAGTAACACTACGTCTGTGAATCTATGACAGGCTTTGAGAAGGTGTTCCTTCGTAGAAGGGTTTTCACTCCAGCGGAGTGCTATGTCAATAGAATCGTGATCCGTCCAATCTCCGCGCTCCAGCGGAGCGCAATGTCAAGTGTTACTTGAGAGCACGCCATTATCCCTGACGGAATAATTCTTTCAGCAAGTAACTGCCCCAGATTTCCATGTAGGAGGGAATCAAGCGAACGGATAGTGAGTGATCAAGTGAGTGGATAACGAACGCGATAGAGCTCCCATAGAGATCTTCTTGCCCCGATGGTTTGTCTATAGCGTACATTATCCTTGGCGGAATAATTTCCTCATCAAGTGACTCTCAACCCCTGCTCTATGACTGCTTCTGAAAAGGTGTTACTTGATAGATTTCCTATCGCCGTCGTTATTCACTCAGTTGATCGTTCGCTCGATCTATCTGCGGTTATCAAAGGTTGGGTGTGTCCCAATCGCGGCGTTATCCGTACAGAGCAATGTTCGCCCTTGCTACGACGATTGAACTCTCCGGACCTCATCAATATGACGCTGAATCATCTCTTCAATCGGCGGCAGTTGCATCTTGAGGTCTCGCTCAATCCTCTCACTTGACCACAGATAGACATTCGGTTGGTCCGGCGCAGTTTCATCGAAGTTTATATCTGCGTCCGGCAACAACGCACGGATTTTGTCGGCAAATTCCTGTGCGGTTAAAGAATAGGCAAGCGAGTTATAGACTGCGTGCTTCAAAGTTTCTGCCAGACAGAGCGTTGCGAATATCTCCGCAGTGTCGTCTACATAGACGATTAATAATTTCTGGTCTTTTCGAGACATAAACGTGGCGGGTTTACCCATTGCGAGGTTGTCTATACATCGTCCTTGCCACGCCGAGACACCCTTCGTTCTCCCTGGACCGCTGACATTGGCGATTCGCAGTCCAGGAATAATCATCTTGTAGCGTTCCATATACTTACGCGCCATGAATTCGTTCCACAGTTTCTGTGCCGTGTAAACCGTTTCGGGGTAACAGTCATCCTCTTCAGTCACGGGGCGATCGCCGTAGGAAGATTGAAGACCGTACACGCCGATACTGGAGGCATAGACGACGCGTTTTATACCCATGAGTCTCGCAGCTTCAAATACATTATTCATCCCCATCAAGTTCACGCGCACCGCGAGCTGAAGTTTTTCCTCGGATTCCGGAGGGAGAATATAGGCTAGATTGACAATGCGCTGGACAGAACATTTCTGAATAGCGTCTATGAGGGTTTCGATATGGGTCACATCTCCCGCGAGGACTTCCACGCCATCAAGGTGGGCGACCTTTGCGTAGTCGGGATATAGATCGAAACAGATAACGTTATGTCCGCGATCGACGAAACGCTCTGTCAGACGCGATCCGATGAATCCGGTTCCTCCCAAAACAAGAATTGTCATCGTTTCTCTCGCCAACGTGCAGAACCGGACGTGCTAACGCGAAATCTCATGGGTCGGGAAATCTGCAGGCATAGTAATTTCCAACACTTCGAAGTCGTCGGAATATTCCAACACCTCATGTTTAACGTTTGGCGCCTGATACCAAACATCTCCGGCTTGGACATGAATCTCTCCTATGTCCTCAAGATACACGCATGCAGATCCCTTGATTAGATAGTTCATTTGGAATTCCAAATCGTGATAGTGGTAGCCCATGGGTCCGCTGCACGGTTCGTTGGCGCGAATGACCTGCGCCATTACTTTGCCATCGGTCGCCTCTTTTATACCGAGACCGCGGTATGACAAATACGATCGCAGACCCTCCGCCCAATTAGCGTCTGCTGCATGTGCCGCATATGATTTTCCAGTCGCTTCAGCCATTTTGCCGTTCCTCCTCCTTCTTCTTTGGGACAGTAGAAAAACACGAGCCATCGAATCGCGGTGCTCTGCAATTTGTCATCCTTTGCGCGAAAGTCATCCCCCGTTGCAAGGCACAACGTGATGCAACGACGTGCGTCCAATAAGACATTAGCCATTATAGCATACCATCCGAATAAAACAACGGTATACCTCCTTGCCGAATTCGAAAGAATATCATTGACAAAGTTGTCACCTTCATATACCATGCTCCTAACCCTTTTCATCGACATTTGGGCGGTTTAATAGGGCAAGGACTCTTGTCTAATACCAAACAATAAATATGTGCATTTAACCTGAAAACTGGAGGAGCAATTAGATATGAGCGAAGAAGCAATCCGTGTAGGTGTTGTCGGCGCAGGAGAGAACACAACTTGGCGCCATATTCCCGGTTTACAAGCCATTGACGGCGTTGAAATTGTCGGGGTTTGCAATCGAAGCCGCGAGTCGTCCGAACGAGTCGCCAACGAATTCAACATTTCAAAGACGTATGATGGATGGCGAGGCGCAATCGCAGACCCCGACACAAATGCCATTGTGATTGGGACGTGGCCATACATGCACTGCCGCACAACAATAGCGGCGTTGGAAGCCGATAAGCACGTGATGTGCGAGGCGCGCATGGCGATGAACGCGCAGGAGGCGCATGCGATGCGCGACGCTTCTCGCGAGAAACCGCATCTCGTTGCGCAGATCGTTCCGTCTCCGATGACTCTGGGACAGGATAACGGGATAAAACGGCTTATCGCCGAAGGTTATCTTGGCGATGTATTGGCAATTGAGATACGCAGCGGCGGCGCGTTTCTCGACGCCGATGCCCCACTCCACTGGCGCGAAAATTTCGACCTGAGTGGGCTTAACATTATGTCCATGGGTATTTGGTATGAGGCGGTCATGCGTTGGGTGGGTGAAGCCACACGTGTGATGGCAATGGGAAAAACCTTCGTCAGAATGCGGGCGGACGCCGAGGGCATCATGCGCGCCACGCGTATCCCCAATCATATCGATGTAACCGCCGACATGGAATGCGGCGCGCAACTGCACGTTCAGGTTTCCAACGTTGCGGGTCTGGCGGGGACGGACGAAGTCTTTCTCTTCGGCAGTGACGGCACACTCCGTATCGCCGACGACACGCTCTACGGAGGGCAGAAGGAAGATTCCGAGCTTTCGGAAATCGCTCTTTCTCCCGACGAGATCGGTGCGTGGCGTGTGGAAGAGGAGTTCGTGAATGCGATTCGAGGACAAGAAACCATCACCCATACCAACTTTGAAGACGGCGTGAAGTATATGGAGTTCACCGAAGCGGTGAACATAAGCATGGAAACCGGAACGGCGGTCGGTTTACCCCTGTGAGCCGGATACCTATGGGTAACCGGCGCGGACCGGAAGTCGCTATCAATCACAAGCGGTTTCGAGATGCATGTGACGGAGCCTTCGAGTTGACACGGTAACGGTTTTTCATTTCTCAACCTGCTTTTGGTTGTGTTATAATCCTGTCTCGGTTCGTTCTATTTTATTACGTACAACTACAATCGCCTAATTGGCATGAACCACGGTATGCGTGGGCACAATATTCTAGACTAACTAAAGATTAAACAGAAGAGGAAGATTCGCATGATGAGAACAAATTTAAAGAGTGTAACTTGGTTTAACGTGTTTATGTTGGTCATATGCCTCAATTTCTTGGTCCTAAGTAACGCTGTGGCACAAGCCGAAAATCAACTTTCTGCTACCGCCGGCGGCACCAACTACACTGTTGAGACCATCAACGTTCCCGGTGTAGAGTTTTTAGCGGCGACTGCCAGCAGCGACTTTGATGATTACGCGGGCTACACACCGGGTGGAGATGGTGAAAAAGAGGTTGGATTTACACTCATTGACGGTGTCTTTACGACCTATGACTTCCCCGGCTCGCAGAAAACTCATTTCTATGCACTCGGCAATGATGGACGAGCTGCCGGACACTACCAAGATGCCGACGGTATGTATCATGGCGTCATCATGGAAAATGGCGAATTGCAGCAATACGATTTTCCGGATGCCGACCAAACATTCATATACGGTATTAGTGATGCAACTGGCGCACTGACGGGCAATTGGATAGATGCGTCCGGCGTTCTGCGCGGATTCTCTGGGGACGAAATAATTGAGTTCCCGGGAGCACGGGAGACGCACGCCCATTTTGTGAACGCGAGCGGTGGTATGGTGGGCAGCTACGTAGATGCTGACGGCATATATCATCCATACGTGCGCACACCCGATGGCAGGTTTGTATCTCTCGACCTTCCAAATGCAGAGACCTTAGAATACTTCTTTGTTCACGGTATCAACGATGCAGGGGTTGTCGTTTCCCGTGGCAAGCGGGTGGATACCGTCCCGGGCACCTTTGTCGGCACATTCCGGCAGGGGCTACAGGAATTTAAGGTTACAGGCAGCGTTAGCACCGAGGGCTGGAATATCAATCAGGACGGTTCTATTGTCGGGCACTATGAATCAGCGGACGGATCTACAAACGGGTTTATCGCCAAACCTGTTGTACCGGTCGACGATCCCGTGGTTAAGCCGCCCACCCTCAACTTTACTTTTGAGAGTATTGATGTTCCCGGTGTAGATTTTCTAGCATTGTCGGCGAGCAGCGACTTTGAGGACTACGCGGGATACACGCGAAGTGCTGACGGTGAAAAAGATGTAGCCTTTACACTCATTGATGGCGCTTTCGCGACCTACGATTTCCCTGGCGCGCAGAACACTTATTTCTTTGCGCTCGGCAATAATGGGAATGCCGCCGGTCACTACGAGGACAGCGATGGACTCTATCATGGGGTGGTCTTGGAAAATGGAGAATTGCGCCAATTCGATTTCCCGGGCGCCGTCCAAACAGAGATATACGGTATTTCCGATGCGACAGGCGCTCTGACGGGTAATTTTACTGACGATTCTGGTATTCGCCGCGGGTTCACAGGAGATACAATCATTGAGGTACCCGAGGCATCGGAAACATTCGCCGATTTTGTGGCTGCGGGCCGTCTCGTTGGCAGTTACGTAGATGCTGACGGTATTTATCATCCGTACGCGCGCACTCCGGAGGGAAGAATTGTATCTATCGACCTTCCGGGCGCGGCGACTCTGGAATACATGTTCTTGCACGGTATCAATGATGCGGGAACCATGGTTGGCAGATCTAAACGTGTGGGAGACATCCCGCGCACCCATGTCGGCACATTCCGGGACGGGCTGCAGCAACTAGCGTTTCCAAATAGCGTATTCACGGAAGGCTATAACATCAATCAGGATGGCTCTGTCGTCGGGCACTATCAATCAGCGGATGGACGCGTGCACGGCTTTATCGCCAGACCCGTGTCCCAGGCGGTGAGCACTTTTTTTGGTAACGTTTACGACGTCGCGCTGGCAAAAGGATTGAATATGATTCCGTACCGTTGGCGGCGCCAAAACCGATGAGCGCCAAGACGCTTGCGGGCCTGACAGGCGCGACAACCGTCATCACGCTCGATTCAGCGAACCAGCTATTCGTCGGCTGGACGCCCAGCGCTCCCAATGACGGTTTTCCGATTCAAGGCGGAAAAGGCTATATCGTTAATGTCCCGGAAAGTCGTAACTTCGCCTTCGTCGGAGCGCCGTGGACGGATCGAAGGAGGGCTGCCGCATCACCGCCTGCCGTGACCGTAGACATTTCGCAGGAACAGAACGTATGGGCATTCGTTGTCAGTGGACACTTGAACGGCAGACAGGCGTTTGACGGTTATCGGGTAATCGTGCGCAACCTGAGAACAAACAGCACGTTATCGGCTTCGGTGGAGGGTGATTACTTCGCGGCTGCAAACGCCGACTTGTCGCGGCGGAGTGTTGTCGAAGTTGGAGACGTGATTGAGTTACACGTCGTCGGTCCCGATGGAAATGTTGAGTCGGGTACCGTGAGATTTAACGTGACTCCCGAGCACCTTGCAAACGCGGTTCTGTCCGTCAGGCTTGACGGCATCGGTAAACCGGAGCAAGATCTGCTATTGCAGAACTACCCGAATCCGTTTAACCCGGAGACCTGGATTCCCTACCAACTCTCGGGTTACGGTCCGGTATCCGTATCCATCTATGACACGACCGGGGCATTGGTTCGCACACTTTCCCTCGGCATTCAATCCGCGGGTTTCTACAATAGCCGCGGACGTGCCGCTTATTGGGATGGCCGCAACGATAACGGTGAGCATGTTTCGAGCGGACTCTATTTTTATCAGTTGACGACACCGACCTTCCATCAAACACGACGGCTTGTCATCATAAAGTAGAGTCAATCAGGGTACGTGTCACAGTTGTACTGTCTGCAGAACTGTGGCGCCCGATAAAACAAAATGACGAGAAGGTTCCTGTCCGGCGGATCCCCTCGCGTGCTATTTGTGACAAAACGAAATTTCTCAGCGCGACTTTGTATGTTCATACTAGATCAGTGACGGTGAGAATTTTCAGTTGGATAGTACGGCTGAGATTCTTGCCGTCTGGTCTTTTTGGTTCACTCTTGAAAAAGCAGACAGCGATTTCTTATACTTACGGCCTGTGGTCCCGCTGGCACTCTCCTAGACTGGTACGCAGAGGATTTCGATGGGAACGCTATCGCGGTCACTGTTCGTTCCCTTGATCCCTCCTTATCCAGTCAGTTGATGGCATCCTACTGATGTAGAGAGTCGAACTTAGGAAAAAATTTCTGACTCATCGTTTTTGATTTCTAATAAAAAATACTATAAAGTGAGGATTTAGTTATGCACAATCAAACCAAAATTAGTTCCTTGTTTTACACCCTTACGCTGTTTGTATGCCTCTATTCCTTTTTCTCGAATAACGCCGATGCACAAACCGAAAATGACTCGACTCCAGGCACCCCTGAATTCACCTATAATTATGAGAGCATTGATGTTCCGGGCGTAGAGTTTTTAGCGTTGACGGCGAGCAGCGATTTTGAGGACTACGCCGGCTACGCGCGGAGTGCAGATGGTGAAAAAATGGTCGGGTTTACACTCATAGACGGCGTTTTTACGACGTATGACTTCCCCGGTTCCCGGAACACTTATTTCTATGCATTCGGTAATAATGGATTAGCTGCGGGACACTACGAAGATAGTGATGGTCTTCATCACGGCATCGTCTTAGAAGATGGTGAGTTGCGACAATACGACTTTCCGGGTGCCATTGAAACGGAGATATACGGTTACAGTGATTCGAGGGGCGTATTAACGGGTAATTTTATAGATGCCTCTGGCGTTCGCCGTGGATTTTCAGGCGACATAATCGTTGAAGTACCTGATGCAACAGCAACTTATGCTGATTTTGTGAACGCAAGTGGCGCAATCACAGGAAGTTACATAGGCGCTGACGGTCTATATTATCCTTATGTGCGCACCTTAAATGGCACATTTGTATTTCACGACTATCTGGACTCATCACTGCTGGAATACTTTTTTGTGCACGGTATCACTGACACTAGGATTATCGTTGCGCGAGCGAGAGCGACAGGTGATATTCCGCGTTCCTATGTCGGCACATCCCAGCAAGGATTATCTGAATTACAGCTTCCCGGCGCTGCAAGCACGGAGGGTTGGAATATCAATCAAGATGGGTCTGTCGTCGGGTATTACGACTCGGGGGATGGACGTAGACGCGGATTTATCGGCAGACCGACTGAGGAAACTGCTGAAAAATTCAGAGACATAGCTTATCCCCCACCGCCTGAGTTCAATTTCACCTATGAGAGTATTGATGTTCCCGGTGTAGATTATTTGGCGTTGACGGCGAGTAGCGACTTTGAGGATTACGCTGGCTACGCGCGGAGCCCCGATGGTGAAAAAGAGGTTGCATTTACGCTCATTGATGGCGTTTTCACGAGCTATGATTTCCCCGGTTCACAGAACACTTATTTCTATGCGCTCGGCAATAA
>JAJDTR010000009.1 GCA_022827055.1 Candidatus Poribacteria bacterium | reverse complement strand
AAAACGTCGGGGCAAGAAGATCTCTATGGGAGCTCTATCGCGTTCGTTATCCACTCACTTGATCACTCACTATCCGTTCGCTTGATTCCCTCCTACATGGAAATGTGAGGCAGTTACTTGCTGAAAGAATTATCCCGACAGGGATAATGGCACGCTCTCAAGACATTGCACAGGATTTACTATCGCGCTCCATATTCAGTCGCTTGATCCACTGGAGTGCAGACGCGAGGAGGAATCGTGTTCTATTGACATCTCACTCCGCTGGAGTGAAAACCAGACCACGAAGGAACACTTTTCACGGCTGGTCATTGAGCGAAAAAGAAGTGTTACGTGCTGAATGAATTATTCCGACAGGATAATGGCACGCTCTCAAGCATCTTTAGTCGGAAGTTTAGATTTGCTGTTCATGGCGTGATTGCGGACATTGGTAGGATAACCCGCATGGTTGTCCCTTTTCCGAGTCCGTCGCTCAGCGGGTGAATTTTTCCACCTGAACCGATTACGAAATTCGCAATTGAATGTAGACCGAGACCGCTCCCCGATTCTTTCGTTGTAAAGCCAGCACCAAAGATTACCTTGAACTTTCTCTTTTCAATACCGATACCGTTGTCAACCACTTCTAAGGTGAGAAAACCCGGCTGGACAAAAGATCTGACCTTGATGCTGGGTGTCGCGCTCAACCCGCTCGATTCAGCGAGTTCGTCGATTGCCTCAATCGAGTTTTTGATTAAGTTGACCAACATCTGGTGAAATTGACTTTCCTGAATTCGAATCTCTCTCGGCGCATTTTCGCAATCTACATGAACTTCGATGTCTCGCTTCTTAATCGACTCTTGAAGTACCTTGACCGCATCCGCGATTGCATCGCGAAGATTGATATCTTTACGATCGACATTTCGCCGCCCGAGTGATTTCTGCATACGCACAATATCAGCAATATGCTCAACCCTATCACCGACGCGCGCGACAGTTTTTCTCAACTTTTCATTCTGTTTGGTAAAGTCTTCGGCAAGTGCTATGATGAAAGGAGCCACCTGTTTCCCCTGCGGATCGTTTTTTATGTAATTCGACAAATCACCCTGATTTTTCTTCACCGCATCCGCAAGCGCATGGAGACGCCCCATTAATTTATTCCGTACCAAATGCCCGTGAATTGTGCCTATCCCTATCGTCACACTATTAATCGCATTACCTATATTATGGAGGATGGTATCTACGACTTCTAGTCTTCCCCGCGAGTAGGCTTGTGCCAACGCCTCCTCCGCCCGCTTTCGCTCGGTGATATCGCGAAAGACAACAACTCCACCCTTTGGCACACCGGATTCCTCATGCAACGGTCTCCCGCTGGCGCTGACATAGACGCCATCAGGCACTTTGGCATTGCACACATACATCTCAACTTCATCCGATGCTTCACCTCTGATTGCCCGCACCAAAGGTAGCTCCTCTGTCGCAAAAGGCGTGACGCGATCGGGTGAAAATATTCCGTACCTATCCGACCACTGATCCGGCGACGCATCCGTCTCGCTCAGCCCGATAATCCGCTCTGCATTCGGATTAAAGAGCATGAATTCTCCACTTTCATTGGCAACCACCACGCCGTCGCCGATACTATCGAAAATGGATTGCATGATTTGGGTTTGATTACGTAACGTGTTGGCAGTTTGCTTCAGGTTGTCTTCGGCTCGTTTGCGCTTCGTAATGTCGCGGAAGACCAATACAACGCCGATGATGTTGTTCCGATCATCCCTGAGAGGTGCAGCGTTGTAATCAATCGGAGTCTCTCGCCCAACCTTGGAAATAAGCGTCGTATGGCGATCTGTGCGACCAACGATGGTTCCTTTATGTAGCGCATCCATGATGTGGCGTTGGATTGGTACGCTAGTTTTTTCAGTTATGACGTTAAAGATATCGGCAAGGTATTTACCTGAAATCTCCTCTAATCGCCAGCCTGTCAAGATCTCGGCAACCGGGTTCATGAATGTCACCAATCCGCCTTCGTCCATTGCGATTACAGCATCGCCGATACTTCTAAGTATAGTAGATAGCCACTGCTCTCTCTCCCTGAAACGCCGTTCCGTTTCATGTCTGTAAAGGGCGATCTCGATGTTGAGGTGCAACCGCCTTTCTTCAACGGGTTTTAAAACATAGCCGAATGGTTCGGTTATCTTCGCCCGCTTCAACAGGTCTTCGTTTGCCCGATCAGTAAGATATACCACAGGAATGTTGAAGCGGTTGTGTATCTGTTCGCCCGTCTCAACACCATCCATTTCACCCTTCAAAGTAATGTCAATTAATGCTAAATCCGGACGAGTTTTTACCGCGTTTTGTATTGCTTCTTTCCCGGTGCGCACAACACTGGAAGCCGCATACCCCAAGGTTTCTAACAGTTCCACGACATGAGTAGCGACACTGCTTTCATCTTCAACGACCAGTATCTTTGCGCCTGCCATTGCATCTTCTCCTTGATGATGGTAGGAGTCATCGGACGTTCCAATGTGTCGTATCGCCCAACGAAGTCTTGTCTCCCGGTACTGCTAACTCGATACGACCTTTTCATCCCAGGATTCGTCGTCCGTATATAATCTGAATCAACTGAAACAAGCCAGCGGACTTTAACGTATGATTGGATAGCTGTCCAATACAATATCACATACCTCACCCGCATTGCCATTTGTAATTTTCATCATGGCAAGAATCCCTTCTTTTTCAAAACCTCAAATTACCGAAATACTCCATGCCGGCCGTCCAATTGCATTCTCGCTCGGGATTGTGATTGTGCTGAGCAGTCTCGTAATCGGCATACTCGGCCAGAACGTGTTGGAGGTCTACCGAATTCTTGTTCTGAGTGCGTTCGGCAGCTTGGACGACTTCGGGTATGTCTTATTCAATGCGACTCCGTTAATCTTCACGGGACTGGCCGTCACAATCGGCTTCAAGTGCGGTTTGTTCAACATTGGCTGCGAGGGACAACTCTACGCGGGTGGATTTGCGGCTGTTTGGGTGGGATTTCATTTCAACTTTCCGGCGATTATACTCATACCGCTTTGTTTCTTTGCAGCAATGACAGCGGGAGCCGGCTGGGCTGCGATTGCCGGGATTCTCAAGGCGAAGTTTGGCGTCCACGAGGTCATCAACACGATCATGATGAACTTTATCGCAATCGCGCTGACAAGTTACTTGGTCACGGAAGTGTATCAGGAAGCAGGGCAGATGATTCCACACACGCCACAAATATATGAAACTGCCCATCTCCCGCGCATTTCGGCATTCATTGGGCTTCTTTCAAAGAGTAATCCGCTGAATGTCATGTTTCTTCTCGCGATAGTGGCCGCACTTTCTTGCCAGTTTTTCTTAAAACGAACTCAATACGGATATGAGTTGCGGTTAGTTGGTGACGCGCCCGACGTGGCAACCTACGGCGGAATTAATGTCGGAACTGTTACCGTTTGGACTATGATGTTGAGCGGCGCCATTGCGAGTTTGGCCGGCGTGTGGGACGTCATGGGCTATCGGTACCGTTTCCTCGACAATTTTTCACCGGGATTTGGATATACCGGAATCGCTGCTGCGTTGCTCGGACGAAACCATCCCTATGGCGTCTGCCTTGCTGCAATTCTCTTTGGCGCCCTAAACAAAGGGGCTTTGGACGTTGACATATTGTTGAACGTACCAAGAGAGTTGTTCCTAATCATCCAAGCCGTGTTGATTATATGTCTGGCTTCAATCCAAATTAAATGGCAAAGCGGCACATTGGGCAAGACAGTGTGAGTAATTACCAAGGGTTTGGGAATCTGAAACACTTAGGGCGACTTTGTACATTTGAGCAGCATAGCAGACGGTGTCAATCACACGTTCCGGAAAAGTGGGTGAAATTTTAACCATCTGGTCTTTTAGGTTGACCTGTGAAATAGTCGGTAGCGGTTTCCAGTACCATCACGGCGGGGCAAGATGCCCCGCCTACGGGTTTTGCGATGTACAGCTTTCCGCACAACCCAACCGTTGTACTTTTGTACAAAGTCGAGCTTAGGGCGAGCGGAATAGGCACGGAGGTCCTCACCATTATCTTTGAACTCATTCCACGTACAATTCGCATGTCAACACCGCTGGTACTGGCAGGGCTCGGCGGAGTCTATTCCGAACGCTCAGGCGTTGTCAATATCGCGCTAGAGGGAATTATGTTGATTAGCGCGTTCGGATATGTCATCGGCACGAGTGCGTCCGGTTCAGCCTGGGCTGGACTCGTCATCGGGATCGGTTTCGGCACCGCCATTGCCTTGGTGCATGCTATCGCCTCCATATCTTTTCGAGCGGATCAGATCGTAAGCGGCGTTGCGATCAACTTCCTAGCCATCGGCATCACGGAGTTTCTCAACCGCAAGGCGACATCACCGCGAGTAGAAGGGCTGACTCAATGGAACTTACCGCTCATCGGAAGTTACTCGTGTCTAGTGTACCTTACACTTCTTCTTATGGTTGGGAGTCATGTCTTCCTCTTTAAAACGCCGTGGGGTTTGCGGTTGCGAGCGGCAGGCGAATCGACCGAAGCACTAAACATGCTTGGTCTCAGTCGTGCGCGGTGGCAATACATAGGAGTGATGGCAAGCGGGGTACTCGCCGGATTAGGCGGATGTTTCCTGGCGTCGGAAGCGCATTACTTCACGAAGGGGATTACCGCCGGACGCGGATATGTTGCTCTGGCGGCGGTGATATTCGGCAACTGGACTCCCTACAAGACAGCGGCTGCATGTCTGCTTTTCGGCTTTGCCAACGCACTGCAATTGGAAAGCCGATGGCAGATTCCTTCCCAACTCCTACAGTGTCTACCTTATTTGCTGACCATGGTAGTGCTTGTCGGCGTCATCGGCAAATCCAAACCACCCGCGAGTTTGGGCAAATAGGAGTGAGAAACCAGGAATCGGACGTAGAAAAGCCCGATTCCTAGAAGCTTGTTATGCACCAACAGAACTCCATGATGAATCGGGCTGAAGACTAGCTTTATTGCTTTTTCGAGTAGTAATCAGTTTTAGGTTTCAGAACTTAATCGGTTGTAATCGCTGGAACTTACTCTCACGCGACTAGTATGGATGGCACCTCAGATGGACTATCCATGAAGATTCCGACCCGAGGTGCCAACATTCCAACCAGGAATGGCATCAGTTGAAACGGTCAAAGCAGATTCCGACGATCACATTGCTGGAGGAAAGTTACTCCTCGAACGTGACAATCTCGCCGTCTCTGACCTCTGCTACGATTGCGTCGTAGGACGCCTCGCCGTTCGAGTCAAAAGAAAACTGTCCCGATACACCTAAGACCGTATCAATGCCCATGGTCTGTGCCAGCGCATCCCGAATCGCGGTCGCATCCGTTGATCCCGCATTCGATATTGCGGCGGCTAGAATGTGGAGTGTGGCGTAAGACTGCGCCGCCCACGGATCGGGGTCCATGCCGTTGTTTGCTGCTCGGTAGCTGTCGACGAAGTCTGCATTTCCCGGGGTGTCGGATGTTATTGTCCAATTGGTGAATGTGATCGCCCCTTCGGCGTCGTCGCCCAGTGCTGCCACTTCGTTGGCGGTCAGGTCAGGAACAATATACGGAATGGACATCGGAATCCCCGCTTCACGTCCTTGAGACATTAACGGCACCATTTCTGTGGCCAAGGCCGAAATAAGTATCGCCTCGGCATCCGACGCCATTACCGCAGCAATTTGTTCAGAAAATTCGGTTTCGCCTTTACGGATTGTCTGCGTGGTCACCGCCGTGACTCCGACCTCATCCAGCACAGTGCTGAACTGCTCGTAACCGCTTGTTGAGTAGGCATCGGCTTCATCGTAAATAATTGCCACCTTTGTATAACCTAGCTTGGCTTGAGAGGCTTTGACGCCTGCAGGATTCAGTATGTTGGTAGCGAGACCGGTGCGGAAAATGTAGTCTCCACGTCCGCTCAATCCCGCCTCGGAAGAAACTGAACTAAATGCCACAACCCCATTCTCTTGCGCAATCTCAAGAGCCACTCTGAAGCGGCTTGAGAGTGCGACCCCGAGGATGGCGGGGACATCATGAGCAATCAGTTGATTGAAGGCATCAACGGTGCCATCTAACGTGCTCATATTGTCCATTTCGATGAAGGTGATACTTGCACCCCCGAGTTGTGCGCTGTTTATTTCCGCGAGCGCCAAATCAAAGCCATTCTTCATTGATAGTCCGTACGGGCCCGCGTCCCTTCCCGTCAGAGGTAGGACGACTCCAATAGGTATCTCTCCTTGTACACTATCCATCTGGGGCATGTCGCCGCTGGACAGAATCGAAACCAGCTCGTCGCAGGCGGAAAGTCCTACCACAAGCGAAACTATCATACAAATAAGCGCAATTCTCCTGATTCCATTCATTTTCTTGTATATCTCCTTTATTGTTGTTCGCAGTGTTACTCGGCTGATTAGTTTAAAGCATTGTTCTAAGAATCCGTTCACTTGGGAACGGCTGGTTACCGTCGCGCCTTCGGACTACGCCACAATAACAAATTAAAGTTACGTACACAAACAATTAAGGTTACGTACAAATGAGTCTAAATCGTCTTGGCTTGCGAGCGAATCATGTCATGCCGTGAATACAAGCAATACTAGTGTACACCCGTAGGATTTCAAATTGGACGTACAGCCGCCAAGCACGATTTTGCCAAAACATGAATCCATTGTCAAGCAGTTTTCTTTGGCAATTTAGGCAAAATGCTCCGATATTTTCGCATAGCGGTGTTTTTTCGGGTTTTCCACCTCGAAATCTGGAAATCCATCCGACGTGCCATCATTGGTCTCCTCCAAACGAGGCACGGAAGATCCTGATTAAATGGTCACAAAACAAAAAAACCCGATTCGCGACACTTGGAAAATCAATCCCAAATACCAGCGAAATCGGGCAATTTCAGAATTAGAAACGTCGTATGTGAGATGAAGCGTGAATGCTTATGATTTCATTCACGGTTGCCGCCCAACGATTGGCCAGCCGACAATGTGGACATCACCGCTAATTGGAGCTTCTCACATCGCTTCTCATACCATCATCTTACATTGGGAGTTGGACGAAGACACTGTCTTTCCCGGGCACATCCTCCGTATTTACCTTGGAGTGACAGCCATGGCATCCGTTGCTGCCGCGATCGGTGCCGTCGCCGGCCACCGCCATGAAGTCCGCAGCTTCGGAATCTCGCTGGTACTGGACGTACTTCCAGCCGTAATGGTCGGCGTATGCCATGTCCTCTAGCTTCCACATGACTGCAACACGCCAGAGAAATGTGTTAGTGTCGTCCATGATATCCTTAACCAACACGGTTCCGTTGGGGAAGGTTTCTGCCGTCATGTCTTGGAGTGTCGCGACGCCCGGGGGATTAACATAAATCGTTCTTGTCCCCGCGCCATGTGCCACGCCGCTGTCTTCCGGACTTGTGAACGTTGCAGGTGGGGCTTCGAGCGGGACACCGGTCCAGGATCTGTACATAGCAATATCCATCGGCAGTCCGACTGGCAGCGCCATTGCCTCCGGCATTTGGCTACCGTCAAACGGTACAAGCTTGCCGTCTTTGACAATATGAACATACGGCTCATAAATGGCGTCGCCATTCTCATCAAACGAGAAATTTCCGAGAATCGTGTCTACGTTAATATTTCTCAACTCTTCTGCGATGTCCATCGGGTCGGGTGACCCGGCTCGGTTACCCGCCTCATTGAGAATATGTAACGTCGCATACGACTGCGCCGCCCACGGATCGGGATCTCTTCCATGTTCATCACGGTAGCTATCGATGAAGGCTTGATTTCCATGCGTTGCTGCAAAGGGGGACCAGCCGTTGAAAGAGATTGTTCCCTCCGCTGCGTCCCCGGCAAGGGCGGCTTCGGTCGTCCACAATTCCGGAATGATGAACGGTACTGAAGTAGGGATGCCGAGTTCCCTGCCTTGAATCAGAATATCGTCCATTTCTGCCGATAAGGCTGAAACGAAGATGGCCTGAGGGTTCAGCTCCTTGATGCTGGTCAACTGGGCTGAAAAATCGGTGTCACCGCCGTTGAAGGTCTTCGTACCAAGAATATTGACGCCGGCATCCATCAGCGCACCTACAAGATCGCCATGCCCGATTGTGGAGTAGGTGTCGGCTGCATCGTACATTGTAACCACATTCTCGTACCCCAATGCTGCGTGGGTAGTCATGACACCGGGAGGGTTCAATCGGGCGGTAATCAGACCGGCGCGGAAGTTCGCATCTCCCGCCATGTTGATACCGGATGCGGACGATGTCGAACTAAACGCCACAACGCCGTTCTCAGTGGCAATCGGGAAAACTTCCTTCGCTTGGAATGAGAAGCCGGGACCGAGAATGAAAGGGATGCCCGCCTCAATCAGCTCATTAAACGCCGCAATTGCGCCGTCTAGCGTTGCCATATCGTCGGCAGTGATAAGCGTAATGAATTCACCGCCGACTTGGGTATTAATCTGGTTTTGCGCAAGCTCAAAGCCGTCCAGAATTGGTTGACCGTAAGAGGCGGCGTATTCCCCTGACAAGGGCACAACAACGCCAACGGTGACCCCGACCTCAGGTACCTCCGGAACATCGCTCGACGTTAGAATTGAAACCAGTTGGTCACAGGCGGAAAAACTCACGACCATAAGTGTGACGCTCAAGAGAAGTGCAACTTTTATGCACGGATTCGTGTGCATCATTAGTCTCCTAGATTTTATTTGGCCCGTTATTGTGTTGATTTACCAAAACTCGGTAGGTTAATTCTTCGCCGCTAAACTGCGTGCGTGATACAGTAGAGCACTGATGCATAAAAATGACAGCAGAATACTGTTCGGATGTTATTTTCTCTGGTTTAGCAAGACCACTGCAATTACGTCTAAATTGTCATCCATAGAAGTTAAGATTGTCAAGGCGTTCTGCACGGAAATAGATACAACATTTGCCAAACCTAAATTCTCGGACAAGTAAACCGGGAAAGTTGGCGTAATTGGAAATTCGTGCGCGGTTCACTGAACCTCAAACTCGACTATGGTGCCGTTGACAATGGCTTGATACGACCCGGGATCAAACGACCCAAGTGAAACAGTATGCTGGATTTCAGTGATCACGGTAGCGCAAGCCAATTCCCTCGGACGAATCGTTGTAATCTGAACGTGAATTGTATTGCCTTCTCGACGCTCTGTCGTCTCATGGAGCATCGTGCAACTATCGACAAGGTATCCCTCGACTTCAAGATTAACCTTAACCGGAAAACTCTCTAGAATCGCTGCCGAGACCTTTTGGACGGGAAGGTCGTCGATGATATGTGCAGTCGAATCAACAGTGTCGTCCTCCCCGAAGATCTCGAATTTTCCGTCCTTGACGACAAGGACGATCGGGTCGTAAACCGCATCGCCCACATCGTCAAAAGAGAACTTGCCCAATACGGTGTCATAATCTCTGATGTCCGCCAAGGCGGCTCGGATTACTACGGGATCAGTGGATTGCGCCCTTGCAACGGCTTCGGCTACAAGATAGGCGGCGGCATAGGATTGTGCGGTCCATGCGTTCGGCTCACTGCCGTACCTAGCACCGTACCTTTCAACAAAATCTTGGTTGCCAGGAGTATCGGCGGTGGCGATCCAACCTGAAAACGAGATTGAGCCTTCGGCGGCATCGCCTGCATTTGCCAGGTCGCTTATCAGGCTGGTAATAAAGGGAACTTCCGAAGGAATACCCAGTTTTCGACTCTGAATCTGAATCTCGGTTAAATCCGGTTGCTGCGCCGCGATAAAGATAGCGTCCGGTTTCATCATCATGATTCGCTTCAAGGACGCCGAGAAGTCGATTTCATGGCTCTGCTCGAATTCATCACCTTTAAAGGTCTCTGTCAAGAGAACGGTTACCCCGAGTTGAGAGAGGGTATCCCGGAATCTCTCATTGCTGTCAATCGAGTACGTGTCAGATTCATCATAAATTATAGCCACCTGATTGTAACCAAGTATTGCATGACTTGCTCGGATACCTGGAGGGATTATCTTGTCAGTCGTTAGACCCGCGCGAAAGAGAAAATCGCCAAGCGCGCTCAAGCCAACTCTGTTTGAGGAAGAGCTAAACGCTACCACCCGATTCTGCTGGGCAATCGGAAACGCCGCTTCGGCTTGGTCAGATGTCGTCGGTCCGAAAATAACCGGGACATTATACTCATCAATCAACTTCTGGTAGGCTTCAACTGCGCCCTCAGGTGTGCTGTGATCATCCGCAACGATGAATTTCATGCGCGCATCGCCGAGTTGTGCGTTGTTAATCTCTTCGAGCGCCAGTTCAAACCCTTGGTTCAGGGGCGGACCATAGGAGCTGTTAAACCGCCCGGTGAGAGGGGAAACAAGGCCTATGGGTATCTCCCCACTCACACCGGTTAGTTGCGGCATCCTATTGTCCATAGCAGCGCTATCGCCATCGGACAGAAGTTGAACTAGCTGCTCACAAGCGGAAAGCCCCATTACGGCGGCGATAATCGCTATAAGGATCGTGTATCTCGTCATTCGACTCATACTGTTATTTTATCTCCCTATTTAATTTCAGTGAATTTGCAGACCTCAACATAATCAGTCGCTCGGTCTTGCGCATCGGCGGCTAATCAAAGATTTCAAACTTTCCGTTCTCCACACTTAGAATAATTGGGTCGTAGACTGAATCGCCGACCGCGTCAAAAGAAAACTTGCCCAGAACAGTTTCAAGATCCTTTGTCTGTGCCAATGCGTCTCGGATATCCGTTGAATTGGTGGAACCCGCGTTAGCAATTGCGTGGGCTAGGATGTACACAGCGGCATAGGATTGCGCGGCGAAGGTATTCGGTTCGACACCGTTCTTTTCTATGAATTTCTTGACGAAGCGTTGATTCCCCGGCGTGGGCGCGTTGATGGTCCAATTGGCAAAAGTTATCACGCCTTCCGCGGCAGTAGCGGCCTCCTGCACGTCACTTATGCTTATCAGGGGCGTGATAATGGAGACATCGTCGGGAATCCCCTTCTGCCGGATTTGACGCAAAATCTCGGGTATTTCGATGGGCTGGCTTGAGATAAAGATGGCTTCGGGAGCGCCGTCCACCATCCGCGACAATTGGGCGGAAAAATCTGTCTCACCGGTTTGAAAAGTCTCACTGGTTAGCACCGTTACACCGCTTGCGGCTAACGCTTGCTTCAACACTTCGTCGCTATTTGTTGAATACGGATCAGTTTCATTATGAATCGTTGCCACTTGCTTATAACCGAGTTTTTCTTGAGTCAAATTTACTCCGATTGGTATCTTGACATCCGTAGTTAACGCAGTGCGAAAGATATAACTGCCAATGGCACTCAATCCTGAAGCTTCCGAAGTAGGACTAAAGGCAACTACCCGGTTTTGTTCCGCAATCGGAAACGTTGCCAGCGCCTGAACTGAGGTACCGGGGCCTATGATTACAGGCACATCTTGTTCGATTAATTTGTTGAAGGCTTCAACCGTACCCTCAACGGTGCTGCGACTATCTTCCGTGATGAATCTAATCCGCGCGTTGCCAAGTTGCCCGCTATTAATTTCCTCAAGAGCCAGACCTGTGCCGGCTCCTTGGGGGGCATAAGTGGCAAACCGTCCCGTCTGGGGTGACACTAGGCCGATAATAATCTCTCCATTTATTCCAGCCAATTGGGGAATCGTCAAATCCATCGAACGCGGCATTGGATCATCGGATAGAATCCCAATTAGCTGATCGCAGGCGGAAAGCCCCATAATTAGGGTAGCGATTGCGAAGACAACGATGAATAATGCCATTCGATTAGTGTTCATGGCGGTTCTCCTCACTCATAATTGTAGAGTTAGTGGTTCATCAAAAACAGGAAATCATGAAACGTGGCGCATCCTGCGACTATTGGAAGATTTTAAGTTCGCCGTTTTCGACAGCGAGCACAATCGGATCGTAAACGGCGTCTCCCACTTCATTGAAGGAGAAGTTGCCGAAAATCGTGTCGAGATTCTCAATATTCGCCAAGGCATCCCGAATCGCGGTTGCATCCGTTGAACCCGCATTCGCAATCGCCTCGGCTAACACGTAGAGGGCGCCATACGCTCTGGCAGCGTAGTTGGTCGGTTCTATTCCGTATTTCGCCTTATAATTCTGGACGAACTCTTGATTTCTCGGTTTGTCAGAAGCGTTTGCCCATTCGGTAAAGGTCATTGCCCCTTCGGCAGCGCTGCCCGCGCCTTCGACATCACCGACAGTCAGCGTTCGCAGGACGATTGGTATGGCGGTTGGTATGCCAATTTTTCGCGCTTGAATTAAAATTTCGGACTTGTCCGGTGGGAGAGAAGACACAAAGACAATTTGAGGATCTACTTCCAATATTCGAGTCAATTGCTCGGAAAAGTCCGAATCACCGCCCTCAAAGGTTTCCGTTGCCAATACTTCGACTCCAACCGCAGCTAACCCCTCTTGCAACGCATTTTCGCTGTCTACGGAGAACGAATCGGCTGCGTCGTACATCGTCGCCGCTCGTTCATACCCGAGCTTCGCGTGAGTCGCATTGATTCCGTGGGGCATCAACACGTCTGTCGTGAGGGAGACGCGGAAGACAAAATCGCCAATTGCACTCAGACCGCGTGCGGCGGAAGTCGGACTAATAGCCACGACACTGTGTTCCTCGGCAATCGGGAACGCCTCCTCGGTCAAGGCTGAAGTTGCGGGACCCAGGATGACCGATACACCATCCTGATCAATTAGTTTCTCGAAAACTGCAGCCACGCCTTCTACAGTGCTCATGCCATCCTCTACGATGAATCTGATTCTAGCATCGCCGAGTTGACCACTGTTTATTTCTTCAAGCGCTAGCCGCAGACCTTGGTCTATGGGCACTCCAAAGGAAGATGTCAACCTTCCCGATAGAGGTAAAACTACGCCGACCGAAATGTCGCCGCTGAGGCCCGTAAACTGAGGCACATCGGAACCCGTCATCTGGTCATCCGACAGAATCTGGAGCAACTGATCGCAGGCGGACAGTCCCGCAATCAAAACAACAAGTGCCAATACAAAACTTAATCTTTTGATACTACTCATGCTAATGTTAAATCTCCTTTTTTGTTTGGTTGATATATGATGTGTGATGCGTAGCGTAGCATATCATTATCCACAAGAATCAATTCCCTTGTCAAGTACGCCTTTCCAACGTCGTTCCCGCTTTCCAAGTTTCCACTCTTCCGTCTTCCCTATTCATCTGACCACATCCTATTCAAAGACCCTGAATTTGCCGTTCTCTACGGTCAGTATTATTGCGTCGTGCACGGCGTCCCCGTCAGCGTCAAACGAAAAATTCCCCAATACGGTGTCAAAATTGTTGATATTCGCAATCGCGTCTCGGATAGCTTCCGCATCCGTTGACCTTGCGTTGGCGATTGCTTGAACTAAAATGTAGACGGACGCATAAGAATGCGCCGCCCACGTATTCGGATCGACACCGTATGCCGCCCGGTAATTGCGTACGAAGGCTTGGTTGATTGAATTGGGATCGGTGCTTAGCCAGCCTGCGGACGAAATCAATCCCTCACCCGCCGCCCCTGCCCCCTGTACGTCATCTATACTCAATTCCGGCACGATAAACGGAACAGAGTAGGGGATTCCGAGGTCACGCGCTTGAATCATAATCTCGGGCATATCTGGTGGCAATGCCGCTATAAAGATTGCCTGGGGATTTGACGCTTTAATTCGTGTAAGCTGAGTAGAGAGATCGGTTTCACCTGTCTGAAAGGTTTCAGAGATCAATAACTCAACATCGTTCTCGGTTAGCGCCTTTCGAAATGCGTTGGCGCCGCTCACGGCAATAGCGTGCAGTTCGTCATATATTAGTGCGACTTGCTCGTAACCGAGTTTTTCTTGAGTTATTCTGACGCTGATCGGAATATGTGCATCCGAGGTAAGAACGACGCGGAAGATGAAATCCCCAAGTGCGCTCAAACCGGTGGCGGCTGATGTCGGACTGAACGCCACAATCCGGTTTTCTTGTGCAATCGGAAAAGCGGCTTCGCATTGGCTTGATGTCGTTGGGCCAATGATCGCCGGAACGCCGGTTTCGCGAATCAGTCGATTGTATCCCTCAACTGCTCCCTCCACGGTGCTTTTATCGTCCACTGTGGCGAACTTGATTAAGGCATCGCCCTGTTGGGCACCGTTAATCTCCTTGAGCGCCAGGTCAAATCCCTCCTTCATTTGCGCGCCGGTCTTCGAAAGCCTACCAGTCATCGGGTAAAGAAGTCCGATGGATATCTCGCCGCTGATGCCCGTCAATTGCGGCGGGGTAGGAACCGTCTGTGACAATTCCCTCTCGGTCAAGAGTCCTACCAACTGATCGCAGGCGGAGATGCCGGCAATCAAAGCAACAATCGCAAGAACAAATGTAAATTGTGTGATTCTGGTCATGTTTTGGTGTTGAATCTCCTTAAGCAAGTTTCAATATAAAAGTTCATCTTCCACATCGACTAGGAAGACTAGGATTGGAAGGTTAGGAAGGGCGGAAGATTTCCCACCGCTCCACCCTTAATAGTCATTCATTCGAAGCAGAAGAATAAAGTTATCGGTTTCTGCGGACATAGAGGCTCTCTATAAATTAGAATCTGCTGGATTTGTCAATCCAGCAGGAGCGGTTTGGACCTAGGTTGAAACGTAAGTTTATTTTTGAAAGTTGCTTAAAGGATTTTCTTTTGTCAGTTCCCCATTCGGCAACTCGTAGTAGAGGTGTCCATTATAGGAATAGACATTCGGAATCCCCTTTTTGCGGTTCTCCTCCTGCGCTTTCTTTACGGCACGATTGCCGATTCGCAGGAAGTCGTACATCCGCGTGTAAGTCTCTAGCCTTAATTCGTCTTGACGCACTAGGCACCTCCACCGTTAATGTCATCCAGAAACAGTTCAAACAGTTCCATATTTATCACGGTGAATCGATTACTTTCGCCAGCCGCGACTTGCTGAATAGAGTCTCCTGAGTTGTAGAATATTCCCCATTCATCCACGAGGCCCTTGTAGAATCGCCAAAAGTTACGCTTGCTCTGTTAGAATCATCGGATGATGTCCTCCTCCGGTACATCATGTCCTCCCGCCATCACCCGATTACGGACACGGGCGATGCATACCTCTGGAGACCTGAGATAAAGGAAGACAATGGTAACGCTGTATCCAGTGTTTCTCAGTTGATGAATTACCCGCCGAAACCCGCGTCCTGCAAGGGTTACTTCGATGATAAGATTCGCCTCCTCTTGAATGAGACATTGGATTCTCTTCAGAAACAGGCGTCCGGCGCGGATTCTGATGCGGTCAAATTCGTTAGGCGTAGACACCAACGATGCCGCGATAGCGTCGGCGCTAATATACTCGGCGCCCGAAACCGGCAGATATTCAGACACGAAGGTCATCTTACCGGCGCCATTCGGTCCAGCGATGATTACGGCGGATTTCGACAATGGCTTCTCTACGGTGCAGTTCACAGAACAGATAGTTCTGTTGAACCACGAGATGGCGGGCACTGCCCGTCCTGCAAACCAGCGCGTAAGGCTCGTTCTTCTTGACTTGATTCAGAGAAATTTCAACGGAATTTACGCGTCGTGAGTCCTCTTGATTGACATACGCAATTCGTTAAGGAGATATACGATGTCTCTGTAGCATTTGTCGAATGAATCGGCGCGGCGCGCTTGCTCGATATTAAAATGAGCCGTGAGTCCCGGTTGGTCAAGTCTTGGACTATACGTTCTGTCACCCTCCATCCGCGAACTCAGCCACTCTTTCGCGCCATGAACCGCCTCTGGATCAATCGGGGGTTGAAGGTCGCGTTTTAACCCTCTTCGCCCGCGAAGTGACTCGGCTGCCGCGAGAAACCACGACTCAAACTCATGCTTCGCCAACACAACTGTGATGGGCAGATTTTCGCGATCCTGTAGCGCGCGAAATCGCAACTCAGGTCCCAGATGTGCCGGGCAGTCATCATCACCGTCCAAGAGAATGAAAATGGCGCCTTGCCCGCCGATATTTAAAGCCGCCAATTTAACCACTTGCTCAAGTTCGCCCGCCTTAACAACCTTGTGCCTCGAAACGCGAATAGAGCGCGGCGTAACAACATGTACTCTAGGATAAAGGCTTTCGGCGATTCGTCGAATGAGAATTGGAACAGCTTCCACCTCACCATACCCTTCAACAATGCAACAAATTTGAACTGTCATGCACGTGTTGTCCTCTCCTTGCTTCGACGAAGACTCTGCGTCTCTAACTTGAACAAATTGAGTTGCTTCGGGTTTGCGGCTTCAATTGCCACTGGGTCAGGTCGCAGTTGATCCAGGCGTAGGAGTTCGCCTGTTGTATACAGTCGATCTCGCACTGCAGACTTTCCGGCTTCAGCCACAGGGACGATTGCCGTATCGCCGTTTCGCGCTTCAACCGCGAGAATCGCCTCCACGGCAAGATCTTTGTCATCAAGCAGGTCTGGGCTATGGCTAGTGATGAGAATCTGTGTCTTCTCGGAGGCTTCGCGAAGTCCATCCAGCAACACCCCTGCGGCCGCCGGGTGCAGCGCAATCTCAGGTTCCTCAATCCCCACAAGGTGCACGCGTTTTGTGTGCGTTCATCTCCCTGAAACACTGCGACAAGAATTCCCAGCACGCGCAGTGTACCATCAGACATATTATTTGCGAGAAAACGCCAGGGGTGCTTTGCTCCTGCAACGCCTTGCCTGAATTCCAATGTCTCCTTGGGACCAATCTCCTTCACCTCCACCCCATGCACGCCAGACACAACCGCCGCCAGATACTCCTCAATACGTTCCTTCGCGGCAGGTGAAAGCTGCCCCAGAACGCTCGCCAAGTTACTGCCATCCCAAGTGAGCAGGTCGCCCGGATCGGGGGCTTGGATGTCTCGTATTTTGTCGGTGTTGAGGCTGTAAAATCCCATCCGAGAAAATGCCTCGTAAACAGGACGAAACTCCTTTAACCCCGAGGCATTCACTAAGAAGAGACGGTCAATAGCAGCCGCTGGCGCCACCTCTAGGCTCGTCTGTGTGACAGCGCCATCGTGGACATGGAAGTATGTCTCCGGGGTAAGTATCTCTGCGTTCCGAACAACACATTCCTCCCGCTGAACCTCATATGCTCTTTTGAGCAAACTAGTAGCGCCGATACGGAACGCGTAGTGTCCTCGTGACCCGTCGGGTAGCGCGAAGTCAAGACGGATGCCGAAATGGTTTGGATGCCCGCCAGAGCGGCGGCGGACGTCGTTGATGCCCCCACGGTCGCGTATGGCGTGGTCCAACGATGAATTCAGCGCATCGGCGACAAACCGCAGCGCGTCAAGAAAATTGCTTTTTCCAGCGCCGTTGGGGCCCACTAGGAATGTCAATGGACATAGTTGTACATCACACGCAGCAATACTCTTATAGTTTTTGATGATGACTCTTGTAATGAAAGTTGAATCTTTCATTTCTTAGACTTAATTTCGTACTGGAATAGGAAATGGCTACCGGTGGGCAGTACCCACCCTACAAAGATTAGTTCAGTAAAGGATAACCCTTAGAGCCTGTTTGAAAAGTACGATTTGTACGGCGCGCACTGGGCAATCTGCAGAATTGTGGTAGAAAGAAACCAAGTTTTGAGGAAAAACTCGGTTTCGAGACGCATGATTCTACTCGAAATGACTTTTCAAACAGGCTCTTAGTCTGGCAGTGTACAACTATAATTTTGAATATAGGCGCTAAGGATTACAAAAAAACCGAGATTCTCCGACGTCTTCGGGTTGGAGAGCCTACATTGTGATTATAGCCTCCTCCCGTTCGCGATTCAGTGTCGGAATAATCTCGGTTCTTTTGTTCCCGGAATAAGTTTAATTCAGCCGTTCAGCCCAGTCTTTGACAACCCGCGCCATCTCGACGAAGACATCCTCGTCTGATTTACGAGAGCGTTTGAGAACTTTGAAGCCGTGGTCCGCAGTATCCAGTAGGTGCAACGTAGCCCTTTTGTCAAGTCTTTCGCAGACCGGCGGCAATAATGCTAAGTCTGCCAACTTGTCTCGCGTGCCGGATAAGAATAGCATCGGAACCGAGACGTGCTCAAGGTGTTCGGCGCGCTCCGTTCCAAGCCTTCCCGCAGGATGCAACGGAAAAGCAAAGAACACCAAACCGCTGACTTCCTCAAGCGGACGCTCCGCCGCCGCGAGAGAAGACATGCGTCCACTGTAAGAGTGGCCCCCTACGAGCATCGGCAAATCGCTTGCGGCACTACGCGCCGCCCGAACTGCCGATCTCACGGTCTCCAACGCGACCGCTTGTGATTCTCGCCCGCCTCCGCCGCGTTCCATGTAAGGAAACTGATAACGAAAGGTTGCGATTCCGACATCACTCAGCCGTTCGGCGATGGTCTGAAGGGTGGTGTGCCGCATGTTTGTGCTGGCGCCGTGTCCCAATACCAGCAACCACTCCGCGCGCTTCGGACGGATGAGCAGCGACGAAACCTCGCCTTTCTCCTTCGTCGCGATGAACTTCGATTCGATTTGCTCAAAACCCATGTTGTGAATAATTCCGTGCGCAAACGCATAACGCGTGATGGACATACAGAATCGACGCACAAACACCGAGACTACCAAGGTTCTGGGTGACCGCCAAATAAAGCGTGTAAGTATTTCAAAGCGAAACACCAAACCATTTGCGAACTCCAGCCCTAAGAGGCTCACGGATGCCCTGATTTCATCAGGCACAGCCCTTGCACCCACCGTAGGAGCGAGGTCGCCACGCCCGCTCCTCAACGGGTAAGCTGTGTCCGCATATCGATCGAACGTGAAACGTATTTTGAGACCACGTCACAGAAGGAATCAGGATGGCGGACCGGGGGTTCGCTCTATCCGTGTTCTACCGTCCGAATTAATCACCAGGACGCTTGACCGCTCCCCATTGGGTTACCAGCCTTCCCGATGATGAGACTGCCTGAGCACCGGGACTCCACGCGGGATACTCCTCTTCTACGCGGTGGGTTTGCGTGAGGTTTCTAAGATCGCTTCCATCGGCGTTGATTGAAAAGATATCCTTAAAGCCATCGGGCGTTTGTTTGGCAAACGCAATCCTTCTGCTGTCTGGCGACCACGTGGGATTCGATTCGTAAGCCCATCGTTCTTCCTCCGTAAGCATAACCGGATTGGTTCCGTCCGCATTCATCACGTGGATGTTGTGCGGCGGCAACCATAAAAAGGGTTTGGGCGACGCGACGTAGGCAATTTTTTTTCCGTTCGGAGACCAACTAGCGCTCATATTATAAGGAGCCGGGTTGACGGTTAAGTTTTCGCGATGGCTGCCATTGACATTCACAACAAATATGTCCGACCCGAACCGATTGAATGGCGGATCTAACTTTAGCATCTCCGAATAGGCGATGCGTCTTCCGTCAGGGGACCAACTTACCCTACCATCGCGCGTCCAGCTCGCTGACACGATTTGATCGTTTCCCCCGGTGACACCCAGCGCATAGACTCCAGCTCCCTGATTGAAATTCCCCCAGAAGGCAACCTGCCTGCCATCGGGCGACCAAGAAACTGGAACGCACGATCCAAGCCTGACCCTGCCATTGGTGATATTCTCTTGAGTTGAACCGTTGAGGTCAGTCAGCCATAGATCGCCTTCGTAAAGAAAGCTAATCGTCTGCCCGTCCGGATGCCAAGCTGGGTAGGCTCCGTCAGCAACTTTGGACTGACTTCCACCGTCACCATCCATTACGTAAACCGCCTTTTCGCCGTCACGCTTTGAAGTGAAGACAATCTTTCCTTCAACCGCATGCACGAAATCTGCGGCGGCGGCAAGCAGACAAACCAGTACAAGAAACAAACCAAATCTGACGAAGGATAATTGTTCTCTCAGCAGCTTATATCTCATCTGCGGGACTCCTTTCATTTTCAGTAGTCGCTGTCGCCGATTGAGGGCGACACAGTGCTTGATCTAACGTGACATCAATTCTCCCGTGAATCGCTTGCGCCAACTTGCCGATGCGCCAAGAAGTCAGGTTGCGATACGATACTAAGAACATTCTAGGAAGTTCCCTGCTATTTGCCAATCTTAATTCCAGTATATCACATGTGCCGAGGTTTTTCTACTGCTAATCTTCGCTTTCGATGCGCTGGATCGGTTTGGCGCCCCGTTTGAGATCTCCCCATTGCATCACCAATCTACCCGATGACGAAACTGCCAGCGGGGCTGGGCTCCACGAGGGAGACGCCTCGCTCACGCCATGCGTTTGTGTGATGTTTCTCAGATTGCTCCCGTCGGCATTTATTATATAGATGTCCGTCCATCCATCGGGGGATTGCTTTCGAAAGGCAAGCATGTTGCTGTCTGGCGACCAAGTAGGATTCCATTCGTACGCCCAACGGTCCTGCGGAGTGAGAGCTGTCGGATCTGTCCCGTCAACATTTATAAGATGGATGTTTCTCGGAGGTAGCCATAGTCCAGGTTTGGGTGACGCCGAGTAGGCTATCTTGTTACCGTCCGGAGACCAACTGGGATCTGAGTTCTTGCCAAGAGGACGGTTCGTGACATTCATAATCTCACCGCCATTGGCGCCCATCACCATTATATCCGTATCCGTTTTAACAACTAGTTGGATATTGACCAATGTCAAAGTCATAAAGGTGATTCTGTTTCCATACGGCGACCAACTGGGGGTCCCATGGTAGCGGGGATCGCGAGTTAGGTTTTTGGGATTCTTTCCGTCGGCATCCATTACGAAGATATCCCACACCGCCCCGAGACGCCCATAGTAGGCGATTTTTCTCCCATTTGGCGACCAAGCAGCAGACGCTATGCCGTCATCGGGCCTGCTCTTTGTAATTCGTGCTAAGTTCGTTCCATCGCTGTCAATGGTCCAAACATCGTCACGATGGACAAACCCGATCGTCCGACCATCCGGGAGCCAGGTTGGCTTGGTTCCCTCAGTAAGTTCGAAACGCCCCGCACCATCGCTTTCCATGATGCTTATTGTCCAGTCCTCATCATCACCGCGTTGTGACATAAAGGCAATTTTTCCCTCGAAAGCGAGTACGAAATCTGCCGATAGAGCAAGCAGAAAGGCCACAATAAGAACCTGATAAAATCTCACAATAGACTGTTCTCTCTTAAGCGACTTGCGTCTCATTTTCACATCTCCTCTCATTTGACGGTTGGGGGTGACTTGGCGCTCCGCTTTACACTTCCCCACTGCGTCACCAACCTCCCCGATGCGGAGACCGCCTGCGGTGCAGGGCTCCACGCGGGAGACGCCTCGCTCGCTCGATGCGTTTGCGTGATGTTCCGTAGGCCACTGCCATCAGCGTTGATCGTAAAAATGTCGTGGAAGCCATCCGGCGTTTGCTTGACAAAGGCAATTTTCTCGCTGTCCGGCGACCAGGTAGGATTCCATTCGTAAGCCCATCGATCCTCCTCTGTAAGAATAACCGGATTTGTTCCGTCCGCATTCATCACGTGGATGTTGTGTGGGGGCCACCATCGAAGCGGATCGGGCGAAGCGACGTACGCAACATACTTTCCGTTCGGTGACCAACTGGGGTTAATATGCCTGGCACGCAGGTTGTTCGTAAGATTTTTGTGGTTGACTCCGTTGGCATTCATCAAGACAATGTCCGATCCAAACCCGTTTTTAATCGGCCGCACGGGCGCGCCGACAATTCTGTTGCCGTCACGAGACCAACTTAAGGTGTCATCATGGAGAAGGAAGCCTTCTAATATGAGTCGAGAACCCCTTCCGTCGGCATCCATCGTGTGGACGCCAGAAACTCCACCGAGACTACCCCAGTACGCAATCTGGTTCCCATCGGGCGACCAAGCGGCAGGAGAGGAAATATGGTCGATTCTGCCCTTGGTGAGATTCTGCCGAGTTGCACCGTTGAGATCAGTCACCCAGAAACTGTCTTCGTAGAGAAAGCCAATTGATTGCCCGTCAGGCAGCCATGAGGGGTTCGTTCCTTCGGTAAGTCTGAAAGGATTTCCACCGTCCCCATCCATGATGTAGATTGCCCCTTCACCATCGCGGTTTGACGTGAAGGCAATCTTGCCCTCGACGGCGAGTATAACATCTGCCGATAGAGCAAGCAGAAAGACTACAATGAGAATCTGACACAATTTCACTATAGACTGTTCTCTCTCCAGCGGTTTTCGTCTCAATTTCACATCTCCTATCATCTGGCGATTGCGGTTAACTTAGCGCCCTGTTTGACTTCTCCCCATCGCGCCGCCATTCTCCCCGACGATGAAACCGCTAGCGGGGCGGGACTCCATGCGGGAAATCCTTCCTCTTTGCGATGCGTTTGCGTGATGTTTCGTAGGTTGCTGCCATCAGCATTTATCGTGAAGATGTCATGAAAACCATCCGGCGTTTGCTTCACAAAGGCAATTTTCTTGCTGTCCGGCGACCAACATGGAGCCCATTCGTAAGCCCAACGATCTTCTTTTGTAAGCATAACCTTATTTGTTCCGTCGGCATTCATCACGTGGATGTTGTGCGGGGCGAGCCACAGGAGAGGCTTTGGCGAAGCAGTGTAAGTAATCCTCGATCCGTCGGGCGACCAGTTGACATAGGCGCTCCTTGCACGCGGATTTTGCGTCAGGTTGACTCGATTGCCGCCATTCGCGTTGATAACGAAAATCTCTGACTCAACCCGATTTCCTTGTGGGCGAAGATAAGCGGCAAAGGCGATTTTCCTGCCGTCAGGCGACCAACTCGGCCTGTCGTCGTAGTGGAGGTCGTCAGTGAGTTTCTTGGGGTTCCTCCCGTTGGCATCCATCAGGTAGATATCCGGCGTGCCGAAAATGCCTCCCACTCTTGACCAATAGGTGATTTTCTCACCATTAGGCGACCAATCAGGGAACAATATAGTCTCTTTAAACCTGCCCTTCGTGATATTTTTTCTGTTTGTTCCCTCCCGGTCACTTACCCTTATGTCGCCGCCGCGAACAAATCCAACCTTCTCGCCATCTGGCAACCACGCAGGCGTGCCGCCGTCAGCCAGTCTGTAAGGATTTGATCCATTACCGTCCATGATGTAGATTGCCCATTCGCCATCCCGGTTGGACGTAAATGCAATCTCGCCATCCACGGCCATAGCGGAACTCACTGATGCAGCGAATAGGCATATAACGACAAGTATTTGACGGGATTTAACCGGCGGACATATTTTGCTTGCAAACATCCGTGTCATTCTCCGAGCTCCGTTCATTTGCCGGTTGGGAGCAACCTCTCTCTCTGTTTGATGTTTCCCCACTTGGTCACAAACCTCGCCGAAGAGGAGACTGCCAGCGAGGGTGGGCTCCACGCGGGAGATCCCTCACTCACTCGATGCGTTTGCGTGATGTTTATGAGCCCACTTCCATCAGCGTTAATCGTGAAAATGTCGTGAAAACCATCCGGCGTTTGCTTGGAAAAGGCAATTTTCTTGCTGTCAGGCGACCAGGTAGGATCACGTTCGTAAGCCCATCTATCCTCCTTTGTAAGTATAACCGGATCTGTTCCGTCCGCATTCATCACGTGGATGTTGTGCGGGGGCCACCATCGAAGCGGGTCGGGCGATGCGACGTACGCAATCCTCTTTCCACCAGGTGACCAGCTGGGGTTTGCATTCTTCGCACGCGGATTGTCGGTTAGGTTCACAGCATTGGCGCCGTTCGCATTTATGACGATAATGTCCGATCCAAATGGTTTTTTGTCAACTTTCGCCGGCGCGGCGGCGATTCTTTTGCCGTCGAGAGACCAGCTTAGCGTGTCTTCATGGAAGAGGAACCCTGCCACAATGAGTTGTGGTTGTGGTTCCCTTCTATGGGCATTCATCGTGTAGATGCCCATCAATCCGTCGCGTCTTCCCCAGTAGGCAATCTGCTTCCCATCGGGCGACCAAGCGGCGGGAGAGTAGAATTTATCGATTCTTCCCTTGGTGAGATTCTTCCGATATGAACCGTCAAGGTTTGATACCCAAAGGTCTCTTTCGTAGATAAATCCGATTTTCTGTCCATCCGGATGCCAGGCGGAATAGGATCCTTCAGTCAGTTTGTAAGGATTTCCGCCATCGCCGTCCATGATGTAGATCGCCTCTTTACCATCGTGATTTGACGTGAACGCAATCTTCCCGTCGGCGCCATTGACACCGCGTCCTGCGGCGATCCACAGAAACAAGCCTAGCAAAAAAACACACCTGCGCCGGGAACTAAGGATTCGCCTCATAACTCGTAATTCCTCCCTTATGCTTGTTGTACCAAGTTCGGCTGCTTAGGACGGATTCCGGGGAAAGCTTTAGGAGTCGTTCGTCTGCATGTCACTTCCAAATTCGCTGGACGTGTTGTTCACGCACATAATATCACGAATTCTCTGATGACGCAAGTTGGGACACGGAAGGCACGGTCGACCATTGCGCAAATTTACTCCCTATTGTTCTACATCATTTGGCTAAATACATGGAACCTGGTGTACACCAGTTCGATACCCGAGATTTGCTACGGAACACTGAAAACAGATTCTTGAGAACATCTTGCATTTCACGTGTTTCATTTAGAAAATTTAGGATGGCGAGGAAGACGGATTTCCTCCCTTCCGACCTTCCATCCCTACTGCATAATCCCATTCCTGTCCCAAGTCCAAACGGCGCCGGTGCCGTCCTTGCCGACGCCTAATGCTCCCTGGGATCCCGTGCTTCCAACCCCGAACACGCCAACCAATCCGCCATTCTCATTGACCTTGACCTCAGCCGCGCCGCCCTTTGGACCTTTAACCCGCAGGAAACCACCGCCATCGCCATAAATCCCAAACAATGCGGTCGGGTTTCCATCCCGCGAATTGAAGAGCTGAATCGCGCCGCCGTGTCGATCCACCTGAATTTGTGACGAACCGCCTCCGGTCCGATCTACCCGCACAAATCCGGTTTCCCCGTGAACACCCAACATTGCCTTAGGCGGCCCGCCGTTCTGACCGATTACGCTCATCGCCCCACTTCCGCGCTCATCAATATAATTTTGTGCATGGCCCCCGTTCGGCCCAAAGACGCGCATGAAACCGCCGCTCTGCTGCACGCCCAAGATAGCTTTTGCTTCCCCCTCTTGCTGTTGAAAGAGGTGGACGGCGCCGCCATGCTCGTTCGCCGTGACTACGGCGACCCCGCCGTTCGTTCCCTTCACATCCAGAAAACCGTTTCCGCTCTCGCGTTCCACTCCGGACATGATGACTCGTTTCCCGCGGCGGTTATTGATTCTCCATACCCCGTTCCCCTTTTTATCAAATCCGGTGCTGTAAACAATTCGCCGGTCATCATTGTAAATCTGGATGACATCGGCTGTATCGGACATGCGTTCAAACGTTTTCTGCAAAACGGCGTGAGTCTTCCCTCTATTATCGACGATACTTAGCCTGCGACACTTAATCTCGTCAAATTCCATGATGGACATATCATCGATGATCGACGTTTCATTCTGAGCAACACCGACGCCGCCGAGGAACGACGCTAATATCATACCTATCACCACTAACATTCCGCCAAGCGCGGTGTATGCCAGTTTTTCCTTAAAATTCACTGTTTCCCTCCTTTAGGCTGGCTTGTTTTAATCGAAACTTCCATCTCACGGCAGTAACAATACCCAACGTGTTAGACGATGCAGCGGACAAATATTCTCGCACTTTTATCCAAAGTCCTAATGATACCCCAATCCCCAGGCGGCGTCAATCCCGTGCCTGTCGCGGTTCCAATACTGGCCGAAATCGGGAGGTGAAAGCGATGATGAGTAAACCGGAAGAAATTGAGAGTTGCCGGCTGATACAATCGGGCCCGCATTTTACTTAAGCGGATCTGAGCGCGGGTAAGGGTTTGACCATCGAGTAAGGTGACACCGGTGAATTGCTGATGGTACGGTTTTCGATATAACACAAAAAGAGCGGAGAGAAACACAAAATTGTCTTGACAACCGGGCGGATTTGGTGTAGAAATTAAGCAGCGAAGTATGACCATGTTTTCCGTCGACTTTTCGCCAAAGTCCAAAGTTCGGTTAGCGAAGTTTACTCGACTTTCTCGTCCTCATTCTTACATAAGGTTTTAGTAACTGTTTAGTTCAGCCAAAACGAGTGGCAATATTGGTTTGGCAATGTATTGCGCCTGGCTATCGGCAGCGGGGCATTCTTGGATTATATATGGGAGGGGCATCTTGCCCCGACATTCCGCGTTCACGATAAATCAACTCACTAAACAACTATGCAATGAAAATCCACTTTCGGTAGGGAATCGCTCCTGCATCGGGGCAAGATGCCCTCCCACAAGGGATATCGCTCGCATATTGGGTACATGGGAGAAATTGCCATCGGTTGTGGAATAAAGGGAGCGCCTTGTATTCGCCGCAAGGAGTCTATGGACTAATCAATTACAGGTTTTATAAGCGACCTTGAACACGAACTATCAAAAGATATACAACGGTCTTTAGCGACAGAGAAATTTTTACTTTATGGAGGAATTCACAATATCAAAAATGTAACAACCACAGTTGCTATTGCCGGCGCCCTCTTGCTTTTCGTCTCGACATGTTCTACGGTATTTGCCCAGGCAGTTCGCGGCGCCGTGCTCTATTTTGACCCGATTGCAACTGACCAAGGCGCAAATGACAAAGTGTGGAGAAACGCTGGCGAAGCGGGCGGCGAACTTGAGCACACAGGCAAATTGCCGACACTTGAAGAGGGTACGATTGAAATCAAGGAAATCGGATTCAAGGAAACCGTGAAATGGTACACCGCCGAGCAGTCCGGCTCGACATTCAGCAGCGAGGGGCCCGGAAAGAACACCCCTATCGTAAATCTCGAAGACTTCACGATGGGGTTGCTGATGCGAGTGAACGGAGGTTTGCTAGCGCAGGAACATCAGCTTGTTGGTTTACAGGCGGCTCCAAGAGAACAGGTGCAGAACGTTCGAATTTGGATCGATGACGCAGGTCACGGGAATTTTCGAAATGTGAGTATCGCCCAAGGTGCAATCAATAAACGCGAGGACCTCCACATCGGCAGGACGCGATTGATTGTCGGAAAAGGCGAGTGGCATTGGGCGCATTTTGTCTTCGAAAGCGGTGATGAGATTACCACCTACATTGATGGCGAACAACGTGCGAAGTTTCGCACCGGTGTAGAATGGAACAAAAAGCATGACATGTCGTTGCATGCAATCTTCTCAAACAGCCGAGCCGAGCAAGTTCGGACCTGCAACTGCTCCATTGCCGTCTACCGCGTCTACGATAGGGTGCTGAGTACCGACGAAATACAGAATAATGTGCGCGGATCGTTTGCGGTAGAACCGTCAGATAAACTCACAACGACTTGGGGGAAAGTGAAGCGCGGATTCTAATACGTTTCTAATTTTCGTCCGGCACTTGACGCTTTCAAAATAACAGGCGATTACCTTGAAGTCGGCACAATATTAGTTCCTTAATCAGTTTTGCAAGAAGCTTCAACACTAAGCTATCAGAAGATAAACAAAGGTCTTTAGTGACAGACAAATTTCACTTTATGGAGGAATTCACAATGTCTAAAAATGTACCAACCACAATTGCTATTGCCGGCGTGCTCTTGCTTCTCGCGTCGACATGCTCGACAGTATTTGCCCAAGCGGTTCCCGGCGCTGTCCTCTATTTTAATCCTGCCGAAACCGACCAAGGGAGGAATGACAAAGTGTGGAGAAACGCTGGCGAGGCAGGCGGAGAACTGGAACACACCGGCAAATTGCCGACACTCGAAGAGGGTACAATCGAAATCAAGGAAATCGGTTTCAAGGAAACCACGAAATGGTACACAGCCGAGGAATCCGGTTCAACATTCAGTAACGGCGCCCCCGGGAATAAGACACCAGTAGTAAATCTTCAAGACTTTACCTTGGGTTTGCTTGTGCGAATCAACGGTGGCTTACTGGCGGAGGAACACCACCTCGTTGGTCTGCAGGCATCTCCGAGAGAACAGGTACAAAACGTGCGAATCTGGCTCGATAACGGCGGCTCGGGAAACTTTCAAAATGTTAGTATCGCCCAGGGCGCAATCGGGGCGCGCGAGGATCTTGGCCACGGCAAGACGAGATTATCGGTTGGAAGTCAGGAATGGCACTGGGCGCATTTTGTCTTTGAAAGCGGGGATGAAATAACCACCTATATTGACGGCAAAGAAGTTGCCCAGTTCGGTACTGCGGTGAAGTGGAACAAAAAGCACGATATGTCGTTGCACGCAATCTTCTCACACAGCCAACCCGAGGCACGTCGAACCTGCAACTGCTCCATCGCCATCTACCGTGTCTACGACAGGGCACTGAGCGCGGGCGAAATTGACAAGAATGTGCGCGGTTCGTTTGCGGTTGAACCGACAGACAAACTCACAACGACTTGGGGCAAAGTGAAACGCGGATTCTAACTCGATTGTATGTTCCGTCCAACCCTTGGTGCTTGAACACATGAGGAGTGTTTACCATGACGACGGCGCGAATCATCCTAATCGGTTCCATTCTCTGTAGTTGCTTGGTGTCCGTTGGCTATCCCGCCGAGAAGGAAATACAGTTGATCGCGGATAACGCCGAGGGTCAGGCACAGATGTGCGCCGATGTTTTCCGCGACACGGTGATTGTCGGCGTGCACTCTCACGTGGGTCTGGCGAAGATTTATGAACGCAATGGCGAGGAGTGGGAGGAAACATTAGATCTTGTCGTCAAGGATGGGGACATGGACAACTTCGGCTACTCGGTCGCCATCAATGGGCCGCTTGGGCGCGGCAGTGCTAACATTGCAATCGTGGGGGCGCCGCAACACGATGGAGCGGCGAAAGACTCCGGTGCCGCTTACATCTTCACGAAGAGTGGGAGAGATTGGAAACAGCGCGCTAAGCTTGCTCCCTTGGACGGCGGAGCGGCGGACAATTTGGGACATGCTGTGTCTGTCGACAGAAATACGGCTGTAGTTGGAGCGCCAAAAAGCGATGCTGTCAACAACAATTCCGGTGCAGTCTATGTGTTTGTGCTGGACGGCTCTTGGAAACAACAGGCAAAACTCGCACCCAAAGATCTTGGCAGATCCGACGCCTTTGGTTACGTCGTTTTTGTTCGCAAGGACACCATCGTCGTCGGAGCGCCCGGGCACACGCATAGCGGAATACGATTCGCAGGTGCCGCCTACGTGTTCGTGCGTCAGGGAGAGAAGTGGGTGGAACAGGTTAAACTTACCGCGGACGATGCGGCACAAAGCGACCGTTTCGGCCATTCTGTTGCCCTGAGTGGAGATACCATTGTCGTCGGAGCGCCGTTGCACGATACTGATCGAGGTGCCGACACCGGTGCTGCCTATATATTCTCACTGGAAGGAGGCACTTGGAAGCAGCAAGCAAAGCTGGGAATCAAGGGCGCGCGGAAAGCCGATCAACTTGGGTTTGGCGTTGCTACAAACGGCAAAGTCGTTGTGCTGGGCGCCAAGGCGCGGGACGAGGGTGATCGCGCATCGGGTGCCGCTTACGCTTTTGTGGGGTCAGGCGGCGTTTGGGAAGAGAAGAATCAGGTGGTTCCTCTCTTTCCAATAAAAGACGGATTTTTTGGTTTTTGGGTGGCTATCAGCGAGAATACCGTGGTGGTCTCAGCCCACCCTAAAGCTAAGGGTGGGCCCGGATTGGCTGATGGCGCAGCAGCGTTTGTTTATAGTACCATTGATGATTTTGGCACGCCGCCGTTCGGTGTCGATCCGATTGGACTGCACGCGACGACGCTAGGACAGATTAAGCGGACTGCGCTGCTTCAAAACTACCCCAATCCATTCAACCCGGAGACGTGGTTTCCATATGTTCTGGCAAAAGATGTTCCCGTTTCGATCCGAATTTGGGATGTCCGAGGGCAGCTGATAAACGAGTTGGCGCTCGGGGAACAAAAAGCGGGTTCTTATCTGACCCGGGATACGGCTGCATACTGGGACGGGCTAAACCTGTCAGGGAGTGTAGTTTCTACCGGAGTTTATTTCTACACACTGGACGCAGGGCACTTCCAAGCCACGCGTAGAATGCTCATCTTGAAATAGATAAAACGAAGACGGGATTCGCATTTTAATTCAATGACATAAGCTACGGAGGCGTTTTATAGGTATTTTGATACGTGAAATGTAAAGCAAATCCATAGAGTGCCGCTTTATCCGCTCTTGAGCACCCGCCATCGTATCGTTTGGCGAACAGAGCGCATTTCTAAGTTTTTGCTTCGCCATCAGCATTGAAAGGAGATTCTCATGAAAACGTTGCATATCATGTTCATTAGTGTGGTTTTAATCATCGCGCTGACAGCGGTTAACCACACAGCCTTTGCACAGAAGGAAATTAAGCTCATCGGAGCTCCTGACGGCATGCGCAACAAAGCGCGCATGCCCGCAGATCTCCTTGGCGATACCATTATCATTGGCGCGCATGCGGTGGGTTTTCTAAACACAGACGGTTTCGCAAAGGTCTATACCCGCGCTCGCAACAAATGGGAAGAGACCGCCGAACTTATTCGAAGCGACCGTGACAAGGAGAATCCGGGGCAGGCGTCCTTCGGCTTCGCGGTCGCCATCACAGGTCCCCCGGGACGAGGAGACCCCACCTATGCCATCGTAGGGTCACCGTCGTCGGGACACCAAGGCGGCGTTGCGGCAGATGGCGGCGCGGCTTATATTTTCGCAAGGGCTGGACAGAATTGGAAACAGCAGGCGAAACTTCTAGCCGAAGATCCGGAATCGGGCGACGCTTTTGGCTGGGCTGTCGACATTGACGACACCACGGCAGTAGTTGGCGTTCCAAAAGACGACGATGCCGGTCCCAACTCGGGGTCCGTGTACGTATTTATTAAAGATGGAAATACATGGAAACAGCAGGCGAAGATTGTCGCGAAAGACAGTGCAAGATCGGACAGTTTCGGAGAGGTTGTTGCCATTGAGACAGATACCATTGTCGTCGGAGCACCCGGCCATACCCACAATGACATCAGATTTTCCGGCGCCGTGTATGTCTTTGGGCGCCAAGGTGGGAAGTGGGTTGAGACTGCCAAGATCACCGCTGAAGACGCGGCAAAGAGTGACCGTTTCGGAGTTGCGGTCGGTATCCACGGGGATACCATCATTGTAGGGTCTACACTAAACGATGCCGGACGCGGAAAAGACGCTGGCGCCGCCTATGTATTCGTGCGTGAAGGGAACGCTTGGAAACAGCAAGCGAAACTCGTCGGCGAAGATTCTCGAGCGGGTGATCATTTCGGTGCCGGTGTTGCCACCACTGGAAAAATTGCCATCATTGGTGCTCCGCTCCATGAAGAGGAGGGACTGGGTTCGGGCGCCGCCTATGCTTTCCTGAATACTGATGGAGTCTGGAAAGAAACGGAGAAGATTGTGCCCGATGATCCGGTAAAGGGCCTCGTTTTCGGTTCCGCGGTTGCCATAAGCCGCGACACCGTCATAGTGACATCCGGCGCAGCTGACGAGGGCGCCGCCGGATTTGGCAACGGTTCCGCGGCGTACGTTTACAGCGCCGAAAATAACTTTGGTCTGCCGCCATATGCCGTGAATCCGGATGGATTGCAAGTGACAACACTTGGAAGTGTCAAGCGTACAGCGTTGCTTCAGAATTTCCCCAATCCCTTCAATCCGGAAACTTGGCTGCCGTATCATCTGGCGACCGATTCCCCTGTGTCCTTGTCCATCTATAACGTCCAAGGACAACTGATGCGGGAGTTGGATCTCGGGAGCCAGAAAGCCGGGAGTTATCTTAGCCGAGAAACCGCTGCCTATTGGGATGGCCAGGACCAGTTCGGGGAAGGCGTTGCCAGTGGTGTCTATTTCTACACCCTACGCGCAGGTTCATTCCATGCGACTCGCAGAATGCTCGTTTTGAAATAGGTATAGAATGAGATTCGTGTGAGAAACCTTGTCTGAAGTGGTGTCTTGTACTATCTAACCATAAAATCCGAAGGAGAATTATCATGAAATCGGTACAATTTTTTGCGATTAGTTTGCTCCTCGCCGCTGGATTGGTAACTGCAAGTCACGCCGCGCCTCGAGTTGGCCAGAAGCTTATCGCCATGGAGGCAGGTCATAGCGTAGCCCACTTGTCCAGCGATATCAGCGGCGAAACCATTATCGTCGGAGTTCCGGAGCAGGGATACGCTACCGTCTTCGAGCTGAGAGGAAAGAAGTGGGAAAAGAAGGAGGAAATCATCGCCGACGGCGGTGCCGGTAGGTTTGGTTGGTGTGTAGCAATGACTGACAATGTGATTGTAGTTGGTGCGCCAGAGACAAACGATGCCGGTGCAGCCTTTGTCTTCCATCGAAGTGGAAAAAATTGGAAACAGGTCGCCAAACTCGTCCATGAGGGACCGGTAAAAGGAGATGGTTTCGGCGAGGACGTAGCCGTCGATAGGAATACGGCAATTATCGGGGTAGCAGGGGACGATGAAGTTGGACGGGACTCCGGGTCTGCCTATATCTATTTCCGGGAAGGAAACAGTTGGAAGCGTCAAGCCAAACTCATTCCGTCGGATTCAGCCAAAGGAGACGCTTTCGGATCGTCCGTGTTCGTGCTTGGCAATACTGCGATCGTCGGGTCTAACGGCAACACACACAACGGGATCAGATTCTGCGGCGCTGCCTATGTATTTACGCGGCGGGATGGCGTTTGGACCGAGCAGGCTAAATTGACGGCTAGCGATGCCGCAAAAGCGGACCGTTTCGGGACTGCCGTCAGTATGAGCGAGAAAACAATTATTGTAGGGGCTCCGTTTCGTGATACCGATGCCAAAGGGGACTCCGGTGCTGCGTATATCTATGTGTTTGACGGTAATACGTGGAAGGAGCAAGGGAAGCTGTTTCCAAATGACGCACAAAAGGGCCATAAATTTGGTACCGGTGTTGCCATGACGCCGAACATCGCCATTGTAGGGGCGCCCTGGGACGATGATGCAGCGACCGGTTCAGGTGCCGCGTATTCATTCGTGCGAACTGACGGGGCTTGGAAGCAGAAGGAGAAAGTTGCTCCCCACGACGTGGGCGAGGATTTCCATTTCGGATTCTCGGTCAACGTTAGCGAGAATGCCGCCATTATCTCGGCTCACCATATACCGCATGCAGCGCCAACTTGGCCCCACGGAGACGGAGTGCAAGCGTATGTCTTTAACACCATAGAAGATTTTGGCACGCCTCCATTTTCCATCAAACCCACCGGCTTAAAATTAACAACCTTGGGACAGGTCAAACGGACAGATTTGCTACAAAACTTTCCCAACCCGTTTAACCCGGAAACGTGGATTCCGTATCGCCTCGCACACGATGGCGCTGTGCGGTTCTCAATCTATGACGCGAACGGAACTTTAGTGCGTTCTCTGGATCTGGGACATCAGAGGGCGGGGCACTATGTCAATCTGAGTAGCGCGGCATATTGGGATGGCCGCAATCAAGATGGCGAACACGTGGCAAGCGGTCTCTATTTCTATACGCTGTCCACCGAGGATTTCAAAGCAACGCGGCGAATGTTAATTCAAAAATAAGCCATTTCCAATCCGCAAAACCGGATCCGAAAGTGATCGATTCGGCGAAGGTGTCGCGAACGGCATCTATTTTTTATACGCGCCGCGCGGGATCGTGCAGAACGCTTGTCTTGAGATCGGTATCGGTTGCAAAAATTGGAAAATCTGCGTCTGAAGTTACGCCTTGTATTTTCCAACTGCAAAATCGGAAGGAGATTTATCATGAAATCGGTACATCTGATTGCCGTTAGTTTGCTCCTCGCGGTTGGATTGGCAACGGCAAGCTACGCCGCGCCTCGAGTTGGTCAGAAGCTTGTCGCACAGGAGGCAGGGCATAGCGTCGCGCATTTGTCCAGCGACATCAGCGGCGAAACGGTGGTCGTCGGAGTTCCTGAAAGTGGATTCGCTGCCGTGTTCCTGCTGAAAGGAAAGAAGTGGGAAAAACAGGAGGAAATCATCGCAGACGGCCGTAGGTTTGGTTGGTGTGTTGCCATCAGTGGGAATGCGATTATCGTTGGTGCACCAGAGCTGAACGATGCCGGCGGAGCTTTTGTCTTCCATCGAAGCGGAAATAACTGGAAACTGGTGTCAAAACTCGTCCATGACGGACGGGCAAAGGGAGACGGCTTCGGCGAGGATGTAGCCATCGACAGGAACACCGCCATCGTCGGCGCGGCAGGGGACGATGAAGTTGGTAGAGACTCCGGTACAGCCTATGTCTATTTCCGGGAAGGAAATAGCTGGAAACAGCAGGCTAAACTCATACCCTCGGATTCTGCCCAAGGAGACGCTTTCGGATCGTCAGTCTTCGTGCTTGGTAATACGGCAGTGGTCGGATCTAACGGCAACACACATAATGGTATTAGGTTCTGCGGCGCTGCCTATGTATTTACGCGGCGGGACGGGGTTTGGACCGAGCAGGCTAAATTGACAGCTAGCGACGCCGCAAAAGCCGACCGTTTCGGGACTGCCGTCAGTATGAGCGAGAAGACCATTATAGTAGGGGCTCCGTTTCGCGATACCGAAGCCAAAGGAGACGCCGGTGCCGCTTATACTTTTCTGTTTGACGATAATACATGGAAGGAGCAAGGAAAGCTGTTTCCAAAAGATGCACAAAAAGGCCATAAGTTTGGAACTGGCGTCGCCATGACTCCAAACATCGCGCTTATAGGGGCGCCTTGGGATGACGATGTCGAGGTAGGTTCAGGTGCGACTTACTCATTTGTGCGAACTGACGGAGTCTGGAAGCAGAAGGAGAAGGTTGTTCCCCACGACGTGGGGGAAGATTACCACTTTGGGTATTCGGTTAACGTGAGCGAGAATGCCGCCATTGTATCCGCACACAATATACCGCATGCAGCGCCAACATGGCCTCACGGTGACGGCGTGCAGGCGTACGTTTTTAATACGATAGAGGACTTTGGGACGCCGCCCTTTTCCGTCAAGCCCATCGGGCTGCAAGTAACTACCTTTGGGCAGGTCAAACGGACAGATTTACTCCAAAACTTTCCAAACCCGTTTAATCCGGAGACATGGATTCCGTATCGCCTCGCAAACGATAGTGCTGTGCAGTTCTCAATTTATGACGCAAACGGAACTTTAGTGCGTACTCTGGATCTGGGGCATCAGAGGGCGGGGCACTATGTCAATTTGAGCAGCGCCGTATATTGGGATGGCCGCAACCAAGGCGGTGAATACGTGGCAAGCGGTCTCTATTTCTATACGATGTCCACCGAGGATTTCAAAGCAACGCGGCGAATGCTAATCCAAAAATAAGTTCATTCCAATCCGAAAAACCGGCTCTGCAGTGATCGATTCGGCGAAGGCGTCGCCAGCGGCGTTTATTTCCACTCGCTCCGCGCAGGATCATTCCATACGACACGCAGGATGCTTGCATTGTGGTTAGGTTTAGGTTGCGAGAATCGGAGAACCCGCGTCTGAAGTTACGCCTTGTATCATACAACCGTATAATCAGAAATTGATTGATTATGAAATCGGTACATCTGTTTGCCATTTGTTTACTCCTCTTCATTGGCTTGGCAACGGCAAGTCACGCTGCGCCTCGTGTTGGACAGAAGCTTGTCGCCATGGAGGGTGGGCATAGCGTACCGCATCTGTCCAGTGACATCACCGGCGAAACCGTAGTCGTCGGAGTTCCTGAGTTAGGAACCGCTACCATTTTCGAGAAGAGAGGAAAGATATGGGAAAAGCAGGAGGTAATCATCCCTGATGGTGGTTTGGGTAGGTTTGGTTGGTGTGTTTCCATAAGTGGTAACGCGCTTATTGTTGGTGCGCCGCAGTTGAACGAATCCGGTGCAGCTTATGTCTTTCATCGGAGCGGAAATAATTGGAAACAGGCGGTAAAACTCCTCTACGACGGACCGGCAAAGGGAGATGGCTTTGGCGAGGATGTAGCTATCGACAGGAGTACCGCCATTGTCGGTGTAGCCGGGGACGATGAAACTGGAAGAGACTCCGGTTCAGCCTACGTCTATTTTCGGGAAGGAAATGCCTGGCGGCAGCAGGCGAAACTCATTCCCTCGGATTCTGCCAAAGGAGACGCTTTCGGATCGTCGGTCTTCGTGCTCGGAAACACGGTAGTGGTTGGGTCTAATGGCAATACACATAATGGCGTCAGGTTCTGTGGCGCTGCCTATGTCTTTACGCGGCGGGATGGGGTTTGGACGGAACAGGCTAAATTGACGGCTAGCGACGCCGCAAAAGCCGACCGTTTCGGGACTGCCGTCAGTATGAGCGAGAAGACCATTATTGTGGGGGCTCCGTTTCGTGATACCGAAGCCAAAGTGGACGCCGGTGCCGCTTATACCTTTCTGTTAGACGGCAATACGTGGAAGGAACAGGGAAAGCTGTTGCCGAAGAATGCACAAAAGGGCCAAAAGTTTGGAACGGGCGTCGCCATGACCCCAAACATCGCGCTTGTAGGGGCGCCTTGGGATGACGATGTTAAAGTAGGTTCAGGTGCGACTTACTCTTTTGTTCGAACCGAAGGAGTCTGGCAGCAGAAGGAGAAGGTTGTTCCCCACGACGTGGGCGAAGACTACCACTTCGGGTTTTCGGTTAACGTGAGTGAGAATGCCGCTATTGTCTCCGCACACAATTTGCCGCATGGAGCGCCAACATGGCCTCACGGTCAGGGCGTGCAGGCATATGTCTTTAATACAATAGAGGACTTTGGGACGCCGCCTTTCTCCGTCAAGCCGATCGGGTTAAAGGCAACAACCTTGGGACTGGTTAAAAAAACAGATTTGCTCCAAAACTTTCCCAATCCGTTTAACCCGGAGACGTGGATTCCGTATCGTCTCGCGCATAATGACGATGTTCGCTTCACAATCTACGATGCAAATGGCGTTTTGGTCCGTTCCTTGGATTTGGGGCATCAGGCAACGGGGCACTATATCAATTTGAGCAGCGCGGTATATTGGGATGGTCGCAACCAAGGCGGTGAACACGTGGCAAGCGGTCTCTATTTCTATACGATGTACACCGGGGATTTCAAAGCAACGCGGCGAATGCTAATACAAAAATAAAATCATTGCGACATGGCGATGCTTGCTCTAGCGGCTTCCCGCATTCATCGGCGTGCGCATTAGGTTCTGTTGACATTTGAAAATTGAGCCAATATTGATTCACTTGAGGCAGAATGTTGGGCAACCACAAGGGATCTCTCTACATTGGGTCAATCTTCGTAGGGGATCTCTACCGCCTTAAGATCTCTATCGCACTCGCTAATCACTCGCTTGATCTATTCGCTCAGTTGGTGGTTGGGTTTCCCAACCCGTCATTTAACGGGCGAGGGAACCTCACCCCTACGATTGGACACTCACTTCACGTAAATGTCAACAGAACCTAGTCTAGCCTTGGATTGCCGTCGCGTATGATCTTGTACGTTGAATCCTACCGGTGAATTAACCGATAACCTTGACGGAATCCCAAATAACCTCGCGTGAAAGGCATTTCTACGAGTGCGATCAATGGCAATCAAATCGAAAATGAGGAGAGTCACTTAATGAAAAAAACTTGGCTGTTGGCAGTCTTATTTGCATTAGCTTCACTAAACACATTCGCCCAAGATTCTTCGCAATGGGATTTACCCGACGGTGCCAGCCAGCGCTTCGGCAAAGGCTGGATACGAGACATTCAGTATGCTCCTCCTGATGGCGCCCGTCTCGCGGTTGCGGGTTCAATCGGAATCTGGATATATGACACGGAAACCAATCAAGAGATCGATTTGCTGACCGGACATACGAAAACAGTTAATGCTATCGCATACTCTTCGGATGGCAGTATGATTGCGAGTGGAGGCGACGACAACGTTATCCGTCTGTGGGATACAGCTTCCGGAGACGAAATCCGAACCATTTCCGGGCATGAAGCCGCGATTCAGAGTTTGGCCTTCGGCGCGGACGACATCACGCTAGCAAGCGGGAGCGACGACACTACAATTCGCATATGGGATGTTAACACGGGTGAGGAGCAAAGAACTCTCCCCGGACACACTGACTGGGTGAACAGCGTTACTTTTTCTGAAGATGGGATGACTCTCGCCAGCGGAAGTTGGGACCATACGGTGCGTTTGTGGGATTTATCCACAGGTGAGGAAATCAGGACTTTTCCTGCACATTCCTCACTGGTTCGAGACGTAGCGTTCAGTCCCGATGGCGACATGCTCGCCAGTTCGGATTTCGACGCCATGATCCGCCTATGGGATGTAGAGACCGGAACAGTAATTCACACGCTCAGCGATCATACTTCAGATGTTTACGACATAGCCTTTTCGCTGGATGGCAAAACGCTGGCGAGTGCTAGCGAAGATGATACCATTCGCCTTTGGAACACAAAAACCGGAGCAAACATCCGAACAATCACCGGTCATACGGCTGATGTCTACAGGATTGCTTATAGTCCGGACCGCAAGACGTTCGCCAGCGGCGGATTTGACGCCACTATCCGATTCTGGGATGCCGAGACAGGAGACGAGATTAGCAGTATCACGGGGCACGCGGATTCCGTGCTGAGCGTTACTTTCTCGCCTGACGGTCGGACACTTGTCGGTAGAAGTTGGGACAAGACCATTCGACTTTGGAACACAGAAACGGGGCAACTTGATAATGTACTCGTAGGACATACGGACGATGTAGACGTAGTCGTTTTTAGTCCAGACGGCAGTAAGATCGCCAGTGGAAGCCAGGACGACACCGTACGGGTGTGGGATGCCAATACCGGTGAACTTCTGAGAACGCTTGTTGGGCACTGGGCTTATCTGATAAGTCTTGCTTTCAGCCCAGACGGGAGCATATTGGCTAGCGGCAGCGAGGACGATGTCGTTCGGTTATGGGATACAACGACCGGTCAGCGGTTGGACTTTCTCTACGGGCACCGGGCTGGTGTCGAGGGCATCGATTTTCATCCGAATGGCGAGATACTCGCAAGTGGAAGTCGTGACGACACGATTCGGATATGGAATATAGCTACCGGCAGAACTCAGATGCGCATCGAAGAACATGAAGGCGATGTGCTGAGCGTTGCTTTCAGCCCCAACGGTGCGCTGCTGGCTAGCGGCAGCCAAGATCGTACGATTCGGATATGGGATGCGACGACGGGAGACGCGCTAAAAACCCTCCCGGGACATAAGAGTGGTGTCCGCAGCGTTACGTTTAGCCCAGACGGGCGCACAATTGCCAGTGGAAGCTGGGACAATACCGTTCGCGTATGGAATGTTGTTTCCGGTGAACTCATAAGCACGTTTATAGGACACACATCCAGTGTTAGAAGCGTTGCTTTTAGCCCTGACGGCAGAACCATCGCCAGTGGAGGAAGAGATGGCACCGTGTTGGTCTGGGATGCGCCGATACTGCCACCGGCAACTGGCGAAGATCCGTCGGTCATCATAGGAGATGTGGACGGCAACGGGGAGTTAAATATCTTTGACCTCGTGCTAGTTGCATCAGCCTTTGGTGATGCGGAGGAGAATGCGGCAGCCGACATCAACGGAGACGGTCAAATCAATACACTGGACCTGGTGGCGGTTGCTAGCACGTTGGGCGTAGCGACCGCGGCATCCCCCGTGCATCCCGATATGGTGGTGACCCTCAACGCAGCGGACGTAAGGCTGTGGCTCACGCAAGCATTGGAATTGCAGCTTACAGATGCCGAATCGCAAAGAGGTATCCGGTTCTTGGAACAGCTCCTCACGGCTCTGCGCCCGGCGAAGACCGAGCTTTTGCCAAACTATCCGAATCCCTTCAACCCGGAAACGTGGATTCCGTATCACCTCGCTGAAGACGTAAGTGCGCGGATTATAATTTATGATGTCAACGGCGAGCTAGTAAGGCATATAGATTTAGGCCATCAAGCCGCAGGGTTCTACACCGATCGGAGTCATGCGGCATATTGGGACGGTCACAACCAGCGCGGCGAGGTTGTGGCAAGCGGCGTTTACTTCTATACTCTACATGCCGAGGGGTATGCGGAAACGCGGAAAATGTTGATACAGAAATGAGCACGGCTACCGGATTGGATATGGGCGGATAAATGGACGGCAGGTTGGGCAAAAAACATTCCGTTCCATGCGCACCACGTAATTTCCCACAATGCACCGAAACGATTGACGTATCCTCATATCATCGTCAGGATGCCCCTCTGGTGCGCGCTCTTCCTATCTGGCCGCAAAGCATACGCGATATACTCCCTCATCGCTTTTTTCCTGCCGGTTACGCACTTGAGGGGTTAGCACGGTTATTGAGACAGGAGGCGTAACAGATTTCAAACTTGGTTTCTACTCCGACAGAAGACAATAAACTGAAGCATGGGATCTTAATACGTTAACGTCTACAACCAACATTGCAAATCATGGAGATCTCTAATTAATTATGAAAATAACTTTGATAGCGTTTATTCTTTTAACCCTGTTTTCGCTACCCACGTTAGCCCAAGAGGCGGAAGACTTTTCACAGTGGAGTTTGCCGGAGGACGCCAAAGAGCGTGTCGGTAAGGGTTGGATTTCGGAATTAAAGTATTCTCCCGATGGTACGCGTCTTGCCGCAGCTAGCTCCATCGGGATATGGATCTATGACACAACGACGTTCAAGGAAGTCGCGCTGCTTTCCGCTCATACGGAAGAGGTTACTGCTTTGGCGTATTCTAGCAGCGGCAGTGTACTTGCCAGCGGGAGTTGGGATACGACCATACGCCTATGGGATCCCGAGACGGGTGAGCCACTCCAAACCATTGAGGGGCACTGGAGTGGTATCCGCAGCATAGACATCAATCCGGATGAGACCATGATCGTCAGTGCGAGTTACGACCGCACCGTCCGCCTTTGGGATATAGAAACGGGTGATGAGATTCGAACTATCTATGGACATAGAGATCGCGTCAATACTGTCGCATTTAGTCCGGACGGTTCTATGCTCGCCACCGGGAGTTGGGATCAAACCGCGCGCTTGTGGGATGTCGCCACGGGAGAAGAACTTCATGTCATAACGGGGCACAGGTCGCTCGTGCAAGCAGTTGCTTTCAGCCCGGATGGGGAAACACTTGTCAGCGGCGATTATAACGGCGAGATTCACTTCTGGGACATTGCGACGGCATCGCAGACCATGATTCGCCCCGGTCACACCTCTGTTATCTACGACCTCGCCTTTTCACAACCTGACGGACACACGTTAGCGAGTGTGAGCGAAGACGACACTATCCGCTTGTGGGATGCCAATACGGGAGTACTGAAAACGACCATTGCCGAGCACACAGCTGATGTACTCAGAGTCGATTTCAATCCCGTTGACGGTACAATCGCCACTGGCGCATGGGATGCAACTATTCGATTTTGGGATGCCGAGACAGGCGCCCACCTCGACACCATCACCGGGCATGCGGATGTCGTCTTGAGCGTAAGTTTCAGACCCGACGGGCGCGCTCTTGTTGGTCGAAGCTGGGATTCAACCATCAGGCTCTGGAATTCTGACACGGGAAAACTCGATCATATCCTGTTTGGGCATACGGATGATGTAGGTATTGTTGTCTTCAGTCCGGATGGACGCACACTGGCTAGTGGGAGCGAGGACCACACTGTCCGTTTATGGGACGTTGACACGGGAGCGCACTTGAAAACACTCGTCGGACACAGAGCGTATCTCATTAGCCTCGCCTTCAGCGCCGATGGGACTACACTTGCGAGTGGTAGTGAAGACGATGACATTCGATTGTGGGATGTGGCGACCGGGGCACGACTGAAGACGCTTGTTGGACATACGACCGGTGTCGAAGGGCTGGCATTCAGCCCCGACGGTAGAAAGCTTGCCAGCGCAAGTCGAGACAGTACGGTTCGTATTTGGGATGTCGAATCTGGCGAGGAATTACACATGCTTGAAGGGCATTGGGGCAATGTGATTACCGTCGCTTTTAGTCCGGACGGGAACACGGTCGCCAGTGGCGGTTGGGACGCCATCATCCGCTTGTGGGACGCTACAACCGGGGAACTCGTGAACTCCGCTGATTCGTTCCAGAGCGGCATCCGAAGCATCACCTTCAGTCCCGATGGAAAGATGATTGCTACCGGAGGCTGGGATAGTATTGTGCGCGTTTGGGATACCGATACACTTGCACGCGTCAAAACCCTACATGGTCACAAGTCGTTCATCAACAGCATCGCTTTCAACGGCGAAGGTGACATGATTGCTACCGGCGGGGTTGATGGAGCGCTCTTGCTATGGGACACGCCGCCGGTCCCGGCAATCTTTGTTACGAAGCTGTATCAAGGATTGAACATGATTTCCCTGCCACTCGTACCGGAGGATCCGATTTCCGCCAGCAGATTCGCTGAAATGACTAATGCGACCGCTGTCATACGACTTGACACCGCCACCCAAGATTATGTCGCCTTCACCTCCGATCAGCGCGGTCCGGGATTCCCGATTGAAGGGGGTCATGCCTATATTGTCAACACGCCCGAGGGCGGCTCGGTTGGATTCTCCGGCAAGGCATGGGAAGATGAACCAGCATCAGCTCCCGGGGTTGAAGCGTTCTCGGAAGCTTGGGCATTCGTGGTGACGAGTGACCTGCAAAATGCGCTGCCGCGGACCGATTACACGGTAGTCGCCAAGAATCTCCGTACCGGAACGATTGCAACTGAGCGAGTCCCTGCTGGCAATGCGCACGCCGCGGTAGTATGGGCAGATCTCAATCGGAACAGCGTCGTACAAACGAGCGATAGGCTTGAGGTCACAGTGGTCGATGACGACGGAAATATTGTCTCGGGACCACATCACCACACGGTCGATGTCTCAGACATCAGACAAGCTTATAAGCGGATTTCGCTTATTGTTGGTGACGTGCGTCCGGAGCAAACGCAACTGGCGCAGAATTTTCCCAATCCGTTCAATCCTGAGACATGGATGCCTTTTCAGCTTAGTCAGTCCAGTACTGCCGCCATACAAATTTATGACGTGTCCGGCCGTCTTGTGAGGACACTTGACCTGGGAGTCAAGCCGGCTGGATTCTACATGTCACGCTCCACAGCCGCATATTGGGATGGACGCAATAGCGTGGGTGAGCAAGTCGTTTCCGGTACCTACTTCTACACCCTTAAGACAGACGAATTTGCCGCAACGCGCAAGATGTTGATATCCAAATAGACCTGTATGGCGATTCCTCATTGTGAGGTTTCCGGAATGGTTTCAACTATAATAGGACAGCCGGGGAAAATACTGAAGCAGTCACCAGGATTCTTCCGCACTGGAACGGAAGACAATCGAGTGCATTGGTCCGGGAATTACAATCCAAAACGAGGAACTGGCTGGATTCTTACTAATCCTGTCGAATGAACGTTGCCGTTGACAAATGAAACACACGACAAGAATCGAAATCACTAATCGAACAGACTTGATACTGGCAGAAGCAGGGGTAATCACGCCTGAAACGATTCGCCGTGTGACTATTGAAGATGCGCTCGTTGACACCGGGGCAACGCGCTTATCATTACCCCAACCGCTCGTTACACGTCTCGGATTAAGTCCGGTTGGCACTGCCAGAGCGATGACCACGAACGGTATTGTGGATCGAGTCATATATTCGGAGGTACGATTCAAAATATTGAACCGACAGGGAACAATGGAGGTCACCGATTTGCCGGCGAACGCCCCTGTCCTTGTCGGACACATGATCTTGGAGTTGTTAGACCTCTGCCTTGATATTAGGAAAGGGTTAATCTATAATCCAGACCACGATGACGAATGGATTGAAGACCAGCTCTGACATGATTCCAAGACTAAAATTGAAGCATTTTCTTCCCAAAAATTCGTTTGCGGCTTCAAATAATGATTGATTCAGATATGTATGGGATTAAATCGGAAGGGCATGAATCTTCCCCCCAATTGCAAATCCGGTAGTGACTTATCAATTACACATAAGGTAGTAACCATACCATACATCTGGTTAAATTCACCCTGTACGGAAAATGACCACGATGAAGTATTTGTCAGATAGCGCAAAATAGTATGGTACATCCCTATTTTTTTGGCGTACGATTACCAATCACTGAGGTGATTGCTGGGAATCTCGATCTCTGGACGGGAGATTGCACCAAGTTGAGACACTCGCATAATCGTCGGCGATTCAACGTCTAGGAGGTATATTCATGAAAAAGATCTCGACAGTTCTTGCATGTTTATTTCTCGGCATACAATTGGCAGCCCTGCATCAGCTAGCACATGCACAGAAGGAAATAAAGCTAGTTGCCGACGAGGAAGTGACCGGACAGCAGATGGCGTCGGATATCAGTGGAGACTCGGTAATTGTAGGATCTCCCGGACAAAACTACGCCAAGGTGTTCATACGCGACGGAAAAAACTGGGAAGAACAGGAAACATTGATTCCCCAATTTGACGGCAACGTCGGTTGGTCGGTTGCCATAAGCGGAGACATCGCAGTGGTTGGAGCGCCAAACGCCAATGCGGGCGCGGAAAAATCCGGTACAGCTTTTGTCTTTGTCCGAAGTGGTAGAACGTGGCAACAGCGCGCCAAGCTTTTAGGGGACAATCCGGAAGCCGCGGACAATTTTGGCGAGTCCGTATCAGTCGATAGAAACACCGTCATTATCGGGGTACCAAGGGATGACGATGCCGGCAGGGACGCTGGATCCGCTTATGTCTTCTTCCGAGACGGGGTTACATGGAAAAAGCAGGCAAAGCTAATACCCACGGATCTGGGTGGATCAGACGCTTTCGGTGAAGCTGTCTTCGTCCATGGAAACACTGCAATCATCGGAGCAAACGGCCATACGCATGGCGGGAAAAGATTCACCGGTACCGCTTACGTTTTTGTAAGAAACGGGAACCGGTGGGTTCAACAAGCCAAACTCACGGTAGAAGATGGTGGCAAGGCAGATCGGTTTGGAACTTCCGTCGGATTCATCGGAAAAACCATCGTAGTGGGTGCGCCGTTCTATGATAGTGAAAACGCAAAGGATGTCGGCGCTGCTTACGTCTTCGTCCCGGATGGCAACAGTTGGACGCTCCAAGCAAAGTTGAGACCTGAAGATAGTGGGAAAGGGCACAACTTCGGAGCTGGTGTTGCCACCACCGGGAACATCGTTGTCGTTGGCTCACCTGGCTATGACCGTCCCGAAAGGGGATCGGGTGCCGCTTATTCGTTTGTCCGCGAAGAGGGAGTTTGGAGGCAGACAGCGAGGGTCACGCCGGAGCACGGTGCCAGAGATTTGAACTTCGGATATGCGGTTTCTTTAAGCGAAAACACCGTAGCTGTCTCATCCCACAGCAAACCGTTCTTGGTGCATGATGGGTGGCCCAACGGCGACGGTCACGCGGCTTATGTGTATAACACTATCGAAGCTTTTGATACGCCACCCTTTGCCGTTGAGCCGTTTGGGCTGTCGCTGACTACGTTCGGTCAGGTCAAGCAGACCGCACTTTTCCAAAACTTTCCCAACCCCTTCAATCCTGAGACGTGGATTCCGTATCAGTTGGCGGCGGATGCTCCCGTTATGCTCCGTATTCACAACGTGCAGGGGCAATTGGTTCGAGAACTGGATCTGGGGAGGCATGAAGCCGGGAGTTATCTTTCTCGCGAAACTGCCGCCTACTGGGATGGCAAAGACCAATTCGGTGAAAGAGCCTCCAGCGGACTCTATTTCTACACGCTTCGTGCTGCGTCGTTTCAAGCCACGCGCAAAATGCTCATTTTGAAATAGAGTAACTGTTTAGTCTATCAATCTGTTTTGGGAATTTTGGTTCGGCGCGGTGCAGTTTAACCCCCGTTCCCACACCATGAGCCTAATGTAGGAGCGACCTCCAGGTCGTGATTTCCTGTTGGCGCGTAAGTTCTGGACTGAACTAAACGATTACGAAATAGACATGTTTTCCACCAAAACAGCACCGTCTCCTCAGTCATTCGGATGTCGTGCCTATGTCAACTTAATCGCGTATTGATACATGAGGGCGATTATTGGCATTCATTAGGTCAACTTGTTCAAACTTCACAGGGTTTCGCGCATTCATAATAATAAGGGTTTATCTTGAATCGAATCGAATCGAAATTTAGAGAACTACAGAATCGAAAGGAACGGGCATTCATGCCCTACATCTGCGCCGGAGACCCGACGCCGGAACTCAGTCAAAAACTTCTATTAACCCTCGAAAAATCCGGCGCCGATCTTATTGAGTTTGGGGTTCCGTTCTCTGATCCAATTGCTGATGGACCGACTATTCAACGCGCAAGTGAAAGAGCGTTGGCAGGCAAAATTTCATTACGGCAGATTATTAATCTGGTTCGAGAAGTTCGGCGTAAGACAGAGATTCCGATTGCGCTCATGAGCTACTACAACCCCATCTTTCGCATGGGTGATGATGAATTCTGCCGGTCTGCAACCGAGGCGGGGGTCGATGGCGTGATTGTTCCCGACCTGCCGCCCGAAGAGGCGGGGACGTTGTTAGCAAGCGCTGAACAATACAACCTCGCAACGGTTTTCCTCGTGTCACCTACGAGCCCGCCGGAGCGACTGAACGCCATTGCGGCGGTTAGCACCGGATTCACCTATTGTGTATCGGTTACCGGTGTAACAGGCGCGCGAGATTCGCTGTCAGACGAGATTGCCCCGATGATTTCGCAGCTTCGCGAACACACTTACAAGCCCGTTTGCGTTGGGTTTGGCGTTTCTACGCGGAAACAGGCGCAAGAAGTCGCACAACTTGCGGACGGAGTTATCGTTGGGAGTGCAATCATCAACGTTATTGAGCGGCACTTGGATGATGAGGCGGCAATCCTGTCGAACGTTCGAGAGTTTGCGGGCGAGTTGGCGCGCGGTGTGAAGGAAAGATGAGGAATGCCCGTTGTCTACTCACTAAATCGGTCTAGACGAAACTGACTAATGTCGTAGTGAGATCGACCGGTTAGCGCGAGTTCGGACAATACTTTACCTACGAGGCTGCCGAACTTGAACCCATGACCCGAGAACCCACCGGCAATTGCTAGATTCTCACAATTCGGATGCAAATCGATTATGAAATCTTTGTCCGGTGTCTCCGTGTAGAGGCACACCTCCGCATGACTAACCTCGCCAGCGGCGTCGGGCATGCGTTCCGCCACGAAGTCGTGTACGAAATCAACATAGGGTGAGTCAGGCGTGCGACTGCAGGAATCAAGAGTAGTTTCGAAATCCTTTCCATGTCCGTCCACACCCACTTTCACCCCTTTTTCCTCGAAATCAGGCACGCCATAAAACGATGTTGGTCTGGTTACATCTATAAATACTGGAAATTGAGACGGTAGGAAGCCTGCCTTATCTTTTGGCGTAAAATAAACTACCTGTTGGCGCGTTACCGTGAGCGGCAGGTCCAGATCCGGCAGTAGCTGTTTTGTCCAGGGTCCCACTGCTGTCACAACCTTCTTCCCTTCGTAACGATTATCCTTGCAGACCACCACAGAGGAACTCGCCTTCCAATCCACCGTCATGATCTCGGTATTTTCTCTAATCTCCGCTCCCTGATTTTTCGCCATGTCCAGATGCGCTGATATACATTCAGAGGCGTGTAGAAAACCTCCATCCTTCTGCCAGAGGGCAATCATCGTATGAGGTTCAATCCTGAATTGCGGCAGCCGCGAAGCCATTTCCTGTTTGTCCAGCAATTCTGATTCGACACCTGCTGCATCAAGGCTTGCGCGTGTGTTGATTACGTATTCGTGTCCTACCGGTGCAACAGTTACACTTCCGGTGGTGAACAGCAATTTTCGTCCGGATTCGCGTTCGAGATCTCGCCAACAGGCATAGCTGGACTTCATCAACTCCGTGTAGAACGGTTTATCATAAACAAGGCGGATAATCCGTGTGTTGCCGTGAGAACTTCCGAACGTATGTCCCCGTGAAAACCGCTCAATCACCAAAGTCTTGGCACCGGCTTTGGAGAGATAATATGCCGCCGCGCTGCCCATGCATCCGGCACCGATAACAATTGCATCGAACATCTGATCCGTCAAACCTACATGCTCCTCTTTTTAGGTAGCTAGCTCTTTCGAGGGCAAAGAGCACACATTCGCACTCGCTCAAATTCGGAACGCACCCGAAATTCTATCTTTCGTATACGCCAATGCGGTTGGGCTCTAGCCATAGTATACATTGTCGATTACGACATTGGAAACGGCTTGGGAGTCGTGTCGAAGTTGCCATATTTTGCTTCACCCCGCAGCAGAATTGCCCTCCACCGTCTAACCGAATCCGATTTTTGGGGTTTAACCCAAGGCGGGATATATCGGATGGTCAAACCGCAGCGGCGCCGCGTGGACCGGTTAGGTAAGCTACCATGAATAATCGTGCCGTGATGAATGGAGATTTCTCCCGCTTTCAACACAAAATCTACTGCATGTTTTTCCTCATCTTCACCAACAGGTACTTCTTGATCGACGCTTAAGAGATTTCCTTCCCTACCGGATTTTCCGTGCTCCCGGAGCCCCAGATGAGTGCCGGGAATTACCCGCATACACCCGTTCTCACGATCACTGTCGTCAATAGCATACCACGCGGTCAAAGCTTCCGGTGGCTCAAGCCCCCAATAGGTTACATCTTGATGCCACGCGACGAATTTCTCCTGTGGACCGTATTTACAGAAAGCATGCGTTGCCAAGAGCAGGATATCGGGACCTATGAGGCATTCGATGCATTCGAGGATTTTTGGGTGCGTTGCTAACCGCCAAATAAACTGCTCATCCAAATGGCGGTCTAGCATGCCGATTTGACATTTTTCCACCCCCTCTTTAGCCTCTAAGGCATCAAACTGATGCTGATAATATAGGGCGCCTGTCTCATCCTCTACCCGGATTCCTGAAACGAAACCTTCCGTTTCATAAGCCCGAATCTGTTCTTTGGTGAGAGCCATTGATTGATTTCCTCTCGGGTAGGATTTACCCAATCCCTCGACCGCGGCAGTTTGTGAATCAGATTAACGTTACTTATTGGTAGCTGTGTAAAGTCATAAATGATGATAATGAACGCAACTAAATCCTACGACAATTCGGCAATTCCGTCAATCACAATTGCTTCGTCACTACGGTTGAACCGTTGTTTATCCAATTTCTGCGATTGCAATGCGGTTTTCTCCTTCATTCAATCCATTTTAGGATGATTTCAGGGGAAACGCATCTAATTGCAGAAGAGGTCTCATGGTGGTAGAACGTACGATTACTGTTGGGTTTCACTCGAATTTTGGCGCGTTCAAGCGAAATAAACACTCGAAAACTGTTACAAGATGAGCGATTACTAAGAATTTCCGTTCAACCCAACCTACGAGTCCCAAAATAGTGTCACAAACTCAGCCCGATTTTCTTTTCTGTGATGCAGAAAATTTAGATGCGTTTCCCCTGAGGATGATTTTAAGTAGGGTTTTCACAAGAAATAGGGTATAATACAATCTCTATGGTTTCGAGCGCTGATTGCTCTGATGGAGATTGACCATGAAACGATTGGGCAGAATATTGACAATCCTTGGATTGCTGTCCCCGCTAGGATTCGCGATTTATTTTTTTTCTAGTGGGACACTCCCCCGCCACGATTCAAGTTCGTCAGAACTGGAGAAAGCGTTCAAAGCACTTCAGAAAACCTATGAAAAGGATAAGGAACTCTCTTCAGATTCTCTTCTCGGGGTACAAATTAGCGCACTAAACGACGAAGATGAAGAGGTGCGAGCGGCGGCTTTAGAGGCCTTTGGAGGGACGGACGATCAGAGCGCACTTGCGGCTACCAGTGAATCACAAAATGATACGCCGTCTAGCGATGATCGCGAAGCACCACCGGAGGTCGGACAGGTCGCTAAAAATTCGAGAAACGATCGCATTATTCTGGCTCTTTTAGATTCATTTAATCATGAAGACTGGTTCACAAGTCGGGACGCCATGGAAGCCTTAATAAAGTTAGGCGACAAGAACGCTGTGCCTCATCTGATAAACTTTCTTAATGGTGATAAGGACGACGATTCTCGTTACCGGCGCGGGAGAGAACTCGCAGTGGAAGCGCTAGGCGAGTTGGGTGACAAGAGAGCCGTCCCCCATTTGATAGATGCTCTAAAGGGCGAGGAGGATGATACAGAAGAATCGGGGGCCGAGGAGGTGGTGATAGATGGGGACTCCGATGTTGCCTATAGTGATTCCTTGAACTGGTTCGAGAAGGAAGTGAGGCGACACGCCGCACAGGCGTTAAGTAAGCTAGGCGATGAGCGAGCTGTTCCTATCTTGATAGATGCTCTTAGCGACGATGACGGCGTCCTAGTTGCATACGCCGCCGAGGCGTTAGGAAACTTGGGAGATGAGCGTGCCATTCCCACCCTGATAAGCCTCCTTGGCGATGATGACAGTTGGGTTCGCCGGGAAACTGCCCGCGCCTTGGGCGAGTTGGGGGCTGATCGAGCCGTTAACCCTCTGATAAATGCTCTCAAGGATGACGAGAAGATTGTAAGAGAGTATGCACTAAGGGCATTGGGACAATTGGAAGACAAGCGCGCCGTTCCCCACGTGATAGATGCGCTCCGCGGCGATAATAGTTGGCGACAGTGGATTGGTGCCCTCCGGGAGGATGAAAACCGGGTACGGCGGGAAGCAGCTATTGTGTTGGGAAAGATAGGGGACAGGGAGGCAGTACCGCATCTTCTCAAGGCCCTCAAGAATGACGTTTCCGTGGTAAGGGAGGAGGCTGCCATCGCGCTAGGAGAGTTGGGAGATAACGAGGCAATTCCCGCTCTGACAGAGGCGCTCAAGGATTACAATCGCAGAGTGAGAGCATCTGCCGCATTTGCATTGGGAGAATTAGGTGACAAGAGTGGTTTATCCGTTCTGATTAATACACTTGATGATCCTGACGAGCTTATTCGATTACGCTCGGAACTAGCCTTGCTCAAGTTAGGTGGAGAAGCACGCGTTCCCACCTTGCTACATAATCTTAAAGACACCAAGGACCCAAAACGACTGCGTGCCATCAAGAAATTGGCGAAGTTGGGAGATGACGTCGCGATTCCAGCGCTGATTGAAGCCACAAGTGATCGGGAGCTTGATACCAAAGCAAAACTCCATATAGTAGCAGCATTGACAAAGTTACACGAAAAAAACATGGCTGCGCGCAATAAAGATTCCGAATAGTTGGATTTATTGCGCATTCAAGCAATGCCGCGTGAGTCTTGCAGGTTGTAGGATGGATCAACTGAGCGGATAGTGAAGGCGATAGAAATCCATTCCGATTCCCGACAGCCGCGATTCGGAGATGGGATCACTATCGCAGTCACTATCCGTTCCTTTGATCTCCGACAAACCGACATCGGCAGTATAGATTTATGGACTAAACTGTTACCAAACTTTTTTCGATAACCCGTTAGGCGTGTGATTCACGACTCGTCTGATGGTCGCAATCAATATCCAAGCCAGCAATGGCATAAACAACGATCAATTAAGGAGGACAAAAAAATGGAAACAAAGGTGTATAGCAACGACGTCGAAAAAGCGCTGAAGGTATTTAAACGCCAGCTTCAGAAGGAGGGCCTCTTCAGAGAGATAAGGCGGCGCAAGTTTTACGAAAAGCCCTCGGAGAAAAAGAAGCGAAAACAGAGAGAAGCCAAACAGAAGCGAGCCAAAGCGCGTAAGTTCAGTAGACGCAATGATAATTGACCCACTCATTTTCTTCGTGGAGTGCTAGCAGTGGATTCAGATGTAATAATCATCGGAGCGGGCGTGATCGGCTGCGCAATCGCCTACAATTTAGGCAAAGCCGGGGTAAAGACATTGGTGATCGACAAAGCCGATGGCGTGGGTCGAGAGGCGTCTTGGGCAGGCGCGGGTGTTCTGACATCGCACGCATCAACGCGTGAACCGTACCCGGAACTGTGTCGTGCCAGTCTTGCGATTTATCCTTCGTTGGCGGACGAACTGAAGGCGAGCACACGAATTGATATTGAATTCATCCAATCGGGTACGCTTTCGCTGTTTTTTGATGAGGAAGAGAAGGACGGTTTAATTGGGTTGGCGGAGCGGCGAATCGATCGCGGGTTCTCGGCGGAAGTGCTGACTGCGGAACAGGTATGGGAGATAGAACCCGCTGTATCGAGATCGGTGGTAGGCGGTGTCCGATTTCCCGAGGATGCCCAAGTTCGTAACCCGAAACTCGTCAGAGCGCTTTCAAAGGGAGCTGTGCTCTCAGGTGCCCGGTTTTTGCTCGGTAATCCTGTTGACGGCTTCGTTCGCGAAAAGGACAGAATCTCCGGTGTCAAGGTAAACGGAGAAATCTTCCGCGGAGACACGATAGTCATCGCCGCCGGCTGCTGGTCTGGCGCTCTCGCAAAAGAACTCGGAGTTCACCTTCCAATTCAGCCGTCGCGCGGGCAGATTGTGCTCGTTGACACCATGCCGCTAGTGTTAAGGCACACAATCGACGGTCTAGGGGTCTACGTTGTTCCCCGATCCGATGGCAAAATCCTGATTGGCGCGACGGTAGAGTTCGTAGGCTACGACAAGCGAACAACGTTGGTAGGTGTACAGCAGATGATTGAGGCGGGCACAACGTTGATTCCCAAACTTGCAGAAATGTCTTTTACCCAGGCGTGGGCGGGGCTGCGTCCTCATATTAGAAACGGACCATGTCTCGGAAAACTGCCCGGTCTGGATAACGTCATCATTGCCTCAGGGCATTTCAAAAACGGCATCTTACTGGCGCCAATTACCGGTGCTCTCATCAGTGAACTCATCACAACTGGGGTGCCGTCCCTATCGCTCGAACCCTTCAGCCCATCAATGAACTAATCCTTCTCTACTCCTTTTCATCATCCCGCTCCGCCATTTAATCTACTCGCCAAGTCGGCTTGGTATATCCGGCGGCGGCATTCCAACCGCGCTTTTGCCGTCAATCAGAAGGGGCTCGGCTCCGCCCCACAGTTTTGTCCCATCCTCCGAGAGAAGCGGCTCGCTAGAATATTGCGCTATATAGGCGCGGCGAAGGTGCGGCGTTCGATTAGCGCTGCTAGAATGGAAATTGACACTTGTAAATACGGCAATGCTTCCGGCTGGAGCGACAACGGCAACACCCTTTTTCTCGCCGAAGTAGCCTACGAGGTCGTTGCTCCCCTCTTCGCGGATGTGCTTTACCCATGAACGAATGCCAATGTGGGAATACGGCATGACGTAGACGGTCCCGTTTTCCTCCGACATGTCATCTAACGCACACCAACATGTCAAATACGGTTTGTGATCGGGATATGCAACATATCCGGAATCTTGATGCCAACTGAACTTCATTCCTTCGGATGCCCCTTTAACCACATACTGCTCCCAAAACAGATAAGCGTTGTCTCCGAGCGTAGCACGGCAAATATCAGCCATCAGTTCGCTAAAAAGGAAGTCTCGTAACTTAGGTTGTTCGAGATAGCAGTTGGAAGCAAAATAACGCTTATTTCGATGATTTAGACCCATTACATCGGTATCATTCTCATCCATCCGAGCATCCACGAGGTCAATGAAATGCTGGCACTCACCTTTAAGCAGGTGGAGCAAATACTCGGGGATGGCATTTTCGAGAATAAAGTAGCCTTCGTCTATATATTGTTGTTTGTATTCCTCGCCAATGTCAATTGCCGTGCTCATGAAATTGTTTAGCCTCTTCTCTTTGCTGTCCTCTGAACGTGTCGCATTACCGTAGGTCTGCCGATTTGGTCACGGTCGGGCCATCGCTTCAACTCATGCTATCACACAATGCGATGGGTGTCCATTGCAAAAATCCCTTCATCCGGCGTAGACGCCACCAAACTCTACCCTCAGATGTCCCACCGTGCCGAGACAAAATTCGTGTTGACCCACTGTGGAAAAATTGCTACCATTTAACGACATCAGTTGACTTTGGCAGCCCAATCTACGAACGTGCAACGTAGAGATTATCTGTTTCATGTTTGATCAGAGACCACTCAATGGCAACCCCCACTAATCATGAACTAATTGACAGATGGCGCGAGGAACCAGCACCGCTGCTCCCTTTGCTCCACGCATTCCACGATCGAGACGGGTTTCTCACGGAGGAGGCGCTTCGGGACGTGGCGATTGGGCTTAGGATTCCTCTGGCAGACCTGTTTGGGACCGTCACCTTCTACCATCACTTCTCTCGCAGTTCTCCGGGGCAGACTGCGCCACGGGTATGTACGGGCCCCGTATGCTGCCTAGCCGGTGGACAAGAAATCCTTGACGCGCTAAAGGACAAGGGTGCAACGTCAATGCCATGCGCGGGTCGGTGTGACGATGTAGTGCCTGTCCTTCAAGGGGGCGCGGTGTTGACCGGCACGAGTCCGGAGACTTTGCGATCGATCCCCTCTCCGCTGCCGCCGCCGAATCCCGGTGGAATTGAGGAGTGTGTTTTCGCATCGATCCGAGAACCCGGTAGATCTACCATAGAAGGGTACCGGCGAACTGGGGGTTACGAAGGATTAACTCACGCAATAAACGACATGGCCTCGACTAACGTCCTCGAACTCATCGCAGATAGCCAGTTGGCAGGACGCGGGGGCGCCGGTTTTCCTACCGGTCTGAAATGGAAATCAGTGGCGGAAGCGCCCGGAAATCCCAAGACAATCGTCTGTAACGCGGATGAAGGCGAACCCGGATGTTTCAAAGACCGCGCAATTTTAGATTACGACCCGCATGCGGTTATTGAAGGAATGACGTTAGCCGCATACGCAACTGGCGCGGAGCGCGGGTTCATCTATCTTCGATACGAATATCCGGAAACCTTCGATATCCTTGCTCGTACAATGGCAGAAGCGGAAGAAGCCGGATTCATTGGCGACGGTATTCTCGGAACCGACTTTAACTTTCAAATCTATATCCGACGCGGCGCAGGGGCGTATATTTGTGGCGAAGAGGGATCGCTTCTAAACAGCCTCGAAGGCAAACACCCGTTTCCACGGAATCGCCCGCCCTATCCTGTGACGCACGGATTTGAGAACCTCCCAACCGCAGTCAATAATGTTGAGACACTTGTTTCCGTACCGCAAATCCTTCGACGTGGAGCGGAATGGTATCGCGGACTGGGGCTAAATGGTCACGCCGGTACCAAGGTCATCAGTCTGTCGGGCGATATTCAGAGGCCCGGCAACTACGAGGTGCCGTTCGGATTGCCGCTTAGAACACTGCTTTACGACTGGGCGGGCGGCGCACAAAAGGGCCGCTCTATCCAGGCAGTCACTATGGCAGGATTATCGGGCGGTTTCCTCGCCGGAAATGACCTGGAAGTTACACTAGATGAACCAAGTGTGAAGGCGAAGGGTTCAATGCTAGGCGCCGCCGGAATTATCGTATTCGATGATAGTCGAGATATCATGAGCGTGGCGCACAACGCCATGGAATTCTTCGCCGAAGAATCGTGCGGCAAATGTTTCCCATGCCGGATTGGAACGCAACGCCTCACCGAACGCTTGGCGGGAGATGCGGGTCCGATGGATATGGACGAATGGCGTAGGGAAGTAAGTGATATTAGCGAAGCGATGAAAGCCACTAGCGCCTGCGGCCTAGGAATGGCCGCTCCGCTGATTGCCGACAGTGTGATTCGGTACTTCCCGGAGAACGTCGAGCGCCATGTCGAGGGCAGCTAACTGTTTAGTTCACTCTCAAGTTCGTAGTAGTAATCAAGCGAGTGAATAGTGAGTGATCAACTGAGTGGATAACGAAGACGATAGTGGATCCTGATAGAGATCCCATTCATTGCACGTACGGCGTGGACTTGTAAGCCCCGTCCGATTCATCGGGATTAGCATTGCGCTTCTTTACTTGACGAGTTCCCTGCCCGCTCGGTCTGGATTGACAAATCCAGACCGATGGACTAAACAGTTACGAGGGCAGAATATGATTTGCATTCTCAAGTTTAGCAAAAGGTTTGTGCACATGGATCTCACCGGAGAAGATCATGAGAAAAGAAATATCCAAACAGCGACAGACACCTGAACCTTCCGTTTACCAACTCAAGATTGTCCTTCAGTACAGTCAACCTCCTATCTGGCGAAGAATACAGGTTCTGAGTGATACGTCTCTAGAGGTACTCCACCTCATCCTGCAAGTAGCCATGGGTTGGTCGAATTCTCATCTTCATCAATTCGAAGTCGGAGATCTCATCTATGGCCCACCTGACCCGAACTTTCCGGACTTTGATGTCATAAATGAGAAAGATGTGGTTTTGAGCGAAGTCGTTTCGCGCCCCAATCAAAAGTTTGTCTATCAGTACGACTTTGGCGATGATTGGACGCATTTGATTACACTTGAAAAGATACTGGCACCCGAGGACGGCGCAACCTACCCCCTATGTCTAGCCGGTAGGCGTGCTTGCCCTCCTGAAGATAGCGGAGGTATGTTTGCGTATTCCGATTTCTTGGAAGCGATTACCGATTCCAAACACCCTGAACATCTTCACTTGTTACGTTGGGTTGGCGAAGAATTCGACCCCGAAACTTTTAATCGAGCCGAAGTCAACCGATCATTCACGAACATAAAATATGGGACAGCAAAATTTGGCCGATTGAAACCACGCTACGCGTTCGTTCTCAATCCGCATCTGAACCTCCGCTGCACGAAATGCCCTCAGTGTGAGGAGTTAAACCGGACGCGAAAGTTTCCTTTGCTCATTCACGTTGAACGTATTGATCTTATCGCGTTGGGTATGACCACTCGTTTTTGTCCGAAGTGTGATGTAGTCATTGTGCATCAAGACAAATTGGAAGCCGAATTAGCTAATCACTTCGGCAAGGATGGGTTCAAAGTCGGTGATACCGGTTACCTCGTCATTGGGACAGTTGACCGTGGAGCATGGCGTAAAGGCTTACAAGGGGCGGGTTTGACAGTCGACGAATTGCGCCGGCACACCGCTGATTTTAGAAAACACCTAACGTTGGAGTTCGAGCCCGGTGGATGGTTCCCTGCTTGAAATCCCTGCATTTGCGCCGTCCCTAACGTAAGTAAGTTCAAATATAAAATTTCCACTTATCTTCCGCATTATCGAGTACGTAAAAGTTTAATTTCTCAAATGGCTGTTATCCGGTAGCACCCCACTAAAGTATGGAGTATTGAAATCACCCGTTACCCAAGGAAAATCATGTCATACAGCAACGGGCGTTCATAAACAAACC
>JAJDTR010000004.1 GCA_022827055.1 Candidatus Poribacteria bacterium | reverse complement strand
GTTGGCGCTCGGAAATCAGGCGGCGGGGTATTACGCGGAGCGTGGAAAGGCGGCGTATTGGGACGGACGGAACGAAGACGGAGAATCGGTTGCGAGCGGTATTTATATTTATCAATTCCGGGCGGGGGATTATGCGGCGTCACGGCGAATGGTGATTTTGAAGTAGTAGGATCAACCGAGTAGACAACGAGGGCGATAGTATTCCCATAGAAATCCTGCTCCTTAATTCAGTCGCTTGAGGGATTTACTATCGCCCTAGGATCTCTATCGCACTCACTATCCGTTCGTTTGATCTATCCGCTCAGTTGATTCCTGCTTATCCAGTCGATTAATCCTCACCCCATGAAATGTGCTTGGACGCATGTGTGGTTAGGTTTGGCAAGAAATTGAAGCGCACGTCTATCGCGCTATTCAATGGCTTCACGATCAATGGCTTTCAATTGCTCAATCAAGTCCATCTCAAGATCCCGGTTGTGCTCCATCGCCCACTTCTTCGCATTCTGGCGATTGCCCCAATAGAACCGGGAACCCACCAGAAAGATTCCAGCCGCATCAACATAACGCTTATCGAAAACCGAATCACTCAGCAGGTAGAAGAACGCGGTATTGATGCCTAACGAAATGAGACCGTTGCGGGTTTTACCGGCATAGATTTGGCCGCTCCCGGGGATAACCGTGGACATTAACTGAGCAAGTCTCGGCGACTTGAGCGGCAACGGCGTATTGGCGAGAGTGGTATCGGCAAGTTTGGCAGCCGATTGTTCAAGTCGGGCATCGAGAGTTCCAGTGTTACTATTCTCCACGCGCAATTGATGGATGTTGCGAAATTCGGTTATCGCCTTAAACCAGTTTCGGTCGTGTACATAGCACCACCCGCGTAGGTATTGGGCTTGTACCTGCAAACGTACATCACCCTTCGCCTGCAGAATCAGGAAGAAGACAGATCGCGCGGTAGCGTATTCTCCGTCGTCGAGGTGCGTTTTTCCGAGCATTAGCTGAGCGTTGTGATACAGCGGGGATTCGGGATAGGTTTCCATGAGTTCCTCGAACAGCCGCCGGGAGTATTCGCGGTTTCCTTGGTAGTAGTGCGCTTGGGCAATACGATAGCGGGCAAAATCCGCCATGTCGGTGTGCGGTTGGTAAAAAAGGAAACGCTTGTACTCAAGAATGGAGGGATTGTAGGTGCGCGCATCGAAGAGTTGTTCGGCGTAGAGCAACTGTTTTTCGGTGGGTTGAAGTTCAGTTTTCCGGGAGTCTATGGAAGGTCCTATCGAACAAAAGGAAGCTAAGCAGATAGCGAGGATTGTGTGCATGAAGAAGGCGTTGTGTGTGCTATCGGATGATTGACGATATTATCAGCGGGCTTCGGATTTGGTGTTTTGTCCGATTGGGTTGGAAGTTGGTATTTCCATTTGTCTGGGTTTGCAGGACATAAGAGGTGTCAAGTAATACCATTTCTCTAAATTGACGTTGCATAAACGACGTGATTTAAGGTGTTTCAATGCGGGGCAAGATGCCCCGCCTACGGAGAAAGAGAATGATGCAATTAAAACATCATATGCACTGATATTTAAGCGAAATAGTATAAGTTCTTTAAGACAGGGAGTGGGTTTTCTATCGACATTCTCTTCCATTTCCGTGGTTGTAGGGTGCACGCTACGACAGATGGTGGGCAGTGCCCACCCCACGGGCTACTTAGATTTGGCATTCCAAGCCGAGCAGTCAGAGAAGGCGCCGATTGAGAGCAATTAAAACCCCATGAGACCGCAGCAGCGGCGGCACACCGGCATAATTCCGTCCTTGCTGATTGAGGTTCTGAACTTCCTCGCTTTGTCGTTGTTCCACATGTCCAAGACGGTGTCGGTCTGGATGTTTCCGATGATGTAGTCGTGATAGTCGCGGCAAAGGCTGACATCGCCGTTGCTGTCAATCTCCATTGTCATAAAGATACTGACGCATTGATTGTAGTTGAAGGTTTCGCTGTGATCCGTGTAGTAGGTTTGAATTTCTTCTCGGGTGTTGAGACGCGGCATCATCATGGGAGGACAACGCCGCTGTGATTCCGACAGTTTCTCCATTTCCTCGAATCGATCAAATATCACGCCGTGATCGAAATCTTTCCAGTTGCCGATCCATCCGTAGTGGGTTTGCGGTTTGAAGCCGAAGCGCTGCTCAAATTCTTCCGTATGCGCCTGCGCGGAATGCGAGTCCATCCACCACGTCAGATAGAAAATCTGAGCATCGGCAAATTGACTCGTGAATTTATACAGATCCACGACAACGTCAATGTTGTACATCGTGACGCAACTCAACGGGACAATATAGGGAAACGCCACATTCCGACGTTCTTTCTCGGCGCTCAAGGTTTCCAGCGCCGCCTTCACGTCGGTGAAGTTGTCGTAATTCTCCGTGACTCCGGGACGCTGAGTGTTGTGGATTTCCTCGTTCGGTCCGTCAACACTCAGATAGATAATTTTGCAGGTCTCCAGGATATCATCGGCGCGTCTGGCGATGTTCGTGGCGTTGCTCACGAGCGAGATTGGCATGCCGCGTTCGGAGATGTAGTGCAATAGTTCAATCAGACCGGGATAGAGCATGGGTTCGCCGCCCCAAATGTACCATACGGGCGACCAGCCGGCGTCAACAATCTGATCCACCAGCCGCTTGTATACCTCGACCGGAACTTCGCGCTGTTTAAGCTCTTTCAGGGATTTTCCGAGCAGGTAACCGTTATCACCCCACTGTCCACAAGAGTGGCACCTGAGATTGCACATGTCCGTGATTCGGAGACTGACCAGTTGCACGTTGTCACCCTTTCCGTGCATGCCGCCGAATGGGTGTCTCCAGTTAAAGCTTTCCTTCGCAACCTGATACTTGGCGAGCGTGTAAGCCGTTTGCCAATCATCGGCTAATGCGGCGGCGAGTTGGTTGACGAAGAAACGCGGTGAAATTCGACTCCGTGTTGGCATTGTTATTCCTTTCCGAAACTGCGAGAGTGTTTAATTTGTGCAGATCATGTATTGGTTCTGTCGACAATCATGTTAGGCGCGGGCGTATGTCGAAAGGGGTATGAACGGGTTGGGAGACCCAACCCCTACGCACGCCTATGAGTGTTTCCGCGCCCGTTTCTCCTACCGGATAATTGGCAATTTCTCGTGACGGTTATCAAGCTTTTTCTTGGTTATCCGCGGCGTCGGAGACGCGGCCCAGCACCTGACATGTGGTCGCCGAGAGTATTCTATAGCGCACGCCGCCCCAGACGATTTTGTCCTGAAACACGGTGTATACCGCGTTCAACCCCGCAACAAGCATGGAGATTGGCGTGGCGAAGGAGGTCATTCTGATGTTATCGCGAACACCGTCCGTGTCTCTGACAACTTTGGGCAGATTCAATGAGAAAATGCGATAGGTCTGAATTTCAATGAATGGTATCAGAAGTACAAGTAACAGGAAAAGTCGATCAAAATTGAACGGCCAATTGAAGTAAAACGGCAGGAGCGGGATGGACGCAAACACGATAATCGCCTTGGGGAGCAAACCCACCAAACTCAAAGCCCAATGTGCCGGGAACCCCATTCTGTAGGTCATTATCATCTGACGGTTTGTGAATTCCAGAACTTGTCTCCATGTACGGTTCACCGTATGGGTTATAACGACGCAGTCCGGAACGAAATGGACCTTGAGTTTTGAATCTCTAACGGCGTGAGTCAGGTTGTGATCTTCTATGGTGGCGTTTTCCCAGCGCTGCAATACATTTGCATCCGCAATCAGATCGCGGCGAATCGCGTTGGATCCGCCCCACACCATGGTAAAACGGTGATCGCCTTGCACGCCAATCTGAAAATTGACCCAGATGGCTTCCACGAGTGACGGGAGATTGAGGGTGTGGGGGTAGTAGAATCTTGCTCCTACGGTCGCACCGATTCGCGGGTCCTGAAGGGGTTCGACCAACAACCTCAGCCAATCTTCCCGAACGGTCACGTCTGCATCAACAAAAGCGATAACCTCAATATCATCGGGCAGTTCCGTGATCGCTGTTATGAGGTTTTGCACCTTTTGGGAACGGGGGAGAGAATTGTCGATAACATTGGGCGCCAGAAGTACGCTTGCATGGTGGTGTTCTTGAGCGATTCTGCCGAGATGCGAATATGACGGATCGCAATCCGAGTCGCCTATGGCGTGCGTTACAAAGAACACCACATATTCGCCCCCATAATCCTGGTGTAGCAACGTTTTGACGCTCTCCTCGGTTTGGACATCCCAACCGTAGTGGGGAGCAATAATCGCGGCTTTCGGCGCATAGTGCGGGCGTTTTGTTTTTCGCACTCGCCGTGCATATAAGAAGGAGTGGATGACCAAGGAGATTTCTACGATTAGGAAAAAATACGCCAGGACAACGAGGTACGGGATAATAGCGTTGTGATTAAAGCCCGGGAACTGCACGATGTCGTCGCAATCTCCTCAATCCTGCTCGGTTGATGTGTTATAAGGATAATCTCAATTCTAACACAATGCCGAACAGGGGTCAACCGATTTTGCATTCTGGAGCAGGGGAAATGCACCTGATTGCAGAAGGGGTCTCATGGTGGTAGAACGTACGATTACTGTTGGGTTTCACTCGAATTTTGGCACGTTCAAGCGAAATAGACACTCGAAAACTGTTACAAGATTAGCGATTACTAACGAATTTCCGTTCAACCCAACCTACGGGTCCTAAAATAGTGTCACAAACTTAGCCCCGATGCACGTCCAAGCGATTTGGAACAGTCGCAGACATCAAGCGTGTTTCCTGGCCCTAAATCAAGCCGGGCGAGGTAACCTCGCCCCTACGATAACGTATGTCACAGCGGAGTTCAGATGCGCCTCAAACAAATTGCAATAGGATCTCGTCAAACCCAACTTGAAAATGACTATCGGGGTGGTATATCAGGTTTCATTCCTTCTAGCCACACCGCAGTATCGTTGAAGGATTCTTGCTTCATTTCGCGTTAGATCGTAATTCGCGCTTACCCATTCAATCCGACCTACATAACTGAATGCTTGACAAAAGTTCTTAGATCCATTAGAATCACCACTGGAACAAATCCCATAGGTTCAGTGTTTGGAGACAAGAGCGCACGATAGGTTAGAAACGCGCGGCTTGCGAAAGACTCGGACAGACGAAGTATCCGGCGTTTTAGGGCACTACAATCGCATAAATCGGCGCGTCTGTTTCTTTCACACCTGCCCTTCGACTTAATAAAATCTCTACTTTGAAACTTATTCGGGAGGGAAAAATGGCAATTGACGTTATTCAAAAGGATGGTGTTATCGTCTTGAAGCCCAGCGGCAAATTGATTGGAAGCGCCGTTTCCGAACTCAGACGGACAATTGATAACGAGCTGCCCAGCGACGTGGAGAATCCGAGGCTGTTGATTGATTTCGGCGATGTGTCGATGATGGACAGTTCGGGACTTGGAACGTTGATGGGAACGCACGTATCAATCGTAAAAAAGGGCGGACGAATCGGTATCATCAACGTCGGCACAAATATCAAAAACCTGATTGTCAGGAGCCGCTTAATTAGCACCTTTGAACATTTCGATAGCGAGAACGAGGCGGTTACGGCGCTCACATCCTGATTCAAGGGGGTGTACCATTTGACGGTGCGCCTTGATAATGCAACGCCGAGATCAGATTAACCGGGGTTGCTAACGCCGGATAAATGCAATGACTGCGGCGAGTTTTGCGCCTAATACCGTTTCACCAAAATGCTTGTGCATTGATTATGTGAATCAGGAAAAGAGGATTGCGTAGACCGGAACAAGAAATTTTGCCGACTGAAGAGTTGACGGGACACGGGTGGCTATCGCAGAAGATTTACTATCAGGTGCTACTTTCGCCCTCCTTCTCCAGTCGGTCGATCCTTGTTCAGTCGCGCGATCGCCTCGGGCGCTTTCAAAGGCTGGTGCGCAGAAGATGAGCTATCGCGCTCATTCTTCACTCGCTTGATTGCACCCTACAAACTATCGCCCTCAATGCTCATTCGGTTGATTATCTAAAATGTCTTGAGAAAGCGTTACAAGGTGTGCAGATGAAGTATGCTTCCCCCGAGGACAGCATGAGTCGACTGCTTTCATTCCTATCCAAACTTGAACAGATTGGTAAAACAGGCATTTCCAGACAGGATGGATTTGACTCCTTGAGCGAAGCATATCTACGGTTAACTCTGGATGCGCTGGAAGCGAGCGAAGGTGCAATCCTGCGCCTTGACCCCACCAATAGCCGCTTTTCCGTGGAATCGTCCATTACCCCCTACCCGAAGTCGGTCGTCATTCAGGTTACATCAGAGGAGATTGACGCAGTCTTTCAATCGCCGCGAATTCATCTCGCTCACCTACCGGAATCTCTGACGGCACTTCGAGACCGCATGGCGCGTCAACTGTATGGGTTTAGCGCAGAGATATGGATACCTTTGCAGACCGATGGAAATCTGATTGGCATTATTGCCCTCGGAACCCCCTCACTCGAGATTAAAAATCAGTCATGGGTTGATGTCCTGCTGAACGCGGTAGCCAATCGTGTTGCCACCGCAATGGCGCATTCGCGCGCGTTGCAAGAGATGCGCTCCGCCAAGTTGCGTCTCCTGCTACTGTCCGATGTCACGGCTCAGATCAGTAAACTTCTGGATGTGGAAAGCATTGAGAAGGCGGCAATGAATCACGTTGTCTCTCTATTGGATAGCGGAATGGGCTATCTCATGCTTGCTCTTCCGGACAGGAGAAGACTCGAGGTGAGAAGCCATGTCCTACTTGATACGGAGTTCCCAACCAATCTGCAAGGCGTTGTCATCGATTTGGAGGAGCAACAGGATGAAGCTCCCGCACTTTCCATGCTTCAGGAAGTAGCTGTCTCCGGTATCTCGCAGGTTTGCAACGATGCGAGTCAGGTTTCGCCGCTTGGGAGACGGAATCTTATCGCTGTCCCAATTTTCAGGCGTGAGATTCTAGGGGTATTGGTGGTGTGCGACAAGGCAGGTCAGGAGGACACCTCTCTTGATTTTGTCGATGAGGATCGGATTCTGCTTGAAGCCTTCGCCTATCAGATTGGCGTCTCGATTGAGAATGCCCGTCTCTACCAGGAAGCTCTCGAAAAGCGCCGGATGCAAGCCGAGATGGAGCAAGCGGCGAAAATCCAGGCGAACCTGCTGCCCAAAGCGCAGCCCGATATTTCGGGTTACGAGGTCGCGGGACTAAGCATCCCGCATCACGACGGCGTTGGGGGAGACTACTTTGATTACATTCGGGAACCGGATGGAAATTGGGGATTTGTGATTGCCGACGTTTCGGGCAAAGGGATGCAAGCAGCGCTACTGATGGTGATGCTTCGAACCTCCTTACGCTCGGAGGTGGCTAGACAGAGCAACTTGCTCGCCATGACGATGCGGCTAAATATGCTCTTGTATGAGGGCAGCATCGGCGATGCCTACGCAACCCTCGTTTACACCCGATTGCACACGGAAACGGGTGAGTTGACATCAGTGAACGCAGGACATAACTATCCAATCATCATACGGCGGGATGGAAGTTTTACGCGGCTGGAGAAGGGCGGATCGGTCGTCGGGATGTTCCCCGCCGATGTCCTTGCCGAGATTGCAGAGTATCAGCAGGAATCGTTTCAGCTACATAGCGGAGATACTCTTCTGCTGTACACCGATGGTGTGACCGACGCAGTGGATGGGGATGGCGAGCCGTTTGAAGAGCAACGTTTGCACGAACTTGCGAGAGGAATACGACATGAAAGCGCGGCCGAAATGTGTACCAAGATTCGCGACGCGGTGACGGAGTTTCAAGGGGACACTCAGCAGTTTGACGATTTGACGCTGTTGGTTTTGAAAAGAAAATGAAGAGAGGACACAATTATGAACCGTCCCAACGGCATATCGGAGCGGGAACGCTTTTTCACTCTTTCGCTAGACATGCTGTGTATTGCCAATTTTGACGGCTATTTCGTTGATTTGAATCCGGCATGGGAGCGAACACTCGGTTTCACAATTGAGGAACTCAAAGCCAAGCCGTTTATCGACTTCGTGCATCCGGACGATCAAGAACCAACGATTGCCGAAGCCGAGAAGATTATGACGACGGGGCAAGATGTCGTTTCCTTTGAGAATCGCTACATGTGCAAGAATGGGGAGTATCGATGGATACTGTGGAGTTCTTCGTTATCTCTCGAAAAGCGGCTGTACTATGCTGTCGGCAGAGACATCACGCGGCGAAAACAGGCGGAGGACGCCTTGGAACAGGAACAGAGCCTTTTGAAGGCGTTCATGGATAATACGACCGATCACATTTATTTCAAGGACAAGGAGAGTCGGTTTATTCGAATCAACAAGGCACAGACTAATCTGTTCCGTCTCTCCGACGCGCGGGAAGCGATTGGAAGAACAGATGCCGAGTTTTTTACAAAGGAACATGCTCAGCAGGCTTACGCGGACGAGCAGGACGTGATTCGGTCCGGAATTCCGATGGCAGCGAAGGAGGAAAAAGAGACTTGGCCCAGCGGAGAGGAAACGTGGGTATCCACGACGAGGGCGCCGTTATTTGACAGGTCCGGGCAAATCATAGGCACCTTCGGTATTTCCAGAGATATTACGGAGCGTGTGCGTGCACAAGAGGAGTTGCAAGCAGCGAAAGAGGCAGCCGAATATGCGGACCGTGCAAAGAGTGACTTCCTAGCCAACATGAGCCATGAGTTGCGCACGCCGTTGAACGCCATTATCGGTTTCGCGGAGATTTTGCGGGACGAAATAATCGGGCCAATAAGACCCGATCAGAAGGAACTGGTCGTCGATATCCATACCAGCGGGCGACATCTTCTCAACATGATTAACGACATCCTCGACTTGTCGAAGATTGAGGCGGGGACGATGGAATTGGACTTTGAGATTTTCTCCATCGTAGACACCATGGAGGAAGTGAACACGGTTGTCAACGCTTTGGCCAGCAAGAAACAGATTCGTCTCATCCAAGAATTCGATCGAGATATAACGGTGACAGCGGACAAGACCAAATTCAAGCAGATACTTTACAACTTACTTGCCAACGGCGTCAAGTTCACGAACGAGGGCGGGCGGGTGACAACCCAGCTTGAGATTTCGGAAAACTCGTTGTTAGTCCGGGTGATTGACACCGGCGTGGGAATCACACCTGAAGATCAGGAGATGCTATTCCAAGCATTTACCCAAGTTGACACATCGAAAGCACGTGCGCATGAAGGCACGGGCTTAGGACTTGCTCTTACAAAGCGGCTCGTTGAATTACACGGAGGCGAGATATGGGTCGAGAGCACGGTCGGTGAAGGAAGCACGTTTTCCTTCACCCTACCGATACAACGGCATGCAGCTTCAAGCTCCGCACCGATGCCCTCGAATCTTCCTTCCACTGCCGATAACCGAACAATCTTGGTGGCGGAAGATAACGAGCAGGCTGCACATCTGCTTGGAATCTATTTGATGGAAGCGGGTTATCGCGTTGAATACGCAACAGATGGTGAAGCGGCAATCGCCAAAGCGGCGGAAATCAAGCCGTTTGCGATAACCCTCGACATCATGCTTCCGAAGAAGGACGGCTGGCAAGTTCTAAGAGCGCTAAAAGCGAATCCCGATCTTCAGTCAATCCCCGTCATAATTGTCTCGATCACCGAAGAACGTCAATTGGGATTCGGGTTGGGAGCAGTTGACCACCTTGTGAAACCGATTGATAAGACCGCCCTTCTCGCGTCGCTGCGGTCGTTGCGCCTCCCGGATCAGGATGGCAGCGTCCGTATACTCGTAATCGATGACGATCCGCAGGCGATTCGATTGCTGTCTACCATTTTGGAGTCCGAAGGATATGACGTGCTGAAGGCCTATGGGGGGCAGGAAGGGATTGATCTGGCAATTGCCGAGGCACCGGCTCTCATCATTCTGGATTTGGCGATGCCCGAAGTTGACGGATTCCAAGTTGTCAAACGTCTGGCGGAACATCCGGGCGCGTGTGACATTCCAATCGTGATTTGCACGGCGATGGATCTCACAGACGAGGAAAAGGATCGCCTCAACGGTCAGATCCAATCCGTGATTGAAAAAACCGGGAATGTGAGACAGAAGTTACTGGATGCAATCAAGCGGATTGAGCGTTTCCGGACGCCGAGTACACCATCCGCAGGTGAGTAGAAAGCGTCGTTTTGGGGCCTACAGAGTCGGCTAGGATTTTCAGTCCAAAGCGAGGAATCAGTGGCCTAGATTGGAAGATTCAACAAGGAACGCGACAAGGATCTTTACACATGAGCGCCAAAAGTGTTTTAGTCGTTGAGGACAAAGAGCTAAATCGGAAGGTCGTACGGATTGTGTTGGAATCAAAGGGCTATGAGATGCTTGAGGCAACTAACGCGGAAGAAACCCTTCAGATACTGAACGCAAAAACGCCGGACTTGATTCTGATGGATATTGCCCTTCCCGGCGGAGTGGACGGAGAGAATCTGACAAAACAGATTAAAACGCATCCCCGATGGGGGCATATTCCCATCCTTGCCTTGACTGCGGCGGCAATGAAGGGCGACCGGGAACGGTTAATTGAAGCCGGGTGCGACGACTATATCAGCAAACCCATTGATACCCGCGTTCTAGTCAATCTTGTGGGTAGGTATGCAGGAGAATCCGAGGAATGAGCCCGCGCGCAACACCCAAAATCCTCGTTGTTGATGATGACGAAATAAACATCAAAATACTTCAGATTCAGCTTGAAGCACAGGGTTATGTCGTGCTTACCGCCACCAGCGGAAGCGGAGCCCTGGAACTGATAGCGTCGAACCCGCCAGACTTGGTTCTGCTAGATATTCAGATGCCGCGAATGGACGGGTTTGAGGTGTGCCGGCGAATTCGCGCTGATGAATCGACACAGTTTGTGCCTGTAGTGATGGTCACGGCACTAAAAGATACGGCAGATCGTATCCAATCCATTCAAGCAGGTGCGGACGATTTTATCTCCAAGCCGTTCGACGGCCACGAAATCGTGGCGCGCGTCGGCTCGCTGTTGCGCATTAAGGAATACCGTGACGAACTGGAAGCGCATAATGCCCGTTTGAAAGCCGAGATGGAGATGGCGCGGCAAGTCCAAGAAATCTTGATGCCGCAGAACGGGCTTGTCGATTTGGGAGGATTCCGGATTGTGTCGCACTCCACGCCGGAGATAGAGGTGGGCGGTGATTTCTTCGATTTTTGGGAGATTCAGCCGGGGCGCTTGGGGCTGTTCATTTCCGACGTGATGGGTCATGGCGTTTCCGCCGCACTCGTTGCCGTGTTTATGAAGACCGTGGTCGGGGAGATTAGGGATCGGATGGAAAACGATCCCGGTCTCATGCTTACCACCCTAAACACTCGGTTTAACAATACGATCAGCTCGCAGATGTTTATGTTCGCGACCGCGTTCTATGCGGTTATAGATTTACCGAACGAAAAAATCTTCTGCGCAAATGCCGGGCACCCGTATCCGCTCCTCATCCACCGTCAGCGCGGCACCTGCGAGTTTCTTAGCGAAGGAATGTCCGGAAAGGGCTTGGGGCTGTTAGCAAATTCAATCTACGAAACCGCCACATACGACTTTGACCGTTGCGGCAGGATGTTGCTCTATACGGACGGAGCCTACGAGGCGAGAAACCCGGAGAGAGAAGAATTTGGCATACGCCGACTTGAGGAAACTGCCGTTCAAGAAACGGATGAATCCGGCGACGCACTTGTCAATCGGCTTCTGGGCAGTATCGAAAGATTCAGGAACGGGATTCCAACGGATGACGATTTGACATTCGTCGCTGTTGATGTCGTCGAGTCGAATGTCAAGCCGTTTCGACCGAGGAATCATTGATTGGGTGACGTGAATGGAGGGAAATCCTGCAAATAAATGTAGGGAATCGGGATTCCTGCTACAGGGGACGCGCGTGGGAGTCAGTAATTTGAATTTGGCGTGTTTTCTCAAGTAACACTTTTTCAGAACCAGTCACAGAGCGAGAGTTGAGTGTCACTTGATAAGGGAATTATTCCGTCAAGGATAATGTGCGATATAGACAAAACGTCGGGGCAAGAAGATCTCTATGGGAGCTCTATCGCGTTCGTTATCCACTCACTTGATCACTCACTATCCGTTCGCTTGATTCCCTCCTACATGGAAATTTGGG
>JAJDTR010000032.1 GCA_022827055.1 Candidatus Poribacteria bacterium | reverse complement strand
GAGCCTTTTTGAGAATCGAGCATTACTGCCATCACACCGGAGTCAGTTGGTTTGACGCAAAGCTCTCAATTGTCAGAGATGCTGTACGTGCTTATTTGGTAAAACCTCTTTATACACTTCAGCCAACTGCGTAACTCCTATGGAATACCTTTTTTCCGGACATCATGAAACTCCCGTATTCCCCTTTTATCTACCATATGAACAGAAACTGTAGGGTGGACATCGCCCACCAGCCTTTGGTTTTGAAGTATGAGATTGGCAATCGCCTATCACCGTTTCTATCTCTTTGCACTTGCTTCTGTAAGCCCCAGAGGGGCGGAAGGTGTATAGCCAAGACTAGAACAATCTAAAAAGCCCCAGCGGGGCGACAGGTGTATAAACGTCGCAGCTTAGGTCTTGTCCGCAATATGGGATTTCTCGCCAATAGGGCTTTTTCGCGATGTAGATCGCGCTCCTACAGTTAACCACAGACCCATCAACTATTGCGAAAGTCGAGAAAATCACCTATGGCACGAAACAACCGTACCACTCAATCCCCCGAAGTCCAAGGCTAACTGTGTGACACCGTCTATTTCCCGAGGTGTACAGACTGGTTGACACCTATGTTGAAACAAAGGTAGACTTTCGCGAGTGTAACCGCTGTGAGATTGGCCACGAGAAGTACACCACTCGTATCGTGGAGCGCCTGATGGCGGCTATCCAGCCAAACGAAGTGGAGGGAGAAACCCCGCTGCTGCCCATCCTGAATCGGTACAAACCTATCGGTACCTCGGCGGAAGAGGACTTTATGACCACCCGAATTTGCCACGGCACCGAGCGCAGTCAAATCAACCAAGTCGTTCTGGACACCGAAACCTGGGAGAGTTCAGCCTGCTTCCGGTTGGAGCGCTCTGACGTTGTGGATTACTATGTCCGCAACGACCATCTTGGTCTTCTTGGCATTCCGTATGAGTACACCGACGTGTCCCACAGCTACGAGCCCGACTTTATCGTCCGACTCAAGAACGATGTCAACCTAATCGTGGAAATTAAGGGTCACGAAACTGATCGGGAACTTGCCAAGTATGCAGGCGCGGAACGATGGGTTTCCGCCGTCAACAACTGGAATGAGCTTGGAAAATGGGATTTCCACGTGTGCCGCGATCCGCAGCTTCTAGAGCGTGAGCTAATGTACATCGTCCAATCAAGCAATTGAATAAGGATCAACTGAGTGAATAACGAAGGATCAAACGACTGAATAAGGAGTGCGATAGAAGTCCCATAGAGATCTTCACGCGATAGAGCTCCTGTAGGGTGGGCACCGCCCACCATAATCCACCCACGCTGTATGGAACAATCACCGACTGTCAGAATGTCGATTTTCCCCCTTCTAATGGCACATCTTTAGTAGGCGCAATTTTTGCCCGCGATTCGGAAGTCGCAATCAGGAGATCGCTCCTACGACGAAATTGCCTTAGTCCACTTTCTAGCCATAATCTCGCCTGGGTAACACACATCTGATTTTACATTGACAACTTTACACATGTATAGTATGATATGGAACGCACAGATAAACTGGTGGAGTGAATGCGCTACTACCTTAATCGCCGATTTTCCATGTTCCAACGGGATGGTGCTTTGACTTTTCACGTACTTTCAACCTATTTGAATAATCAGTAGTTAAAGTCATTTTTGGTCATTGGAAGCATCCCATCATTCCCATCGGAATGATTCTTTCAGCAAGTAACTCTCATTTTTCGCTCTATGACAGGTTTTGAAAAAAACGTACCGTCGTAGAATGGTTTCACTCAAGAGGATCAAGCGACTGATTAAGGAGCGCGATAGGGATCTTATACCATTTCGCAGGAATAATAGTGCATTTGATGTCTTAATCATATTGTTTCCCTATTCCGTAGGCGGGGATCAAGCGAGCGGATAGCGAGTGATCAAGTGACCGGATAGGATCAACCGACCGAAGAGGGAGGGCGATAGTAAATCCCATAGAAATCCCCTTGCCCCGCCGACTTTGTAAAGAGGCCGATTCCTTTTCCGCTTCACGCAAGATTCTTTACCTGATTAACGCGATTATTGCACAAGCATTTTAGAGAATTGGTATTAGATGTCAATAGAACACGATTCCTCCCCCCGTCTGCACTCCAGCGGAGTGCTATGTCGAGTGTTACTTGGTAAAAAGTTTATTGATGTTGTTATTGTTGTGTGCTACGAACGTGTGGGATCTCTATCGCACTCATTATCCACTCGTTTGATCCCTCTAGGACTTAGGAGCACGGGGTTCCGGCATTTCTATACACCTTCCGCCCCTCCGGGGCTTTTGGAGGCTGGTGCGCAGCGCGCAACCTACAAACTTTTCACGTGCCTAAGATGACTTTCGTGATGGCGAACTTTTTTTTCTGTTAACATCTTGTTCACATTTGCCCGCGTACGAACCCGCGCTATCAAAGGAAAGTATTGAATCAAACCATGTGAACGCTCCCTTGAAATCAAGCCTCCGTTCACATCTTTGTACCTATTTTTTGGGGCTATTTTTACAGATAAATAGGTACAAGTTCAGCCAAAACCGCCCAAAAAGAGCGATGGATCAACATTTTCTTCATATTTTCGGCCCTCAAGCCGTAGGGTGGAATCAAGCGAATGGATAATGAGTGATCAAGTGACCGGATAGGGAACGCGATAGAAATCCCATAGGACTCCCCCGCCCACCAACCTTGTTAAGCCCCGGCAGTGCGGGAAGTATAAGTCAACCGTATCGGCATCACAGTCGTTTGGAAAACTCGACTTCGCTGGTCGATTTTGCACTCCTATTTGCCATGCCTAACAGCTCATCCGAATTTTAGTTTCAAAAATCGCTGGAAATGATATAATTTAGCGGTTTGCACAACCTCGGCGTCATATTTTGTTCACCCCTCAGGACTCACTATAGGAGACTAGCATATGAATCAAACGACCCACGAAGCGCCTTCCGAAAACGGCGGAGGGCACAACATCCTCATAGGCATCATAGTCGCCATTGTCATCGGAATCATTATCGGTGGTTGGCTGCCCGGCGTCGCCGCGAAGACTCATGTCCTCGGCGAAATCTTCCTAAACTTACTGAAGATGATTGTCGTCCCGCTCGTCATGCTCTCAATGGTTGTCGGAATCACCGGATTGGGCGATATACGCAACCTTGGCCCCATCGGCGGGCGCACCGTTCTCTACTACATGGCAACGACCGGAATCTCGGTGCTGATTGGCATCATCTTGGTCAACGTAGTCCAACCCGGCAAGGGCATTTCGCACGGCGAAGAACGCCCCGATTTGGCGTACACCCTTAGCGGCGATGGGAATCGCACCGTCAATCTGACAAACGGCAAGTGGAATAAGACTCGGTACAGCGAAAAATATATGCTGCTGCTGGCGGATCAGCAGGTCGAGGGTGAAATCGTCTCTCTCTCCGAAATGTCGGCGACGGTAAAATTCTGGAAAAATAGGGCTGAAGGCGTATTCCACATTGCAACCGACACAGGCGAGCATCTACCGTTCCGGCGCGAAAATGGAGAGGTCGTTTCCGCCGAACCCGAACTTTCCCAGAATGGACAAGGTCTCCAAATAAAGTTGCCCGTTGCCCAGGAAGTGCGCGGCAAAGAGGAACGCGACATGGGCGGCACGCTGAAAGAGGTGGTGCTCGGGGACAAATCGACGGGAAGAGAGGGTATGATTCCTCGCAATGTCTTCAATGCCATGGTGCGGATGGAAATTTTGCCCCTCATATTCTTCTCTCTGTTGATTGGTGCCGCGCTTTCAGTTCTCGGCGAACGAGGGCGGCCCGCCATATCGGTTATTTCCGGCTTGAATGACGCCGTGATGCGTCTGGTACACTGGATAATGGTTCTCGCGCCTGTCGGCATCTTTGGACTCGTCGCCGGACGTATCGGTCATGCCGGGGGATTCAAGGAATTTCTGCCGGAACTGATGGCGGTGGGTAAATACAGTTTCACCGTCGTGTTTGGTCTAGGGGTGCACGGCCTTATTATATTGCCGCTAATCCTCCTACTGATTGCCCGTCGGAATCCTATACGGTACATCAAGGGCATGAGTACGGCGCTGCTGAACGCTTTCTCGACTGCGTCCTCCTCCGCCACGCTGCCGTTGACAATTAGGGCGGTCCAACAGGAAAATAAGGTCTCCAACCGCACGGCGAGTTTTGTCCTGCCGCTGGGCGCCACAATCAACATGGACGGTACCGCGCTCTATGAGGCGGTTGCAGCCATGTTCATTGCACAGGTGTACGGGATTGAGCTCGGACCAGTGCAACAGATGGTTATCTTTCTGACGGCAACCCTGGCGGCGATTGGCGCGGCGGGAATCCCGGAAGCCGGGCTTGTCACCATGGTCGTCGTCCTTAAAGCCGTTGGCTTGCCGATTGAAGGTATCGCGCTAATACTCACGATTGATTGGTTGCTCGACCGATTCCGGACGACGGTCAATGTGTGGGGCGACAGTGTAGGAGCCGGCGTCATCGAATCGCTCGAAAACGGCAGCAATTCAGAAAGTGCGAAGTCAAACGCCTAGGGGTATTTTAGAGTTTTAGGGAACAAGGATCAGGCAAATGGACAGCGATTGCGATAGAAGATTTTACCGTGACCACTGCCTAACTAGTCAATTCTCACGGAACCTGTGGCTTCATGAACTGCGGCGTGAGGTCGCGACTCGCTCATCACTAGCCACTGACCACTGCCTCTAGCGATTTGGTTGGATGAACACCTTGCTTGACGATTTCGCCGCCTCAATTGCCAGCGCTGCGTCCTCAAGGGGAAAAATCTCTGATACCAAGGATTTCACAGGCAAGCCCACCCTCGTTAGGAGTCCGATTGCCTTGGCGAATGGCCCGCAACGGGAGGTCTGAATCCGCACCTCGTCAACAACCAACTTGGTAGTGTCGATGCCCGTCGCCGGCAAGCCGCAGGTGGTCTTCAGCGCAATGGTGCCACGCGGGCGCACGATTTCGGTGGCGAGGCGTAGCCCCTCGGGGCTGCCGGTGGCGTCAACAACGACATCGGCGCCGATACCCCTAGTCCACTTGCGCACGGCTTCAATCCATTTGGATTTATTGGCGTTGATAGCCTCAACCGCTCCCCAAGCAAACGCACGCTTGAGCTTGTTTGGCGAGCGAGAAACGGCGCATACCCGCGCTTTTTTGAGGGCGGCAACCGCACAAATTAACAATCCCAATCTGCCGACGCCAAGAACGACAACCTGGCTCGACGGGGAGATCGGCGTCAGTTCAAATGTCTGAATGGCTGCGGCAAGCGGTTCAATGAAAACACCCTCTTCCCAAGAGATTTTATCGGGGAGAGGGTGCAAGTTCAAAATCGGCACGCGGACATATTCAGCGTATGCGCCGTCATAGTTGACGATACCCACGACGGTGCGTTCGATGCAGTGATTGGACAGACCGCGTCGACATGCCGCGCAGAACGCTTCGCGATTATACGCGCGGCAGGTATTATTGATCTCCGCGGTAACCCGTTTCCCAATCCAAGGGTGATTGTCTTCGGATCCAACTTCCACAACCTCGCCAACCAGCTCGTGCCCGAGCACCAGTGGCAGAGGTACCGTATAATCTCCGGAGAATAGCGCGATGTCCGTGCCGCATACGCCAGCGAATTCCACCCGAACGATTGCCTCGCTGCGCTGCAACGATGGAAAATGGCGCTTGACGGTTTCAAATTTACGTAACCCCGAGAGTGCGGCGGCGCGATGATGTGATTTCATGCCGAAGTGTGATGTCTTGTGTGAAGGGATGCCGTCATTGTAGCTTGAGAGGCGCGGAGTGTCAACCGCGATTAGCGCTGCATATCCGGTGTCAACCTGTTCTCACACGCATTTCAGAAATAATGAACCGCGACATGTCGATTGGGTTGTAAGTTACTGAATCGGACTCTTATTCCCTGCTACCGATGAAACTATTTCTTATGGCGGGCGTTATTTATGTGCAAATAGTCTTGACGAATCATCAACGGCTAATGTATAATTGAAATACTGATATTCCCACCTGCAATTTTCCACAGCGAGGATTACTTCGTCAAACAGATCGAAAACCCCCTACAGTTTGATACGGGGATGGATCATCGTGACTTAAAGGCAGATTGTGAACATTTGCCCTCCGCTGCCGAAACCCAAAAAAGGCTGATGTTTCTTAACGGGTTAGACGGAGTTATTAGAAGAAGACTGTGTGGGTAGTGTGTATTTGCCACAATCGCACGCTAACATGTCCTAAAAGAGCCGAGACCCCCCGCCTTGAAGTGAAGGAGTCGTTGTCCCCCTTCAATTTCTGATGTGAGATCTCGTCTATGTGATAATTCGTCTGGTAATGCCTGAAGCCAGAAACCGACCAAACCCGAATCCCAAAATACGTCAGTGAACGCGGCTTATATTCTGTCAAAATCAATTGGGTACGGTCATCCACCGAGGGCGCATAATAGATATTCTATTCATTAAATCCATTTGAGCAATGCCAAGAGATATCTTTACCCAGCCAGGAGATTCTGATGGTTTCGCTGGGTGACGATTAACTTGCCCGCGGCGTCAAAGCCACCTACACGATGAGGTCATACTTTCCAAGGAAACCCCTCCATTTCTCAACCGAAGGCACCCCAAAGTGAATAGTTGATTCTACCTCCAATTCGGTGAGCTTCCCCTGAGTCTGTGTCTTGTCGGTATAAAACAAATCCATAGATTGAAATCAGATCGGTGCTTAGCTTCATAGCTGAACCCTATACACACTGAGTAATCTATGAAAGTCTAGTGATAAACGAGGAGTAACGAAGATTATGGAGAATTTGGACATCGGTAAACTCCAAGAAATGAGAATCTCCGAACTGAACGCTATGGCCCGAAAACTCGGGATCACAGGCTACAGCGGACTTCGCAAACAGGAGTTGATTACCCGAATTCTTGAAGCCAAAGCTGAGAACACCAACGCGTTGTCCGGTTCGGGTGTGCTCGAAATTTTACATGACCGGGATCAGGGATACGGTTTTCTTAGATCGTCTCGTTACAACTACCTGCAAAGTAATGACGACATCTATGTATCTCCGTCGCAAATTCGTCGGTTCGATCTTCGCACCGGCCATGAGGTCGCAGGGAAGATACGTCCGCCCAAGAAGAGCGAGAACAAAGAGGAACGCTACTTTGCTCTGCTGCAGATTGAAACCGTCAACCGGGAGAATCCCGAGATAGCCAAAGAGAGAATTCTCTTTGACAATCTCACTCCGGTATATCCCGATGAGCGGTTTCAACTGGAGCACGATCCCTTTGAGTTTTCTACCCGCATTGTTGACCTGATGTCACCTATAGGTAAAGGGCAACGCGGATTGATTGTCGCGCCGCCCTACAGCGGTAAAACGACAATCCTGAAAAATATCGCACGGGGAATAGAGGCGAACCATCCGGAAGTAAAGCTGATTTTTCTCTTGATTGATGAACGTCCGGAAGAGGTGACGGATGTCGCCAGATCCGTCAAAGGCGAGGTTATCAGTTCGACCTTTGACGAACATCCGGAGCGGCATATTCAGGTCGCGGACATGGTCATCGAGAAGGCGCGAAGGTGGGTGGAATACGGCAAGGACGTGGTCATATTGTTAGATAGCATGACGCGGTTGGCACGGGCGCATAACGTTATGGCTCCTCACAGCGGCAAGACGCTGTCGGGAGGTTTGGACGCGCTCGCTTTCGTCAAACCACGGCGCTTTTGCGGTGCCGCCAGGAAGATTGAAGAAGGCGGTAGCTTGACAATTCTCGCAACGGTATTGATTGATACTGAAAGTCGTGCTGATGAACATATCTATGAGGAGTTCAAAGGCACCGCGAACATGGAAATTCATCTTGAACGCTCACTTCTGGATCGGCGCATCTTCCCCTCCATCAATATCGAAAAATCTAAAACGAGGCGCGAAGAACTGCTGCTTAAACCGGAGGCGCTCAGCAAAGTATGGGTGTTGCGAAAATTCATGGGCCAGATGAACACCGCTGAATCAATGGAGCTTTTGGTTGAACAACTGGGCAAGACCGAATCAAACGAAGAATTCATCGAAATGATGGTAAACAACAATAGAAGCAAGAACGGATCGACGCGCAGTGCGCGATACTAATGCCATTCCAAAATTGCAGATTTTTACACTTTAATGTTTCAGACGTGGAGGACATATCATGAAACCAGAGATCCATCCGGAAAACATGGATTGTGTGATTACTTGTGCATGCGGTGCAACGTATAAGACAATTTCCACAAAACCTAAAATGGGAATAGACGTTTGCGCCAAGTGCCACCCGTTTTACACCGGGCAGCAGAGCCGCGTAATTGATACCGCCGGTCGTGTAGAGAGCTTCCGTCGACGCTACGGTCTCACGGCGAAAGAGTAAGCTGGACACATACTCACGAGTGGATTCATCATGCCGCACCGGAGGCGGGGTTCATCGTGCCATAGGAGCACACGGGTGTTTAGGTTAAATTATTTGACAGTGGGGCGGTGTATCGGGCGTCGAAAATACGAGGTACGAGTTTAAGATGTTTGACAAGCTAAAAGACATTGAAGCCAAATACGTTGAGGTCGAGAGAGCGTTGTCCGATCCAACTCAGATATCCAATCCGCAAAGGTTGCAAAGCCTAGCGAAGACGCATGCGGAACTCGCCCCGATCGTTTCGACGTTCAAAGAATACCAAAAAGTGCAGGCGGAAGCGGAGGAGGTTCTATCTCTGCTAGAAGAGGAGACAGAGGAAGACCTTGTCGAATTGGCTAAGGGAGAGTTTGAATTACTGACGAAGCAGAAGGAGCAACTGGAGCAGCAACTTCAGTTGCTTATGCTTCCGAAAGACGTGAACGACGAAAAGAATGTAATCACCGAGATTCGCGCCGGCACCGGGGGCGAGGAGGCGAGTTTGTTTGCGGCGGAACTCTTCCGAATGTATTCGCGGTATGCCGAGCGTCAGGGATGGAAGATTGAAATACTCAACGCAAACGAGACGGGACTCAAGGGATTCAAGGAGGTCATCTTCTCACTACAAGGCGATCGCGCCTACAGCAAATTGAAATTCGAAGGCGGCATTCACAGGGTGCAGAGGGTTCCTGCAACGGAAGGCAGCGGGCGGATCCATACGTCAGCCGTCAGCGTCGCCGTATTGCCCGAGGCGGAAGAGGTCGATCTTGTCATCGAGCCTTCAGATATTCGCATTGACCTGTACCGTTCTTCGGGGCCTGGCGGACAGAGCGTCAATACGACCGACTCGGCGGTGCGGATTACCCACTTACCGACAGATCTTGTGGTTACCTGCCAAGATGAAAAATCACAGCACAAGAATCGAGCGAAGGCGATGAAAATTCTACGCTCTCGTCTTCTGGAGCAGATGCAACTAGAGCAAGACGCCGAAAGATCTCAAACGCGCAGAACGATGGTCGGAAGCGGTGACCGAAGCGAGAAAATTCGCACCTACAATTTTCCTCAAACCCGTGTCACGGATCATCGAATCGGATTAACCATTCATCAACTCGACGCTGTTTTGGATGGAGAACTCGACCCCCTTATCGGCGCGCTGACGACTGCCGATCAGACGGAAAAGTTAAAGACACTGCAGCCGTGAAAACCTGGCGCGTCCTCGACCTCATTCAGTGGACAACCGAATACTTCAAGCGTTGCGGCATCCCCGGGCCTCGTCTGGATGCCGAGTTGCTGCTCAGCCATGTCCTAGACACAAGCCGATTGCAACTCTATTTGCGGTTTGAGATGCCGGTTTATCCCGAACACCTCGCGGCATTCCGAGAACTCATCAAGAAACGAGTCGCTCATGCGCCGGTTAGCTACCTTACAAACCGTAAAGAGTTCTTCTCCCTCGACTTTTACGTAGACTCCCGAGTATTAATTCCCCGCCCGGAGACGGAGGTGTTGGTCGAAAATGTTCTCCAAACCCAAGAACCGCAGTGCCAACTGATTGACATCGGTACAGGGAGCGGTGCGATCGCAATTAGCCTTGCGGTAAACCGACCGGAGTGGGAAATGACTGCCACGGATATATCGGCGGATGCCCTTGAAGTCGCACAGAAAAACGCTGTCGCCCATAAATGTGCCGATCGGCTGACATTCCTGCAAGGCAATCTCTTCGAACCTTTAGAGGAGTTGCCGAATCCACGATTTGATTGGATAGTTTCCAACCCGCCCTATGTAAGCACGGCGGAATACCCTTCCCTGCTGCCTGATGTACGCGACCACGAACCAGAGACCGCACTTCTCGCGGGGGCAGATGGACTCGATGTCATTACATGCATTCTTGAAGATGCTCCCCGATTCCTCAAGCCGGGTGGACGAGTCGGTCTTGAAATCGGCCATAACCATGGCCCGGACGTCCAAGACATAGTTCAATCCAATTCGGCGTATGTTGGCTGCCAAGTCATCAATGACTATTCCGGTGTGGAGCGTGTTGTTATTGCCACCGTGGAGTGAATTCGTCCTGAACCCGCCAAAGCAACCGAGTGCAGACCGTGAAAAAAGTGTTGATAAGCGCGTGCCTGTTAGGCGTGAAGTGCCGTCACAACGGACGCGATAGCAAGAGCGACGAGGTGATGGAGAGGTTGGGAGGGGACGAATTCGTTCCGGTCTGCCCCGAACAGCTCGGCGGATTGTCAACTCCACGTCCTCCCGCGGAGATCGTCGGCGGCGATGGAGCGGATGTGCTTGATGGATCCGCCTCCGTCATTACCGTTGAAGGAGAGGATAAAACGAGTGAATTCCTAGGCGGCGCGCATCAAACGCTCGAGATTGCCAAATCACACAACGCCACGCACGCCGTTCTCAAGTCGAAAAGCCCTTCCTGCGGTTGCGGTCGAATCTACGACGGAACTTTCACCGGCGAACTCGGCGACGGTGATGGAGTAACGGCAGCATTGCTCCGAAGGCAAGGCATCCAAGTTATGACGGAAGCGGACATCGAAACGGATGAATCTTCACAAGAATCATGAATGCGTCGGTTGATTGATAGGGAACCCTCTTCAATCATCATGCCCGGACTTCCTCTCCACTCTCGTCTTTAACCTGAAACTCGCCACGCACCACCGGCTGTTCAACCAACAGAGCACCTTCCCGAGTTCGCGTCCCGGTCGGCATGTAGTGAATTATCATCGCTCTACGCTCGCGTGTCGATGTATTCGGATTCGTTTGGTGAAGCATCAGGCAGTGATGCACCATCGCGTACCCCGCTTTGACCGGAACCGCCACGGCGCGTTCGGTATCCACCTTAGCCGTCAAAAGAGCCGGCAACTTACCCTTTTCCGTCATTGCCCGCTCATGTTCCGCACCTCCCTCGCGGTGGCTGCCCGGAATTACATTCATACAGCCGTTTTCTTCATCGGCGTCGTCGAGCGCCATCCAGATGCTTACCAGATTCGGAGGGACGCAACCCCAGTATCCGTTGTCCTGATGCCAGTGTACCGCACCTCCGTGTTTCGCGGGCTTGTAGAGGGCTTGGTCGAAGAAAACTTGGATATTGGGTCCAATAAGGCTCTCGGCAATGTCAAGTAAAGGCGAGTGATACAGCAACTCCCGAAAGGCCTCGTCTCGCTGCCACATCTGTTGTATCTGAAGCATTACCTCGGAGTGGTCGGCTTCCGGATCATCGGCAGACTCGCCAATCGCGGCGATGTTGCGCATCCCCTCACCGAATGTTCCGTGTTTCTGCGCGAACACTGAATCGTAATGTTCTCGCAGGGTTGCCAAGTGACTATCGTCCAAAACGCGATGACCAATCTTGAGATATCCTTCTCGTTGAAACTGTTCGACAGCCTTTTCTGTTAATTTCACGAAGCCCCCTTGGATCCGAGCAACGCCCCGACCTTCCCGCCGATATCGGCGCTCCTCATCAGCGACTCACCCACGAGGATTGCGTCCATGGCCGCTTCGCCGAGTCTGATCACGTCCTCACGACTGTAAATACCGCTTTCGCTCACAACGATTTTGTCGTTTGGAATTGATTTCCGCAGGTGGAAGGACGTGGCAATATCCGTGTGGAAGGTTTTCAGGTCTCGGTTGTTGATGCCGATGATTTCCGCCCCCACGTCAAGGGCAATGTCCAATTCTGTTTGAGTGTGTACTTCGACAAGGGCGGCGAGATCGAGATGCTTTGCAACTCCGATGAACTCTCGCAATTGCTCCGGCGTCAGGATTGCAACGATGAGCAGAACGGCATCCGCTCCCGCGGCGCGCGCTTGATAGATGTGGTATTCGTCGATGGTGAAATCTTTTCGCAATAGCGGCACATCAACAGCGTTACGAATCGCGCTCAGAAAAGAGAGGTCGCCGCCGAAGAACTCATGGTCGGTGAGGACGGAAATTGCGGAGGCGCCGTTACCCGCGTAGATTTTGGCAATCTTAACCGGATCAAAATCCTCGCGGATAATCCCCTTGCTTGGTGATTTCCTTTTTACTTCGGCAATGAGGTTGACTGCGCCCGGCACCGTCAGAGAAGCCTTGAAATCCCGCGTCGGCGGCAAATCGGGGATTTGAATTTTCAGTGCTTGAAGTGGTGTGCGCTCCCTGTCCTGCTTGAGTTCTCTTCGTTTGTGCGCGACTATTGTATCAAGAATCAACGGTTTCTCCGATTGCCTCTCTTGTCATTCATTCGATTTTGCCTTTAAGCCTTCTAACTTCTCTAACGCTTTCCCGGAATCAACTGACTCCCCGGCTATGCTCAATCCCTCTTTCAAATCTTCCGCCTTTCCACCGGCAACAATCGCCGCTGCCGCATTGAGTAGGACGATATCCCGCTTTGATCTTCGCTCACCGTTGAGCAGCCGCACAATCGTGTCGGCATTCTCCTCGGGTGTGCCGCTAATGAGGTCGTCAGGCTGAGCCTTCGGAATCCCCAGTTCGGTTGGATCGAGTGTATAGGTCCTCACATCCCCATCGGCCAACTCCGAAACCCGTGTCGTCGTCGTTGTTGTGATTTCGTCCAGTCCATCGTTGCCGTGTACAACAAAGGCATGCGTACTCCCGAAACTCTTGAGCGCGTTTGCATGCGTTTCCGTGAGCTCCGGCGCGTAGACTCCAAGCACTTGTGCGCCCGCGCCCGCCGGGTTGGTCAGGGGAGCAATCGTATTGAAAATGGTGCGGAGTCCAATTTCCCGACGCGGTCCAATGGCATGTTTCATCGCACCGTGCAATACCGGTGCGAAAAGGAATCCGATGCCGACATCATCTATACACTGCCCGACATGCTCCGGTGTAATCTCGATATTCACGCCAAGCGCCATCAGCACATTTGCACTCCCGCTTGCGCGGGTCACCCCTCGATTGCCGTGTTTCGCCACCGGTATCCCCGCCCCCGCTACCACGAAGGCAGAAGTGGTCGAGATATTGAACGAGTCCAGACGCGTACCGCCCGTACTGCACGTGTCAACGACCAAAGCGTGTTTGGTCTTGACTGGCGTCGCTTTTGACCGCATCACACGAGTCGCACCGGTGATCTCCTCCAGTGTTTCACCTTTCATCCGAAGTGCGGTGATGAAACTGGCGATTTGGGCATCCGTCGTCTCGCCCGTCATGATTGCGGTCATGGTATCGGTCATTTCGGTTTCGGTCAAATTTTGTCCGTCAACCACTTTCTGGATTGCTTCTCGAATCATCCTGGAAAATCTCCTCACGTTTCGGGACGCTACTTCCTCCACGGGATTGGCGTCGGTAGTTTCACGCAAGCGCGTAATATCTAGATTTTGGGTTGGACAGCCTTATGTTGTTGCTTTAAATATCAAGAACTAATCTCTGTCTACAGCCGTAATTATAACCCACCCGTATAGCGCTATCAAGAGCATTCTGAGAACCAAAGAACTAGGCAGTCATTCGTTCAGCTAGGTTGAAGTTATCTCGGACGGTCGCCGTTTTTTGCTATTTGTTGCCCATAATTGCGCTTGGGTTGAAGGGTGTGCTATCATTTCAATAAATCTTTGCCCAAACGTGCGACATTCAACGTATAAATACGTATGAAAATCTTTAATAGAGTCCCCTATCTCTGCGTTGCCGCATTCGGCTGGTTTGTGCGTCGCTTGCCCAAGCGATTGGCAATGCACCTCGGCAGTATGATCGGCAGACTACTGTATCGTGCGCTTAAAAGACGCCGCCAGATTGCTTTGGAAAACCTGAAAATTGCATTTGGAGATATGTTTTCGGAACGGGAATTTCAGGAGATAGGCGTACAAAGTTTCATCAACGTCGGCAAGACAGGTATCGAATTTTTGCGCTTCCCAAAATTGACTGGCGGGAACATTTGGCAAGAAGTAAGCGTTGAGGGTACGGAACACCTCATACACTCTCTAGAGGCGGGACGAGGCGCAGTTGTTTTTCTTCCACATTTCGGTAATTGGGAACTTCTTGCGTTGGTTTACGGTGTTATCATCCCGGATCAGGCAAAGGCGCTGGCTTTTCCGCTCAAAAACTGGTGGCTTAACGAGTTAGTTTGGAAGTATAGGGAACTTCTGAGTTTGAAGTTAATCCCTCGTCAGCAAGCTGTAAAGGAAACGTTCAGAGCATTAAAATCTAACTACGCTGTCGGTTTCTTCGCCGACCAGGACGCCGGTCGGGAAGGAGTCTTCGTGGATTTCTTTGGACGACCGACTTCAGCCGTCCGAGGTCCTGTTACGTTTGCGCTCAAGACAGGGGCGCCGCTACATTTTTCACTAGACATCCGCCAGCGAGACGACCGACACCATGTGCACATTTCGCCACAGGTTACCCTTGAGCGGTCCGATAGTTTTGAACAGGATGTTCAGACAAATACTGCGCGGTTGATGGAATGTCTTGAGGAGTACATCCGTCAGTATCCCGCTCAATGGCTTTGGATGCACAATCGGTGGAAAACGCTGCCCGAATCGGACTGGCAGACTAAGCGCCAAATGCGCGGCTCCGTAGAAAGACATTAACGGTTATTTCAGTTGCGGGGCATAGCAGGTCATGTTATAATTGCCTCTCGCGGAAGAACTCAGTAGATGTATTCAAAATCGGATTTGGCGAGGCGTGGGTTTCTACTTCCTGAATTGAAGAATGCCGATTCAGGAATCATTCAACATCCGATGTCCGTTTACTGACTCATCTTCATCAAGAGGGAGAACATGACTTGGGCAATTCTTCAAGATAAATCCCGCTATCACAATATGAAGGAGTTATCATGATTCATCCAAGTAGGAAACAGGTTTTACCTATCATTTTATTTACATCTATTGTGGTAGTATCACTGCTGTTTGCGTCCGGGACTGGCAAAGATGCGTTTAGCAATCGAGACAGACGCATCACGAGTCCAATGTTTTACAAAGCCATTGTGGAGGCGGTCAAAAAGACTGATGAATATTACTATAAGGAAATAGATCGAAAAAAGATGTACGAGGGCGCCATCAGAGGAGCGCTCGCCGCTCTCGAAGATCCTTACACGTTCTATTTGCCCGAGAGGGAACAAAAGCGGGAAAAAGAGGATCTTTATCATAGCAAATTCGGAGGGCTGGGGATACAGATATATGTTGATAAAGGATTTATAAAAATTTCTCGACCTTTGCCCGACTCTCCTGCCATCAAAGCGGGATTGCAGGCTGGGGATTATATTGTGGAGGTTGACGACGTTAAGATTGATATTGGCGGACCTTTGGGTCAGACACTTAACGATGTAATAGATATCTTGCGGGGACGTGTAGGAACAAAGGTTAAAATTAAGGTACAACGCCGCGGACTCCGAGAACAGTTCGAAGTTACGCTCACGCGAGAGGAGATTCTCCCCAAAAGTGTCCAGACGGAGATGCTGGAAGACCGGATTGGTTATATTAAAATTTTCAGTTTCACCGGGAGAACTAACGCCGAGTTTAAATCAGCAATTACGGAGTTGCAAGAAAAAGGATTGTCGGCGCTCATTTTGGATTTGAGGGACAATGCGGGTGGTCTGCTTGAGCAAGCCAATTATGTCGTAGATGCTTTCATTTCCGAGGGTCCCATTGTCTCGACTAGGGGGCGCGGACATCGATTCAGTCAAGAATACCCCGCGCATAGCGGTCTACTCTGTCCCCCCGACATTCCACTCGTGGTAATGGTTAACGACTATAGCGCGAGCGGTTCCGAGATTGTTGCCGGGGCAATCAAAGATACCGGACGCGGGGTGTTGGTCGGCACAGATACATTCGGGAAAGGGCTTGTTCAACAACGCTTCCCGTTGAAAAACGGCGGTGGTTCCATATCTCTGACAATCTCGGAATATTTCACCCCGAGCGGGGCTGCAATACATGATAGAAGTATCACGCCGCATGTGGTTGTCGAAAATCAGACAACTGAAGTCGTACATGTTGATAGATCTATCAAGAATTTCGTAGAAAACTGGATTGAGGAGAAGGAGAAAAGCGCGGGTGAGACTCCCACAGAGGCAGATTTCGCTGCACTTGAGGAAGAGCTTCCCGATCTGGTTGCCTCTCTAGGACAGGAATTCTTGGCAAATTTGAAGAGGTCCGTCCAACCAAAAGCTCGTAAGATTTTCAATGTCAACCTTGGCATATACAAACTTGTGGATTTGCCAAATGACAAGCAGTTAGTCGAGGCAATTCGGATACTCAATGAGGGGGAGGTCGAAGGGATTTTAGCTGCAACCTCAACGGCAAGCAAATCCGTGAATTGACCCCTGTGTGAGATAAAATTGAGGTCTATCAGAGATTCTCACGGCGACCACGTTATGAGGCTGACTACATGCGGAGAGAATGTAACTGAACACAGGAAGAAGTTAACCCCGATGCCATGAGGGTGTGCTCAACGCCGTAGAGGTAGAACAATTGGTAAGAATCTTTCAATAAGAAGCATTAGCCCCAGGACGGACGGCGCCCGCTCAGATTCTCGATATAGTCAGCCGTTTCCCGAAGTTCCCTCGTGTGATGCGCTTTCGCTTTTTTCGCGGCAGCGTCTTCGGTTTGATAGTCAAGCCGCCATGTCCCTTTTTTGAGCCGCGTGAGTACGAATTCACCCTCCGTATGCGCGTTCACATACCTTAGGAAATCGTGTAAAATCCAATAGACATCAGACGCGGAATATCTCAACGGATTGGATTTAGATTCCCTACCAACGTACTCCAACGCAATCTTTACAAATTCGGCAACTTCGGGCACCGTATAAGAGCCGTTTGCATCTAATTGAATTCTATCCATTACGGTAACCACCTGCTGGCGAGACTATTAAGTGCTCAATTTAACCGTGGGCATACGCGCCGGTTGCGCGTCAAACCGGACCTCCGGCTTTGCGCTATTGCGCACTTGAATCAATTGAGCGGCGATACTCACGGCGATTTCGGGGACAGTTTTTGAATTGATGTCCAAACCGATAGGGGCATAAACACGAGCGAGATCTTCTTCCGAAATACCAAGTTCCATTAAATCATCAAGAATCAGTTTTATTTTTCGGCGGCTTCCGATTAAACCAACGTAACGGGCGTTGGATTCAACGACGCTGTGAAGTGCCTCCTCATCATGCTGATGTCCTCTAGTGACAATAACGACGTAAGTTAGATGATTAATCGGGTACCGTCGCAACTCTTCGGCAATGTCACCGATGATAATCTCTTTTGCTTCCGGCAAGCGTTGCTCTGACGCAAAATCGGGGCGATCATCAACAATTGCGATGTCAAAGTCTAACCAATCGCCAAGATGGCATAACGCTTGACCGACATGACCCGCGCCGGCGATTAGAAGCGTTGGACGCGGTTGTACCGGGTCAAGAAAAACCCAGACATCGTCGCCTTTCCAGCGAAACACGCCAGGTGAATTCTCTTCCAATACCTCACTGAGTTCGCCTTCGATTTCCGACTCCAATTGTCCGTTACCCAGTGAACCGATGCGTTCACTATTTACGGCACGAATCATCTTCATACCGGCTTCGACATCTTCCACGTCACTCTTTACAACCGTTGCGACAACGAGCGGTACCTTCTCATCGTTCAATTCCTGTAAACGCGCAAACATGACAGCTTCATCTTCGGTCCTCGGAAGATCTATAAATATTTTCATATTTCCCCCGCAAATGAGGCCATCATCCCAACCGTAGTCGCTATCTAACTGAAAATTAAGCAGACGCGGAACGCCTCCCTGCATTAAACCGATGGCTTGCCGGCGTGCTTCCGCTTCCACACAACCGCCTCCAAGTGTGCCAACGTTGCGCAGATCCGGTAAGATGAGGAGCTTGGAACCGGGCTTTTGCGGCGTTGACCCCTTGGTCTCGACGACCGTGCAGTACGCCCCCACCTTTTGCGCTTCAATGAGGTTTAGGATTTCCTTATATATCTTTCTCATCCTCTAAATCACCGTGTATAATTTCGCATCTTCGCCTGTTGATTGGCAACGCTTCTTGACACCAACTGAGCAAATTGCCGCTGTTGCTTGTCGGTCAATTCTAATTTGATAATCTCCTCCACACCACGGCTTCCAATTATCACCGGGACGCTTAAATGAACCGATGAAGCACTCGCCCGAATCAACGTGCTTACACTTACAATTTTCTTTTTGTCCAACCCAATCGAATCAATAATCTGCCGGAGACACACCGAAAGACTGTAGAGACCATCTGCATGTGTCGGAAGTCTATGCCGGTCATTTATCCCTGCAATGAGATCATGAATCTGCGCATCGCTGAGAAGTTGGTTAATGGGAATACCACTAATGCGGCAATACTGGGATAGAACTAAAACTCTCTCGTCATTTCCCACTACTAGTACGGCAATGTCCGTAGCGGAAACGCTAAAATGATTGGCGATTTGATGTTTCAAGTAGGCGCTTGCCCGAATACTTGAAAGTCCAATTACTTGCCCTGGCTCCGATTCCAGTTCTTGGTGCATCACGTGTGCGAGAAGATTCGCTCGCGGCATTGCAACGAGAATTCGCGTCTTCGGGGCGTGTTGTTTGAGATATTTGGCAGAATCGCGCGCAAACGCCAGATCGGTGTTTCGGTGTGACTGCCCCGAATAGTCGGTAGCGTGGGAAGGAGGGGAAAGCAGAATTGCCACTTCAGAATCAGCAAGTGCGGCGAAAGTCCGAGATACTGAAATAGTTGCGTCATGCCCGCCAATTGCCAATGACGCTTCCAATTCTTGTGCAGCCCCGCGGGGTAACCTCTGAGTCTCATCAACGAGCACAACCTCCGAAACGACATCGGATCTGCCGATCTCGGAGGCAACAGCAAGCGTTGAATCACCTCGACCAAGTATACTTACTTTCATGTCGATTAGGAGGCAGAATTACCAATTTACACCTACAAGATAGTATCTATAACGCCTTGGAACTGTTGCTCAAGTTCCTTCCTCTGGTGGTCCATCTCCGATTGGGACGTAATTTTTGTTTCGAGGAGTTGATCGTATCTTTCAACGTACTCCAGCAAGGACTCCACTTCCTTGTCATAACAAACTACGGTCGAAAGCACCTTTTCTTTAATCAATGTGGGAAGTTCATCCGCTGTAATTTGGGTGAGTTCCCAGCGCCACAGCTTTTCAGATATATAGTGTTCGAAGCGCTTCAGAACATCGCCCTTATAGCCCGCCTCCTGAAGATTCTTCAATTCTTGAACCAGGTCCAACACGACATCAAACGTAGCCGCTGAATCTCCGTTCTCCGAGGCAGAGGACGATGTCTTTCTCAGATTCATCAAGAAACGGCCCGTGGTAGAGATCGGCAACTGGTATTCTAGCAAGAATGCTCTCAGATTCGGATAATCATCGACCGATTTTACGTTTTCGAGCCAAGTTTTCTCAATGGGCGGCAGTTCCTGAAGATCGAAGTTCATCACCTGGTGCCGCCGAATCTGGTCTAGTTCGGAAGATTTGGAATCAATGCCTGCTTCAACAAGGATCGGAGCCGCATCGGTATACGGTGTGAGAAATTCGATAAGCTCGTTTACCTTTGGCTTCTCCTCTTCAATCCAGCCGAGAGTTTCCGTCACGAATTCCGACGCCTTGGATTTGGCTTGTCCCTTCTTCTTACCGCTCTGTTTCTTTTGGGTTTTAGGGTTTGAAATGCGCAATGCGCGTTTGTCCAAGGTTCGCTTATATTCAAGCAGCTCCTCCCGTAACAAGCTGAAAAGGGTATCTCCATGAATGTCCAGTATAGAGGGGGTTGTCGTCTCGCGTAGCCCGCGTCCACTTTTTGATAGAAGGGCACGATCCAGGTTTCGCTTCAGACTGTTGAGATCCTTCTCGTCGCGAATGATGATTTGGCCGCTCAAAACCAAATCGATCAACCGCTTTGCTTCTAGTGGAATACTAAGATTAATGTCGCATAACGGACGGAAGTTCTGGATAATCTGCTCTCTAATTTTTCCATCTGTCAGTATCATCCATAACGTAGCATAATGTCGGTCAAGTGAAGCCCGCTCCTTTGGTGAATTCAGAATCCAGCGTTTGATGATAGGAAAGTTATCTTTGAGTCGATTAACAGTGTGTCGGAATTCTTCCTCCGAAATTTCAAATCCGCTGAATTGGTTGCTTTTTTTTCTTGACCCTCGGCGCAACCTATCGCCTGATGCCGGCTGTTTCGGCATCAATAAGGAATCCACCAGGGGCTGGACAACGGTTTCAAACTGCTGACGGTGGCGACTCGCGATATTAGCAATTTGTAATAGTTCTAGCCAGAGGGTTCGCAGCCGTTCAACCTGCTTTGGATGCACCGAAGCATTCAGAGCGAAACGATGAAGGCGCTCACGTACCGTTTTCTTCGTCCATGAAGGCAAATTGACTTCGTCAATCAACTCCCCGTTTTCAAGTATGAAGGCTTCTATCGAATGAACATAACCGGACTCTATAAAGTACCTCTCGAATAAAAGATTATAGAGTATGCCTGTAGCACGGTCTAACACCTGATTTGCTAGTTTGTATCCAGACAAAATGATGCTTTTGAGTGTAGTCTGACGCAAATCGTAGATTTGCCACGACTCAATCATCGGGTCAATGAAATTCCGGAGTTTTTCGCGTCTTGCATCTGCTATTTCCGAATCGAAATGCTCACCGACGTATTCTCCGAAAAAGGTAGTAAACTCAAGCATCCGATTTCGTAGATCATGATTGACCAACTCATCCCAGACTTTGTCATGGACACGCTGCCCCGGTTGAAGAACAAGGGCTTGGAGTCGAGTTTCAATGCGTTGTTGAAACGCGGACATCAGTTGGAATGCTTGTTGATTTGCTTTTGACACGTAGCCGTCAATCATTGACGAACATTTGGTGATAGCATCGTCAATCTGTTCGGCTGTTCCGTCGAGGGCGATCGGAGCAAGCTGAATAACATCCTGTTCCAACGGGTCGTAGATCGCAGCTGTCGGCAAAATCCGGACCCTAGACGCGTCATCTGCTGAACTAAACGGGGAAATGCTTGATACGATGTCGTCTTGCTCAGATTCCCCGCGCAAATGGGCATCAAGCGTTAAACAGTAGCGTATATCGACAAGATCGGGGTAACGCCTTACGTGCGTGCGAAACACAACTAGGAGCGCATCGCAGTCGGTCTCGGCGATGGACGCGAACAGTTCATCTTCGTTTAGATGTACCTGATGAATGTTCGTTTGTTCAGGGACAATGACGTTTGCCGTAGTTGAGGCGCTGTCGGCGGAGTTGGTAAGGATGTAACTTCCGGTTTTAGCTGAAGTCGGTACTGCCAACTCAACTTTCAAAACCTCTTGAGATAACTCGGACAACGTCAGCGACTTGCCCAGGTGTTGAACCGTAATGTCCGCCAGCACTCCATCGGCGAAATCCACGACTTGGCGGGCATTGCGTTCTAACTCCTGTACACTTCTACGAACGCGCTCGTAGTCGTCGCTTGTCTCCGAGGCGATTTTTGCCTCGTCAACCCAAGATGCCCACGCGCCAGGGCGTCCCTTCATTTTTAGTCTAAGTTTGCCATCTTCGGAGTCGAAACCGGGAAGAATTTGCGCTTCTGATGAATTCTTGGGCGTCCACACCAGTAAGTATTTGTCCGTTTTGGCGCCGAGCCCCACGCCGAACGTATCTCCCCAATCCATCCGACCTTCGACGCTAGATTTAATTTTGTCAGTTAAAGCGAAAAGTGAGTCAGAACGGAAATTAAGCGATAGGTCTTGCATCTGGTCGAAGTAATGTCAGTCCTCCAGCCTGACTGTAAACACTATGTTAGGTGTGAAGTCATAAAAAAAAGGCAATTCTTAACCCATATTTCTGTAAAAACATGGGAAATCCTTGCCTGAGAAAAATCTATAAAGTAGACGTTTAATCGGGAACCTACTAAGAATTAACGTTCAACCCCTGTTGGGGAATCTCATTATTTGCCACTAACTCGTCACGATCAAAGATGAAATCGCTGCGTGACCGTCCCAATATTTCACCTTCGTTCTGTTTTTCTCTAAAGTATTGTGGCAAAGTAAGGCCTGTCATCTGAATTGCATCTTCCGGGCAGGCTTCCACACAGTACCCGCAAAAGATGCAACGCAACATATTGATTTCGAAAACATCCGGATACTTCTCGCGTTGGAAGCCTTCTTTGGTTTTCCATCCCTCCGGAGCAGGAGCCGCTTGAATTGTGATGCAGTCCGCAGGACAAGCTGTCGCACACAGGAAACACGCTACACACTTAATATGATCCTCAGAATCGGTAGTGAGTTTATGGATGCCGCGATAGCGTTCGTTTCGATCACTGACGCTTCGCGGATCTTCTGGGTACTGATAGGTGAACTTCTTCTTTGGAATGTGTTTCAGAGTTGTGAGCATCCCTTTGACAAGCGCTGGAATGTAGAGCTTGTCCCAAAACGACATTTCTTCATTAACTTTCTTCATAACAAATGGAAATTACACCTTCCTTAAGAATAATTCCGGATTTTCCTCCGAGAACTCACACTCAACAAGGAAATTTCTTCTGAATTTAGTTTCCGCTCGGAAACCGTACAATCGTCGAATACGGATCCAGCGTATAAGGATAGTAACACGATTGTGTGTTTATGTCAAGTATTACATAACCAAACTCGAGAGACTCGGTTTCTGCAGTCGCTACAGGCCTGTACTGTAATTGGGCGCCTCTTCGGTAACCGCAATATCGTGAGGATGGCTTTCACGATAGCCGCTTCCCGTCATCCGGATGAACCGGCTTTCCGTTCTCAACGCATCAATCGTCGGGGTACCGCAATACCCCATTGATGCGCGGAGGCCGCCAATCAATTGATAAACAAACCCGCTCAACGCACCCTTGTGAGGCACACGCCCTTCTATTCCTTCAGGTACCAACTTTGAGGGCAGTTGATTGTCTTGGAAGTACCTTTCGCGTCCGCCGCGTTCTTTCATAGCGGCTAAAGACCCCATCGCTCTATAAGCTTTGAAAGTGCGGCCTTGAAATATAATCGTTTCCCCGGGACTTTCCTCCGTGCCAGCGAATAGACTTCCTATCATCACCGAACTTGCCCCTGCGCCAATGGCTTTGGCAATATCACCCGAATATCGAATGCCCCCATCCGCGATAATTGGGACATCATATTTGTCAGCTTCGCGGGCGCAATCATAAATGGCTGTGATTTGGGGAATCCCGATCCCGGCGATTACGCGGGTCGTACAGATTGATCCCGGTCCCATACCAACCTTAATGGCATCGGCGCCGGCGCCAATCAATTCGCGAGTCCCCTCAACAGTGACGACATTACCTACAATCAATTCTACAGTCGGGAATCGTTCCTTAACCTTCCGGGTCATCTCAACAACACTTTCGGCTTGTCCATGTGCTGTGTCTATGACCAGTACGTCGACTTCGGCCGTTACAAGTCGTTCGACGGCTTCCAAAGGTGATGATGGCGCAATGGCTGCGCCGACCCTAAGTCTGCCAAAGTCGTCTTTACATGCCGATGGGTACTGTTGAATATTGTCAATATCCTTTATTGTAATCAAACCGCATAACCGGAACTTTTCATCAACGATCGGCAGTTTTTCCTTACGAATCTGATGAAGAATCTGCTTAGCCTTCTGTAGCGTGATACCCGGCGAGGCTGTGGTAAGTTCCTCACTAGGTGTCATCAACTCCGTCACGGGAAGTTCGCGATCCTCTTCGTACTTTAGATCGCGGTTCGTGATCATGCCTACTAGATAACCTTCCACCGTTACGATCGGAACGCCCCCGATACGATATCGTGCCGTCAACTCAAGCGCGTCTCGAACAGTTTTGTCCGGGGTCAACGTAATTGGGTCGGCAATCATTCCACTTTCGGATCGCTTGACTTTGTCAACTTCATGCACCTGTTCTTCAATTGAGCAGTTGCGGTGGATTATCCCGATGCCCCCTTCTCGCGCAACTGCAATCGCAAGTTTTGCCTCTGTCACGGTATCCATCGCGGCACTGCAGATTGGAATATTCAATCGGATTCCGCGCGTCAACTGCGTAGTCGTATCAACTTCATCCGGCAGCACCTCTGACCTGGCAGGAATCAATAAAACGTCGTCAAACGTTAACCCTTCCTTTACAAATTTGGAGTTAGTTTCGCCTGCCAATTCCGTGTCCATCGGGATCTCCTCCTTACAAAGTCAACAAGAGCAATTTGAGTAAAGCGGGGGCGGGTAAATCCGGTTGATTTGTAGATACAAGCCGGTTTACTATTGCTTAAATTTTAGATGAGTTGTCGATTGGTAAACGCCGTGTGGGCTTACGAAATGAACCGATCAATTGAGCGGATAGTGATGAATCAATCGACCGATTAGTGAGCGTGATAGGTCTCCTATAGAAGTTCCTATCTGTAAATCCATAAAGCGGTTTGAGAGGCAAGAACATCCAGTTGCTTCGTTTGGGATAGAATAGTATCACATCCACGCACCTATTGTCAAAGAAAAGGGAAGAATTTCGCGACTGTTTGATAACCATCGTCGAGCGATTTAGTCGAACTAGAAACGCCACGCCAAAGGCGCTCATCAATCACAATTCTTCCAAATAGTGGCGAGATATGGTATAATTCAACGCATCGCGGAATATAGCAGGTCTTCCAACAACGAAAGCCTCACCAAGGCTTAGTCCTACGCAAAAATGGTAGGCACTCGCCGTGTGCCGCAGCCATTGTTCCTATCGCGGCGCCAGTGGACCGAACTTACTAATGTTGCGTTGTTACGGCACGGCATACGGAGTATGCCTACTACCCTTAATGATTACGACTTCTGCACTCACCAAGATATTCGGCAAACTCGTTGCCGTGGATCGCTTGACGATGGAAATTGAATCGGGCGAACTCTTCGGCTTCCTCGGCCCGAACGGAGCTGGAAAAACCACCACGATTAACATGCTCACCGGTTTGATTAGGCCTACCTCCGGAGTCGCGTCAATCTGCGGCTATGATGTTCAAACTCAGTCACGGCAGGCAAAATCAATTACAGGGTTAATGCCTGACACGCCGCAGCTATACGACACCTTGACCGGCAGACAGTTTGTCCGTCTCATCGCAGATCTCTACGAAGTCCCCCCAAAGCAATCCGAGGAGCGCATGGAGCGCATGCTCGACATGCTAGACTTGAGGGACGCCGGCGGCGATCTCATCAAAAGCTATTCGTACGGAATGCAAAAGAAAATCCTTTTGGTGGCGGTGCTGGTGCATGCCCCCCGCGTTCTTTTTCTGGACGAGCCCACGAGCGGTCTTGACCCCAAGAGCGCCCGCACGGTTAAGGAGATGCTACGTGAACAATGCGATCTCGGTTGTACGGTGTTCATGACAACACATATCCTTGAAATCGCCGAGCGCGTTTGCGATAGAATCGGTATCATCAATAAGGGCAGACTCGTTGCTGTTGGAAGCATGAATGAATTGCGCAAACAGAGTGCAGCCTCCAATCTGAGCCTCGAAGATATTTTTCTCAATCTCACGGAGGATGTTGAACATACTAGGATTGGGAAAGAATGAGGATTATCATAGCTCCCTGCGTGTCAGTTTGCTCCAACGTTTACATTTAAATCAACATACATTTAATCCGGTCAAGATGGTTGCTCCTACTTGAATCATACTAAAGAATGTCTGAATCCTTGCCACTCCAAAACCCCGGAATACTGACGTTCAAAACCCTGTTGAGTGCAAGCTGGCAACGCTGGTTGAACGGAATTCGATACCGTGCAGAAATCAAGCGAAAACGCTTGATTGAAGCCGCCAGTTTTGCGATATTTATTACTGCACTGTACTTGATGGGGCACGCCATTCTGAGCGAACTGAACCGTCCCAATCCCGCAATATTATTGAGAATAATCAATACGTTCATGGCACTGGGCGTTTTTGTTCTGGCAAAGGAGGCAATGGAAGAAACACTGAGACTTCTGTATGAAGCACCGGAAACCTCACTGCTCTTGTCTCTTCCCTTGTCGCCTTTAACCGTATTTGGATCCAAGCTGACCGAGTTGATTGCCGCTAATCTTTTCGGCATGATAGTCTGGCTGACTCCGCCGTGGGTTGCGTTCGGACAGTATTTCCATCTCCCATGGCATTTCTATCTCGCTCTCATTCCAGTGTGCTTTTGCTTATACGTCATCATAACGAGTCAGGTTGCAATGGGGCTGATGATAGTCACCCGTTTTTTCTCCTCCCGCGGTATAATCAGGGGCATTAAGATTGTTGGAATATTGATAGGGGTGTCAGCCGGGTTTCTTCTAACTGCAAGTTTCCTAGCGCTGGATCGAGCCGACCAAATCACACAAGTTCTTCTCAATCGATTCGACTTTCCCGCTTCAAGCTGGTATCCCCACGTATGGGCCGCAAAACTGTTGACGAGCTGGCTTCCCAACACCGACGTTGAACTGTGGCGGTGGGGTGGGTTACTTCTGGGAGGAAGTATCGTTTTTCCAATTCTCGCGGCACTATTGGCTTCAAGGATTTACGCGCGAAGCTGGGAATGTGCCAAACATGTTGACGCAACCCCCAAGCGAAGAATCAACAAATCAGGGCAATTTTCCCCCTTGGGCAGAGGTAGGCTTCGATCAATGATGGCGAAGGATTTCTTGGTCTTTATCAAGCATCGCGGCTGGCTAGTGATGGGAATCATGTTAACGCTGGTTTTGCTGACGACATTGGTCACTTTTACTTATCAGGTGCGAAACAGCAGTGTCCATCAAAGTCTTAGCGCTGGCTTGTATATGCTTCAAACCCAAGCAATGCTTTATAGCGCCATGATGACGCTTGGACTCACATGGGCTGGATTTAAAAACGAAGGGAAGACATGGTGGTTGGTAAAGTCAATTCCAACCACTCCTAGTCTGCTCTTTCATAGTAGGTTCCTCGTTGCCGTCCTCTGTGCCACAATCTATGCGAATTCTTGGATGCTACTGGGATTAATCTGTTTTGAGGCACCGCTAGGCTTCTGGTTGTCGACTCTGGCGGTAACAACCTTGGTTACAGCCACCGCCGCCGCATTCAATACCGCTCTCGGAACTTTGCCGTGGGTCGCAGAGACGGGAATGCGGAATGGCACTGTAACAAGAAAACCAATTTTGCGTATAGCCACTATGACAGGAGGTATCATCGCCAATGTATCGTTTGTTGTCATTTCGGCAACGACTACAAAGTTCGTTCTCTTGGCACTGATCGGGGCAATCTCATATGTAGCTGGAAGAGGTAGTTTGAAAAGGTTGTTGGCAAGATAGGGGTGCGCCGATACTATAAAAAGCTAGCCTGCTAACATTTAAGCGTCGCCTTGGCACAGCTACACATCTCGTCAACTCATAAGTTTTATAGTCTGGAAGGTGTATTTGAGGGATTCCTCACTTGAACGACGTTAATACGGCCCCAATCGGAGGTAATATGCTTATAGAGTTTGAAGGGTTATCACCGAAGATTCATCCCCGCGCCTTCATCGCTCCCGGTGCAGTGATTATTGGCGATGTGTCAATCGGAGAAGATTCGGGAGTTTGGTTCAATTGTGTTTTACGGGGAGATATCGATCGGATTGAAATCGGGTCCCGATCAAACGTTCAGGACGGTACAGTCATCCATCTCGATACGGGCATACCCACTATCATCGGCGACGATGTGACGATTGGCCACGCCGCCATTATCCATGCTTGCACTATCGGTGACGGAGCCTTGATTGGAATGGGCGCGATTATCCTCTCTGGAGCTAAAATCGGTGAGGAGGCGATTGTTGCCGCCGGAACTCTTGTCCGCGAAGGACAGGAAATCCCGCCACGTTCGGTAGCTATGGGTGTGCCCGCGCAAGTGAGGCGGGAGACAACCGAGGAAGATCTCGAGCGCATGCGAGATAATGCCGAAGGATATGCCAAGCGCGGAGAAATCCTGCGAAAAATGATCGGAGACACCCAATCTTGACAGCCGTGATTATGGCCATACGAAATGCCATGCTCCGATTCACGTAGAAAGATAAAAGTGTGAAATACTTCGTAATGAATCGCCGTTACGAAGCGCTGGCGCGTTCAACTGCACAAGTCCTATTCATACTTTATATTGATCTTGCTTAACACGTTAACTCAAACATCAGATCACATACGATGTTAGACATAAATCCCAATCTCCCAATAACGCTTGACGAAATACCCGAGTCAGAACAGCAAGCGTTACTTGAAAAAGTTGCCACGCAGATTGTAAAGCGGCGATTGACCGTACCTGCCATCATTGCTCTCGAAGTCTATAAGCCACTAAACTTTCTGGGTAGTCAAGCCCTCATAGCTATTAACCCATTTGTTCAGTCAATATTTACCTCCGCCGACTACCAGAAGTTCGCATTAATCATCGAGAAAGACGCGAATGTCGAATTCTTAATCAAGCGAATTGAAGATCTAGACAAAGAGGAGAAATAGTGTGTCAGAAAAGGTAAATTGTCCCGAAGATACAGCGGCATCGCCGAATGTAACGAAGGAGATTCGCTTAATCATTGCGACAGATTGCGGCAGTACAACAACGAAGGCAATCCTAATCGAAAAACGGGGCGATGAATATCGGCTTATCAACCGCGGCGAAGCGCCGACGACAGTTGAAGCACCCGTTGAAGACGTTACTGCCGGAGTGATTAACGCCATTACGGAGCTTGAAGAACTCGCTGGACGCCGACTTCTTGAGAACGGACAGATTATCAAGCCACAGCAAAATGGGGACGGGGTAGATTTGTACATCTCGACTAGCAGCGCCGGAGGAGGGTTACAGATGATGGTAGCGGGCGTCGTCCGAAACCTCACCGCGGAAAGTGCGGAGCGTGCGGCATTGGGCGCTGGCGCAATTGTGATGGATGTAATCGCTTCAAACGATAAACGTCTCCCCCACGAGAAAATAGAGCGGATTCGAGCCTTGCGACCGGATATGATACTCCTATCGGGCGGCGTGGACGGGGGCACGACCTCCCACGTCACCGAACTCGCGGAAATAATCGGGGCTGCCAACCCGACGCCACGCTTGGGAATCGGCTACGAACTGCCTGTCATCTACGCGGGGAATAAAGACGCTGCCAATCTTATTGGCAAGGAACTTGAGGGAAAGATGTCGCTTGAGATTGTGGATAATCTGCGTCCGGTGTTGGAACATGAAAACCTAATGCCCACGCGTCTGAAGATTCAAGATCAGTTTCTGGAGCATGTTATGGCGCATGCACCTGGATACAGAAAATTGATTGACTGGACAGATGCGCCAATTATGCCGACGCCTGGTGCCGTAGGCGCGATAATGCAAGCGGTTGCGGATCAACAGGAGATACAGGTTGTCGGCGTAGACATCGGCGGCGCAACGACAGATGTGTTCTCGGTCTTTAAGAATCGTGACGGGCAGGGGACGTTTAATCGAACCGTGAGCGCCAACCTCGGAATGAGTTACAGCATTTCCAATGTTCTCGCCGAGGCGGGATTGGAAAATATCCTGCGCTGGGTACCATTCGAAATCGATCAAGCCGATCTACGCAACCGAATCCGAAACAAGACTATCCGTCCAACAACCATCCCGCAAACCCTTCAGGAACTGATAGTTGAACAAGCAATTGCGCGCGAAGCGCTGCGACTCGCCTTTGAACAGCACACGCAACTTGCTGTCGAGTTGCGCGGCACGCAGCAACAACGTACAATCTCGGAAGCCTTCGCGCAAACCGAAGGCGGGGAGTCGCTCGTAAACATGCTTGGGTTAGACATGATTGTTGGTAGTGGCGGGGTACTTTCGCACGCCCCTCGACGTCAGCAAGCCATGCTAATGATGATCGATGCTTTTCAACCGGAAGGAATCACGCGCCTCGCCGTCGACAGCATCTTTATGATGCCGCAACTCGGTGTCCTCGCACAGGTCAACCAGGAGGCGGCAACGCAGGTGTTTGAACGTGATTGCCTCGTCCACTTAGGCACCTGTATCGCTCCCGTAGGAACCGCAAATCCCGGAGATGCTTGTCTCTCAATCCGCGTGGAACAGTCGGAAAAGGAGACTATTATTGCAGATGTGCCATTCGGTCAATTGCGATTATATCCGCTCAAGGTTGGACAAAAAGCGAAGGTCAAGGTCCAGCCAGACCGTCGCTTCAGCGTAGGCGCTGATCGCGGCCATCCCTTGGAAACCGAGGTGACAGGGGGTGTGGTCGGTTTAGTCGTGGATACACGGGGGCGTCCATTGGAGATTTCGCCCGATCCCAAACTGCGCGTCGCCGACCTCAAGAAATGGACGGAAGCGCTCAACGCCTACGACGCAACTTGAGTTAGAGTGGGTGAAATCTTATCGGGCATCATGGTTGCGCTGCCATTTCAATCACCCCGCACCCGATTCTGGGGCCAGCGGCGCCCGAGGGTTGTGAGGTAAAATCATCCGCGCCCGCATGGACGATAAAGCCTCGTCCAACGATATCCACGTCGGAACCGGTGCCCATTTCCCAAAGGTCCGTCGTCAACTCGATACTACCTGTCCCATCTTCACCGACGTTGATGTTGCCGATGTCGCCAAGATGGAACTCGCCTTCGCCCCACTTTCCGTGCGCGACCTCGGTGGGATTCCAATGCCCGCCAGCCGATGTCCCGTCTGCGGCGCTGCAATCACCGTATTGGTGGATGTGAACGGCGTGAAGCCCCGGGGAAGCGCCGTTGATTTCGACGAGGAGCGCAATCTGGTCGCCGGTCTGTGTAAACGTCGCGGTTCCTGTTACGCTATTTCCGCTCGTCGGACCAATTACCGCAATCGCTTGTTGCGAAGCCGGAGCGTCGATTCCAGTGATTAAATCCTGAAACATGCCGCAACCCGCCAAACTCATAACGAGTCCGATTAGAAACAGTGGAAACCAGCAGGTTGTACTGAAAGCGTTGAAAGTCTTTTTCATTGCTAAATCCTCCGAGTCAAAGTAAAATTGAGGCGTTTAGGTTACCGTTTTTCCATTCAGATTCATTGAACCAACCGTCTTACCACGGCGATGAACAAAATTTAACATAAACGATTGGAGATGTCAACTGGATGCAGGAATTTTCGAGGCTAGTTAGGATTACCGAGATTGAGCACTAACCTAGACCAATCCGGATTTTCATCCCACAATCTTGATTTTCGCTTGGCGAACAAAATTCTACTTCCCCTAAAGGAGGAGTGAACAATGGCAGCAGAACATCCTATGGACAACATCAAGCCCGGCATCAAAGTAGCCGCCCAGATGTCTCCCGAACCGAGCGAAGAAGATCTACAATTTGCCCGACAGATGGGCGTCGAATATGTTGTGCTGTGGACCGACGGCGCACACGCAAACTACGACTATTTCATGAGCCGCCGCGAGATTTTCGAGAATGCGGGGCTCAAGATTTACGGTTTCGGCAACGGCGATGTGCACTGCCAAGCGGCGCTCGTGTTAAACCTGCCCAACCGCGATGAAAAGGTCGAACAGTACAAACGCTACATCCGCGATTTGGGAAGAGCGGGAATTCCTTACACCACGTACGCCCACATGGCAAATGGCGTCTGGAGCACCGATCCCGAGCAAACCCGCGGCGGCGCTAAAGCACGGGCTTTTGATTTAGCCCAAGCAGAAATCAAAAGCCAAGGGGCAAATCAGACGCGGCTAACCCACGGACGCGAATACTCCGAGGAGGAGATTTGGGACAACTTTACTCATTTCATCAAAGAAGCGGCTCCGGTTGCGGAGGAAGCGGGTGTGATGATCGGCATTCACCCGGATGATCCGCCGGGCCCAAGGCTGGGCGGCATTCCACGCTGTATTTTCAGTAGCTTCGAGGGTTATGAACGCGCTCTCCACATCGCCGACAGTCCAAACGTGGGGATGTGTTTTTGTGTGGGCTGCTGGTTGGAGGGCGGCGAATCGATGGGAAAGGATGTGTTGGAGTCTATCCGACATTTCGGCGAGCGAGGAAAAATCTTTAAGATACACTTCCGCAATGTGGACAAACCGCTCCCACATTTTGTGGAGACATTCGTGGACAACGGTTACATGGACATGTACCAAGTAATGAAGGTCATGCGAGAGGTCAACTTCAAGGGGGTGGCGATTCCGGACCATATTCCCCAGATGGCAGACGACGGTCGGGTCGGCACCGCCTATACCATTGCCTATATGAATGCGCTTGTAAAGCGCGCCAATGAGGAAGTTGAACCTGCATGATAACCGCTGCGGCAGTTAGAAACTGGAATTAGACAGCGATAAAGAATCATGTAACTGATGGGAATCAATCGCTCAGATAGTGAGAAGAATTTTTTATCGCACAGAATCTAGTGTTTTGCACCCTGTTATGTCGCAAGTGACGTCTGTTTTCATAAACTGAGGGCGGATGTGTTCACACCAGCGCGCGAGATGCTTGACCAGAAAGTAAGGCAAAGACGCTTACCGTAGTAGGAAATTCCGATTCCCGACAAGACTGAATCTCTATGGGAGTTTTATGGAACTCGGAATCCCATCGAACCGGAATTTCCGTCGCCTTGGGATTCCCACGCATTCGTGGTTCAACCGGTTAATCGCTGTTCGCTCCCTCGATTTTAACCGGTCACTTTATCGCTATCCACTCGCTTGTTCTCAGTTGATTGTTCGTTAAGGAGTGAAACTAGATGTTCGAAACTAGCATAAGTCAACACAACACCCCAATCCTTCGAGTAAACGGAAAGATTATCGGTAACGCCGTTGATGCGCTCCGCCATGAGATGAGGGCACAGATTGAACAAGGCGGCGGGCATCTGATTCTCGATTTGACAGATGTTCCGTTGTTGGACAGCTCCGCTTTGGGCGCAATTATCGCGACATTACAGGCACTGAAAAAGAGTGATGGGAGGCTGGTACTACTGAATCCGCAAGAAGCGGTTCAAAATGTGTTGGCGGTTACCCGGTTGGACACGGTTTTGGAGATTTTTCAGGACGAGGCGGATGCCGTCAGCGCTTTCAGTCGAGGCTAAACCATAATCATGCCGAAACGTTTATCCTTCAAAATGGGCTTGCGGGGGCAACTCGTCCTACTTTTCTTGCTAGTCTCGCTTATCCCTCTGCTTATCGTCGCCTTTCTAGCGCGAGAGTTTGGGGTACGAGCGCTTGAAAAGACTATTGGCGAGAACTTGGAGCGACTTGCGCAGGAAAAGTTGGATAACGCGGATAACAACATCTCCACCCCGTTGAACGCTCTTAGGGAAGAGATAAATGGCGTGCGCGATACTGTTGTAGCGGCATCAATCCGCCCAAATGACACGGCAAGCCAACGGCGATTGACAAACATACTGAAACGACTCGAGAATCTCGCCGGTCCGCGAAGCGAAATTATCATCACGAATTCACAGGGGCAGGTTATCCAAGCCAGCAACTCGCGCATACATCGTCGCAAAATTGACGCGGTCTGGTGGGACCGTGCATACAATGAAGGGATCGGACACGAGTATGTCGACGACATTCAGTATGACGACGATATGAAAATCCATGTTCTGCCTGTCACTTTCCCAATTTTCACCGCCGCAGGTACAAAAGTCGTGGGTATTATGAGAGCCATCATCACACTTCCAAATCTTTCAGATGCGGTTCGAGCAACCCAAGGGCAGGAAGGTATGGGGCAAGGACTTGAAGCCGTCCTTATGACTGCACACGGTCGAGTGATTACGTCTTCCGCAAAGAATAAATACGCGTTCGAGGAACATATTGAGATGACCGATGCAGCGATGGAGGCAATTAACAGTGCGAAGACCGATGACCAGTCTGCCGCGTTTTCCGGCTACGAAAGGGAAAGTGGAATCGAAATACAAGTTGACAAAAGGGTTTACGGATGGGCACGAACTCAACAATGGCGCGGCGAACCGTGGAAGGCAAATCAAAATTTTACCGATTGGACGGTATTGGTTTCACAACCGGAGTCCGTGGCTTTCTCCGAGATAAATTTACTGACGGAAAAAATCCTTACATTTACGTTAATCTCCTGCGTCATTGTTATTCCAATCGCATGGCTGGTTTCACGACGAATCGTTAAGCCGATTATGCACATAGCGCGCGCCTCACGCGCCATTGGTCAAGGTGATTTCAATCACGAGGTACCGGTTACGAGCAACAACGAAGTTGGCGTGCTGGCGCAAGAATTCAATTCAATGCGCGACGATCTTAAAGATGCAATTGAACTAATAACCAAAGAGGAAAAAAAGATGACCGCGATCGTGAACAGTCTGGCTGAAGGACTGGTTCTGGTCGACGGGAATTATCGGGTACTTCACATCAACCCCGCCGCCGAACACCTGCTAAACGTTGGGGCGGACCAAGTCGGCGAGGAGTTAACGCTAATCGTGCAGGACATCACGTTAGCCAGAGCGCTCAAGGAAAGCGAGGGGCAGATTTCCTTGAACGAGACTGTCAACTTGGAAGTTACTTTGGATCAGCGAGGCGAAACCTCCACACTCCGTATAGTCGCCAGTCCTTTTCTTGATGAGGCTGGGGCCGTTCTTGGAACCGTATATGTCTTTGACGACATTACGCGCGAGAAAGAAATCGATCAGATGAAGTCAGACTTTGTTTCGCTGGTCTCTCACGAATTACGTACTCCTATGACTTCCATTATCGGCTTTGTGTCGCTGATTCTGGACGGCAAGACGGGGCCGATTAACGACAAACAGCGCCGCAGTCTGGTTCGCGTCCAACATCAAGCGGAGCGGTTGGCTGCTCTGATTAACGACCTGCTCGATATTTCCCGCATCGAAGCGGGACGCATCCAGATGAAGCAGGAGGAAATTTCGGTCTCGGAGATAGCCGAACAGAGAATCGAAGAAATCAGTCCGCAAGCCGACGCGAAGTCAATCGAATTGCGTTTGTTTGCATCTGAATCCTTGCCGCATACCATCGGCGACCAGGAACGAATCGGACAGGTTTTTACCAACCTCATTGGCAACGCAATCAAATTTACTCCTGAGAGTGGCAAAATCGCCGTAAGAATTAGTGCCAACGGTACGCTTTCCGGCAAATCGGACAAAGCGTTACATATCGAAGTCATTGACACCGGAGAAGGGATACCGATTGAGGAACGCGAGCGAGTTTTCAATCGATTCCATCAACTTGGAAACATCAACACCCGTCAGGAAGGCGGCTCCGGCTTGGGGCTGTCGATTGTGAAAAGTATTGTAGAATCGCACGGGGGCAGAGTGTGGGTCGATGACGGTTACGAAGGGCGCGGAAGCAATTTTCAATTTACTCTACCGATAGAATTGAAAAAGGACGTGGGCGCTTGATGGCTCAAACAATCTTGGCAGTCGATGATGATGTCGACATTCTCGATTTGCTCGAAATAAGCTTGGACTCGGATGGGTACAATGTGATTACGGCAGGCGATGGGTTGGATGCCATTGCGAAGGCCAAATCACACATGCCCGATCTGATCGTATTGGACCTGATGATGCCCAAGATGGACGGGTTTGAAGTCATCGATAATCTTCGGTTGGATTCGCAGACTCGTGCAATTCCTGTCATCATGCTTACTGCGCGCGCGCAAATAACCGAGAAACTCCAAGGGTTGGATGCCGGCGCGGATGACTACATCACCAAACCGTTCGACTTGAAGGAGTTGTCGGCACGGATTAAAGCCGTTCTCGGAAGGACACAACCGACAAAGTATATCAATCCTTTGATTGGCGCGATGGGAGACTGGTTTAGCGAAACAGGGGTTGAGCAATTAGCGACTCACCTCAAAACAGCAGCTACCATCCAACAGCGTTTACTGCCTCAAGTTCCCCCCGATATCCCCGGATTTGACATCAACGGTGTATTAAGAAGTTCAACGTCAGTCTCGGGAGATTTCTACGATTTCATCCTTCTGGATGACGGTTGTTTGGGGATGGTTATAGCGGATGTACGAGGGAAGGGAATCCCTGCGGCGTTATTGATGGTAATGATACGTACCGCATTACGGCTCGTATGTCGTCAAGAATCATCGCCCGCGGCGGTCATCAAGAGTATCAACGATCTTCTCGTGATCGATACGGAACCCGATCTATTCGCAACCATGGTCTACGGAATTTTGGATCCCAATGCCATGACATTCACGTACTCAAATGCTGGGCATTGCCATCCTCTGCATTTGAAGGATACTGAGAATCGAAAAAATCGAGGAACCGGAATTCGAGGAAAGAAGGTGACAATCCATCAACTCCGCACCGGCGGAATGGTTGCAGGTAGCTTTGACTTCGCAGAGTTCGAAAATGAAACTGTCGAGCTTCACAGTGGGGACACAATCTTTTTCTATACGGATGGTATCACTGAAGCAGAGCGCGAAAAGGACGGTGCCTTTTACGGAGAGGAGCGGCTATTAGATGTCATCGGGTCTAGCAAGAATCTATCTGCCGAGATGATTTGTAAAACAATCGAGGAAAACCTCGTGAATTTCATCGGAAGAAAACAGCAGACTGACGATCTCACGCTGGTCGTTCTGAAAGCGACCGCAGACGGAGTAGAAGGACATCAATATTGATGGGAGTGGCAGTTTTCGGAAGTCAAGCTAACCTTGATTCCCGGATATCTGTCAGGAACCTACAAGTGAAGAAGACAACCGAACACGTCATCCATCTTGATTTGCCGAGTTCAACACATTTCATATATGTGATTGATTCCATAATATCTGAAATCGTGAACGACATGGGCTTTGACAAGGAAGCGAGCGAGCAGATTAATCTGGCAGTGATTGAAGCCGCCGTGAACGCCTTCAAGCACGGAAACAATGAGGATTCGAGCAAGAGAACGCGCTTTGAGTTTATCTTGGGCCGAGAGGAACTGACGGTTATTGTCGAAGATCAGGGGGTAGGATTCAATCGTGAATCCGTGGCTGATCCTCTCGATCCTTCCAACCTTCTCAAAAGCAGTGGGAGAGGGATATTTCTGATGGAGACCTGTATGGATTCGGTTACTTATGAGGGATCGGGAAGGATTGTCAAAATGGTAAAATCCAAGCCTTCCGCCATTTAACCTGTGACAGTCTTCGCCGAATTCAGCTCGAAAGTATCACTACCTCGGAGAGTTTCTCATGAACATCAATACCCGCCAAACGGGCGGAGTAACCGTTCTCGACATTGACGGGAGAATCATCGGATCCGAAAGCCTTGCGCTCAAGAACATCATTGATGGAGAGATTGACAGCGCGGAAGATGGCGAGGTGAAAATGCTGCTAAATATGAAACATGTACGGGCGATGGACAGTTCCGGTCTTGGAATTGTTATTGCCGCATACACCTCCGTCCAACGCAAGGGTGGACGCATCGCCTTGTTGCATGTCAGCGGAAGCATCAACAGCCTGATTGTTATGTCGAAACTTCTAACTATCTTTGACCGATATGATGATGAAGGCGAAGCAATTCAATCGTTTCAGTGAGGGTGATAATTTTACCAAGCATGCCTATTGGCCGATGAAGAACCGATTTCGTGGAGACGCCAGTGCATCCAGCAACCGAACATATAGAAAGCCCCGACGGGTTATGGCATAAATGCGAGGGTTGTGATGAGCTTGTGTTTAGGCAAACGCTAGAACGCAATCTGTACATCTGTCCCTCTTGCGGGAACTATCTCCCTTTCCCTGCAGAGCAACGTCTGAGCCATATATTCTCGACCGGCTCATGGATAGACCTGTTTCCCACGTCGGCACCGCCATCATTGCTGGAATCACTCAATCTTGCGGATTTGGTTGTCCAAACCGATTGCCCGAATTTGCCGGATCGCATTATAGCCGCTGGCGAAGGCGAGATTTCAGGTTGCTCAACTATTCTCACTGTTATTCATCCACTTGCTCCGTTACAGCGACTTCATTTCGTCACACTGCTGATTGCGATTCGCACTGCGCTGCTGAAGGAGTTTCCGCTGATTTGCATTTATTCAAACGATGTCGTGCTGAAGTTGAATGCGACAGATCGAACACCCGCCTCCGAGATGTCCTTCGCTGAAATAACCTATCTATCAACCGAAATGGGGAAACTGTCGGAAGCAAGACTGCCACAGATAACCGTGCTGACAGATGCGAACGTTGGCGCACTCTCAACTAGATTCCCCACTGGCGATATCATCTTGGCTGAAGGCGCAAGTGCTACAGCCCTCACCGCTACGGAACAACCGCTCGTAGACGCCGCACAGACAGCGATAGAAAGTACCCTGGAGGCACCGAACACCGACGCGTTCATTGATCGTTACACTCCGCGCGAAGCCTTACCTGAAACATTGGGCAAGTTGCTCGATTTCTTTGCCAAGGCGCGCGGAACCTCTACCTAAAGTTAGTAAACGAATTGCTACGCCATTTCTCTAAAATGCAAGTACACAAAAAACGTGAATCAATCAAAGAAACTTGCGTGAAGCGGAGCAAGAGGTCTTGTCTCCGCGCAGCGTCGGAGGGCAAGGAGATTTCCGTCACACTCGCTAATCGCTCGCTTGATTCCTGCTTACGGCGAAAGAGAATGATAGGTTGAAAAAATCATCCGCACCGTAAAGCAAGCGAAATGGTATTTTGATAACACAATCAAAGAAAGGAAGCGTCTCCCGCATCCAAAATCCTATGAAAAAACATACACAACTAGGCACAAAATTTTTGATGCTTTTGCTATTGGCGGCAATCCCCGGATGTTCCGCCCTGCAGCCGGTGCAAATTGTCCCGCAATTTGACGCTGAGGCAGCCATTCTTCCACAGACCGGTACTGTCATTTACGAGAAAAACGGCATTACGGCGATGGCTGTGCCGCTGAACGATGTGAAGGCGGTTGACGCGTTCGGTATTTTGATGTTTAACCGCACCGGTAATTGGGTTTCGTTCAAACGAAAAGATTGCCAGTTGCTGGATCAGGCTGGCAATGTAACGAAGCCGATTGACAGGTCCCAAGAATCGTTTTTCTTGGGCAAAAATTTTAAACCGAAACTGCCTCCCGAATTTAAAATGGAACTCTTTCGGCATGACCGCACACTTCGCGCGCAAGGCAGCTCGGTCGCGCTTCCTCGAGAAGATATCGAGAGAACAACGATCATGCCAAATCATCGAACGCAATTCTTCCTCTACTTTCGCAAGCGGAGCATTAAATCTTCAAGCCTTCGAGTCATCGTGCCAAAAGTGAGAAACGATCTCGAGGATACGGAATCTACTTTTGTTTTCAAATTTGAAGTTCGTAAGGATTAAGCGATGCACGGGCGATGGGGCTTGTTGCTATTTTTTATTATTTTTCCCATATATCTGAGTTGTGCCTCACCGCGACAAACCGGCAATCAACCCGTTGCCGACGGGCACACCACCCCCGACAATCAATCAAGCCCGCCTCATCTCGCTCGGAAGATTTCCTCGCCTCAAATCGTCCCGTCCAACCGCATTCCACCTTCCCCGCAAATTCTCGGCGTGAATTATATCGGGACGATTGGCGGTCCCGGTCAAGGTGCCGGGCAATTTATTCAGCCGTCCGGATTGGCATTGGACCGCCTCGGTCACTTGTACGTCGCAGATTCCGGGAATAATCGCATCCAAGTTGTTGATTTTGACGGGAATTTCGTTACAGAATTCGGTAGTCGCGGATGGCGAACCGGCGAGTTCGATCAGCCTACTGCTACCGCAATCAATTTTCAACGCACAGAGATTCTTTACGTCATCGACACGGGAAACAGCCGGGTGCAGTATTGCAATCTCGTGGACCGTATCTTTCAGCTTATGTTGGGTGATTACTCCGACAGCGACTCCGGAAACTTGGGTACGGGTGCGCATATTGAGTTGGATCTGCCCAGCGGGATCGGAATCGGACGAAATGGGGAAATCTACGTTGTCGATACCGGAAACAACCGCTTTATTCAGTTCGATAGCGAAGGTCGCCCAGCACTAATTCGCGGAAGTTTCGGGGGCGAGAACGAACAGTTTCGTGATCCGACCGACCTCGTTGTTGACCCCTATGGAAACATCTACGTCGTCGACTCGGGCAACCACCGAGTCAAAAAGTACGACTTCAGCGCCAATCTCGTCCAAATATGGGGGAGCGAAGGCTCGGCGCTGGGGCAGTTCAGAGAACCGAACCAAATTGCCTTGGACCGCTGGAACTCCATATATGTCACCGATCGCGGCAATCGGCGGGTGCAAATCTTTACACCGAATGGTGAAATCCTGACAGAATTTGGGGCAGGTACACTAGTCGATCCCTTCGGCATCGTCGTATCCAGAGACGATTTAGTTTTTGTCAGCGATTTCGGCACAAACGACATAAAGGTTTTTCAGGTCATTTTCCGGCCTTGACCCACCCACTTTTCCCCATAAAGCAACATCGCTTTCTTCCAATTGAAAACGGAGTATTTTCTTCAAAACTCGGTTCCTCCACTATACACCTGAAAGACTGTTTGAATAATCAGTAGTAAAGCCATTTTTTGTCACTCATAGGAAGTTTTTTTCATGTGTTTATTGTGCCTATTACATACCTGTCGCCCCAGAAGGCTTGGGTACATGGGGATTTGGCGTTTCTATACACCTTTAGGATCTCTATGGGATTTCTATCGCCCTCACTATTCGTTCGGTTGATCCTATCCGGTCACTTGATCACTCATTTTCGGTTCGCTTGATCCCAGGGGCTTTTAGAGTATGGTGCGCAGTGCGCACCATATAAATTGTATTTTCAAATAGGCTCTTACACGGATAAGCCGCTGCCTGAGATTGTCCGCGATATGAAGCTGCTGAACAAACTGCTTCCGCCGATGCCTTACGATTATTGACGCAGTATGACTTTCCTAGCAACGTACGCGAGCTGGAAAACACCATTGAACGCGCTGTTCTGCTTGAAACGACAAAGCTGTTACAACCAGTTAACTTGCCTCGACAGATTTCGTCAATGATTTCTTCCCACCCTACTCTATTTCCCCTGATTTGACTAAAATCCTGCCGTTTGAACAAGTGGAACGTCAAACACTC
>JAJDTR010000133.1 GCA_022827055.1 Candidatus Poribacteria bacterium | reverse complement strand
GAATTATTCCGACAGGGATAATGTCATGCTCTCAAGTAACACTCAACATTGCACTCCGCTGGAGTGCAGACGCGAGGAGGAATCGTGTACTATTGACATTTCACTCCGCTGGAGTGAAAACCAGACCACGAAGGAACACTTTTCATGGCTAGTCATTGAGCGAAAAAGGAGTGTTACTTGCTGAAAGAATTATTCCGACAGGGATAATGGCATGCTCTTAAGGGGTTCTTCCGTGAAGTTTCGCGCCTTACACAGACGCCGCCGAATGGGCGATTCTAATCCGTGAAATCCTTTAATCCGTTTAATCAGTGATTCAGACAATTTTCTCCTGTGTCAACGCCAGAATTCAGATGCGTCTTCCTTGCACAAATTTGTAACATATCTTCGCCTTATGTCCGCATGTGTGCTAAAATATGAGAAATAAACGCAGGGAATGTCAGCAATAGAATCGCCGCTTCAAATCAAAAACGGAAGGAGCGCGGAAAATTGAACGAGGAACTCTTTATAAGCCGAGAATTCACGCCCGTCAACGGGTTTACGTCCGGAGTTGAAGGTCCTGCATGCGATGCGGAGGGAAATCTCTATGCCGTCAACTTTGCGAGGGAGCACACAATAGGTAAAGTCACCCCGGCTGGAGAAGCCAGCGTCTTTGTAGAACTGCCAAACGGCAGCATTGGCAACGGCATCCGATTCAACAGCGCCGGAGACATGTACATCGCGGACTACACGAACCACAATGTGCTGAAGGTGGACATGGAGACACGTCACATTTCGGTTCACGCTCACGAGCCGTGGATGAATCAGCCGAACGATCTCGCCATCGGCGCAAATGATATTATCTACGCCAGCGACCCAAATTGGCCCAAGTCGACGGGGCAGTTGTGGCGAATAGGGAGGGATGGCGAAGTCACGCTGCTGGAGGAAGGAATGGGAACGACCAACGGAATTGAGGTAAGTCCCGACGAGCAAACGCTCTATGTCAACGAATCCAACCAGCTGAATGTATGGGCGTATGACCTTTCGCCAGATGGGGAGATTAGCAACAAGCGGCTGTTTATCGAATTCCCCGATTTCAATATGGACGGCATGCGCTGCGACGTAGACGGGAATCTGTATGTCACCCGACACGGCAAGGGGGTTGTTGCGAAGATCTCGCCGGAGGGCGAGGTGCTATTGGAGGTACAGCTAACAGGAAAACTTTGTACCAACATCGCATTTGGAGGTCCCGACGGCCGCACCTGTTATGTGACCTTGGCGGACAGAGGGAACGTGGAAACCTTTCGAGCCGATGAACCCGGACGAAGTTGGGCGTTGTCAAAGCGCAGGTAACGGAAGCAGCATGTGAGCGATTCTCGAAAAGAGCGGAGAGTCGGACGGAATACGAAACTGGAAGAACGGAAGGGCGGAAGGATGGAAGAAGCCCCAAAATCTTCTTGTCCGACAACGGGTAGGTTGGTGTTCTCCCCGCCTTTGGATTGTGATACCTTTGCCATAGCCAGCGGGGCTGATGACGTTTAGACTGGCTAACGCTTGTCAAGATCACGCGAAAATTTAGGGAAAGAACCCAAGTTTTCGAGAGAAACTCGGGTTCAAGGAGGACTTGATGCGGATTGCGACGGGGTGTATCGGGCACGAAACGAATACCTTTTCGCCCGTACCGACCACGCTTGACAGTTTTAGAAGAATGGTCGGCGACGAGATTCTCAACAACTTCGGAAACACATCTACCGTTACAGGCGGTATTATCGAGGCAGCAGCTAAATTGAAAGTGGAGCTTGTTCCACTCCTTTGGAGCTTTGCCACCCCATCCAGAAAGGTCGAACAGGACGCCTACGACACGCTCAAATCCGAGTTTCTCCATCTGCTTGCGGGTGCGGGCGAGATTGACGGAGTGGTGCTCGATCTACACGGCGCCATGGTTACGGAGGACATTGAGGATGCCGAAGCTGATTTGATTTCCAGCGTGCGCGAGATTGTCGGTTCCCGCCCCGTTGTCGTGACCTTCGATCTGCATGCAAACATCACTCCCGAAACCGTGAAATACCCCAACGCGATTATCGGATTCGACACGTATCCTCACGTCGACACTTACGAACGCGGAATCGAAGCGGTTGATGTCATTTATAAAACGGTGCGGGGAGAGATTACGCCGACGATGGCATACCGCCAACTCCCGCTGTTGACATCACCGCCCGCGCAGTGCACCATGAGACCGCCTGCGAGTGACCTGGTGAAAAAACTCCACCAATTGGAATCTGAAGACGGCGTAGTAACGGCGACATTGTCCATGGGATTTCCTTTTGCGGACATACATGGCGCGGGGGTTTCCGTGCTCGTAACCACGGACGGGAACCGCGAGCTTGCCGAACAGAAGGTCGATGAATTTGCCGCACACCTTTGGTCGATACGCGAAGACTTTCGTACAAACCTTGTTTCGATCGAGGAAGCAATCGAACACGCAAATCAATCATCGGGGCAGCCCATTGTTTTGGCGGAAGGTGCCGATAATCCCGGTGGTGGCGGGCCCTGTGACGGAACATTTATCCTGCGCGCCTTCGTCGAGGCTGATGTGCGTGATGCCGTCGTCGCCATTATCGCCGATCCCGAATCGGTTGCCGAAGCGATTGAAGCGGGTGTCGGCAACCGCCTAAATCTCAATGTCGGCGGCAAGACCGATGGCATGCACGGTGAACCTGTGAGGCTTGATGCCTATGTGAAGACGATTTCCGACGGTGTTTATGTGCGAAAGGGGCCGATGGCGCGGGGAGCCACCGACAGCATGGGGCGCACCACTGTGATTAAGACGGGAGGTGTCGAGGTAATTCTAACCGAGGAACGGTCGCAGCCGCTTGATGCCGAAGTCCTTCGCAGTGTCGGTATAGAACCGAGGGATAGGAAATTGATTGCGTTAAAATCCGCCGTCCATTACCGAGCGGACTACACGTCGATAGCGCACGAAATTTTGGAGGTAGACACGCCAGGTGTCCATAGCCCAAACCTTGCGAATTTTACATATGAGAATTTAAGACGGCCAATTTATCCTTTAGAGCCTGTTTGAAAAGTCCAAATCCGTCTTCGAGAGAGGTCATTTTGGGGTAAACGCCTTGAAAATCCGATGATTTTGACCCTCAAATGACCAAAAATGGCTTTGCCACCTACTTTTCAAACAGGCTCTTAGATGAGATGACGGAGATGGTGGGAATGTGAAGGAGGAGATAGCCGAGGCATTTGAAGGTATAAAGGCGGGCGGAGGATCCGTATCCTGCTCTCGGGTGCTTCGTGGATGGTGCACACGAGAACTCTATCGTCCTCGGGGTTCACTCGATTGATCGCGCCCTACAAACGCAATATTGTAGGAGCAGAATTCGGCGCCGTTGGAAACCGCACCTATCGTGTACGTTAGTACAAAATCCAACTAAGCCTTTTAATCCAAATTACTTCGTTAGTTTTACCACGTCGCCGTATTTCTGGCGCGCGAAGCTATTCCACTCGGTTAGTTTCTGATTTCGATAATCCGGCTTTCGCCATTCCGACTGCGCTATCTGTAGCCCTTCTTCCGCCGTAATCGGCATTTCCGTGAGCCTATCAATTGCCGCCTCTCGCTTCTGCTCGTCTTTACACTTATTTATAGCCTTCCACGCGGTTACCAGGTCCTTGTGCGGATCAATAACGAGTGCTCCGATGAGGTCATTGACGAGCGCCCAGCGTTTCCCACCTTTGGCGGCATCGTACTGAATCGGTTTCAACTCCCGCTTGAAAGGGTTGATAACCACACACCGGCCGCCGAGTTCATCATATAATTCGGGAACGACGCTCGCTCGGTTTAAGCCGCCCCGCCACTTTGGTCCTTCGGGATCGTCGTCGCGCAGCACCCAGAGTTTTTGCGCCGTATCCGAAAGCACAAATTCAAGAAACGCCTGAGCAACCTTCAGGTTCGGCGCTCCTTTGAGTATTGCGATGGAATCGGGGCTGACCACCGCGGCATCCGGCGGAACGAGGTATTTGATGATATCGTCGCCGATAACCGCGATTTGTCCGTAAGCGTAAAAATCGATTGCCATCCCATAGATAACCTGCCCGGACACCACATCCTTCGGAATCGCGTTCGACCCTGCCGAGAATCCGCGTACATTCGCGCCTAATTTCGTGATGAGTCCGAATCCTTCTTCCCAGCCATATCCCTGCAAAATGATTTCGTACATCATGTGGGCACTGCCGCTTTCGCGAGGATCCGCGGCACCAACTCGACCGACCAAGTCGGGGTGCGTCAAATCTTTCCACGTCGACACATTGGGTAATCGGAGGAGTTCACGAAGTTGCTCGTTGAACATGATGCCAAAACTGGACAGAGCGGCTCCGTACCAACGATATTTGGGGTCATACACGGGGATGCCGAAGATTTCTTTGGGTATCCGGTCCAATTGCGCGTCGGGCAGCTTGTAAGGAAAAAGCAATCCCTGCTCGGCGAGTTTGAGGTAATTGTCTGTCCCGCCGCCGAAAAAAAGATCGATTCCAATGCCTTGCGGCACACGTTGGAACTCAGACTCGATGAAGCGGAAGTCCGAAGACGATCCGCCCAAATCTAACCAATCGAGCGCTACAGATCTCTCCGTTTTCTGAAGATACCATTCTTTGAAGGCGCGCCCAAACTCTTTTTCAATTGACTCGGGATGTGGTGATATGATAGTGAGTTGATCTTCAATGGCGAGCGAATTTGGAGGGCAGGAGATGGCGAAGCAGAGAATGATGGCTAGTAGATAAATTGACGGCTTAGAGGGAGATAGTATTGAACTTCTATTCTTCGGGATCGACGGCTGAAGCAAACGCGGCTGTTGCATTCTGTGTTCGAACTTACCTCCGCTAAGATTACTCCAAATGTTCACATTAGGTTAACGATTGAGGGCATCTTCCAGATTAAAACAAGAATGGCTGCCAACACAATGAGATAGAACACTATTAGCTTCCATGACCCCGGTTTTATCGCGCGTTGCGATGGTCGTTTAACAGATTTCATGGTGAACCTACGCGGACTTCCCAATTCTGCCGATTAAAGAGACAATCTTATCAACTGCTTTTCCTCGGGTTTCTTGGACCCTTGATGCGCGTCGCTTGAACAGAGATTATTCCGTACCCGAATACGTCCTCAACCATGAATTCGATGTTGTTGTAGGCGACCTTTTCCCCGCGTTCCGGGAGACGACCGAGTTGAGCCAATATGAACCCGCCAATCGTATCAAAACGATCTTTGGGTATATCCGTACCCAATTCATCATTGACAACATCGATTGAAGTGCGGGCATCAAGTGACCAGTGATCCGTACCAAGCAATTCCGCATGCGGGCTGAGACGCTTGTGATTGTAACGGATCTCGCCGACAATCAATTCCAGAATATCCTCCAATGTCACAAAACCGGTGCACCCGGCGTGTTCACCGATAACGGCTGCTACAGGCTCGGTTGAGCCGCGCATCTCCTCGAGCAGTTCGCCCGCGGGTTTTGTTTCCGGCACACGATCCAGTCGGCGAACAAAAGTGCTCACATCGTTAAATTCGCGCGGGGCATAAAGGATTTCCATGACATCCACTACGGCGATGAGCCTATCTATACGTTCCTCAAAAACAGGAACAAAACGATAATTGGCGCTCTCCGCTATGGCTTTGACTTGTTCCGTGGGAGTGTTAACGTGTACAGCCACTAGCTCCGATAGTGGAATCATGACTTCGCGTACTGCCGTGGTGGCTAAAGAAAACACGCCGCGCAGCATGCGCACTTCGTTGCTTGGAAAGGCATCAAGATTTTCAAATACGACCCGTTTGATATGTTCCTCTGTGGGACCGCTCTTGCGTTTGCGTTTCCGTTTTCCAAAAAAGCCCCTATCCTCGCTGTTAACATCTCGGTTGGGAACAAGCTTGCGTCCTCGCTGTGCAGAAACAACCAAAGACTCCGAAGGGGTCGTTTCGACAACTTTTATGTTTCCTGGTTGAGATCGATTTTCTTTCATTTCTTGCCTCGCCCCTATGGTCTTCAAGAATTGCCTAGACTCACTAGATCGCTATGCCCTAACCTCAATGCTACTCAATCCTAGGCGCCACCTAGTGACCATCTACAACGGCTGACGCTCTTCAACCTCAACGGGAAGCTACCAATTCAGCGATTTTGCAACCAAATCTGCCGGTAGCATTATCGGTGCATAGATGTTGGAGTCCGGACAATGTACCCCTGCTCAGTCCCTGTCGCAGTCAAAAGGGCTGGAAGAGCCGACTTCCTTCGCAGAAGAGCGCACCAAGTGATATGGGAAAGAATTAATTCTCGCTCTGCAAATCAAATAGTAACTTATGTTAGGATTATATCACAACTTCCAATCCACTTTCAATGGCATTCTATATTGGCAGATACAGGTAACGCAGATCGGTGATTGGTCTACGTGTTGCTTTCGGCTTGCATCCCAAATTGGCAGGACGACGGGGCGCCCTGCCAATTGTCAACGTAGTCAATCGCTAATTTCGGCGACGCTTGATTCTTTCTACTACAGTAGTTCGTGGATGTCTCCTAGCATACTCAAGCGTGACAAATCGCCCATTTGTGGCACTACGAGCCACTTTTACTGTCTGGGGCTTCCTAGCCATTGATTTCACCTCCCTTAATAAGTTCTATTAAAATTACATATATTGTGCTGTTTAACTTATTGTACACAACATATGGCGATTAATGCAAGAAAAATACACCAGCGAATCCGATATTATGAACTTGGCCAGGCACGATATCCTTTTTCATCAAAACTGCCAGACGGTTGCGCACCAGATTCCCGTGTTTGTTTATTCTCCACTTGAAGGTTAAATATGTCTATTTTGATGAATGGTAATCACTGTAAACTAATCAGTGTCGCGTCACATTTTCTATGGATTTCTCAGCACTACAGCAATCTTGCAAAAAAAAAACTTGACATGGTATAATGTTGTGCTATCCTACATATATATAGTATTGGATAACACTTTGCATACAAGATGCTGGTGATTTATGAAATGCCCGTACTGTGGGAGTTTTGAGACAAAAGTCCTGGACAAGCGCGAGACCGACGGTAGGAGCGTCACCCGTAGACGTCGAGAATGCCTCACTCCCACGTGTACAAAGCGGTTCACCACGTACGAGCGGGCAGAGGTACTGGATCTGTTCGTCATCAAGAAAGACCAACGGCGTGAAGCGTTTAATCGGGGGAAGTTGAGGCGCAACCTGATGAAGGCTTGCGAAAAACGACCGATTAGCCAAGAGACCATCGATCACCTGATTGGAGAAATCGAACAGCAGTTGATCAGCATGCGAAAATCGGAGATTGACAGTCGATCGATTGGTGATTTGGTCATGGACATACTCAAAGACACCGACCGTGTTGCGTACATCCGTTTCGCTTCTGTCTATCGCGATTTTAAGGACGTAACGGATTTTGAAAAGGAACTGCAACAACTCACGCAGCATCCGAATTAGTGTCTGCATGCCCTCAACTGTGCAAATGCGAGATTCAATACACGAGAATCGTTCAAAGCATTGTTTGAAGAGAATCTTTACCAGCCTGCATCAATAATACAAGGCCGGTATATTTTTTTTTCGAGTCAATTTTGTACACTGTTTAAAGATTGTAGAATTGCAATATTGCTCAGTTGTGGTTGCCTCTTGCCGATTCAAACGAGCAAGTCGGCACCTTCGAAAGGAAGAAATATGTCTGACCCTAATGTCGATTCAATTGCGGCGGCGCCTTCCGACGAGTCTCCCCGCGTCGAACAACCTGATGCCGTGCGGAAGCGCGGCTTGAAGATTAAACGTCATTACACTAGTTCCGGTACCCATCCCTTCGATGAGATGAAATGGGATCAGAGAGATTCGACCATTTACAATGAAAAAGGGGAGACAATTTTTGAACAAAAAGGCATTGAAGTACCGGAATCTTGGTCACAATTGGCGACTGATATAGGCGCATCGAAATACCTCCGCAAAGCCGGTGTACCAGGCACAGGCAACGAAGTGAGCATGCGCCAATTGGTCACGCGAGTTGCCCGCACTATCCGCCGCTCAGGAGACGAATTCGGAGGCTACTTTGCAACGTCTGAAGATGCAGACGCATTTGAGTCGGAATTAACCTATCTATTGATTTCCCAACGAGGGGCATTCAACTCCCCTGTTTGGTTCAATTGCGGGCTTTGGCACGAGTACGGGATTGAAGGCGGAGGCGGTAATTTCTTCTGGGATCGAGCAACACAAAGCGTCCGGACATCAACGAATGCATACGAGCACCCGCAAAACTCGGCCTGTTTTATCCAAAGTGTAGACGACTCGCTTGACTCTATGCTCGAATTACAGAAAGCGGAAGTTCGGCTATTCAAGTACGGCAGCGGCACGGGCACAAATTTCAGCAAGATTCGGGCGAAGCGAGAGGAACTGTCCGGCGGGGGTGCATCGTCCGGGGTGCTCTCCTTCCTAGAAGGATTCGACCGGTGGGCAGGAAGCATAAAGTCCGGCGGAACGACACGCAGGGCGGCGAAGATGGTTATCCTTGACATGGATCACCCGGAGATAGGCGACTTTATAGACTGGAAATTGCAGGAAGAGAAAAAGGCACAGGCGCTGATTGCAGCCGGCTACGAATCCGATTTTAACGGCGAAGCGTATCGAACAATCAGCGGGCAGAACAGCAATAATTCCGTGCGAATACCCGACGCCTTCATGGACTCATACCTTAAGAATGGAAAATGGCATACGACGTATCGCATGGACGGAAAGCTTGCCGACGAGCACGATGCGAAACACCTAATGGACAAAATCTCGTATGCCGCTTGGGCGTGCGCCGACCCCGGCGTCCAGTTCGACGGCACTATCCAGAAATGGAACACTTGCAAGAACACAGATAGGATTAACGCAACCAATCCGTGCAGCGAGTTCGTCTTTTTGGATGACACGTCGTGTAATCTGGCGAGCATCAATTTGGTGAAGTTCCTGAGAGAGGACGGAACATTTGACGTTGAAGCCTACCGTCATGCTATTCGCATC
>JAJDTR010000025.1 GCA_022827055.1 Candidatus Poribacteria bacterium | reverse complement strand
CACGCGGCGTCGCATCGTCAGGGTTTCCCCCATTGCGAAATATTCTCGACTGCAGCCTCCCGTAGGAGTTTGGGCAGTGTCTCAGTCCCAATGTGGCTGACCACCCTCTCAGGCCAGCTACCCATCGTAGCCTTGGTAGGCCATTACCCTACCAACAAGCTAATAGGACGCGGGCTTATCATTGAGCTACAGCACCGAAGTGCCATACTTTCACTGGCTTCTCTTGTGAAAAGCCAGTCGTATCCGGTTTTAGCAACCCTTTCGAGTTGTTGTCCCCGTCTCAAAGGTAAATTACCCACGCGTTACTCACCCTTTCGCCACTTTCCTCATAGCCGAAGCTATGATTCTCGTTCGGCTTGCATGCCTAATCCACGCCGCCAGCGTTCGTCCTGAGCCGGTATCATACTCTCCAAAAAATCGGTGCTAACCAATGGTTAGCGAAACCTTACTCTTTTGTAAAGAGAAACTTCAAGATTTGGACGGACATGTCACGTATCACTATTCAGTTTTCAAAGAGCATCTTTTGCGCTTCCATTTTGGAAGCATGTTATTATACCACGCAGCCATACGGGTGTCAAGCAATTATTTCAATTTTTTTTTCGACCTATCGACCTAACTGAAGTTAAGCGAGATCTTGACGACTTATTGGTGAAAACCTCTGATTCTTTGGCTGTCGAGGTGCCTCTGTTCCGCTCAATTCCGCGTGTGCAATGGACAGGGCACAACTGAAGGAAGAGGAATCTGGCATCTGATAATGAAAGATTCTAGAAGAAATGGTGGGCAGCGCCCACGCTACAGGCTGCTGTGAGATGGATTTCGATGTAAAGTTCGGTCGGAGTAAAGTTTGGTCGAAATCTGTCGCGAGCAGGTGCTCGCACCTACAGATAGGGCAGGTTTGCGATGGAGTGGGTGCAATGGGAAGCGCAGTAATCTGGGGATTTCATCATGTGGATTCTGGAAGACAATGGTGGGCAGTGCCCACCCTACGGGGAATTAGCTATAAGAGGCACGCGTGCAACCGAGCTTCCGTGCCGGATATTGGTATATGTGTCTTACATCTTTCTGCCCGTCACAATGAAAAGCTGGTGGGCAGTACCCACCCTACAAGAGGTCTTTGTGCGATATAGTTCCTGTGACGGAATTAGACTGTTACGGGATCGCTCTCCAGTGTGCTTAGCTCACTCTCAATCCGATTGGGATTTGGCAAGAACATTCCAAGCTCAAATCATGGAGTGGCGCTTCAAGACAGTTACGGAGAGGTGCCTCCGCTGATGGCTGGCAGGAAATGAATTTCACTGTCTTCCGAAACTTGCTGACGCATACCTTCTCGCGTCAGCGAACCATCTACATAAACGGCAATATTGGGACGAATCTGATCGTCATCACAGATGCGCGCTTTAAAGCCCGGGTAGATTGACTCCAAGTTGTTAAGGACTTCGCGTATTGTGTTGCCTTCTATGGTGGCTTTCTCCTTGCCATCGGTCAGCTCTTGCATAAGGGATGGGATTGCTACGGTTGCCATGACAGAATCAACCTTTCATAAGATACAAGGCTTGCGTAAAAAATAAATTGAAGATTTTAAGCGATAATTTCATATTGTTATGACTCTTGCAGAGGATAACGACCAGAGGATAACGACGAATCGAGTGGATAGGGATCTCTCGTCATGCCCTACGTATGTATTGCTCCTAATCTTTTTGTCTCTATCCAAAAACAGGGACTTAGGGAATACAAATCTGCAATCCCTGCAATCCGAATCGCATAGGACCTATAGGCATAGAGACGCGCATTGAATGATACAGGAATACCAGCGGGGATATTTTTCCTTCAGGACTCTGTTCAAATAGAAATGGGGCATTGGGAAGGAACTACCCCAATACCCCACTGACGTTGCAATTCTCCCTGCGGCGAGTTTAGATTTTCCCCAACGCTTTGAGGACACGCTCGGGTGACATCGGCAACTCCGTGAGCCGAACACCGACCGCATCGTAGATAGCGTTCGCGATAGCTGCTGGCGGAGCCACGATTGGGGTTTCGCCGACACCCCTGACGCCGAAGGGATGGCCCGGATGCGGGACTTCAACGATCACCGCGTCAATCATCGGCAAATCGTAGCTGGTCGGCATCCGATAATCAAGGAAACTGGCGTTGGTCATCTGGCCGTCTTCGTTGAAAATGTATTCCTCGTTCAGCGCCCAGCCGATTCCTTGGACTGCGCCGCCCTGAATCTGGCCTTCAACGTAACTGGGATGGATGGCTTTACCGGCATCCTGCGTCGCTGTATAGCGCAGAATTTCTACTTTGCCGGTATCGACATCAACCTCAACGTCAACGATGTGTGTTCCAATGGATGAACCAGCACCCGACGGTGCAACGCTGGCGCGCCCCATCAATGGGCCTCCGGTTTGACCAAGTTTTTCGGCTAATCCCTTGAAGTCAATTTCTTCCTCTTTTCCGTTGACGTACCGGAATATGCCATCGGCGAACTCGATTTCCTTCGCGTCTACCTCCCACAATTTCGCGGCACGCTCAATCATCTGGCTCTTTACATCTTGGGCGGCTTCGTAGGCGGCTAAACCGGTTGTGTAGGTGGTATGGCTTCCACCAGTTACATCGGTGTAACCAACAGAGTTGGTGTCAACTACCGTGGGATGCACGGATTCCGCAGAGATTCCCAAGACTTCCGCAGCCTGCATGGCGATTGAGGCGCGAGAACCGCCGATGTCCGTCGAGCCTTCAACGAGACTTATCGTCCCATCCGGATTTACGTTGATGGACACGCTCGATTTGAAAGCGAAATTGGGCCAAAAACCGGTAGCGGTACCACGGCCCTTGTGCTTGCCTTCCAGCGGCGCCGAGTAGTGTGGGTGATCTTTTGCCGCTTCAACTGTTTCGATAAAGCCGATGCGCGGGAATACCGGACCATCGACACGAGAGTCTCCCTCTTTTGCGCTGTTCAGGAGTCGGAATTCGATGGGGTCCATCCCAATCTTTTCACATATCTCATCAATGATCGTTTCGGTAGCGAAGGCGACATTTGTCGACCCCGGAGCGCGATAAGCGTTGGTTTTTGCTTTATTGACGAGAACATCGTATGCGTCAATAAATCCGTTTTCAATCTTATAGGGGGAGAATACACACATAGCGGCAGCGCCAACGGGAGAACCGGGATATGCACCGGCTTCAAAGGCGATGTAAGCTTCCGCCGCCGTAATGCGTCCATCATTGGTTGCTCCGATTTTTACGCGTACATAGGATGCTGGCGTAGGACCGGTACTCTCGAATACATCTTCGCGGCTCATTAAAACCTTGACAGGCCGACCCGATTTCTTGGAGAGCAACGCGGCGAGAGGTTCAAGATAGACACTTATCTTTCCGCCAAAACCTCCACCAATCTCCATCGGCACAACTTTTACTTTGGAGACCGGGTGCTGCAGAATCTCTGCCACTTGGCCGCGCGCATTGAACGCACCTTGGGTACTGCACCAGATAGTGATTTCTCCATCCGCATTGTACACGGCACTTGCGTTATGGGGTTCAATGTATCCCTGATGCACGGTACCGGTTACGTAGTCGTGTTCGATGACTACATCAGCCTCTGCGAAACCTTTCTCAATATCTCCCTTCTTGTGTTGAAAGTGGCTAGCGATGTTGCTTGAATTTTCCGACTGTTTCCCCATCTCGTCGGTCTTCATGTCTTCGTGGACGAGAGGAGCATCGTCTTGCATGGCTGCCCTGACTTCTATGGCGGACGGCAGCACTTCATACTCAACATCAATGAGTTCGAGCGCTTCTTCAGCAATGTGGCCGTTCAATGCGGCGACGGCAGCGACAGCGTGTCCCTTGTACAGCGCTTTCTCGCGCGCCAAGATATTGTCGCACATGAACTTCAGATTGACGGCGCCCTCACCGAGATCGACGATTTTGTCTTGCGAGGCAGTCAAATCTGCCGCCGTGACAACCGCCTTGACGCCGGGATAAGCTTCCGCACGGCTCGTATTGATTGATTTAATCCGAGCATGGGCATGGGGACTTCGCAGCACGCGACCGTGCAACAATCCCGCAGCTTGGTAATCTGCTCCGTAAAGTGCTCGACCTGTTACCTTGTCCACCCCATCATGCCGAATGGGACGGGTTCCGATTACCTTATATTCTTTTTCCACTGCCATTACGCATTCACCTCCGTAGACATGGTTTCCGCTGCATCAAGCACGGCGCGGACAATTTTGTCATAGCCGGTGCAGCGACACAAATTGCCTGCCAGCCAGAAGCGGACATCGTGTTCCGTCGGATTAGGATTCTCGTTCAACAACGCTTTTGCAGCCATGAGAAAACCGGGTGTACAGACACCACACTGGAGCGCCGCGTTTTCCAGAAACGCATCCTGAATAGGATGGAGTTTATTGGGTTCTGCCAATCCTTCTACGGTTTCCACCTCTTTACCTTCAATCTCGGCTCCGAGTACCAAGCAGGAATTGACCAGACGCCCATTCAGAATTACACTGCATGCGCCGCAGTTGCCGTTGTTACACCCTTCTTTGGCGCCGGTCAGCATCAAATTGTCTCGCAGGACTTCGAGCAGACTATCGCGCGGTTCGCAAAGGAACTCCACTGCTTCACCGTTAATCACTGTTTTTACATGAACTTTGTCGGCCATTTAGTCTATGACTCCTTCACTCTTTGAATCGCGCCGTTAAGCGCACGCTTGGTCAACACGCCGACAAGATGCACTCTCTGCTCGGCGCTGCCGCGCATGTCGCTTATTGGACGAGCGATGGTTTTTGCCGCTTCAGCGGCTTCCTCAATAGCTGATTCATCGGAAGCAGCGCGTCCAGCGAGTAGCACACTGGCTTCCTCGGCGAATAGTGGGGTGGGGGCAACTGCCGCGAGGGCGATGCGGGCGGAGACAATCGACTCTTTGGCATCGTCAAGTACGACCGAAGCACCGGCGCCGACAACAGCAATGTCCATTTCATTGCGTGGGATAAAACGAAGGTAAAAGGAACTCGAATTACTTTTTGGCGCCGGAACCTTCAGGGATTCGAGAAACTCTCCGTTCTGCAGCACGGTAATGCCCGGGGCAGTGCAAAACTGTTCGACCGGTATTTCGCGCGTTCCGTTCGTTCCTGCAATGATACACGTAGCTTCCAACACAATCAACGCCGGTATAGTATCTGCTGCAGGAGAAGCATTACATAGATTGCCGCCGACCGCGGCTCTGCCCTGGATAGCGGTGCCACCGATGATATGGGTTGAATCGGCAAGTGCAGGGAAAGCAGCCGAGATTGCCTTGTCTCCATATATCTTGTAGCAGGGGACAGCAGATCCAAGATGCAAACCTGCCTGTGGGTCATACGACAATACGTTGGCTTCAGGAATATCCTTAATGTCTACAATCCGTTCTAAGTGTCGTTTGCCTTCACGCACCTGAACGATAAGGTCTGTACCGCCAGCCAAGACTCTCGCTAGGTCTCCTTTTTCCGCGAGCAGGTCAGCTGCTTCGCTGACGGTCTTGGGGGAAGTATACTCAAACGCTCGCAAGGTATAATCTCCTTTCAAGATGATGATTTATTCCGTTTGGAGGGTAGTGTCCAATTGATATTGTTATCTTAAACGAATGAGCTGAGAATGTCAAGGGAAAAAATCGGGGGAAAACTAATGCGCAATGCCTGAGGATTCCAGATTTCAGCATCAGATTTCTAGTAGATGAATTCTGAATTTCGATCTGTTAGTTTCGGATTTTACTGAGGATTAGTCCTGCCTTAAAGGGAATAACGGAGGCTATTCCTTGAAAGAAGAGAGGTGAAAGTCGACCATGCGGCGTCTTACGAGGTCAGGAATATAATCGATTCTCAATAGCGCTGCGCAACACACGGTAGACAGTTAGATTTTCGATTCTACTTGACAATGAGCATGCGACGCATTTGGCGAAAAGACGGTGTCCCCAGTTGATAGAAATAGAGACCGCTTGCCACCGATTCTCCGTTTTCGTTACGGCCGTCCCAATAGGCTGCCTTCCCGCGTTCAGTGTAGAATCCAGCCGGCTGATACCCTATCTCCAATCGACGCACCAACGTGCCTTTGGTATCATAAATCGCCAACGTGACAGCCGCGTTTCGTGCTAACTGATAGGGTATCCATGTCTCCGGGTTAAACGGATTCGGGTAGTTCATCAACAGCGCTGTCTTCGTCGGTACTTCGTACACGAACAATTCTGGCAACTTAATTCGGCTGTTCTTCACGTCAGTGGGTGTCACCGTACGGCGCACCGGTTCGGCACGAAGGTGCGGATCTGGGGATTGCATGGAGACTTCGAGTATGTCTCCCACTTGAGCCGCGCGTCCGATATCGACATCCACCACGGTCAATTGATAGCCGAACGACTGAGACTGCAGCACATCTCCTTTGGTTGCTGGAATTGTATGCGCGTTGCCGTTTGTTAGGTTTTTCACGATTACACTCAATCCTAACCCCGTCGGGGTAGGGAAGTCTCTTTCTCGACCCTCCGCCTCGTAGACAATCGAACCGGTCAAGCACAGCACAGAGGAAGCATTTCGGAAGTGACTCACGGTGAGCGCTAAAGACGGTGCAGCTGACGTTCCCGAAAAACTGCCCCAGCCATCCCCCGAGATCGAGACCGTTGCCTCATGCTGTGCCTCCATGATAAACGATTGACCGCCGGTGACGGGAATGTCTTCCTCGGTGCCCGCATCTACAACCACTTTAAAGTTTCCATTAACCGAGACTGTGACCGCATCGACGTTGTCTCGAATTCCATCGATCATCAATAGATCGCTGACTCGAGTAATGCGTGAATCCTTAAGCGGAATTCCAAAAAGGTTTGTTCCTGGTTGTAAGCGAATTATATGTGTCCCATCATCTCCAAGAACGTCGCCAGCCAGACGGAGCTCTACCGGCTTCTTCATACTAGCGATGATACCCATATCATCGGTTAACGATGGATCGGCGAATGTGCCTCGATTCACGTCTCCCGAATAGCTGTTCCACTGATTCGTCTGAGAATCGCGAGTTGTAAGTAGATTAACCGTCTTCCCACCGCCGAGGGCATCGTAGAGGTCGCCGACGGATTTGACCGCTTCTGCTGCGCGGTTAACTACAGTCACCCTCAAGGGGACGTGAATTAGACTAGTGCCTGATGGCACGGAGAGCGTAAACTCTCGGCTCTTTACATCAACACTAAAGATTACCGTTGCATCAACTCCTTCGACAGACACCTTAACCAAATGCCTTCCCGGACTCAATCCTATTGTAAAGGCACTCTGTGCTCTGCCGTTGGACGCAGTTTCCGTGCTCGCGGCACTCAGCGTTCCATCACCGGCGGTTACAACAAACCTGACCGGCACTCCCTCAAGTGGAGAACCGGTTTTGTCTTGTACTTCAACCTCAAACGGGTCGGTAAGTGCGGTTCCTGGCAAGCCCTCTTGGGATTCTCCCGAAATTTTCAAGATTAACGCTGGTGCTCGGACGCTTTCCGCATGGAATGACTGTGACCGCTCAATGCCGGAAGCGGTTACGGTGACCGTGTTTGTTCCTGCGTCCGGCCCCAATGTGAGTTCGCTCTCTGCCCTCCCGTGTCTATCGGTCTTCATGGATGGGGAAGTCAATATGCCTCCGCCGGTAGTTACGACGAAGGTCACCTGGACGTTTCTCAGAGGTTTATCGAACTGATCTCTTACCTCAACCTCAAGCGGGCTTGAAAGTGCCTCACCGGGGAAACCCTCTTGATTATTGCCAGAGATTATCGAAAGTACTCCGGGCACTCGAATGCCTTCGGTGTTGAAAGTCACAGGTTCCGATATCGTCTTTACACTTACCCGGACGGTATTCGTCCCCGGTTTGGCTCCCAGTGTGAGTATGTCTTTCGCTCTGCCGTTTGAATCGGTCGTTGTGGTGCGATTGGCAAGTGTTCCGTCGCCAGCGGCCACGGCAAAAGTCACCGGTACCCCTTGGAACACTAAACCGCTCTCATCCTTCACTTCAACAATAAACGGATCGGATAACGCCTTGCTGGGCAAACCTTGCTGGCCATCACCGGAAATTGGCTCGAGGGTCGTTGGAGTGCGGTTGTCGAAGTGGACTTTAACGCCTCTGTCCTCTAAGCTTGGAATATGTGTGTGGATTGATGGGTAGCTTAACGGGTTTTCCCGTACATCGATCTCGGTTTCATTCCCTAACCCCTGATTCTCTGCCAGCGGCGACAGGTCAGAAATGTTGTTACCCGAGAGTTGCACTGCAGTCAGCCCTGTCAGGTCTGTTAACGGTGAGAGGTCCGATATTAAGTTGTTTCCGAGCACGAGTTGTTTCAGAGCGGTTAATTCTGCTAACGGTGATATATTTGCGATTGAGTTGGTGTCAAGTCCCAGGTCGGCCAGCTTTGTCAACTCCGCCAGCGCCGAAATATCTGAAACCGAGTTGTTATCAAGGATGAGCAATTCCAGTGCCGATAATCCAGCCAGTGAAGATATGTCCACAATTGAGTTGCTTCGCAAGGAGAGTTGTATCAGTCTGGATAAATTTTCGAGCGGAGAAATGTCTGATATTGAATTCTCACTAAGGTCTAAATGCGTGAAATTGAACGCAAACTCAAGACCAGTCAAATCGCTTATTCCCAAACTCCACGAACCGGGTTCGGTACCGATTAAGGTCGCCATCTCCGCTTGAGATATCGGAACTCCCGATTCCTTCTCGAGAGTACTCTCAATAGCGGTGCGGAGGCGAGAATCTCGGAGGTTGACGGGTGATCCTGCCACCGCGTTGAAAGTTGTCGAGAATCCTAGGGCGGATACCTCAACGGTGTTTGTTCCCCGGTGGGGACCAAGAATAAAGTCTGTCTTTACTCTACCATACTTATCTGTCAAGTTACCGGTATCGCTGACTCTTCCACCGCCAGCGATGACGGCAAAGGAGACCCAGACGTCTTTATACGGGGAACCGTCGTTTACATTTCGCAGTTCAACTTCAAGAGACACAGGCAAAAGCGTGTTGGGCAAACCGGGAGGCTGGTTGTCGCCCCCGATCTTGGTCAAGGATTGAAGCGTCTCGGGAAATAAGTAGAAATAGGTTTCCCTCACATTGCCGTCCGTGTCAACCACCCGGGCGCGAATGGGATGGATTTTATGGTTGGCAAGACTGGTATATCCCCTTGCGGTGAAAACGCCATCATAGTCGAATTTGACCGGAGAACTTAGCTCCCCCGCAAATTCATGACACGCGCTTACATTGTCTTGGGGACCTAGCAAGAGCAGCTGATGAAGCCCTTCGTGATCGCTGACATTGAACTGGATAGAAACACGCTCGGAACCTTCCATATATTTCTGCGATGAAATCCGTCCTATTGTTGGGGCGCTCCACTCTCTTCTTGGAATATCGGGATTAAAATAGCGTTGGACATCCAGCCATCTGGCAGTGCATCCGGACAATCTCGTGGTGCGTCCCCACTCCCATGGTCCGTAAGACATGACATTATCGGTGGAACGGAAGTCATGATCTAAGCCAAAGGCGTGTCCGAGTTCGTGGGCGGCAAGAGGCCGATTAAAGAATCTACCGGAGGCGGGGATGGCAGCCAAACCGCCCCAAGCTTCGATAGTTCTTCCGACACCAGCCGCATTGCCGATTTTCTCACTACCGAGGTCTACTATGGCAAGATAGATATTCTGCCTTGTGTCAAAGCGGTTGTGGATTTCCCGCCAGATTTTTACAAAAACTTCGCCGTAATGCCCGTAATAATAGGTATCGGGGAACTGGCCGTTTACCCTATGCACAACCGCCCTACCATTGTAATCGGTTTCAAAATTAAACGTTCGTCGCCCGAAGCCGTGCGTTTGCATCTGGTCCTCGTAGAATTTCCGGACATCTCTGATTAGAGTATCAATTTGTTCTTCAATGCCTTGCCTTGGTTGACGGTCAGCGGGCAAAAAGTAAATTAACCGTACCGTTCGGGTCGTACCATCGTTAAAAAATGCCAAGCTTCTCGCGTAGCGATGGTTATCCGCCTGGTGTTCGCCATATCCGCACAAATGAATTCCGTTGTCCGTAGATGATTGGAAAGAATAAACAGATGGGACGAAGCAAGTGAGATATATAATCGTCAAATACAACTGAAGTTGAGACAATCGTGCCTTCATCGCTATTTCGATTATGTTTATCGTGACTTGGTGATGAGTCTGCAACAAGGAGATTTGACCTGATAGTCAGGCAATTCCCTCACTACCCAAGCCATAATTTCTCGTCCTTCCATTGTTCCTTTCGATCCTAAGTTCTAATCCCGTTTACTGAAACAGTTCCGCTTCTTTTGCGTTAATTCTAAATTAAACATAACCACAGCGAATACATATTCCGAAAATGGAAAGAATCATAGTGCAGTGTGCTTAAAACAAACTGCCATAGTTTGGCTAAAATAGGGAATCATTTTAGCATGGCATGAGGTGTGCTATCAACGAAAAAGACGGAAGAAATTCACTTGGTTTTCATCAACTGATGTGTTATAATATGACATAGATGAATTCAATTTTATTTCGGATTTCTGTATCTCAATTGAATCTGTTACATCTCTGAAAATCAGATTTAGTTTTCTAAGGAGGCGAAATCGCTATGGCACATCAATTGCCCGAGTTGCCTTATGCACATAACGCATTAGAACCTCATATTGACACGCAGACCATGCAAATCCACCATGGCAAACATCACCAGGCATACATTGATAAACTCAATGCCGCACTTGAAGGGCTTGATGACCTCGCCGCGCTATCAGTTGAGGATTTGCTCCGCAACATTGACGACGTTCCGGAATCGCAACGACAAGCTGTCATCAACAACGGTGGAGGCCATGCCAATCATTGCTTATTTTGGACTGTCATGAGTCCCAACGGAGGAGGCGACCCGTCAAGCGAAGTCATGAGCGCAATCGAGTCTTCTTTCGGATCTGCCGATGCGGCGCGCGACAAATTTGTAGATGCCGCCACAACCCGTTTCGGATCCGGTTGGGCATGGCTAGCGGTCAATCAAACAGGCAGCTTGGAGATTTATTCGACGGCAAACCAAGATAGTCCGCTCATGCAAGGACATACCCCCATACTCGGTCTTGATGTTTGGGAGCATGCCTATTATCTGAACTACCAAAACAGACGCCCAGATTACATCGAAGCTTGGGCTAATGTCATCAATTGGGATGAAGTAGCGAGGCGCTATGCTGACGCGGTAGGCTAGCCTCAACACCAACCAGACAGATTTCGAACACATTCTTGTGATGAAGTTGGAAATCTGTTGGATTTTGGATTGTTGGTGAACTTTTATCTCAAAATCAAAAAATCTATTAAAAGCGATGAAGGGGAGGAGTAAGTCCCTCGAGCCTTGACAGAGAGGGAGATTCGATGGCTGAGAAATCTCCTCAAACGGCTTAGACTGAATGTCGCCCCGGAGCTGCTTGCCCGAAAGTTAAACAGAGTAGGGTGAGCCGGTTGATGCTCGTTACCGCATCCCAATGAGTGCCCTTGCAAAGTTATGCATAGAAGGGAATTGGAGTGGTACCGCGGTAAGGTCTTTGTTGAAAAGCCCTACTCGTCTCCAAAATCGGAACGGGAAGGGCTTTTTTGTTTTATCGGTAGTTTGCCGAAACGCTTCTTCGCAACGAGCGGTCCGGTAGAATGCTGATTCTTGTGGAGGTGAGAAAGATTATGGCGACAACGTCAGGTGCCAATATTCTTATTGAAAGTCTAAAACACGCAGGCGTTGAGTATATTTTCGGCGTAAACGGCGGTGCAGCGATGCCAATCTTTGACGCACTGTACGATGCGGAAGGTATTTCCCTTATTCCAATGCGCCATGAACAAGGTGCTGCCCATGCCGCTGATGGCTATGCAAGAGCAACGGGAAAAGTGGGAGTGACACTCGCCACGTCAGGGCCCGGTGCAACAAACCTTGTCACCGGCATTGCAACGGCTTTCATGGATTCCATACCGATGGTGGCTATCACCGGCCAAGTGTACACTCATCTTATTGGCAATGACGCTTTCCAAGAATCAGATGTCATCGGTGTCACCCGACCCGTCTGCAAACATAGCTATTTGATAAAAAGTAGCGATGAAGTTGCGGACGTTGTGGCTAGCGCGATGCACATTGCTAGCACCGGACGACCGGGACCGGTAGTTATCGACTTTGCCAAAGACGCGCAGATTCATGAGTCTCTTTTCCATTACCCGGAACAGGTCAATATCCGCAGTTACAAGCCTAAAGTTGATGGGCATCCTCGCCAGATCGCCAAAGCCGTGGAATTGATTCACAACGCGGAGCGGCCGATGCTTTATGCGGGGGGCGGCGTAGTTCTCTCAAATGGTTGCGAGGAATTACGCGAATTGGCGATAAAAACCGGCATTCCAATCACCGTAACGCTCATGGGTCTCGGAGCCTTTCCAGAGACGCATCCGCTGTCGATGCAGATGCCCGGCATGCACGGTTCCTGCTGCGCAAATTATGCGTTTACCGATTCCGATCTCGTGATCGCGGTCGGGGCGCGGTTTGATGATAGAGTGACGGGAAATCTGGACAAATTCGCTCCGAATGCAAAAAAAATCCATATTGATATTGACGCCTCTTGTATCAGCAAGAACGTGCCGGTTGATGTGCCAATTGTCGGCGACGCAAAGCGCGTACTGGCGGAGATGAACAAGCTGGTTCATCGTGTAGAGATTGAACCTTGGATGCGGCAGATCGACGAATGGAAGGAAAAATACCCATTTGAATATCAGCAAAAGGGCGACAAAGTCATGCCGCAGTATGTCATTGAGCAGATTTACGATATTTATCCCGATGCAACAATCGTCGCAGATGTCGGGCAGCACCAGATGTGGGCAGCCCAGCATTTCAAATACACCGAGCCGCGTCAGTTCATAAACTCAGGCGGGCTAGGCACAATGGGGTTCAGTCTGCCTGCGGCAATCGGCGCACAGTTCGGCTGCCCGGACAAGACGATAATCAACATCAACGGTGACGGTTCATACATCATGACGATTCAGGAGCTTATCCCCGCGATCACGTATAAACTGCCGCTCAAGATTTTCATTATCAATAACATGTACCTCGGCATGGTGCGCCAGTGGCAAGAACTGTTCCACAATAAACGTTACGCCGCCGTCGATTATCACGACAACCCAGACTTTGCGCTCTTGGCGCAAGCGTTCGGCGCCACCGGTTTACGAGTCGAACGCGTGGAGGATGTGCGTCCGGCATTGGAAAAGGCGAAAGGCGTAGATGACGGTCCGGTTGTCATTGACTTTATAGTGGATGAGGAAGAAAATGTGTTCCCGATGGTGCCTGCAGGCGCGGGGCTCGGCGATGTGATACGAGGGTTGGCGTAATGGCTGAGGAAAGACATATCTTTTCCGTGTTCGTCGAAAACCGGTTTGGCGTGCTTGCGCGCGTGTCGGGTTTATTCAGCGGGCGCGGCTATAACATCGACAGCCTAAATGTTGGAGAAACGGACGATCCCCAGATATCGCATATGACAATCGTCACTCACGGGGATGCGCAGATTATTGAGCAGATATACAAACACTTGAATAAGTTGATCGACGTAATCAAAGTAACGGATTTAACGACCGAAAACCACGTCGAACGCGAATTGGTGTTAATCAAGGTCCATGCGGAACCGCAGAAACGAGGGGAAATTCTTCAGATTGTAGAGATTTTTCGAGGTCGTACCGTAGACGTTAACCCTACGACGTTAACGATTGAAGTTACAGGGGATGAAGGAAAGCTGAGAGCCGCAATCGATATGCTGCGCCCCTACGGTATACGCGACTTGGTGCGCACCGGAAAAATTGCAACGATGCGTGGGGGCGTCAGGTAAGAATTAGGCAACCTACGGACGATTAAGGAGAAGTTTAATGGCAACTATATATTATGATAGCGATGCAAATTTCGATTTACTTAGAGAACGGACTGTGGCGGTTATCGGGTACGGCGCGCAGGGACGAGCACAAGCATTGAACCTCAACGATAGCGGGGCTAACGTCGTTGTTGGGCTGCGTTCCAACAGCGCATCAAGACAGGAGGCGGAAGCCGCAGGATTGACCGTCAAAACTGTCGAAGAAGCCGCTGCCATGGCAGATGTTGTTCAGATTCTTATCCCGGACGAACAGCATGGGGCGGTCTACAGAAATCAGATTGAACCGAATCTAGAAACGGGTAACATGGTGATGGTTTCACACGGCTTCAGCATTCATTTTGGGCAGATTGTCGCGTCAAACGATGTCGATGTGGCGATGATTGCCCCCAAGGCGCCGGGCGATCTCGTCAGGGATGTGTTCGTGGAAGGCGGCGGCACCCCCTGTCTGATTGCAATTCATCAAGACACGACCTGGCACGCAAGAGATCTCGCTCTGGCTTATGCGAAGGGGATCGGGGGTACACGCGCCGGCGTCATTGAAACCACGTTCCGCGAAGAAACAGAAACAGACTTATTTGGCGAACAGGCTGTCCTCTGCGGTGGAACTTCAGCCCTCATCAAAGCTTCGTTCGACACACTTGTTGAGGCGGGGTATCAACCGGAAATGGCGTACTTCGAGTGTATGCACGAGCTAAAGTTGATTGTCGACCTTATCTACACCGGTGGTCTTACCAAAATGCGCCGCGTTGTTAGCAACACGGCAGAATTCGGCGATCTCACGCGTGGTCCGCGAATAGTCGATGACAGTGTCCGCGATCGAATGCGCGAAATCCTAAAAGAGGTTCAGAGCGGTGAATTCGCGCGTGAATGGGTGCAGGAGAATCAGGCGAATCAACCTGTGCTGCAAGCTCTTCGCCGCGGGGAAGAGGAGCTAGAGATTGAAAGAGTAGGCAAAGGGTTGCGAAGTATGATGAGTTGGCTGAATGAATAGCCCGACAGTCAAAAATAGTCGCATTACGTCCGAAAGCCGCTACCGTGTGTCGATGTTTTCACCGGGGCGGCTTTTTGATTTTCAATATTATTCGCCTGATGCCTTCGAATCTTCTGACTAAATGAACATCCGGGATTCTTGTGGCCTATTCCAAGGAATATATGGTATCTGAAAAAGAGGTAGCAATCGATGCGGTCCTAAAGGCAGCAAAACTATGTCAGGATGTGCAATCTGACATGGCGCTGGCGGATGCGATCGAGAAATCTGACCGCAGCCCGGTAACCGTCGCAGACTTTGGTTCACAGGCTCTTATTTGCAGCGCAATCGGCGATGCTTTTCCACAAGATTGCATTGTCGCTGAGGAGGACTCTGAGGCACTGAGAGAAAATCCACGGCTGAGCGCGAGGGTCGCCGATTACGTCAACCGCTTTGTCGAAGGCTCACCCGACCGGGTCTGTGAATGGATTGATCGAGGGAAAGGCGAAGTCAACAACCGATTTTGGACACTCGATCCAATTGATGGAACGAAAGGTTTTATGCGACGAAATCAATATGCGATTGCGCTGGCTTTGATTGTGGATGCCGAAGTGAGATTTGGTTTGATTGCCTGCCCGAATCTGCCGCAAGCATGGGATAACCCCACGACTGAACAAGGTTCTCTATTGGTCGCTGTTCGTGATGAAGGGGCGTACATGTGCGCGTTGGACGGTACGTTATTGAAGCAGATTAGAGTTGCCGAGGGCCCACTCCGTTTTGCCGAGAGCTTTGAGGCCTCACACGGAGATCACAGTGCACACGTCAGAATAACCCAAGAGCTCGGTATTACGGCACCACCGATACAGATCGATAGCCAAGCGAAGTATGGATTGGTTGCCCGGGGAGAGGCGTCGGTCTACATGCGCCTGCCAAATCCACGGACACCAAATTACCGAGAGTGTATCTGGGATCATGCCGCCGGAATTATTGTAGTGGAGGAAGCAGGAGGAAAAGTAACGGACATGCATGGTCAATCCTTAAATCTCTCGGAGGGCAGGCGGATGACGTCCAATCGCGGGATTGTGGCGACGAACGGCAAACTTCATGAACGGGTGCTAGAGATTATCCGGACGGTGAAGTGATGAATTAGTGTCGCGTCCCATCAAGGGGCTTGCCATTTTAAGGGCACAACTATTTCGAACATAACAATATTCGAGGTTTCTTGGTTCATGAAAAACCTAATGATGATATTCTGTCTCTTCGTTACGGCAGTTTTCATCTGGGTCTGGCATCATCAAACCCAGTTCAACGACAATTCGCGCAAGGCTCGATTTCATGTGAAAAACGGTGAATTAGAGTCAGCAGTTGAAGCCTACACAAAAGCCATCCGCCACAAGAAGTACACGCTGTTCTTTACACACGCGCCCTCTGTCTACAATAACCTTGGTCAGGTCTACCTGCAGCAGGCAGAGTATGACAGGGCGATTTCAACTTTTGAGAAAGTGATCGAATTCAAGCCGGACGCGGTTCAGGCATACATTAACTTAGCAACCACTTACCTTAAACAAAACCGACCAAATCGAGCCATCGAATCTTGTAAGAAGGCACTCCAAATCTCACCTAACACAGCATTAACCCACTTCAACCTCGCCTGCGCGTATGCCATCAAAGCTGAAAACACCAAGGCAATTAACGCCCTCAAAAAGGCAGTAGGACTTGACCCTAGAATCAAAGAATTGGCGGAGCAAGAACCCACATTTGATGGTTTGAAGTCAGATCCGCGGTATCCAAGAGAATAAATGGTTTAAGCAGGTATCAATGTAGAAGTTTATTTTCCGCATTGATGGGAAAGAATCAAATTGGCAATAGTGAGCCGTGTAAGAATGGAAGATTTTCTATCACGTTCTCCCCACCATCGTTTAGATTGAGGGACTGGAGGCTGAATAGTCGCGTTTTGGTGTGCTCAACCCAACCTACATGTTCTATGACCTTGGCTCTCAATCGGAACTCTATCACGCTGAAAACTCATCGCGCGAACATCTCTATCTGGATCGGCTACTGGAACTCTTTCGCGCTCCTTAATCGGTCGATTGATCACACCTCACAAATGGACTCTTCAAACAGGCTCTAAATGTATCGCCGTGCGAAATGACGTTGAAACCTCATCTACGAGAATCAAGGTGAACCGAGATAGCGATTTCGGTTTTAGTGAATCGCATGAATGCTTCACGCAAATGCGCTTGACGGCAAAAAATGAGGATTGTATAATATCCATGTTCCAAATCCATCGAAGTCAAATAGATGCTCTAACGACCTAGGAGATTGGATTAAAATTAGATAAATCGGGAGATACTGGAAATCATGGCCAATTTTAAATCGTCCAGCGGAAGAATCATTTCATATGTAATAATGGCGTCACTGATTGGGATCTTGAGTGCGGCTGCGTCGGCAAAAACCTGGACCTCCGTCCGCGAGTCAAAATGGAAAGAGCCATTCTATGATGTATACTTTGTCGATGCCCAACGCGGTTGGATTGTCGGCGCCGCGTCTACGATTCTCCACACAACTGACGGTGGAAAGACGTGGAACAATCAACCTAGTCATCCCCTGCCTTTCAAGAAAGATTTCAAGAAGGTCCGGTTCATCAATCCCCAAGTGGGATGGGTAGTTGGCGAAGAAGGAACTATTCTTAAAACCGTGGACGGCGGAGCAACGTGGATGAAGCTAAATAGCGGCACACGCGCAGCGTTGTCGAGTGTCTCTTTTGTGAATTCAGAATTTGGTTGGGCAGGCGGAGATGGCGGCGTTATCATACATACTTCCGATGGCGGAAGGATTTGGACGCGACAGAACACAGATCGAAAAACCGAAACCAACAACGTCATCGAGGGAGTTCATTTCATTAATCAACAAGCAGGTTGGGTCGCCGGCGGCGCCGGTACCCTCGTCCATACTTCCGATGGAGGACAGACTTGGGCGCACCAAAAGAGCGGCACCGCATCGCCTCTTGATTCACTCTTTATGCTTAACGAGCAAGAGGGATGGGCATGCGGCGGAAACGGCGCCTTGGTCTATACTGGAGATGGCGGTAAAACATGGAAAACGCAGGCAAGCAATGTGCCTCATTCAAACGGCATGCCCGAGCCTATATGGGACATCCACTTCATTAATTCGACTCAAGGACTCGCAACTGCGGAATTTGGAGTGATTCTTCGAACGGTGGATGGCGGCACCACTTGGACGCCGCTCGAACCGCGACCTGTTTTCCAACGGCTGAACGGTGTTCATCAAATTAGTCCCTCCGAGGCGTGGATTGTCGGAGACTCCGCGACGATATTGCATAGCACTGACGGCGGGGAGTCTTGGGAGATCGTGTCCAATAGCAGCAATTTGAATGCGGTACATTTTATCAACGATATGCATGGCTGGGCAGTGGGTAGTTCGGGCGTAGTCCTGCATACCAGCGACGGGGGCAACGCTTGGTCTGTTCACGATTCTGGCGTGCCATTCAATTTGGAGGCTATCCAGTTTCTGGATGAACTGAAGGGTTACGCTGTTGGCGACAACGGTGTGCTCATTGAGAGTTTGAATGGCGGCAAGACTTGGGAGAACCTTTATAGCGCCAGACAGGAAGGGGGCGAAACCGAACGCCTCAGAGCGGGCGCTAATTTTTTCGATTGGAAATTTGCGGGCGGCCATTACGATGTACACTTCCCAACAATGAACGACGGATGGGCAGTCGGACTTAATAGTAAAGTGGTTCAAACTAGTGACGGCGGCGCGAATTGGCTCGGACAGAGCCTCGGAATGGAACACGATTTCGACATGCGAATTTTCATGAGTGTCTATTTCGTTGACAATCAAATTGGGTGGATCGTCGGGCAAGGCGGGAAAGTGTTGAAAACTTCGGATGGCGGTCTTACTTGGATTGCACAGGATGGGGGATCAAGTCAACTAACCGACGTGTACTTCGTCGATGCGCTGCACGGCTGGATCTGTGGAGATGAGGGGACGGTACTGGTCACACACGATGGAGGCGACATTTGGAGAGAGCAGACCACATCGACGACAATAACATTCAACAGCATCCTGTTTGTTAGCGACACAGAGGGCTGGGTTGTCGGCGAAAAAGGGACAATTCTTCACACGAAAGATGGCGGCGTAACATGGCTGCCCCAGCAGAGTTCAAGTGAAAACAATCTACTTCATGTCGCTCAGTCGCCGAATGGCACGGTCTGGGCGGTTGGAGAATCGAGCGTTATTCTAAAATACTGACCATACCTTTCCCTAAGAGCCTGTTTGAAAAGTCCGAAATCGCCTTAGAGAAAGGGCTATTTTGGGGTAAATGCCCTTGAGAACCTATTAGAAAAAGAAAAAAGTTGTCTGACGGTTGATGTTTACGTTTACTCATTGGAGCAGTTAAAT
>JAJDTR010000060.1 GCA_022827055.1 Candidatus Poribacteria bacterium | reverse complement strand
TCCTTATTCAGTCGCTTGATCTCCTCTGGAGCGCGGGAATTTGGACATACCGCATGCTATCAACATGCCGATCCTCTGGATCGAAAGAATGGACTCTACAAGTGACAAGTGTTACGTGCTGAAAGAATTATTCCGACAGGGGTAATGGGGTGCTATCAAGTAACACTCCACATTGCACTCCTCTGGAGTGCAGACGCGATGGGGAATCGTGCTCTATTGACATCTCACTCCTCTGGAGTGAAACTATTCTACGTAGGAACGCTTTTTCAAAACCTGTCATAGAACGAAAAATGAGTGTTACTTGCTGAAAGAATTATTCCGACAGGGATAATGGGGTGCTCTTAAGCATTAAATTCTTAGCGGATAGACCACTAAACTCTGAAGGGCCTTGCATTTTCGCTCAACCCAATCTTCGAACTGACTCGGTAAAGCGAGAATTCACATGCCGCTCCTCCGGAGTGGGAGCAGAGGGTAGTTTTTTCTACTGACATTGCACTCCTCTGGAGTGCGATTGATTTCCGTGTCTTGAGCATTGGATGTGTTTTTGGCGCGTAGTTCATTTAGATTGCGCGCCCGCCAAACCTACCCTGTCCGGCATTTTCAAACGATGGTGGGCGGTGCCCACCCTACTTTCGGCCCACTAATCCTACTTTCCGACCAACATTCTGCGGGTTGCGGTGAAGTCGGCGGCGGTGAGGGTGCAGAAGTAGATGCCGGTGGCGACAGGTTCGCCGTATCGGTTGCGTCCGTCCCAATAGGCGGCGCGGTCTCGGGTTTGATACAGCCCTGCGGATTGGAAGCCGATTTCAAGTGTTTGTACGGTTCTCCCGTGCACGTCGTGGATTGTTAGAGCGACATGCGCCGGCGTTTTCAGTTGATAGGGTATCCAGGTCTCCGGATTGAACGGATTCGGGTAATTCGGTAGAAGCGCCGTTGTCATCGGCGTCGAATCAGCGACGAAGGGTGCAAGCTTTTGTGAATACCTTGTCTCATCCGCGACCACTACGCGCTTAATACTTCCCCAAGTCATGGCACGCCTGAGATCCCACAGTAGTATCGCTGAACCCCAACTCCCGCCAACAAGGGCGCGCCCGTTAGGGGAGAATGCAACAGAGGTGACATGACCCGTATTCCCTTCAAGGACCTGCAAGCCTTCACCAGTTCGGGTATCCCACAAACGAATCGTATTGTCCCAACTTCCACCACTAACAAGCGTGTACCCATCGGGCGAAAATGCTACAGAACGGACCGTACCCGTATCCCCCTCAAGGGTTCGTAGATGATTCCCAGTGCGGGCATCCCACAAACGAATCGCGTAGTCCTCACTTCCACTGGCGAGTGTGCTCCCGTCTGGCGAGTACGTTACAGTATAGACCGTACCCGTATGTCCCTCAAGGGTTCGTAGAGGGTCACCAGTGCCGGCATCCCACAAGCAAATCGTGCTGTCCGCACTTCCACTGGCTAACTGTGATCCGTCCGGAGAAAACGCCACAGTCCAAATCTCCCCTATATGTCCCTCAAGGGTCTGCAGGCGATCTCCGGTGCGAGCATCCCACAAATGGATCGGGTAGTCTGGCCAACCTCCGCCACTAGCAAGCATGGTTCCGTCCGGGGAAAACGCTACGGAATAGACATAATTCGTATGTCCTTCGAAGGTTTGCAGGTGTCGGCCGGTATAGACATTCCACAGTCTAATCGTATTATCAGTACTCCCACTGGCAAGCGTAAATCCGTCAGGCGAGAAATCTATGGAATAAACATCTCCTGTATGCCCTGAAATGGTCTGAGAATACCTCCCATCGTGGATATCCCACAACTGAATCGTGTTGCCGAAACTCCCCGCACTGGCAAGCGTCAGTCCATCTGGCGAGAAAACCATGGAACGAATTCCGCCCGTATGTCCAGAAAGCGTGTGTAGGCGTTCACCAGTGTTGGCATTCCAGAACTGAATCGTGTCGTCCCAGCTCGCGCTGGCGAGTGTTAATCCATCGGGCGAAAACACTACCGATACGACCGGAGCCGTATGTCCCTCAAGAATCTGCAGGGCTTCTCCAGAGCGGGCATCCCACAGACGGACCGTATTGTCGGGGACATCGTCGATAGCGTCCCCGCTTCCACTGGCAATCGTCAATCCATCCGGCGAGAACGCCACCGAATTGACCGAACGCCAATGCCCCTCAAGGGTATGCATGGCTTCCCCGGTGCGAACATCCCACAACCAGAGCGTGTCGTAACTTTCTCCGCTCGCAAGCCTCAACCCATCACGCGAGAAAGCCATGGAATTGACAGTACTCCGATGACCATGGAGAATTTGCTTTAATTCCCCAGTACGCACATCCCATAACCGAATCTCCTCATTACTCGCGCTGGCAATCGTTAATCCATGGGGCGCGAACACTACGGAATTGACCGTATTCGGGTGTTCTTCAAGAATTTTCAGCCCTTCTCCAGTGCGAACATCCCATAGTCGAACGCTGCCGTCAAAACTTCCGCTGGCAATCGTTAATCCGTCGGGTGAGAACGTGACGGATTCGACCAAATCCGTATGCCCTTCCAGGATGTGTAGGTGCCGAGCGGTGCGAACATCCCACAATCGAATCGTGTTGTCCCTACTCCCACTGGCAAGCGTCAATCCATCCGGCGAGAACGCTATGGATCTTATCGATGATGTATGCCCCGTGAGAAGGTTGACTTCGGTACCGGTAGCCGCATCATCATAGAGCCAAATACCGACGTTACTCCCGACCGCGAGTCGCGTACCATCTGGCGAATACGCGATTTCAGATACCGCACCCTTACCGAGACGTGCTCTGGCGCCCGCGGGCAACCCCCACTGAGTAATATCTTGGGAAAAACTGCTCGGTAGAAACAGAGCAGACAAAAATATAAAGCAAACTACGAAAAACAGGTGTCTTTTCATCGAATAATTCGCCTCGCTAGCGAACGTGAAGTTTACTTACCGACCAGTATCCTCCGAGTGGCGGTGAAGTCGCTTGTGCTAAGCGTGCAAAAATACACGCCCGTGGCAACCGGTTCACCGCGCTCATTCCGTCCATCCCAATACGCCGCGCGGTCCCGGCTCCGATACACACCCGCCGGCTGGTAGCCAACCGTCAACGTCCGAACCGCCCGCCCGTGCACGTCATGGATCGTCAACATGACCTCTGCTGGCGCACCTAACTGATACGGTATCCACGTCTCCGGATTGAACGGATTCGGGTAATTCGGCAACAGCGCCGTCTCAGCAGGAATGCTTGACTCCTCCGTCAATGCCGCCAACAGTCTCTCAAGCACAACAATCCCTTTCTTCACGGCAGGATTCGTCATCTCTAGCTTCTCCGCTTCAGCCAACCATCTCCGAACATCCTCCGCCATGAGCGCCCCGCGCCCATTCGCGCGGCTGGCAGGCGAAGCCGCCGCATGTCCAAACGCCCCCGCCACCAACTTCAAATCTTGAATGCCGACAACCCCATCACCGTTGATATCCTCACCATCTCCCCCCAACTGTCCAAAATGCGCGGCGACCAACACCAAGTCCAGGATGCTCACGATCCCATCGTCGTTGACATCTGCCGCCTTTGCTCGAATGAGGTTGGCGTGAGAGGTTACATCCCAAAGCAGGATTATTCCATCCAAGCCGCCGCTAGCGAGCGTCAATCCGTCCGGGTTGAAAGCGACGCTCCTCACTTCGGAGACATGTCCGCTGAAAGCCCCCAGCATATCGCCCGTGGCTGCATCCCACAGGCGGACGGTATCGTCGCTCGATCCACTGGCGAGCATCGCACCATCCGGACTGAAGGCGAGGCTCTCGACGTAGCCTGTGTGTCCTTTCAGCGTCCGCAGCAGCGCACCCCTGCTTGTATTCCACAGCCGAACATTGCGATCACGGTTCCCGCTGGCAAGGGTCAACCCATCGGGGCTGAATGCCAGGCTAGTCACGTTGGAGGACTGCCGCTGAAGTGTCCGCTTGCGCGCACCGGTGACGGCATCCCATAGATGAATGGCGCCGTGGAAACTCCCGCTGGCAAGCGTCCGACCATCGGGCGAATAGGCGACGGACAGAACGATGCCGGTGTTGTCGTCAATTAGGCGCAGTTGCTTACCCGAGGTTACATCCCAAAGACGTACGGTACTGTCCCAACCTCCACTTACAAGAGTCGATCCATCCGAACTGTACGCCACACCGGTAATCCAATGCGAGTGCCCCCCAAGGGTCCGCCGCGCGCCTGTAACGGCATCCCAGAGATAGAGGCCCCCGTCCCTGCTCCCACCGGCAAACGTCGAGCCGTCGGGACTGTACGCCACGCAAATGACCTCCTCCTCGCCCGCTTGAAACGTTCGCACCTGCGCAGCCGCAGCCGTATCCCATATACGGATGGCGCCGTCCCAACTCCCGCTGATAACCCTACTCCCTTCCGGGCTGTACGCTATGCCGTTAATCCAGGAGGAATATCCATTGATGCTGCACGCCAGGTCACCCGTGGTTGTATCCCACAGGCGGAGGGAATGGTCCCAACCCATACTAACAAGCGTGTTCCCGTCCGGGCTGAACGCAACCTTCGGGTTGAACGAACGGCCGCTCCTACTGGTGACGGTAGTCTCCTCGAAGGTGAACAATAGATCGCCGGTGTCCGGATTCCAGAGATTGGCCGTACCGAACCAGCCGCCGCTAGCGAGCGTCTTTCCGTCCGGGCTGTATGCCAGGCTATTTACCCAATCGCCGGGCACTTCCAGCGTGCGGATGTGTTCGCCGGTAATGGCATCCCACAAGCGGATGCCATTACCCCAGTCCCCACTGGCAAGCGTGTTGCCGTCCGGGCTGTACGTTACGCTATGAACCTCCCACGTATGCCCCTCCTCCAGCGCCTGCTTTTGAGCACCTGTTTCCACGTCCCACAGACGAACCGCGCTCGAACTCCCGCTGGCAAGCGTTTTTCCGTCCCGGCTGAACGCCACGGCAGGTACCTGCCAGTCATGCCCTTCGAGCGCATGCAGATGCTCGCCTGACCCCACATCCCACAGATAGACGGTACCGCCGTAACTTCCAGACGCAATCGTTCCACCATCCGGACTGTACGCCAGGCTTAGAAAGCCGTATTTTGTCCCCTCAAGCGTCTGTTTGCGCACACCGGTGACCGCATCCCAGAGGTAGATTCCATCCCACCTCACAGTCGCCAGCGTCGATCCATCGGGACTGAATGCCATATTCTCGACCCAAATTGCGCTCTCGTCAAGCAGCGCAATCTCTTGAAAGGTTGTTGTGTCGTAGAACCAGATTCCGAGGCTGCTTGCCACGGCGAGACGTGCGCCATCCGGGGAGTAGGCGACGGGGCCGGCCAGTGAACCTTTCCCGAGCCGCACGGAGGCGCCTTCGGGCAATCTCCATTGAGGGGAGTCTTGGGCGGAGGTGTCGAGTGTAAACAGGATGCCAAGGAATGTGAGGCAGGCAGTGAAAAATCGGACTTTTTTCATTAGCATTGTCGCCCTCCTTTTGGAAATAGGAGATCGCCGTCAGAATTCGCCAACGATAATCGTCAGAGAGAACGACGCCCACGGATTTCAATCGCCATGTTGCCGCCGGATATTCATGAATGAAAGCGTGTGATGTGCAAAAGAAGCAACATCCATGCCATTAAAGAACCTGTCATACGGCTCCCGGAGAAAGGTTTTGTTGTTCGGGTGCACGGAATAGGTCAGGGTATTGGATTCGAATTGCCCTGCACGGTGCAGAGGCAGAAGGAATTTTTCGGGGAGTTTGCGCAATCCGTATGCTTGGGCGCTTTTCAATCGATGGTGTGCACCGCTATTGAATCCACATGGCACTGCTCTGCAGTGCAACAATGATCATCGCTAGTCTCTATTGACATTCCGCACCTCCGGTGCGGGGAGTCGCGGTCGGTTGAATGAACGCTATGGGAACTCTTTCGCAGTCGCTATCAGGCTCTCTATCGTCCTTACTGTCCGTTCGGTTGATCTTGCTTGATTTCCTTGATTCGCGTTGACATCAAATTCTAAAGTATGGTACGATGATTTTTCGGTTTGGCGAGGGCGCATCAATAGAGTTGTTGCCGCATTGACGGTCGGTTATGGCGCTCCCGAATCGGTCCGCACGTCAAGGTAATTTTCAGGAGACGATGTATGCCAAAAGTTCAGGATATCTTGGTGTTTTTCCAAACAAGCCCGGGTCTCGACATCACCCCCTCCGCGTGGTCGCGGTATGAGGCGTCCAAAGGGACGGGGATTAAGAATCTTGTCGAGGAGACGGAACCCCCCTACAAACATGCGTTGGCGGCGATGCGTGACGGATGGCAGGTCATCCAGATGAGCGAGATGAAGCATCGCAGCGCCGACGACGGATACGAACTTGGACCGCTGCCGTATCAGACGGTGTTGTCGCGGTTCAATGAACTACAAGACGAGGAGGATGGTTCGTAATGAATGAGCATCTCATCTCATCAAAGGAAATGGCGCAGTTTGTGGCATCCGGTTACCTGAAGTTCGAAAACATGGTGCCCAAAGATTTGTCCGACGCATGCCTGGAGGACATGAAGAATCACCGCGGCTATCTTGAGGTGGGCACACCGTTCGAGGAAACGTGGCCAACGGGCACGCCGCTCGGCGATTTGTTCAGGTTGCCGCAGGTCAAAGGGCTTATTCATTCGTTAGTGGGCCCCAATCCGCTCTACGATCACCACGCCGTGCATCTGTTGCGGGCGAACAGCATGGCGGGACCAAACATGCACCAGGACTCGGTCATCGACTTCCGCGAGAACTATTTCGACATCCAGTTGTCGTTCTTCGCACACGACACGCCCGACGAGATGGGGGGCACGTTCCTCATCCCCGGCTCGCATTTCCGAAACGTGCGCACGTTCGAGGTAAAACTCTACCAACAAGTCGCCGGCAAAATTTGGGCGACGTGCCCCGCAGGCACGATGTATGTCTGGAACACGCGGGTATGGCACGGCGCGCGCAGCAACCATACGGATCAGGATCGCTATATGTACAAACTGCGGCTCAATCCGTCGCAACCCCAGGTTCGCAATTTCGACACGTCGGATATCGATGACCCGAAGATCGGAAGTATTCTCTCGAAGGGTCACGGCTGGGAAGGGAACGACATGCGCTATGAAATCATGAAGCGCGTCCAGATGTGGCGGTATGTGTCTGATCAGCCGGAATATGATATCGGCGAGCGTTTCATGCGCAGGATTGAGTACCAACCGCAGCGGATGTCGGCGTGAAGCAATGGATCTCTACCGCCTTAAGATTTCTATCGCACTCGCTAACCACTCGCTTGATGGTCAGTGACCAGTGAATTCGGTCCTCGGGGATGGTACAACGTGGGTTACATTGCGCGGCGGATTTGCCAATCCACTGCGAGCAGTGTTAGAGTGATTTGAGAGTGCGCCACTATCCCGGTCGGAATAATTCTTTCAGCAGGTAACACCCTTGTACCGCAAACTGTTAGTTTGCGATCACAATCTAACAGATCAAGCGAATGAATAAGGAGCGCGATAGAGATCCCAGTGCGATAGAAAATCCTGATAGAGCTCCCTTGTGGTACAGCGTGCGCCATTATGCGTAACGATACGATTCCTTCATTTCGTAACTCGTTTTTCGCTCTATGACTGGCTTTCCGAGAGTGTTACTTGGTAGTTCATTGGGCTGCCAAGCAGATACTGGCAGTAACCAAGTCGAGTCGGTTTGACCATATTCACCTCCTTGTTCCTTACATTTGTCGCTTATCGTCAATAACGTCTATCCATTTTGCGTAAGTCCTATGAAAATTAGGGAACTCATAAAATTGATAGAAGCTGACGGGTGGTATCAAGTTCGGAGGAAAGGCAGCCATAGGCAGTTTAAACATCTCAGAAAAAAGGGCGTCGTAACGGTTGCTGGAAAACCCGGCGCCGATGTCCGTCCCGGCACACTCAACAATGTTTTGAAGCAAGCCGGCATCAAGTAATTAAGGTGGATGAGCTCATGGAATACGTTGTTATTTTTGAAGTAGGCGAAAACGGTTGCAGCGCTTATGTTCCTGATCTTCCCGGGTGCATCGCCGCAGGGGATACGAAAGAGGAAGTCAAGACATTAATCGCTGAAGCCATTGATTTTCATATCACGGGGCTACAGGAAGACGGAGATGTTGTTCCACAGCCGTCGCTGACACTACCCGTTCAAACACCGCCAGGACAAGCCTCCGAATTAATCACGGTGCCGATTTAGGGCTGAACTTACTCCCACGCTCAAAATTGCGATAGTGAAGGTTTTAGTTTCCAGGACGTACGCAAATTATGATTCATGGAGAACGATAAGAGTGTGGAGTAATACGTAATTGATAACTGTTTAGTCTATCGGTCTGGATTTGCCAATCCAGACCGAGCAGTCAGGGAATGCGCCAATCAGAAAAGCACAATGCCGATAAATCGGCGGCATAAATGATTGTTGGCGCAATCACTATTCGATCCTTTATTCCCTACAACCGGCGTTTTTTCGGTATCGATGCGGTTGGAAACCGCACCTACCTTCCAACTAAACAGTTGCCGCAATTGTATAATGTGTAAGAAAAATCAATTACGCATAATGAATTGCCATCTCTTGAGGTTACAAGGCGTTCGATTGCGATAGATAATATACCACTGCGTAAGGACGGTGATACAAATCTCTAATTCAGAATTGCATTCCGGAAAACAGACATTTATCGATGAATTTTTATCGAATCGATGGACGGCGCGCACCGCGTGCTCAATCCGGCGGAAAAGCTGACCGTCGACGAGCCTTTGAACATCATTACCCAGGACCAACCGTGGGAAAGCGATGACGCCGAGAGCAGCGGCAATTTCGTGTACGATGAAGTCAATCAAACGTTTCGGATGTACTACCACAGCGTGGATTCGCAAGTATGCGTTATCGAGTCGAGGGACGGCATCCACTGGGAACGTCCGAACCTCGGCTTGGTCGAGTTTAACGGTTCCAAAGCCAACAACATCACGAACTGCCCATCCCATATAGGCGCCATCCTGTGTGATCCGCACGAAACCGACGAGGCGTATCGCTGGAAGCGAATCGAATTTCAACCTCAAGGAGTTGGTCCCAATGGCGAACGGGTGTGGTGCGCCTACTATTCCCGCGACGGATACGATTGGAAACCTTATCCGCTTGGGACGCACAGCAGTCAGACGCAGTTGTTTGCGTTCGGTTCACGGCGAGAGACCTTCGGCGGTCCAATCGATCCTGACGCGCCCTATGTGTGGTACTCGCAGCGTGGGTCGAGCCGACGCACACGCGTTCTGGGACGCCGCGACAGCCAGGATTTTCTCAACTGGTCGGGGTTGCGCACGGTGATCGAACAGGATCTCGACGATCCCATCGGCACGGAGTTCTACAGCGCCGGTTTTGACGCGGCGAACCGCACGGACGGCGGCTTGCACATCATCATGCTGAACACCTACTTGACGGATATAACGGAGCCTTACGCTATCGAGGATCCTGAGAATTATTGGGGGGCGGAGAAGGGGCCAGACGTAATTCCGGCACGGATTGACGGGTTCGTCGACACGCAGTTGGCGGTAAGCCGCGACACCGTAAACTGGAAACGCTACCGCGAACCGTTTATCCCGCGCGGAAACCCCGGCGCCTGGGATTGGGGAATGCTTTACGGAGGCGGACCCATAGCACACGACGGAAAAACCGTATTCTTCTACGACGGCTATTGCGAATCCCACAACGGGCGCTCTCCGCGCCCCTACCTAAAGCGCTATTCGGCGGGAAGGGAAAAAGGAAAGGGACTGGCTTCCTTGCGCCTTGACGGATATGTCAGCGTGGAAGCGGTTTCCTACGCGCCCGGCGTACTGACCACTCACCGCTTCCGCCAGGAGTCGGGCGGCACCATCGGAGTCAATGTCGATGCTTCGGCGGGCGAGTTGAGGTACGAAGTCTTGGAGGACACGGGCGAGCCCATCCCCGGATATACCGCCGCCGAGTGCGATCCCATCCGCGCGGACACGGTCGATGGCGTGTTGTCGTGGAACGGGGTTTCCGGTTGGCCCGGCTTGAGCGAGGAACGGCAGGCGAGGTATCCGAAGTTGCAGAAGGAGGAGTTCTATATCAAGCTGCGGTTCTATATTTCTCCGGGCACCAAACTTTACTCGCTGACGCTAGACCCGCCCGAGGTCACCGCTTGGGGCGTCAAGGTCAGGGGGAGGATTGATTAAACATGCAGGAGCAAGCCGAATTGGTTTCGGAAGAAGTGAAAGCGGAGGTTGAACCGCACCTGATACAGCTCAGGCAGGAGGGGTGGTGCGTACTGGAGGGTGTCATCCCCGAATCCGAAATCGACTCCGTGCGTGAATACGTCTCGGCGTCGAGTGAAAAGGCGCTTGAGGCGTATACAAATGACTGGATAAGCATCATTGCCGGCGTACCGGATTTCGCGCCCTACCTTGGCGACGAGCACGTGTTGGGGATCGTCAAGACGATGTTCAATCACCCGCATGTGCGAATCGCTCAAACCGAGTTGAAGACTATCGCGCCGCACAACGGCGACGCACTTCTCCGCACCTACCATTCCGATTGGCCGCATGATCTCCGGGACCTATCGAAATCCGGGCATATCCACCAACCCTTCCCCGACATCACCATGGCGGTTATCACGCTGTGGATGCTCTCGCCGTTTACCAAGGAGAACGGCGGCACCTGGATTGTGCCGCGCAGTCACCGTGACACGCGGAACCCGCGGGGAAACGACGGCATCGACACGGACAAACCGATTCCGAACGAGATGCAGGTGACGGGCAGCGCCGGCAGCGTGTTGATGACGGACAGCCGTATTTGGCATACCGCCACGGCGAATCTGAGCGACGAACCGCGGATTGCGCTGTTGGCGCGTTATATCCCGTGGTGGGTCAGCGTGGAGATGGGGAAGCGTAATCGGGTGACCATACCGGCGGAGGTGTTTGCCACGTTCCCGGACAATGTCAAACCGCTGTACCAGCATCGCGTGACGGAGTAGATTTTGTCTGAACTGTGATTTATGGGATTTGAGGATTGCCTTGGTTGTCGTGTCGAACCATTACCGTGAAGCTCATTAGGATTTAGGGAAGAGTCCAACACTTGATCAATATGCTCGGCTTTTTCGCGAGGGGAGGACAGTTGAACCCAACCTACAAACTACCAGTGCAATATCGTGAAAAACGAGAACATCAATGACATCAAATTTTGAGTGGTTTTTGCTCAACTTTGCTTTGTATGAACGTCATAATTGGTGATATGCTCACTCAATTTGCTATCAATTGCATCTACTTTTTTGGCAAGGTTATCGTGTTCTCGGCTCATCTGCGCGCGCAAGTCGTCAATACGTTTGTTGGTTAAATTGCTTGTGAAAAGTATAACGGCGATAATGACTGCTGGAGGTAACCACGCAGTTAGTATTTCCATTGTTCGAACCTCCTTTGGGTGTCAACTCCATAATTGTGAACGAAATAACAATGTTAAATATACCCAATAATCAACGAGTATTCAATACAAAATGAACTTACCCCCATCCTTTCGACAGAAATGAATCTGGTTCAAGGAATAAAATCGGCTTAGTTTGGTCGGGCTTAAGCGTCTGCGGTATTGGCACTACGCCTTGTGAAGAGTGTTATGGGATTTCTATCGCGTGCGCTATTCGCTTACTTGATCATTCGCTATCCTTTCGCTTGATTCCACCCTACAACCTCGAAAACGCATTTAGGAGGCAACCTCTATGATTAGACATCAATACGCTGGGGCATTGATTTGCCTATTGATGCTCATCGTAGGTTTTCAAAACGTATCCGCCCAATCGCAATTGGCTCAGGATGCATACGCCATTTTTGAAGCGAGTTGCCTTAACTGCCACGGTCCCGACGGCGCCTTTCGTGAGACGCTCCGCATGGAACACAGCGAGCTAATTGATGGAGGTACGGTTGTTCCGGGAAATCCGAATGACTCCGAGTTGTACAAGCGTCTCCTCGGATCCACCGAAAACGGCGCGCAGATGCCGTTGGGACAGCCCCAATTATCAGCCACGGCGATCGATACGATCCGTCGCTGGATAACCGCCGGCGCACCCGACTGGACGACAGCGCCGATCACTACCCGCCGTTTCATTTCTCCTACTGAAATACTAAAAGCCATCGATACGCACGTCAAAACGATCTCGCCGTTTGACAGACCATTCACCCGATACTTCACGATGACGCACTTGTATAATGCGGGCGTGCCCCCTGATATTCTCGCAGAATACCGCAAAGCTCTCGCCAAACTGGTCAATAGCCTGTCGTGGGGATTGGAGATTGTTAACCCGCAGCCCATCAATATGCAGCAGACCATATTCTACATAGACCTACGCCACTACGAGTGGGACCGCAACGCCGGCTGGGCACAGATCGAACAGGCGTATCCGTACCACGTGGAGTTCAATGCGCCATCGCAGACCGCATTGCGTAACCAGTTGTCACGCCTACAAACGACACTGGAAACAGATGTCCCGGCTGTCAACGTCGACTGGCTTATCGCGGTCGCATCGTCGCCGCCTCTTTATAATGCGTTGCTTTCGTTACCCGAGACAGATGATGAGTTAGAAAAGAGACTCGAAGTCGACGTTGACGAAAACATCATGACTGCGCCGGGATTCCGTGTCTGGCGAGCAGGCTTCACGAATTCAGGCGTATCCAACCACAACCGTGTCGTTGAGCGCCACGCATCCCGATATGGCGCCTACTGGAAGAGCTACGACTTCGCGGGAAGCTCAGGAACACGCAACATCTTCATTCACCCATTTGCGTTTACACACGACGGCGGCGAGGTCATCTTCAACCTGCCAAACGGACTGCAGGGATATTATCTAGTCGACGGGGACGGTTTTCGGTTGGACGCCGCGCCGATCAGCATCGTTTCCAACCCCGCGGCGAGTGATCCGACAGTGCGTAATGGATTATCTTGCATTGGGTGTCACACTGAAGGCATGAAAGAAATCGATGATGAGGTCCGGGCATACATCGAGAGCGACACAAATCCTGCTTACAATAAACCGCATGCACTGCAGCTTTATGTTGCGGACTCGACGATGGATTCGAAGGTCAACAACGACAGGATGCGTTATCAAGGTGCATTGCAATTGACCGGCGGAGACTTGGACGACATTGAACCTGTTTCACGTTTTCACGAAGAGTTTCAGCGATCGGTGGATGCGGAACACGCCGCCGCGGCGGTAGGGTTGCCGACCGAGACGTTTCTTGAAAAGATACGTACCAATGCGGGATTACAAGACGCCGGATTGTTGGTGTTGGACAGCGAGAACGGAACTGTAAAACGTGACTCCTGGACATCAAGTTTCCAAGATGTCATTCATGCGTTGGATTATCCTCAAGACGTAGGAGACGTTCCCGTTGAAACGAGGCCGGATTTGCTCCCGGGCAGACCAGTTACTATTCCCGATACAAACCTGAAAGCTGTGCTGGAGGAAACGCTTGATACAAAACGGCTTACCGCTGATGACATGGCAAAGCTAACAATCCTCCGAGGAAGAGACAAGGGTATTGTAGATTTAACCGGACTTGAATATGCGGTAAACCTGGAGGAAGTTTGGCTCTCCGACAGCGAGGTATCAGACCTGTCCCCCATTTCAAGATGTACGAAGCTAAAACGTCTGGGATTCTGGGATACCTCGATAACAGATTTGTCGCCGTTGGCAAATCTAATACACTTGGAGCAGTTGGAATGCAGCGCGTCAATAACCGATATTTCTCCGATCGTGAAACTTACCAAGCTGAAAAGGCTTATGTTTTACGGCGGAAATATCACCGACGTGACCCCAATCGCAAACATGACGCAATTAACACACTTGCGATTTAGACACAACGGAGTGAGCGATATTTCCGTATTCGCAAGATTCCCGTTCCCGCTATTGGAATGGCTTGATCTCCACCACAACAAGCTCACCGATATATCCCCTTTGAGAAATCTAACCAAGATGAGAGAACTCATAATAAGCGGCAACCCGCGATTGTCTGATATATCTTCTTTAGCTCGGTTGGTAAATATGGACATGACAAGCTTGGGAGGCAACAACATCTCGGATATATCGGCTCTCAGAAACTTAAGCAAGTTGCGCAGGCTTTATATCTCCGACAACAACATATCTGATGTGAGCCCGCTTGCAAGGTTGGAAAGCCTGGAAGTGTTACACATACGAGACAACAACATTTCAGACTTTTCACCGTTAGACAATCTGCGGGAACAGCTACGGGAATTTGAATGGTCGGGTAACCCGGGTTATCCCAACATAGGATACACGATCACGCCAACACGAATCGGAGAAGGTTCAACGTTTGTACTTGATATCATTGCGAACAATGTGTCCGATTTGGCAGGTTGGCAGTTTGATGTTATATTCCGTCCCAACATGCTCGAGGCAGTTGGCGTAACTGAAGGCGAGTTTATGCAATCCGATGGTGGGACCACCTTCTTTCAAGGTGGGAGCATCGACAATACAACAGGTAAGATAAAAGGTATTGTTACAGGCCGTATTACTCAAGGAGGTGTTAGCGGTAGCGGTCCGGTTGTCAAGATTGCCTTCAAAGCATTATCTAAAGGTGAGACAAGGGTAACTCTTAGGAATATGCAGTTTGGTTCCATAAACGATGAAATTATTCCTCTGAATCCTCCCTCTATACCTATCTTGATAGGAGAACGTCGAACAGGAGCAGATGTTAATGGTGATGGTGTTGTCAATATCCTTGACCTTATCCGAGTCGCGCAGTCGTTAGGAAAACGTGACGCTAACATGGATGTCAACGGCGACGGGATTGTCAACATCTTCGACCTCGCCATTGTAGCCCAAAAGTTGGGCGGCGCGGCAGCACCATCGCTGTATCGGTCCGAATACGAAATGATAGAGGCTTGGATTGTACAAGCACGCCTCAAGGACGATGGATCAATCGCTTTCAAGCAAGGGATAGCAAATCTTGAAACATTGCTTAGATCAATGTTGCCAGATAAAACTGCGTTGCTCCCCAACTATCCGAATCCGTTTAATCCGGAAACTTGGATTCCCTATCAGTTGGCGACGCCGAGTGAAGTCACGCTGACGCTTTATGATATGAACGGGGGAGTGGTTCGGCGTTTGGCGGTAGGACATCAGGCGGCAGGAACCTATCAGAGCCGTAACCGCGCGTTGTATTGGGACGGTCGGAATCGGGATGGGGAACCTGTTGCGAGCGGATTATACTTTTACACGTTGAGGGCGGGCGAATTCACGGCGACGCGGAGGATGTTGATTAGGAAGTAAAGTCGGGCTGTGAGGTAACGTGTGTTCGTAGGACGGTGTTGGGTTTCACTCAGAAATCGGGAGCATCAAGTAAAATGGAAGTTCCACATTAAATCAGGATTCTCGATTTTTTTGGGAGGCTGTTCAACCCAACCTACGAACTGGGAGAAAAGAAATGGTGGGCAGGGGATCTCTATCGCGTTCGTTATCCACTCGCTTGATTCCACCCTACAATTGCGACGAATCTCAATGTGTCGAAGGTAGGTCGACATCCACTACCCATCCTCTGGTCGCGGCGGGTTTATACGCTCCGTCGCGCAGGTAGTCGGAGGTGTGCCATAGACAGAGTTGTTTCCCGTCGGGCAACCACGTCATGGAGGTGAGATCCCCCGCCGAACGTGCGACCGCACGTTTCTGATTCGCTTCCACATCAAGTACCCACACCTTCCATCGCAAGCCCATACAGTCTTCATGCTCCATATACGCCAAGTGTTTCCCTTGGGGCGACCATGAGGGCGATGTGTGTTTGAGAATCCTTGTCCTGCTTCGTTCATCGACATCCGTGATGTGCAGGCGTTTGTCCAGCAGGCGGTCAGGGCGAATCCCCCCAAGCAGCACATAGGCAACGTCTTTGCCGTCCGCGGACCAGTGAATCTGCTTAACGCGCTGGTGCTGGGTGCGTATTTCGCCAATCCTCGTTCCGTTGACGTTCTGCAATCGAAGGCGGGCGTAACCCGACTTGTAGTGCTGGTGATCCAGCCCGATAGCGATCCGCTCCCCATCCGGCGACCACGAGGGTATGTCCAAGAAACTGAACGCGCCGACCCGTCCTTCAATCGGGATGCGGGCAATCGGCGCCAATCCGGAGGTGTCGCTGTTGATTTGATACACGACATCGAACCCTTTTTCCCACCGCCTGAACGCGATTTTGTTGGCGACCGGCGACCATACCGGCGCTTCGCCTTTCACGAGATTGATCAGGCGTGCGGTCTTCAGATCAAATGTCCATACCTCGCTCTCACCCTCTTTGCGTGCCTCGAATGCAAGCAGATTGCCGTTGAATGACCATGACAGGTTTGGATTGTAGAACTTCCCGTCGCACAACTTCCGAAATCGGTTCGTTTCTTTATCCGTGATCCAGATTTCGCTCGCTTTCCAATACTGCCCGGAGAGATTGGTTCGCTTGAAAAACGCGATTGCTTTGCCGTCGGGGGACCAGTGCGGATATTCACCGCCCTCAGTCAATTCCAACCTACGGATGTTGGAGCAGATCGATGCGTTGAAGTGCACGCCGTCGATTTCTTGAAAGCTACCTATGGCAAACTCGTCCATCCACCCGGATTCGCCGTCCGGGAGTTCGACTTCGTACCATCCACCCCCTTCATTCAGGATGGGGAGCGTGACACCGTCGTTGAGATGCAGTTTCACGGACGAATCGGAATCTTTGGCAGAATAGACGGGTGCCTCATCGTGCACCACGATTCCGATTTGCCGCTCGTCGGGTTGCGGCTGGGGGGATTCCGCCGCTCGATTCTCGAAGGCGTACACATAGCCGTCATGGGACGTGACGTACAGGGCGCCGTCGGAGACCGCAGGCGCCGCGTCAACAAACCCCCGCGTCTTGTATGACCAGACCTTCTTATTCGATGCGGCGTCTATGGCGTGGACATGATGGTCCCGCGCGCCAATATAAACTACGTCATTGGCTCTGACGGGAAAGCTGTAGGTGTAACCCACAAAACTTCGCCACACCTCGGCCTCGTGTGCGGGAATAATCGGGCGCAACTTACCTTGAACACAGCCGAAGTCGATCCCGTCGATCCGCACGCGATCTCTACGTTTTCCCTCCGCTTCCCCGGTTGCCGCGTTGAGGACGTGAATCGTGCGCGTGAATGCGCCGATGTAGACTTGCCCATCGGCTATAATTGGCGGAGAATCGATCCAAGTGTCCGCTTTGAATTTCCAAACGAGTTCGCCGGTTTTGGCGTCGAGGGAGTAAACATAATTGTCTCTCGAACTAAAGAAAACGTGATTGTTCCACACCGCCGCGGCATACCGGATGGCATCGCCGGTCCGGAACGTCCATTTCACTCCCCACCGCTTTGCATCAAGCGCGTATAGTACCCCATCCGTCGAGCCGACGTAGACCGTGCCGTCGACAATAACGGGGCTTGCGTGGATGGGACCGCCGGTCTTGTATTTCCATCGCAGTTCTAGCGGCGGTTTGAGCATCGCGTCGGGACTCTTACCCGAAAAGTGCAGATCGTGCATGAACATCGCCCAATCTTCGGGGCGGGTTTGGGGGGCGCTCGGTTTAGCGGTTGGTTTGGATGAGGTTTCAGCGGGCGACTTTGTGCCCTCGGATTCTTGGGTATCCCGGGATTCTTGAGATTGGCAGCCGATCAGCACCATGAAGGGTACGGACAGGATAAGGATGAGACGCCAAGCCATTGACAGTCCTCGAAAATTATGTGGGAGACGGCGCCCGTGTTTCAGCGAAAGAGGGGCGATCGTCAGAAGGAAGGATGAGACCAAACCGGGAAAAGTATAGCATTCGGGAAAACGCGCGTCAATGAAAATCTTGTGAGGTTCCTTGGTGTATGCAGGTGATGCCGGAGAATCGTCGATTGCCGCGACTCACACCATATAGATTGATTTGCGACATTTGGCGTCTCCCTGTAGGAGGGGCATCTTGCCCCGATTTCTGAGTCGCGATTCGGACAGGGATCTCTATCGATCAAGTGAGTGAATACCGAACGCGATAGTCAATCCCGCTCCTTATTCAGTCGCTCGATCACTCCTACAGTACCCGTATTTCGACGGGTTCTGGCCTAGGATTTTATCGGCGGAACAGCACATTGTGATTACGTGTTGTGCCGGATATTTTACTTGAAACTGCCTATTATGTGTGTTACAATTTTTCCCCCGGTATGGTATGAGTTGTCCGCATAATAAGGGTTAAATTTTGACGATTCAAGATTGTCGTCGACAACGGGTTATTTACCGTAGCATTGAATCCGGAAACGCGGTGGGATATTGGAAAATTTGATAGATAGGCCGCTTCACGAAGTTGACCTCGAACTCCTCGAAATAACGCTCCAGGATCTGGAACGCCAGCAGCATTGCCTCACCTTAATCCCTTCCGAGAATTACGCCAGCATAGCCGTGATGGAGGCGCAGGGAAGCATTTTGGCGAACAAGTATGCCGAAGGCTATCCCGAAGCCCGCTACTATAACGGCTGCCAGTTCATGGATAGCGTCGAATCGTTGGCGATAGAGCGCGCCAAGCAACTCTTCGGCGTTGACCATGCGAATGTTCAACCGCACGCGGGCACTCAGGCGAATATGGCTGCCTACCATGCGCTTTTGGAAGCGGGCGACACCATTCTGTCGCTGAAGCTCGACCACGGCGGGCATCTGAGCCATGGGCTGAAGCAGAACTTCTCGGGCAGGTACTACAATATCGTTCATTACGGCGTTGATCCGGATACGGAACGCATCGACATGAACACCGTCGGGGAACTCGCGGAGCAGCATCGGCCGAAGTTGATTGTGGTGGGCGCCACGGCATATCCGCGCCAGTTCGATTTTGCGGAGTGGCGAGTGATCGCCGATTCCGTGAACGCTTATCTTTTGGCGGACATCGCGCACATAGCGGGGCTTGTCGCCGCGGGCGTTCACCCCGATCCGGCGCCGCATTGCGACGTGATAACCACGACGACACACAAAACCTTGCGGGGACCGCGCGGGGCGATGGTGATGTGTCGGCAAGAGTTTGCCGAAGCGGTTGATCGAGCGGTGTTTCCCGGGTTGCAGGGCGGTCCGTTCATGCACTCCATAGCCGCCAAAGCGGTTGCCTTCAAGGAAGCGATGGAACCCGCTTTCAAAGAGTACCAGGCGCAGGTGGTGGAGAATGCGCAGGCGATGGCGGACACGCTCAAGTCGAACGGACTTCGTCCGATTACCGGAGGGACGGAGAATCACTTGATGTTGATCGACCTGAGCACCTCGTATGAGAAGTTAAGCGGGCGGCAAGCGGCAGACCACCTAGAGGATGCCGGAATTATCGTCAATAAGAATACTATTCCGTTCGACAAGCGTTCCGCCGTCACGACGAGCGGGATTCGTCTCGGCACCCCAATGGTCACGACACGCGGGATGCGGGAATCGGAAATGAGGACCATCGCCGAATTAATTTCCGAAACACTGGAAGGTCGGCGCAACTCGGAAGTCAAGAAGCGTGTCAAGGCTAAGGTTTCAGAGCTTTCCCGCCAGTTCCCGATCTACGAAGATCTTCGTCCCGTGTCGTAACCTGTACGCCGCACGATGTGCCATGCTTTGCGTTTCACATGATGTTGAGTTATGAAGAGGCGCTTGCCTATATCAATTCCTTTATCAACGCCGAGAGAAGTCCCGATTTCTCCAGACTGGCACGCCTTTATAACCTCGATCGTATCTCTCGCCTCCTAAATCGACTTGGGAATCCGCACCGCAATCTTAAGGTTGTTCATGTCGCCGGCAGCAAGGGCAAGGGATCCACGGCAACGTTCATCGCGTCGATTCTCACCCGCGCCGGCTTCAAGACGGGACTGTTTACGTCTCCCCATCTGGTGTCCCCGCGCGAGCGTTGCCGCATCGACTCTGAACCAATCTCGACGGGGGCGTTCGCCGATTGCGTGAACCGGCTCAAACCGGAGATAGAGGCGGTTTCGGGGGTAGACGGAATCGGAGATGTCTCCTTTTTTGAAATATATACCGCGCTTGCGTTGTCCTATTTTGCCGACGAAGGGGTAGATTTCGCAGTTGTCGAGGTCGGACTCGGGGGACGATTGGACGCGACCAACATCGTTAGTCCGCTCGTGAGTGCCATCACCCAAATCAGCTTGGAGCACACGACAATACTGGGGAATACGCACGAAGCCATTGCGAAGGAAAAGGCGGAGATTATCAAGCCTAACCGCCCGGTTGTGCTTGCACCGCAATCCGAGGAAGCACAATCGGTGTTTGAAGTTGTCGCCGCGGATAGGAACGCGCCAGTTTCTCTGGTCGGTCGAGACGTAACGTGGAAACACGGATCGCGCGATATTCATGGGCAGGCATTTGATGTCCACACCCCAAATGAATCATACCCGGACCTCTATTTGCCGCTGTTGGGAGCGCATCAAGGGATCAACGCGGCAACAGCAATCGCATGTATCGACAGGATTCAAGAATCGGGATATGAAATCTCGGAGACTAGCGTGCACGGTGGATTGAGCGGCGTTCGTCTGCCCGGGCGATTGCAATTGGTTGGACGCGATCCATTCATCCTGATTGACGGTGCGCACTCTCCGGCGTCGGCAGAGGTGTTACGAGATACGATTCGCGAGGTTTTTCGCTACGAGAGATTAATCCTGGTTGCCGGATTCATGCGGGACAAGGATTTGCGAGGGATCGGAGAAATCTTATGTCCAATGGCGGACACGGTCATAGCCACGGAGATGCGCGACAATCCTCGCGGGGTCGGCGCGGATGAGATCGTCCGGACGTGGTTGGATATTGGAAGCAATCTCCGAGTTAATTCATCGGTTGGCGATGCGATTGCGGAGGCGAAATCGATCGCGATTTCGAGCGACATGATATGTATCACAGGGTCGATGGTTCTTATAGGGGAGGCGATGCGGGAGTTGGGGGTTTAAGAGGCTGGTGGGCGGTGCCCACCCTACAACTACTATAGAATTTGGTAATTGTTATTTTGGCGGGGCGGTTCGCCGCCCATTGAGAGTTGCTAATTTCACACTTTAGAAAAAGGAGTTGTAATGTCAGAAAATTTTCAACGAAAGGGGTGGTGTCGGATGTACCGACTAAGCCTGATATTTCTTGTCGTATTGTTGAGCATGGCTGCAACCAATTTCGCTTTTGCCGAAGGGGACGGACAACTGCCGCCCGTGCCGGACGCTTGGTGGCTTACGCTCATCGGTTCGATTGTCGCATTGGTGTTTGCGTTTATTTTTTATAAGTCCGTTATGAAGCAGGATGAGGGAACGGATGTTATGCGCGAGATTGCACAGTCGGTGCGCGAAGGGGCGATGGCTTACCTGCGGCAGCAGTATAAGGTTGTAACAATCGTCTTTATCGTGCTGTGCGTGATTTTCCTCATCATGGCGTTTGGGTTGCATGCTCAAAACACGGTCGTGCCGTTCGCCTTCCTGACGGGCGGATTTTTCTCTGGGCTTTGCGGATTTTTGGGAATGAAGACCGCTACCAACGCTTCGGCACGCACGACGAGCGCCGCTATGGACGGTCTCAACGCGGGGCTGCGAGTCTCTTTTCGCGCCGGTGCCGTCATGGGCTTGGTGGTCGTCGGTTTTGCGCTGTTGGACATCGCGGGTTGGTTTCTCATCCTCTATTATCTGTTCCCAAAGATTTTCCCGGGGTTCTTGGGGGGCAACCCTCTACCCCAAATCACCGTGATTATGCTGAGTTTCGGTATGGGGGCGTCCACGCAAGCGCTCTTCGCCCGTGTGGGCGGCGGCATCTATACCAAGGCGGCTGATGTGGGCGCGGATTTGGTCGGAAAGGTGGAAGCAGGCATTCCCGAAGACGATCCGCGCAATCCTGCGGTTATCGCGGACAATGTGGGCGACAACGTGGGTGATGTCGCGGGTATGGGAGCGGATCTCTATGAATCCTACGCGGGTTCAATTCTGGCTACCGCCGCGCTTGGCGTCGCCGCCGTAGCAGCCAAGGATCACGATAACATCGCGCTTCAGTTGAAGTACCTGTCGGCGCCGATGATACTGGCTGGCATCGGCGTAATTCTGTCCGTGCTGGGAATCTATATGGTGCGCACCAAAGAAGGGGCGAGCATGAAGCAGTTGATGGGATCGCTCAATTTGGGCATCAACGGCAGCGCGGTCGGGATTGCCGTGTTGGCAATTCCGGTGCTGATGTACCTCGACCTGCCGAACAAATGGCAGATCTGGGGCGCGATTGTCGCCGGTTTGTCCGCGGGTTTGATTATCGGCAAAGTTACCGAGGTCTTTACCTCTCACGACTACAGTCCCACGCAAGCGATAGCCAGACAAGCGGAAACCGGACCTGCAACCGTGATTATCGAGGGAATCGCCGTGGGTATGCAGTCAACCGCCATTCCCGTGATAACGATTATCGCGGCGGTGGCTGTCAGTTTTTACCTGCCGGGGGGCGCCGAAGACACCTTGATGGGATTGTACGGGGTTGGCATTGCCGCGGTTGGCATGCTTGCAACGCTCGGCATTACGCTTGCCACCGATGCTTATGGACCGATTGCCGACAACGCCGGGGGCAACGCCGAGATGGCTGAACTCGATCCGGGTGTGCGTCAGCGGACGGATCAGCTGGATTCGCTCGGAAACACGACAGCCGCAACCGGCAAGGGGTTTGCCATCGGCTCCGCCGCGTTGACGGCGCTCGCACTCCTCGCCGCCTATCTGGAGGAGGTCCGGTACGGGTTGGTTCACCTTGCGGGACAAACGCAACTCGACATTCCCGGTGTGGGTATGGTAGATACGCTTAAGGTGAGCATTTCCCAGTTCATGGCGTACTACAACGTGACCTTGATGAACCCTCAAGTCTTAATTGGCTTATTTATCGGGGCGGTCATGGCGTTCTTCTTCTGTGCGTTGACCATGAAGGCTGTGGGACGCGCGGCAGGAGCAATGGTGCAGGAGGTACGGCGGCAATTCCGTGAAAATCCGGGCATCATGAAGGGCGAAGTGAAGCCGGACTATGCCACATGTGTGGCGATCTCAACGACCGGCGCACAGAAAGAGATGATCTTTCCCTCGCTGATCGCGATTATCGTCCCCGTTTTGGTGGGGCTCGTCTTCAACGTGGCGGGAGTTCTTGGCCTGCTTGCAGGCGGGCTGGCGACCGGATTTGTGCTTGCCGTGATGATGGCAAACGCGGGCGGCGCTTGGGATAATGCCAAGAAGTATATCGAGCAGGGCGAATTCGGCGGCAAAGGCTCCGAAAACCACAAAGCGACCGTGGTGGGCGACACCGTGGGCGACCCGTTCAAAGACACCTCCGGTCCTTCCCTGAATATCCTGATTAAGCTGATGTCCATGGTTTCGGTCGTATTCGCCGGACTGATTGCCAAATACGGAACGGTAATCGGCGATTTGTTGGGGATGAGTTAAAGTAGCAGGCATACTCCGTATGCCGTCGCCTTGTGCAGATTACGGCACGGCGGAGGGATTTCTATCACGATCTGCTATCGCAGTCACTGATTGCTGTTTTAATCCCTCGCTATTCGCTTGGTTGATTGTGTAGGAAAGAAACCGAGTTTTGAAGAAAAAACTCGGTTTCAAAACACATGGTTCTACTCGAAATGGGTTTTCAAATAGGTTCTGAAGCTGCTCCACCAACAGGAACAAGCAAACATTATGTCAAGCAAACTCAAACGTTACAGCTATGTAATTACCGACGGGCCGGATAGAGCGGCTGCCCGGGCAATGCTCATGTTCGGAGACGGCGGATTGTCACCGGAAGATTTGGACAAGCCGATCATCGGCGTTGCCAATACGTGGATTGAAATCGGTCCGTGCAATTTTCACCTCCGTCGTCTCGCGGCGAAGGTCAAAGAGGGGATTCGAGCCGCGGGCGGAACACCGCTGGAGTTTAACACCGTCAGCATCTCGGACGGCATCACGATGGGCAGCGAAGGGATGAAGGCGTCGCTGGTCAGCCGCGAGATTGTCGCGGATTCCATAGAATTGGTGACTCGCGGGAATATGTTCGACGGGGTTGTCGCGCTCTCCGCGTGCGATAAGACCGTGCCCGGCACCGTCATGGCGCTCGTGCGTCTCGATATTCCGTCGCTCGCGATTTACGGCGGCTCCATCATGCCCGGAAGATTTCAGGGGCAGGATGTTACAATCCAAGACGTGTTCGAGGCGGTGGGCAAACACGCCAACGGTACGATAACGGTTGAAGAACTGGACGACCTCGTCAGCAAAGGCTGCCCGGGTCCCGGAGCCTGCGGCGGTCAATTCACCGCCAACACGATGGCGACGGCGATCGAAGTGCTCGGCATTGCGCCGATGGGGAGCGGTAGCGTTCCGGCGGTGCACCCGGACAAGGATCGTGTGGCTTTCGAGGCGGGGAAACTTGTGATGGATATGGTGGAGCACGATCGCCGACCAAGCCAAATTATTACGCGCCAGTCGATTGAGAACGCGGTGGCTTCTATTGCGACAACGGGCGGGTCGACCAACGGTGTGCTTCACATGCTTGCGATTGCGAACGAAGCGGGCATCCCGTTCGAAATTGAGGATTTCCACCAAATCAATGCGCGCACGCCAACGCTCGTCGACCTCAAGCCCGGCGGACGATTTGTTGCCGCGGATTTGCATCAAGCGGGCGGCATTCCGCTGGTGACTCAGAGGCTGCTTGAGGCGGGACTTCTGCACGCCGATGAACTCACGGTGACGGGGGACACGATTGGCGAAGAGGCGTCAAGGGCGCCGGAAACCGAGGGACAAGAGGTGGTGTATCCAATCTCGGATCCCATCAAGCCAACGGGCGGGTTGGTTATCCTGCGCGGCAACTTGGCGCCGGACGGTTGCGTCATAAAGGTCGCCGCGAGCAAACGAACGGTTCACCGGGGACCTGCCCGCGTATTTGAGCGCGAGGAGGATACATTTGCGGCGATCAAGGGCGGCAAGATCAACCCCGGCGATGTGGTAGCTATCCGTTACGAGGGACCGGCGGGCGGACCCGGGATGCGCGAAATGCTTGGCATCACCGCCGCGATTGTCGGCGCCGGGCTGGGCGAGTCGGTCGCGCTCTTGACGGATGGAAGGTTCTCGGGCGCCACACGCGGGTTTATGGTAGGCCACGTCGCTCCGGAAGCTGCGCGTGGCGGACCGATTGCGGCGCTGCAGGATGACGACATCGTCGTGATCGACGTGGCGAATCGGCGAATCGACGTGGAGCTGTCGGAAGACGAGTTGCGCACGAGGCTTGACGCATGGACTGCGCCGGAACCGCGGTACACACGCGGCGTTTTTGCCAAGTACGCCAAGAGCGTTTCTTCGGCGTCCGAGGGGGCGGTTACGGGGTAGGGTTGTCTGAACTGTGATTCATGGGATCTCAATCGTGCTCGCTATTCACTCGGTTAATCGCTCCGTGTCTTGCTGCTTGATGCCTTGGATTTGGCAATCCAGAGCAAGAAGGTTGGAGTTGGGTTTCGCTACGCTTTACCAAACCTAACGGATTAACACGTACAAAGTTGGAATTAAGGAACGAAGGTGTGTGACCGGGTTTTCAGGCTTCCCCAAATAGACCTTAACTTACCCGCAGGCTCCACCGGCCTCGCAAGACGCGGATCGAACCACGCCGGATGGCTGTCGGTCGCCGGATTGTCTGTCAGCCTAGTCTTTTTCCCCCCGGCGGCACGCGTTACATAAATTTCAAAATTTCCATCCCGCCTAGAGACAAAAGCAATCTTCTGACCATCAGGCGACCAGGCTGGATAGTCGTCAACCAATTTATTACCTGTTAACCTGCGCGGACGCTCTCCATCGGCATCCATGACGTAGATTTCTTTGTTTCCGTCACGAGTGGAGACGAAGGCAATCTTTTGACCGATAGGAGACCACGTTGGATTCGAGTCAAATGCTCTGATTTTATTGTTTGTCAATTTCTGTTGATTGTTCCCATCGGCGTCCATGACGAAAACTGTAGGACGCCCGCGCCACGTGGCATGATAGCCAATTTTTTGACTGTCGGGAGACCATGTCGGAGCGGCAGCCCACGCCCTGACTGTTAACCTGCGCTGATTGTTCCCGTCGGGATCCATGACATAGATATCATTGTTCCCATCTCGACGGGAGTAGAAGGCAATTTGTTTTCCGTCAGGCGACCACGCCGGACTAGCGTCGGAGGCTTCATTGTTTGTTAGCCTGCGAGGGTTGTTCCCATCGGCGTCCATGACGTAGATTTCTTTGTTCCCATCCCGCTTGGAGACGAAAGCAATCTTTTGACCGCTGGGGGACCACGTAGGCTGCTCGTCAGACACTCTATTGTTGGTCAGCCTGCGAGGATTTTCCCCGTCGGCGTTCATGACGTAAATCTCATTGTTTCCATCCCTATCGGATTGGAACACAATCAGCGCCAGTTCGGTCTCTTGTGCGGATTGATTTGTCAATATCACGGCGCTGTTTAAGAGTAGGATAGTCGCTAACATCGTAGATATGAATTTTCTCATGCCGAATTCCTCCACGTATTCCTACGCCTATCTAAGTTCCACTTTCTGCATTTATGGGTCGGGATCAATCTACCGGATACGGAGCGTGATAGCGAATCTTGCACGATAGAAATCTTGAGTCATTTCCTCCTCGAATCTACTTACTGACCAACATCTTCCGTGTGGCAGTAAAGCCGCCTGCACGCAGCGTGCAGAAGTAGACGCCATTCGCCACCGTCTCCCCCTGCTGATTCCGCCCATCCCAATACGCGGCGCGTTCGCGGCTCCGATATACGCCGGGAGGTTGATATCCAACCGCCAGCGCCCGAACCGCATGCCCTCTCATGTCATATATCGTCAGCATCACGGTCGCGGGATTCGCCAACTGGTACGGTATCCACGTCTCCGGGTTGAATGGGTTCGGGTAGTTTGGCAGGAGTAATGTAGCAGTGGGCGTTGACGCACTGGCTGGAACTGAAAGATTAAGCATGCGGTTTGAGCCGCTCACGGCGGTCAATTGCTTGATCTCGCCCCACTTCGCGGGAGTCGTGAAATCCCACAGCAGGATCGTACCATCCAAACTCGCGCTGGCAAGCCCGCCGCTATTGGGCAAGAAATCAATCGAAGTGACATACGCCGAATGCCCGTCAAGCGTTTGAAGAAGTTTGCCGGTGCGGGGGTTCCAGAACCGTATAGAGTTTGTGTTCGTATCGGCGAGAGGGTGGTCACCACTGCCGCTGGCAAGCACACTCCCATCGGGCGAGAACGCAAGGCACGTCACCCAACCTGTATATCCTTTAAGGGTCCGCAAGGCTTGTCCGGTTTGGGGTTGCCACAAGCGTACGGTCTTATCCAATCCCCCGCTGGCAAGCAAGGTTCCATCGGGCGAGAATTCAACAGATCTCACCTGTTTCGTATGTGCGCCAAGTGTATACAGGTTTACGCCGGATCGGACGTCCCACAATCGAACAGTTTTGTCCAGACTGCCGCTAGCCAGAGTGCGTCCATCAGGCGAGAATGCCACGGAGTAAATCTCATCTGTATGCCCCTGGAAAGTGATAAGGTTGTCACCGGTTCGGGTGTCCCACAAACAGATGGTCTTATCGTAGCTCCCGCTAGCAAGTAAATCTCCGTCGGGGGAGAACGCCACGGAAACAACTGCTCCCTTGTGCGACTTCAGTTCTCGTAAGAATTTCCCTGTGTCGGAATCCCATAGCCGTACGGGTGTGTAGGCATCCGCTAGTTGCGCAAAATAGCGCCTCGAATCCGGAAATAGCGCCCCACTGGCAAGCATGCTTCCATCGGGCGAGAATGCAACGCTGGCCGCGTATCCTTCAAATCGCTGCCGGATTTCCCTCGTGCGGACATCCCATAACCTAAGTGACCAGTCGATGCCCCCGCTAACAAACGAGTCGCCGCTTGGCGAGAACGCCACGGAAAGCACGGGAGGGGCATGCTCCTGAATCGTTCTGAGACCCTGTCCGGTGCGGGTCCGCCAGAACCGGATGCCTTCTCGACTCGCACTAACAAGCGTGAAGCCGTTGGGTGAGAACGCTACGGACGCGACTAAATCCGTATGCCCCTCAAGTGTTTTAAGATGTTCCCCAGTTTGGGCATTCCATAATCGAATCCCGTCGTCACCCCCGCTGGCAAGCGTTTCTCCATCGGGCGTAAAATCAACGCAAGTGACGTCCAAAAAATGCCCATCATAATTTTCAATCGTAAATGCACAATCAAAAAATCCACAATCTGCAAGTTTACCAAATGTTTGGAGGTGTTCTCCGGTGCGTGCATCCCACATCCGAAGCACCTGCGGCAGACCTTCTCCACTGGCAGAGCTAGCACCACTAGCCAGCTTCTTGCCATCTGGAGAAAATGCAACCGAATTTACGGAATCTCTGTGACCCTCAAGGGTTTTAAGGAGTTTTCCACTTCGGGCATCCCACAACCGGACAGTCGCATCGTCGCTTCCACTGGCAAGCATTAGCCCGTCTGGAGAGAATACCACGGAGTTAACGCCTTTTGTATGACCGTCAAAGAGTAGACGGTTTTCCCCGGAGTGCGCATCCCATAAGCGTATGATACCCTGCCAATCACCACTTGCAATCAATCCCCCGTCGGGCGAAAAAGCCACGGAGTTTACCATATTGGCGTGCCCGTTCAGAGTGTGCAGGAGTTCCCCGGTGTGCACCTCCCACAGACGAACCGTGTCATCGTCACTCCCACTGGCAATCCTCATTCCATCGGGGGAAAACGCGACTGAGGTGACGGGGCCCCTATGACCGGTAAGGAGATCGACTTCACTACCGGTGTGCGCATCGTAGAGCCAAATGCCGATGCTACTTGCGACAGCAAGCAGACTCCCATCGGGCGAATAATCAATCTCGGAAACCCAGCCTTTGCCGATTCGCGCTCTGGCGCCTTCGGGCAATCCCCACCGGGGAAAATCCTGAGCGAATCCACTCTGCAGAAACAGAGCAGAAACAAACAAAAGGATTAGCCGGACAAGCAAGGAAACTCCCATTCGATAATTCCCCCTTGTGCTCTTTCAGAAGGCTCAGTTCTCTAACCCTGTAGCACAATGAAAGAATTATGCCAATAAAGGACGCAATGCCCTTCGGAATACAATCTGCCGCTATCTTCAATCCCTTCGCACCTTCTGTGTCAAATAGAATTGGACAGGTTGTGCAATGCATCCAGGCAGGTTGGTACAAAAATGAGACAATTGTGGTAAGAACACCAATTGTCCTATCACCTTAAATTGATGTGTGTGGCGTGTCCAATACTGGAAAAGACGAAGCCCTACTTGCCGACCAACATTTTCCGCGTGGCGGTGAAATTGTCGGCGCTCAGAGTGTAAAAATAGACGCCATTCGCCACTGTCTCCCCCTGCCGATTTCGTCCGTCCCAAAACGCCGCGCGACTCCGGCTCCGATACACGCCGGCGGGCTGGTGTCCAACTTCCAGTGTCCGAACCACCTGCCCCGACATATCATAAATTGTCAAGACGACCTTCCCCGGCTCGCCCAACTGATACGGTATCCATGTTTCCGGGTTGAACGGATTCGGGTAGTTTGGCAATAGAGCGGTTTCCGCCGGCATCAACACGGCGGCTGTGGGCGCAGGTTCAGAGAATCGCTTCGTCCTACCCACCACCACCCTTGTTCGTTTGATGTCACCCCACATCGTCCCAAGTCTTAGGTCCCACAGCAAGACGGTTCCATCCGAGCTCCAACTTGCTAACGTATCTCCATCGGCGGCAAATTCTACGGACTCGACGCTGCTTATATGCCCCTCAAACTTCCATAGCAGGGCTCCGGTGTGAACGTCCCACAATCGAATCGTGTCATCGCCGCCGGTAGCAAGGACCTTTCCGTCAGACGAAAACGAAATTGCCCTGACTGTGTACGAGTGTCTGCCTCCCGTTAGCGTATGTAGCACTTCCCGAGTCCTGGCATCCCACACACGAACCTTCAAGCCGGGACTCCCGCTTGCGAACGTGTTACCATCGGGAGAAAATGCGATAGAAGTAGTAGGAAAGCGCTCTCCTACAAGCTCAATCAGAGTTTGAAGGAGTTCCCCGGTACGCACATCCCAAACTCGAATCCCGGAACGCCAACCTCCGGTATATACGGTTCTCCCATCTGGTGAGAATGTTACCGCCTCCACACCGTCCTCGTCGAAGGATATGACGTGGAGAAGGTCTCCGGTGCGCACATCCCACATGCGAAGTGTATTATCTTCATACGATCCACCGCTCGCAAACACCTTTCCATCGGGTGAGAATGCGGCGGACAGGACATGGTCCGTATGCCCCTCAAGCGTTTGCAAGACTTCTCCCGAACGCACATCACACAAGAGAATCGTGTTGTCAGCACGCCGAATGGCGAGTGTGGCTCCATCAGGTGAAAACGCGAGAACACTGCCCTTAAGTTCATGAAGAATCCTCAACTTCTTCCCTGAATGGGCATCCCAAATCTCAATCGCCCCCGCGCGGCCGATGGCGAGCGTTTTTCCATCGGGCGCATATGCAAATCTCCCAACCCAGTGCACCAGTGTACGTAGATGTTCCCCGGTGCCGGTATCCCACATACGAATCGAGCCGCTGCTCGCACTTGCCAGCTTGACACCGTCGGGCGAGAACGCTATCGAGTTGACTCCCCCTGTGCGCCCTTCCAGAATTCGATCCTCCTCGCCGGTGCGAGTGTTCCATAATCGAACAGTGCCGTCGTACCAGCCGCCTCCACTCGCAAGCACGTCTCCGTTGGGCGAGAAAGCCACGCACCCGACCGTGTGTGAATGTCCCTCAAGTGTCCGCACCTGTTCCCCGGTGCGTGTGTCCCACAACTTAATCCTTCCATCTCGGCTCAACCTGGGATTCACGCTGTGCGGTCTCTCCGCACTGGCAAGCGTAAGTCCGTCGGGCGAGAACGCGACCGAGCTTACCGGCTGCTCATGACCTTCAAGGGTACGTAACTCTTTTCCGCTTTGCACGTCCCACAACATAACCGCACCGTCCCTACTTCCACTTGCGAGAGTCAATCCGTCGGGCGAGAAGGCTACAGTGTCGACCGACTCCGAATGCCCTTCAAGCGTTCGCTCGAGTTCTCCGCTCCACCCATGCCATAAACGAATTCGGTTATCACTACTTGCACTTGCAAGCCTGGAGCCATCCGGCGAATATCTTACGGAGAGAACCGACCCCCCATGCCCCGGAATCGTTTCGAAGAGGGAACCGGTGCGGACATTCCATCCCCGAACCGTTCCGTCCGATCCCCCGCTTGCAAGCGTATAACCGCCGGGTGAAAACGCGACCGTAAGAACTGAATCCGTGTGCCCCGCGAGGAGGTTGAGCGCGATGCCGCTGCGCGCATCATACATCCATATATCTTCGTGAGTCGCAGCGGCAATACGCGTACCATCCGGCGAATATGCGATCTCGGTTATCCCTGCTTTTCCGACGCGCATCTTGGCGCGCTCGGGCAATCCCCATCGTGTAGAGTCTTGGGCAAAACCGCTCCCCAGAAACACGGCGGAAACAAACAATAGGCAAAACCTGAAAATCCTAAAGGTTCTCATCGACTGATGCTCCCTTCCGGCAGCCGTAAATTACTTCGTGAGTTGGATAGTCAACCGGGGCAAGAAAATTTGAGGGCACAGAATGCCAACGGGTCAACTAGCGGCGATTTAGCTAGATCGTAATTGTTTAGTCAATCGGTCTGGATTTGCAAATCCAGACCGAGCGGGGGGCAGGGAACGCGCCGAGTAGGGAAGTACAACGCTAATTCCGGCTAATCGGGGACTTACTTGCCCAGACCGGACGTGCGACGAACTGTAATACTACGAACCAAACGATGCACTAAACAGTTTCGCCGGATCCTATAAAATCCGAAGGCGGCGTAGGAACGTCTGAGGTTTATCGCAACGCTTCAATCCTTTCTTCGCTGAATGCTTCGTCGACCCACTCTAAAATCCGCCATTCGCCGTCTCTCAATTCAAAGATAAACAGATTATCTCCTTCGGCATACCACCCGGTATATCCGCCCTCGAGCGAGACACCGTCTGCCACGAATCCTTGAATCCTATAGTGGACCCTAACTTCAGCTCTGTTGCGCTCGGCGTTCAACTCCACCTCGGGCGGCTCTTCCAACTCAATCTCGATGTCTTGGTACAGGGCAAATACGCGAATGGCAGATTCTCGCTCTTCGCGGATATCATCAAACGTCACATCATCTGTCGTGTCGTCGGGTGTGCCCATGTCCGAGACATAGCGGAAGCCGTCCGCCCAGAAGACATTCATGTATGCATCGACGTCTTCAGTTTCATACCCGGTACGCCACGCTCTCAACGCCTCCTCTATCGCCTTAATTTCATGAGATTCCGGCGTGCCAACCGTTTCAACATCTCCGCAACTCAGAATGCATGAAACCAGAAGAACCGTGAATAGTAGCGTGCCTGTTTTGGCAAAAGCGTTAAACATGATTGAAACCCTCCTTAAATTCTAGATGTTAGGATTTTGATTAAAAAATGGTGATACCCGATGGATTCACATTGTAAAATTAGGGGAGTAAACAGTTGTCCAATCAAAGAGATGTCCATGCACCGCAAAACCGGTCCCCCGACTCGTAAGGATTTACGGCGAGCATTGGAAATCTCTTTCTTCCGTTACCGATAGCATCCTTACTCTTCACATTTTTGGCGCGAGGAGAATTATCAACTCTATTTGCCGACCAGCATCTTCCGCGTCGCCGTAAAATCACCCGCAGTCAGCCTGTAGAAATAGACGCCATTCGCCACGGTCTCGCCCTGCTGATTTCGCCCGTCCCAATACGCCGCACGCTCACGGTTTTGATACACCCCCGCAGGTTGATGCCCTACCTCAAGCATCCGAACAGCATGTCCCTTCGTGTCAAATATCGTTAACCCCACATCCGCCGGATGCGCCAACTGATACGGAATCCACGTCTCCGGATTGAACGGATTCGGGTAGTTTGGCAGAAGTGCAGTGGTTGTCGGAGTCAAAGGCGTGACTGTCGGTGACAGCTCTAACAATAGCCTCGTCCCATCGACAATTTCCTTCTGTTTAATATCACCCCACGTTGTGCCAAATCTCGATCCCCACAGCAGAATTGTGCCATCGTTACTCCCGCTGGCAAGCGTGAAACCATCGGGCGAAAACGCTAAGGAGGTGACAGCTTCCATATGCCCCTCGAGGGCGTACAACTCCGCGCCGGTACGCGCATTCCACATTTGAATCGTCTTGTCGTCGCTCGCACTAGCCAGCGTGAAACCACCAGGAGCGAACGCCACGGAAGTAATTTTGCCCGTATGCCGCCCGACCAGAAACCACAATCGCCCGGTGCGAGAATCCCACAAACGAATACTTCCGTCCTCATAGCCCCCGCCGCTGGCAAGTATGGAACCGTCGGAGGAGTACGCTACGGAACGCACTTTCCGCATCTGCTTCTCAAGACCGAGTAGTGGCGATCCATCCTCCGTATCCCACAGACGAAGTGCCGCCCCGGTGCTTCCGCTGGCAATTTTGGACCCGCCCGGAGAAAACGCGACAGACGTAATCGCGCCGCCGAAATGCCCACGCGACCACGACCATAAGAGTTCCCCGGTGCGCGTATCCCTCATGCGAATTGGTGGGTCACTACTCCCACTGGCAAGCTTGGATCCATCGGGCGAAAACGCCAGACTCAGAACGTCCTGGGTATACTGTTCAAGCGTTCGCCGATATTCGCCGGTATGTACATCCCACATACGAATCGTCCCGTCGGCGCTTCCGCTGGCAAGCGTTGAACCGTCCGGAGAAAACGCCGCGCAACACACGTCCTCGGTATGCCCCTCTAACGTCCGCACATGTTCCCTGGTGCGCACGTCCCACAAACCAATCGTCGCCCTGTTCGCACTGGCTACCGTAAATCCATCAGACGAATACGCTACGAAACGCACCTCGCGTGTATGCCCTTTGATCGTCCCTCGAAGTTTGCCGGTAGGCACGTCCCACAATCGAACCGTGTTGTCCGAACTCGCACTTGCAAGCGTTAGGTCGTCGGGCGAAAACGCCACCGAATTAACGGTATGGTGATGCTCGTCAATTGTGCGCAAACCTTCCCGCTTATGGACATCCCACAACCGAATGGTGTTGTCCTCGCTCGGACTGGCGAGTGTTGTCCCGTCGGAGGAGAACGCAATACCAACCGCCCATCGCCCCCCAAGAGCGCCCAAATAGTTTCTGGAGCGCACATCCCACAAACGAACCCTTTTCAAATCGCCGCTGGCGAGCATTCTTCCGTCAGGTGAAAATGCGACCGATAATACGCCGCCGAAGTGTCCCTCAAAAGTACGCAGGTGCTGTCCCGTACGGAAGTTCCACAAACGAACCGTGTTGTCGTTCCATTTGCTTCCACTGGCAAGCGAAACGCCATCAGGCGAGAATGCCAAGGAGAGCACCGCGTTCGTATGTCCTTGAAGGCGGCGCAAACGCTCTCCGGTGCGCACATCCCATAGGGGAATATCCCTGCCGTCTCCTGCAGCAAGCGTCGAACCATCGGACGAAAACGCGACCGAAGTTATATGATTCGTGCGCCCCTTGAAGATCTTTAAGGGTTTTCCGGTGCGAACATCCCACGTCCGAACGGTGTTGTCTCCGTCAGTTCCGCAACTGGCAAGCATACCGCCATCCGGCGAGAAATCTACACACCGTACGGGGCGCGTATGCCCACTCAGCAAGTTGACTTCGGCGCGTGTGGTCGCGTTGTAGAGCCATATGCCAATGCTACTCCCAACCGCGAGCAGAGTCCCGTCCGGCGAATACGCGATATTGCCGGATATCCAGCCCTTGCCGAGTCTTGCTTTTGCGCCATCGGGCAATCCCCATCGGGTATGGTCTTGGGCAAAACTGGTCTGTAGAAACAGCGTATAAACGAATAAAATGCTGAGTGCGAAAAACCGCGTTTTTCTCATTGATTGATTCCCCTTGCTGCGAATTCTGCCCCCGGGGTTACGGCACACGGGGATCTCTATCGCACTCGCTATCCACTCGCTTAATCCTACTACTTTCTACTTTCCGACCAATATCTTCCGCGTGAAACTAAGATTTCCCGCCCTTAGAGTGCAGAAATACACGCCAGTCGTTACCGTCTCCCCTTGGTGGTTGCGTCCGTCCCAATATGCCGCATGACCTCGGTCGGTGTAGAATCCCGCCGGTTGATACCCCAAATCCAATTGCCGCACCAACCCACCCTTCGCGTCATAGACGTTGAGCGTCACCTTGGCGGCGTCCGCTAGATGGTACGGTATCCATGTCTCCGGATTGAACGGATTCGGGTAGTTTGGCAGCAACGCCGTTTCAGTCGGAGCTACTGGCACGGCTGAAGGTGAAAGTTTCTGTATTTTCTTCGTCTCATCGGTTGCCGCAACTCGCTTGGTGCCGCCCCACGTTGTTGAACGCACCAGCTCCCACAGCAAGACCGTGCCGTCGTAGCTCCCACTCGCAAGCGTTAGACCGTCGGGAGAAAACGCTACGGACCTTACCCATTCGGCATGTCCTTCCATTGTCCGCAGGCGTTCACCCGTGTAAGGATTCCATAGACGCACCGTGTCGTCCCAACTCCCGCTCGCAAGCGTTAGACCGTCAGGAGAAAACGCTATGGATACCACCCCGCCGGTATGTCCTTCCATTATACGCAGACGTTTTCCAGTGTCGGCGTCCCAGATATGAATCGTGTCATCCCAACCGCCGCTCGCAAGTCTGAGTCCATCGGGAGAAAACGCCACGGAAGTGACAGTGTCGTGGTGCCCCGCAAGAGCGTGTGTTGCTTGCGCCGTACCGAGATCCCACAGACGTAAGGTGTTATCCTGACTCCCACTTGCGAGTGCGGAGCCATCGGGCGAGAACGCTACGCTAGAGACAATCCCCAAATGGCCCACCAGAGTCTCCAGCAGTTCACCTGTGCTGACATCCCACAGATGAACATTACTGTCATACCCACTGGCAAGCTGTTTCCCGTCGGGTGAGAAAGCCACGGCATTGACATCTCCCCATCCGCTATACTCCCAAAGGATATGCAGACTTTCACCGGTACGTACATCCCACACACGAGTTGTATTATCCCAACCGTCTCCACTAGCAAGTGTGGAGCCTTCCGGCGAGAACGCCAAGGACACGACTTCGCGCCCACGTCCCTTCATCGTAAGGAAGTTTATTCCGGTACGCGTATCCCACAGTCGAATCGCGTCGTCATGATATCTTGTACCACTTGCAAGTGTAAGACCATCGGGAGAATATGCGATGGAATCTACAGGCGTCGTATGTTCCGCAATGGTCAGAATATCTTCGCCAGTGTGCACATCCCACAAACTCACCGTCCCATCCCGACCACTCCCGCCCGCAACTGTCAACCCATCCGACGAAAACCGTATGAAATCGGAAGCACCCGTATGCGCATAAAACGCCTTTAGATGTTCTCCGGTATGGACATCCCACAAACGTACCGGGCTGAGTGCGCCTGGCCCCCCACTTGCAAGCGTAAGACCGTCGGGCGAGAACGATATGCAGTTCACTCCGCCCGAACGTTCTTCAAGCGAATGCAGGAACTCTCCGGTGCGCACATCCCACAAGCGAATATTGCCGCCCCCTCCTGCAAGCGTTTGTCCATCTTTCGAGAACGCCAGCGTAGTGACATTACGTGTATTCCCCTTGAGCGCGTGCAAAAGTTCACCCTCGCGTACATCCCACAGGCGAATTGTGCTCTCCTTCCAGCCGCCGCCGCTCGCAAGTGTGGAACCATCGGGCGAAAACTGAACAACTTCGACCGACCGCGTATGTCCGGACAGTGTTCGCAAGAACTCGCCGGTGCGAACATCCCACAAACGAGCCGTCTTGTCGCCGCTCCCGCTAGCAAGCATCAGTCCATTAGGGGAGAACGCCACGGATTTGACCGAGTGGGTATGTCCCTCAAGTGTATGCAGATGCGTCCCGGTACGGGCATCCCACAAACGAACTGTTTTGTCTCTATACGCTCCGCCGCTGGCGAGCGTAAGTCCATCAGGCGAGAACGCTACGGCATACACCCTATCTGAATGCCCCGTGAGAAAATTGACTTCGGCGCCGGTATTCCCGTCATAGAGCCATACACCGATGCTACTCGGGACAGCAAGCAGGACTCCGTCCGGGGAATAGGCAATCCTGCCGGTTATCTTACCCTTTCCGAGTCGCATCTTGGCGCCTTCGGGCAACCCCCATCGGGTATAGTCTTGGGCAAAACCATTCTGTAGAGACAACGCGGCAATAAAAACGGAATTGAGTATAAAAAAACGAGATCTGTTCATCGGGTAGTTCTCCTTGCTGCGATTTCGGAGCTGTGGGGTTGCGGCACATGGCGTGTCACTACTACTTGCCCACAAGCATTTTCCGCGTGGCGGTGAAATCGTCCGTAGTCATTGTGTAGAAATAAATTCCGTTCGCAACCATCTCTCCTTGTTGATTGCGTCCGTCCCAATACGCCGCGCACTGCCGGCTCCGATACACACCGGCGGGCTGGTGCCCCACTTCCAGCGTCCGAATTCTGCCGCCATTCATGTCATAAATCGTCAATGTTACGTCCGCTGATCTCTTTAACTGATAGGGTATCCACGTTTCGGGATTGAACGGATTCGGGTAGTTTGGCAGAAGTGCGGTGATTGTCGGAGTTAAAGGTGTTACTGAAGGTGATAGCCCTAACGATAGCCTCAACTCATCAGCGACTTCCGTCTGTTTTATTTCGCCCCATGTCGTACCAAATCTTGCTCCCCACAGCAGTATTGTGCCGTCGTTACTCGCGCTGGCAAGCGCGAAACCGTCGGGCGAATATGCAAGGGAAGTAACAGCTTCCGTGTGCCCCTCAAGCGCGTACAACTCCACACCGGAACGCGCATTCCACAATCGAACCGTCGTGTCCTCGCTCCCGCTGGCAAGCGCGAAACTCGCTGGCGAGAACGCCACGGAAGTAATTTGACCGGTATGCCGCCCGAAAAGAAACCACAATCGCCCGGTGCGAGAATCCCACAATCGAATACTCCCGTCCTCATAGCCCCCGCCGCTGGCAAGCATGGATCCGCCGGATGAGAACGTTACGGAACGCACATCGCTCATCTGCCTCTCAATTCCGTATCGTGTTCCATCCTTCGTATCCCACAGCCGAACTGCCCCCTCGGTGCTTCCGCTGGCAAGCGTGGACCCGTCCGGAGAAAACGCGACAGACAGAATCTCGTCGCCATAATTCCGATGCTCCCACAGGTTTTCCCCGGTGCGTGCGTCCCACAGACGGATCGTTTCGTCGCTGCTCCCACTGGCAAGCCGGGAACCATCGGGCGAAAATGCCAGACACAAAACGTCCTGAGTGTGCTTTTCAAGTGTCTGGAGATTTTCGCTGCTGCGTACATCCCACAAACGAATCGCCGCGTCGCCGCCGCCGCTGGCAAGCGTGTAACCGTCCGGAGAAAACGCCACGCACCGCAGGCTTTCCGTGTGTCCCTCCAGCTTCTGAACGAGTTTTCCGGTGCGCGCATCCCACAATCGAATTGCTGTGTCACCGTGCGCACTGGCAACCGTGAACCCATCAGACGAGACCGCTGCGAAACGCACCTCGCGCGTGTCGCCTTTAATCGTCTCTCGAAGTGCGCCGGTCGGCACGTCCCACAATCGAATCGTGTTGTCCACGCTCGCACTTGCGATCGTGAGGTCGTCGGGTGAAAACGCCACCGAATTAACGGTACGGCGATGTTCGCCGAGAGTGCGCAAACTTTGCCGCCTATGGACATCCCACAACCGGATGGTGTTACCCTCGCTCATGCTGGCGAGGGACCTCCCGTCGGAAGAGAACGCGATGGTACTGTTTTCCCATTGCCCCCCAAGGGCACCCAGATATTGACTGGAGTGCACATCCCACAAACGAACCCTCTTCAAGTCGCCGCTGGCGAGCATTCTTCCGTCAGGTGAAAAGGCGAGCGATAAGACGCCACCAGAGTGCCCCTCGAGAGTATCCAGGTGTTCGCCCGTGCGGGGGTTCCACAGGCGAACCGTGTTGTCGTTCCACTTGCTTCCACTGGCAAGCGTGCCGCCGTCGGGCGAGAACGCCAATGACAGAACAGGGCTCGTATGTCCCCGAAGAGTGCGGGTCCGCTCTCCGGTGCGAACATTCCACAGAGGAATGATCCTGCCGTCTCCGGCAGCCAACGTCGAACCATCGGGCGAAATCGCTACCGAAGTAATCTGATTCGCATGCCCCTCAAAGGTATTCAAAAGTTTCCCCGTGCGGACATCCCACAAACGAACGGTGTTGTCTCCGTCAGCTCCGCAACTGGCAAGTATAGCGCCGTCCGGCGAGAACTCTACGCTCCGCACGGGGCGAGTGTGCCCGCTGAGCAGGTTGACTTCGGCGCCGGTGTTCGCATCGTAGAGCCATACGCCGATGCTGCTCGCTACCGCAAGCAGGGTACCGTCAGGGGAATATGCGATGTTGCCGGATATCCAACCCTTACCAAGCCGCACTTTGGCGCCTTCCGGCAGTCCCCATCTGGCATAATCTTGAGCGTAGCTGGTCTGCAAAGACATAGCGGCACCGAACATGACGCCGAGTATGAAAAACCGAGATTTTCTCATCGTCTAATCTCCTTACCCACCTGTAAATCCTATTTCCCGGCTAACATCTTCCGCGTGGCGTTGAATTCGCCCGCCGTCAGCGTGCAGAAGTAGACGCCGTTCGCCACCGTCTCGCCCATCTCATTCCGCCCGTCCCAATAAGCTGCACGATCCCGGCTCTGATAAACACCGGCGGGTTGGTGTCCTACTTCCAGCGTCCGAACCGCTTGCCCCTTCATATCGTAAATCGTCAGTGTTACTTCTGCTGATTTCTTCAATTGATATGGTATCCACGTTTCCGGATTGAACGGATTCGGGTAGTTTGGCAGCAGCGCCGTTTGTGTTGGCGCTAAAGGTGCGGCTGAAGGTGAGAGTTCAGGCAGTTGCCTTGTCCCATCGGTAACGGACGCTCGCTTGGCGTCGCCCCATGTCGTTGGACGTATCAGGTCCCACAGTAAAATCGTGCCATCATCACTCCCGCTTGCAAGCGTGAGTCCATCGGGGGAAAACGCTACGGAAGTAACGCCACCGATATGTCCTTCGATTGTCCGCAGGTGTTCACCTGTATCAGAACGCCATAGACGAACCGTGCCATCGCCGCTCCCACTCGCAAGCGTGAGCCCATCGGGGGAAAACGCCACGGATCTTATCCATTCGGTATGTCCTTCAAGTCTCCACAAACGTGCTCCGGTGTTCACGTCCCACATACGAAGCGTGTCAGCGCCTCCGCTTGCAAGCGTAAGTCCATCGGGAGAAAACGCCACGGACTTGACAGAGTATTGGTGCCCCACAAGAGCGTGCGTGGCATTCGCAGTGCGCAGATCCCAGAGCAGAACTGCGGCGTCGTCGTTCCCTCGGGCGCCGCTAGCAAGAACAGAACCATCGGGCGAGAACGCGATGGTAGAAACCCTCCCCAAATGCCCCGAAAGAGTTTTCAACCTCTCACCCGTGCGGACATTCCATAAATGAATCCTGCTGTCATACCCACTGGCAAGCCATCTCCCATCGGGTGAGAGAGCCACGGCATCGACATCTCCGAATCCGCTATACTCCCAAAGGATATGTAAACTTTCACCGGTACGCGCATCCCACAAACGAGCTGTAAGATCAATACCGCCGCTACTGGCAAGCGTGGCGCCATCGGGCGAGAATGTGAGCGACTGGACTGCTCCTTTATGTCCTCCCAAGCTCAGGTAGTTTTGCCCGCTGAGCACATCCCACAGACGAACCATTTCGTCACTATACGCCGATGCGCTCGCGAGTGTAAGACCATCGGGAGAATATGCGATGGACTCTACAGGCTTTGTGTGCTTTGCAATAGCGCGAAAATCTTCTCCCGCCCGCGCATTCCACAAGCGCACGGTTCCGTCCCGGCTACTCCCGCCCACAATTATCAACTCATCCGGCGCAAACACGATAAAATCAGCAGCGCCCGTACGCCCATAAAAAGCCTTTAGGTGTTTCCCGGTGTGGACATCCCACAATCGTACCGGGCTGTTTGAGCCTCTACCGCCACTTGCAAGGGTTAGCCCATCGGGCGAGAGCGATAGGGAATTCACCCCGTCCGATCGCTCTTCAAACGGACGCAGGAGTTCGCCGGTGCGGACATCCCACAGGCGAATTGTGTCGTCTGACGATCTGCTGGCACTGGCAAGCATTGAACCGTCGGGGGAGAACGCTACCACACTGACTTCACGGGCATTCGCCTTGAGCGCGTGCAGTAACTCGCCGTTGTGGACATTCCACAGACGTATTGTCCTCACCTCCCAGCCGCCTCCGCTCGCAAGTGTGGAACCATCGGGCGAAAACTGAACAAATTCGACCGACCGCGTATGTCCGGACAGCGTTCGCAAGAACTCGCCGGTGCGAGCTTCCCACAGACGAACCGTCTGGTCGCCGTAACCCCCGCCGCTGGCAAGCATCAATCCATCGGGGGAGAACGCCACGGAGTCGACCCTGCTAGTATGTCCTTCAAGTGTAAGCAGATGTGCCCCGGTAAGGGCATCCCACAGACGGACTGTCTTGTCTCTCGACGATCCCGCGCTGGCGAGCGTCAATCCATCCGGCGAGAACGCTACGGCATCCACCTCATCTGAATGCCCCGTGAGTAGATTGATTTCGGCGCCGGTGTTCGCGTCATAGAGCCACACGCCAATGCTACTTGGGACGGCGAGCAGGGCTTCGTCCGGGGAATAGGCAATCTTGCCGGTAATCTCGCCCTTCCCGATTCGCATCTTGGCGCCTTCGGGCAACCCCCATCGGGTATAGTCTTGTTGGCCATAACCACTATGCAGAATCAGGGTGGCAAAAAAAATGTTGAGTATTATTAAGCGAGAAGTTTTCTTCGATTGTGATAGAAACGCCATAGTGTATTCCCCTGCGTCTACGATCCCGTTGTAGTGTCGCTCCAGAGGAGCGCAATGTCAATAGAACATGACGGTACAGAAAACTAGCACTCCAGAGGAGTGCAATGTTTACGATCAACCGAACGGATAGATCAAGTGAGTGAATAACGAGCGCGATAGAGATCCCAAGGCGATAGAGTTCCCTTGCGATAGAAGATCCCATGCAAGAGAGATCCTATAGAAATCCCTTTTCCCGCCTTACTACGACTTGGACGATCCTATTTGTGCCCTGATAATATACTCCGCGCTGTCAGAAATTGCGTCTTCTGTAGGATCAAACGAGCGGGTAGTGAGTTCGATAGAGGATCCCACGCAAGAGAGATCCTATTGAAATCCCTTTTCCCGTCTTACGACGACTTGGACAATCCTATTTGTGCCCTGATAATAGAGAGTAATGATATTACTTCCCGACCAATATCTTCCGCGTGAAACTAAGATTTCCCGCCCTTAGAGTGCAAAAATATACGCCATTCGCCACCAACTCGCCCTGCCGATTGCGTCCGTCCCAATACGCCGCGCGTTCGCGGCTCTGATAAGCGCCGGCCGGCTGGTGTCCCACTTCCAGTGTCCGAACCGCCTGTCCTCTCATGTCGTAAATGGTAAACACCACCTCCGCCGTCGTCCCCAGCCGATACGGTATCCACGTCTCCGGATTGAACGGATTCGGGTAGTTTGCAAGCAACGCCGTTTTTGTCGGAGTCAGAGGCGCCGCTGAAGATGAAAGTTCCAGCGATTTCCTAGCCCCACCAACAAACTCTAATCGTTTTATCTCGCCCCAAGTCGTCATACAACGAAGGTCCCATAACAGCATCGTGCTATCATCGCTCGCGCTGGCGAGCGAGTTCCCATCCGGGGAAAACATTACGGACCAAATCCCCCCAGTATGTCCTTCAAACGTCTGCAAGTGTTCGCCGCTGGAAACATCCCATAATCGAATGGTTCGGTCAAGACTTCCACTGGCAAGCGTAGAACCGCGGGGTGAAAACGCGACGGAACGGACCGAGTCTGTGTGCCCTGCAAGTGTCGCCAGGTGTTCCCCGGTGCGCACATCCCACACATAAATCGAATTCTCCGCGCCCCCAGCGGCAAACGTGTAACCGTCGGGTGAGAAAACGACGGAGGCAACCCAACCTCTATGTTCCTCAAGCGTACGCAACCGAGTTCCGGTTCGGGCATCCCAAAATGGAATCTTCCCGTCATCACTCCCGCCGGCAATCATGGATCCGTCAGGGGAAAACACTAAAGAGATGATTCGGTCCGTATCTTCTGTGGGTAAGTGCCGGTGTTGACCCGTGTGCACATCCCACAGACGAACCGTCTTGTCCGAAGCTGCACTGGCAAGCGAGGCGCCATCAGGAGAGAAAGCAATGGTGTTGATCCATTCCCTATGTCCGTTCAGAATCTGCGTGCGTTCACCGGTGCGGGTGTCCCACAGACGAATCATTAGGTCCTCGCTCCCACAGGCAAGCGTGATTCCATCCGGGGACAACGCAAAGGAGACGATCCAGCCTATATTTCCCACAATAGGGCGCCTGTGTTTTCCCGTGTGCGCATCCCACAGGTGAATCGTGTTGTCGCTACGTGCGGTAATAAGCGTCGGTCCACCGGGCGAGTACACCAAGGCATCGGGATAATCTGCATGTCCCTCCAGTGTATGAAGGTGTTCCCCGGTGCGGGTGTTCCACAGACGAACCGTGTCATCGTCACTCGCACTGGCGAGCGTAAAGCCATCGGGTGAGAACGCCACGGATTCAACCCCCCGATTATGACCCACTAGGGTGTGCGTCTGTTTCCAGGTGCGCGTGTCCCACAGTCGAACCTTGTCGTCAAACCATTCTCCTCCGGTAGCAAGCATATCTCCGTCAGGTGAGAACGCTACGGAACGGACCGTCGCCCTATGCCCCTCAAGGGTCTGCATATGTTCCCAGGTGCGGGTATTCCACAACTCAATCCTGTCGTGCGAACCTGACCGTCCGCCCGCGAGTGTATGTCCATCCGGGGAGAACGCTACTACAAAACGCACCCGACCCGGTTCGTCTTGCAGCGTTTGAATGGCTACCCCGGTTCGCACATCCCATACACGGACGCTGCCGTCTGATGCCCCGCTGGCAAGCGTGAAGCCGTCGGGTGAAAACGCCACGGACTTCACCCTATCTTCATGCCCGGTGAGGGTGTGCAATCCCTCCCCCGTGCGGGTATCCCACAGTCGAATTGTTCTGTCCCAAGCTCCACTGGCAAGCGTGAAGCCGTCAGGGGAAAATGCTACACAATCAACACCTCCGACATGCCCTTCAAGTGTCCGTAGGTGTTTCCCGTTACGTGCATCCCACAAACGAAATGTATCGTAATACCCAACAGCAAGCATGGAGCTATCGCGCGAGAACGCCACGGAATATGCCACTCGAGAATGCCTTGCGATCAGGTTCACCTCGGTGTAGGTGCTCGCATCATACAGCCAAATCCCGATGTCAGTCGCGACTGCTAGCCGCCGACCATCCGGTGAATAAGCGATATTGCCGGTGATCTCACCTTTACCGAGGCGCACTTTTGCGCCTTCGGGCAAGTTCCATCGGTTGTAGTCTTGGGCGAAACCAGCCGGCAGAGACAGAGTGGCAATGAACAAAGAATTGAGAATGAGAATCCGAGGTTTGTTCATCGGGTAACTCTCCCAGTTTCGATTTGAGTCGTACGGGGTTACGGATTAAGGGGGCGATCGCGCACTCTTCGTGCGTTTCATCCCACCCTACAGATGTACTCGGGGCACGGGATTCATGAATCCTATTCTACTTGCCGACCAGCATTTTCCTCGTGGCAGTGAAATCCGCCGCAGTCAGCGTGTAAAAGTAGACGCCGTTCGCCACCAGTTCACCCTGCCCATTGCGTCCATCCCAATACACCGCGCGCTCGCGGCTGCGGTACACGCCGGCAGGTCGGTGTCCCACTTCCAGCGTCCGAACTCTGCCACCATTCGTGTCATAAATCGTCAATGTTACTTCCGCCGATGTCTTCAACTGATAGGGTATCCACGTCTCGGGATTAAAAGGATTCGGGTAATTTGGCAGAAGCGCCGTACTCACCGGTATAAATGCCGTCGCTGACGGTGACAATTCGGATGCCTGCATCGTGCCATCAGTCGCCGCGTGCTTGATATCGCCCCACGTTGTAAAGCGCCTGAACTCCCACAGCAATATCGTGCTGTCCCAACTCCCACTGACCAGCGTGTTTCCGTCGGCAGAGAACGCGACAGACGTGACAGCATCCTTATGTCCCTCAAGTGTATGTATGTTTTCACCGGTGCGGGCATCCCAAATCCGAATCGTGTTGTCGTAACTCCCGCTGGCGAGAATAGGGACTCCGGGGAAGAATGCGAGACACGAGACGCCGCTCGTATGCCCTTCCAACGTATGCAGATGGTCGCCGGTACGGGCATCCCAAATCCGAATCGTGGTATCGCGGATTTCACTCCAAGAATAACGTCCCCTGCTACCGCCTGCCAGCATTTCTCCGTCGTGCGAGAACGCCACGGTAATAAACTCATCCATTTGCCCGGAAATCGCTCGAATGTGTTCCCCGGTGCGGGCATCCCATAGACGAACCGTTTTGTCCCTGCCCCCGCTGGCGAGCATGGAGCCATCGGGGGAGAAATCCACAGACGTAACGCCGCCCCCGTGCGCAAAATACAACTGCTTGTTTTCGCGAGCACGGACGTCCCACAATCCAATCGAGCCGTCGTCACCCCCACTGGCAAGCGTGGCTCCACCGGGCGAGAATGCGACAGAATAGATATTCCCGGCGTGCCTCCCAAGGTCCGTGTATTGAAGCACGCCGGTGCGCACATCCCATGACCGAATTCTACTCCATTCGTTCCAGACAAGCGTGCTCCCATCGGGGGAAAACGCTATGGAAGACACGGCACTTGCAAAAGTCTCGGGCCTGCCGAGGAGTTCGCCGGTGCGGGCGTTCCACAGGCGAACCATACTATCATTGCTCCCAACACTTGCAAGTGTGTCTCCGTCAGGTGAAAAAGCGACATAAATATCTCTCAGGTGGTTTTTTGCACTCCAGTGACCTGCAAGGTAGTATAAAAACTCGCCGGTGCGGGTGTCCCAAATTTGGACCTCACTTTCGTCACTCCACCATGTGTACCAACCTTTCAACGCAATGACAAGCGTGGAACCATCGGGGGAAAACTCGACGTACTGTATCTCATCTAAGTCATCCTTAAAAGATGGTACGACATCCGTGACACGGACAACCGGTTTCCTGTCTGGCGAGAACACGATCGAACTTAGCCAATGTTGGCGAAATTCAGCAGAAAGAGTAAATACGGTTTCCCCGGTATGAGCATCCCACAGACGAACCTTGTTGTTCCGACTCCCAAGCTGGAGACCTTCGAGCGTTTGCAAGGGTTGACCGGTGTGGACATCCCACAGCCGTATTATCTTGTCCCTGCTCTTACTGGCAAGTGTAGATCCGTCGGGCGAGAACACTATGGCGTCGATACTATCTGTGTGCCCTGCAAGGGTGCGGGTGGGTTTCCATGTGAGGACATCCCACAAGCGAACCGTTCTGTCCCGGCTCCCGCTGGCAAGCGTAGATCCATCGGGCGAGAATGCTACGGAATCAACCGGCTCCGTATGCCCGACAAGCAGATCGACTTCAGCACCTGTTTTCACATCATAAAGCCAAATGCCGGGATCGCACGGCACCACTAACATGCTTCCGTCCGGAGTGAACGTAATATAGCCTGATATCCAACCTTTTCCGAGGCGCATCTTGGCGCCGTCGGGCAAGCCCCATCGGGTATAGTCTTGTTGGCCATAACCACTATGCAGAATCAGGGTGGCAACAAAAAAAATGTTGAGTATTATTAAGCGAGAAGTTCTCTTCGATTGTGATAGAAACGCCATAGTGTATTCCCTACGTCTACGATCCCGTTGTAATGTCGCTCCAGAGGAGCGCAATGTCAATAGAACATGACGGTACAGAAAACTAGCACTCCAGAGGAGTGCAATGTTTACGATCAACCGAACGGATAGATCAAGTGAGTGAATAACGAGCGCGATAGAGATCCCAGGGCGATAGAGTTCCCTTGCGATAGAAGATCCCACGCAAGAGAGATCCTATAGAAATCCCTTTTCCCGCCTTACGACGACTTGGACGATCCTATTTGTGCCCTGATAATATACTCCGCGTTGTCAGAAATTGCGTCTTCTGTAGGATCAAACGAGCGGATAGCGAGTGCGATAGAGATCCCGCGATCTCCAGGTCGCGACTCTTGTACGAGGGAACTCCGATTCCCGACCTGATGGTGCTACGTAAGTCCT
>JAJDTR010000029.1 GCA_022827055.1 Candidatus Poribacteria bacterium | reverse complement strand
ATAAAAAAGCCCCGTACATATATGTACGGGGCTTTTTTATCGGGCAATCAATTCTTTTGCTTAAAGTCCCTCTTCGCGTTCCTCCGGATCTACCACAGCGTCTGTCTCTTCAGCGTAGTATTCCGGCTGAGCGATCTCACTCAAATCTTCGTCATTTTCCGCGGCCTCATTAGGATCGGTACTGAAGATCAACAACTCGTCGGAATCCTGTGAAGTTGAATCCGCATTTTTGTACCCGATCTTTCCTTCAATGAGTTCCGATGTGGCGACTGACGCCGGTTTTCGCGTCGTTGAACTGAGAAGCGCAAACTCCCTTTCATTCAATTGACGGGCACGTTGAGCAGCCATGTTCACTGCCAGATATTTGTTGTCAACCACTTTTAGTATGTCCTCAAGGTAAACCATCGACATTCGGTATATTCCTGTTTTCTTTAGACTTTTGAGTTTTCCAGTTGGAACCGCGAACCCAGCCCCCATATTCTATAATAGGAGGCGATTCTTAATGGTACACATTAATCCACCGGAAAGTCAAGTCAATTTTCAGTCGCTAGAAAATCAATCCTTCAAACGCAAGAAAACGATCTGTTACCGACGCGGCTACTGCCGTAAATCTTGCGAAGAAGACTTCCTGCTTATTCCTTCTTGCTCCAGACTCGTCGGATGCCATCCTTAATCTGTCCTTCAATTCCCGGTCGGCAAGCTAGACGACTCGCGTACACCAATGCCGCCGCCAGACGAGGAAAACCTGCCGCCTCATACCCGCCTCGCACGCCCAGTTCCAAGTCTTTGTCCGTCGGAATGTAAGACTCACAGCCGTTCGTATAGCTCCAAGCCACGGTCCGCGCAAATGGAGACGCCTCCTCCATCCAGAGAGCATAATCACAGAACACTTCGTGCGGCATGGCTACCAGACACCATTCGTCTCCTAGCATCAGCGCCGTGATATCGAATCGCACTTCGGGCGGTTGGTTCCGTTCTATCATGTTCTCTCAAGTAACACTCAACATTGCACTCCTCTGGAGTGCGGAGATTGGGCGCATCACGATTCTATTGACATAGCACTCCGCTGGAGTGAAAACCAGACCACGAAGGAACACCTTCTCAAAGCCTGTCATAGATCCAAAGACGCGTGTTGCTTGCTGAAAGAATTATTCCGACAGGGATAATGGCGCGCTATCAAGTAACACTCTTTCAGAACCAGTCACAGAGCGAGAGTTGAGTGCCACTTGATAAGGAAATTATTCCGTCAAGGATAATGTGCGCTATAGACAAACCGTCGGGGCAAGATGCCCCTCCTACATGGAAATGTGAGGCAGTTACTTGCTGAATGAATTATTCCGATAGGAATAATGGGGCGCTACCAAGTAACACTCGACATTGCACTCCGCTGGAGTGCGGAGATTGGGCGCATCACGATTCTATTGACATAGCACAGGATCCACTATCACGCTCCTTATTCAGTCGCTTGATCCTCTGGAGTGAAAACCAGACCACAAAGGAACACCTTTTCAAAGCCTATCATAGACTCAAAGACGTAAGTGTTGCTTGCTGAATGAATTATTCCGCCAAGGATAATGTGCGCTATAGACAAACCGTCGGGGCAAGAAGATCTCTATCGCACTCACTATCCGTTCGCTTGATTCCCTCCTACATGGAAATTTGGGACAGTTACTAGCTGAAAGAATTATTCCGACAGGGATAATGGTATGCTTCCAACCTTCCCATCTTCATTACTCAAATCTGCTTGCGCTTCTTCCCCGTGTGTTTATTCATTTGTTGAGACAACATTTCTTGTACTTTCGCCCGCTACCACAAGGACACGGATCATTTCTGCCAATTTTTGGCTTTTGTAACTCCTGGTTTGACCCGTCGCTTTCAAACATTAATGGAAACTCCCCTTCCTCCCCAAATAACCACGAGCGAGGTGTTGAACGCTCTTCTCTTAACCCCAATTCAATCTCTACATCTTCTATATCTCCTGCTATCGACAGATCGACTTGCCCGCTATCGAACGCTTGTTGTATCAATGGTAGGTGGTCTACCGCCTGCAATCCCATAAGACCACTAATCAAGAATCCGTTCAAGGTTGTAGGATTGCGACGAAAGTGTTCTAGTTGTGTGCTTAACGCCTGAGCACACTCCAACTTGGCACCTGGATGCGTCTTACCTATCTCTTTAATACAGTCTACCACCGAAAGGCGAGACAGGAGTTCGGCAGAAGTGTCGGACAAATACCTTGACAGTGCCGGAACGGCTTTTGGACCTATCATGCCGTAAATAGCCGGAAGTTCCGATATAGCCCAATCATCATCGAGATCTTCGTCGAAATCAAACAGCACCAACAACGGCTCGATTGCATCTTCTGCTTGGAGTTGCGCGAGCGTACGCCAAGCGTGCACCGGAGCCCAGACTTCCAGACTCTCGGAGCTAGTCCAGTTAAGTTCTTCGTCAGTTGCCATTTTCACGAGTTCAGGGACATGTTCCTCCGTGAACCCGAGTGGCAGGTAGTCTGGCCATTCTGTTTCTCCGCGAGGATCCCCATAGGTCAACAATTGTGCCACAGGCTCCGTGTATTCTGAAGTCACTTCATTTCCTCACTGTCAACAGGGTAAGCTTGAGATTGAAGTAGCAATCTTTCAATTACGGATTAAGGGTGATTTTTGCTTTCTTTAAGTAAGTGCGGTATTTCACTTGAAATCAATCGCATTATACGTCTCCTCCGGAAAACCGTCAAGCCCCAAGTCGTGGCACAACGGAACAACCGCCTCTCATTCTCTGCAACCGAAAATCAGGTGCAATCACGGTGTTTGAAATTATAAATCCCTTCCGTTTCACGCTCTCCTGTGTTATACTCAATACTTTTAGTGCCGTCGCTTTTTCTCAGTCTCCGTCAATGCTGGAGTTTAATTGCATTTTAGCCGAAGCGCGGAAGGCAGCTCCATGATTTCGATCTTCCGAGTCGTTTCACAAGATACGCTTTAACACCAACACTCACTTTGAATTGGAGAGATTCCTCGGTTCCTCGAACCCACCGTCGCTTTTGAGGAGTAACAACCTTGCCAGAAAGCCATAATTTTCAAGCTAGTCACCTTCATTCGATTGTTCGCCGGTTGTTTGTTGCAGCCGGCACGCCACTCCATATTGCACAGGACGTAGCTGAAATCTTGGTGAATGCCAACCTCGCCGGCCACGACTCACACGGCGTGCTCCGAATCCCCGGTTATCTACAAGGCATCGAAAGTGGCGGCTTAAATCCTTCTGCCGAACCTTTGATTAAAAAGGAAACCGACACCACGTTAATAGTGAATGGAGGAAGCTGCCTCGGTCATTTCGCTGCGCGGCAAGCGATGAAGTGGACGATTGCCAAAGCGAAGAAGGCAAATCTTTGCGGCCTAACCCTCGCCAGTACGGGCCATATCGGGCGATTGGGCGAATATGTTGAGGCTGCGACTCGAGAGGGGTGCATTGGGATTGTCACGACGGGCGGCGGCTGCGGACAAGCGGGTGCGGTCGTGCCATTTGGCGGTGCCAAGGGCGGTCTCGGCACAAATCCCATTGCGGTGGGTGTTCCAACTGGTGATGACTCTCCGTTCATCATTGATTACGCGACGAGCATGGTTGCCGAGGGTAAGATTCAAGTGGCACGGAGTAAAGGTACGGATCTGCCTGAAGGTTCCATTTTGGATAAACACGGTAACCCATCGGTGAAAACAGCGGATTTCTATGACGGCGGTTCCATTTTACCGTTCGGCACTCACAAGGGTTACGCGTTGTCACTGCTAGTCTGCGCGCTTGGAGGATTATCCGGGAACTTCAATATTGAGAAAGGATCGATGGGGGGATACTTTATGCAGGCAATCAATATAGAGGCGTACACCCCTCTGGAGGAATACCAACGGGGCGTGCGAGCCTTTCTCGACGGAATGAAGCGGACACCACCGGCGCCGGGATTTGACGAGGTCTTGGTGCCTGGCGACTTCGAACACCGTGCACGAACACAACGTCTCGTTCACGGAATCGACCTGCCGGACACAATTTACCGACAGATTAGTCAGTGCGCCGAGAAATTGAACGTTTCAATGGACGATGACGCTACCGAAGAAGTCGACCGGCAATTCTACAAGACATGATAGAGAAATAGCAACGGACTAGCGCGTAAACACCTCTATCATTCTGCACGGAGGTCCCGTTGAATCTAAAGCAGAAAACAGAGTTCGTCGCAGACACACTGGAAGAGGCGCTTGGTGCCTATGAAGGTCAAGCAGAAGACAACGTCTTGGATTGTTTGATGCGTACTGTCCTCTCACAAAACACGAACGATGTCAACCGTGACAAGGGGTATGCAGCTCTTAGGAATAAATTCCCCACATGGGAAGATGTATGCAGAGCCGATGTCCAATCAATCGGCGAGACTATCAAGATTGCAGGGCTGCACACGCAAAAAAGCCGCACTATTAAGGACTTTCTGACGTGGCTAAAGAGGGAACGCGGGGAGTTGGATTTGGAATTCGTCTGCGAGATGGAGACCGAAGCTGCCCGGCAATACCTCTGCCAACACAAGGGGATTGGTATCAAGACAGCTTCCGTGACCCTCGCCTTTGTCTGCGGTCATGACGTATTTCCCGTGGATACCCATGTGTTGCGAATCAGCAAGCGGCTTGGGTTCATACCGCCAACCTGCACTGCGGACAAAGCGCATGAGTTAATGGGAGAAATCGTCCCCAAGGGGAGATCATTCCCGTTCCACATGAACCTGATTCAGTTTGGACGCCAGATTTGTAACGCCCGAAAACCAAAGTGCGATGTATGCGCCTTGACAGAGCACTGTCTGTATTTCAAAGGAAAGCTTTGATGAATAGTATGTGAATCAATACCGTATTGAAATTCTTGGGCACTGCAATTCCGCCCACAATTTGATGAACTTAAGGAGATTTGAATGATTGCACCACATGGATCCGATGAACTTAATCCGCTCTATGTTGCGGATGATGCCCGACGTGCGGAACTAATGGAAGAGGCGCAAGAGTTGCCGAGCATCATCATATCCTCGGGCGCGGCATCATCCGCCGTAATGCTCGGTTCGGGATATTTCAATCCGCTTACCGGGTATATGAACATTTCGGAAGCCATAAGCGTTGCCGAGAACATGACTACTACGGACGGGCTGTTTTGGCCCGTACCAATAATGAATATCGCCAAGGCGGACCAACTTGCAACGACCGTCAGGAACGCCAGCCGCGTTGCATTGCGCGATCCAAACGTGAACGACAATCCGGTTCTTGCGATCATGGACGTTGCAGAGATTGAAATCCTTTCCGATGCGCAAAAAGGGTCGCTCATCGAGCATACGTTTCGCACGACGGATCCGGAGCACCCGGGAGTCGCCGCCTTCAACGACATGGGGAATCAGGTAATCTCCGGGCAGATCCAGGTGCTCAACCATTCCTACTTCAAATCCGATTTCGTCGATACATTCCGCACCGCAGCCGAGATTCGCGAAGACTTCGCCGAGCGCAGATGGAACAAGGTGGTCGCATTTCAAACGCGCAACCCCATGCACCGCGCCCACGAAGAATTATGTCGCATCGCCCAAAAGGCCGTCGGCGCCGACGGAATCCTGATTCACATGCTGCTTGGAAAGTTGAAACCGGGGGACATTCCGGCTCAGGTGCGCGATGCATCAATTCGGAAGATGGTGGAGCTTTATTTTCCCGAGAATACTGTTTCCGTCACCGGTTACGGCTTCGACATGCTTTACGCTGGACCGCGCGAGGCGCTGCTGCACGCCATATTCCGCCAGAATTGCGGCTGCACGGATCTTATTGTCGGGCGAGATCATGCGGGTGTAGGCGATTACTACGGCCCCTTTGACGCGCAGACAATTTTTGACGAGATACCCGAAAATGCGCTTGAAATCAAAATCTTTCGGGGCGACCACACCGTCTGGTGCAACAAGTGTGGCGAGATTGTCATGATGCGCGACTGTCCGCACGGCCCCGAGGACTATCTCTTCCTGTCAGGCACAAAGGTTAGGGAGATGTTGGCGGCGGGCGAGATGTTGCCCGAAGAATTTTCGCGACCGGAAGTCGCCGAGATTTTGATGCAGTATTACCAAGAGGAAGAGGGCGCCTAAAACACGGCGATGGATTGCCAGATGGCGGGAATCGGTTCCAACACGATGCGCTAGCTATATTTTTCCATGCACCAAGTTTGGCAAATATCATGCAGGCTATACAATACGTCAAGAGCATCCCGCGGTATCTGGCTGTTCGGCTGCTTGGCAAACACATCGGCGAATTGTACACCTCCGGCGTTTCGTGCATACGTCTCGCTGATATCCCTAAACCGCATATAATCGGCGCAGCGTGGGTAAGAATAAAAACGCGATTGAGCGGAATCTGCGGCTCCGATCTTGCGACGATTACCGCGAAAGGAAGTCCATACTTCTCGCCCTTCACCTCGACCCCATTTGTATTGGGACATGAGGTCGTTGGGGAGATCGCGGAGGTGGGCGCAGAGGTTGAGGGATACGCCATCGGCGATCGAATTGTCATTGAGCCCGTGTTATCCTGCTCCATCAGAGGGATTCAGTCGTTTTGCGATCAGTGTCAGCGCGGGCGGTTTGCCAACTGCGAAAACATCACGAAGGGAGATATTTCATCGGGAATCCAGACCGGTTACTGTCGAGATACGGGCGGCGGTTGGAGCGAATACTTTGTCGCGCATCAAGAACAACTTCATCATGTTCCTGCAGAATTAGCCGATGAGATTGCCGTGCTTGCCGAACCGTTCGCCTGTGCGCTGCACGGAGTCCTCAAAGCTGACTTGGAAGAAAGTGCCGAAATTCTGATAATTGGCGCGGGGACCATGGGATTACTTACAGTGGCAGCTATCCGCGCCCTTGAAAAAAAGAACCGGATCCTGATTGTCGCCAAATACCCACACCAACAGAAACTCGCACGTGAGCTTAGCGCAGACGAGATTGTTCCACACGATAAAAATCTATACGCAAATTTTTGCCGCTTGACGGGGGCGGAAGCTCATCAACCGGAACTAGGAAAACCCGTTTTGCTTGGCGGCACCGATGTTACGTTTGACTGTGTCGCCTCCGCCACCACAATCGACGATGCCCTGCGCTTTACCCGAGCGCAGGGGCGCGTTCTCCTCGTCGGAATGCCGGCTATCCCGAAGAATATCGATTGGACATCGATCTGGTACAAGGAACTGAGGGTTAGCGGGGCTTACACATACGGCGTGGAAAACTATCATGGCAGGCAGATTCGGACTTTTGAACTTGCAATTCAGCTTTTGGGCAAGATGGGAAATCAGCTATTGCCCTTGATCGGAGATCGATTTTCGCTCACAGATTACCGCAGCGCAATTGAGGCAGCGCTCCACACGGGGCGTTCAGGTACGGTGAAAACACTCTTTGACCTCCAGAGTTGAGCAGTGGACGGAGTAACTTTCCGGTGCACACAATATGGTAAACCTGCGGAGGAATACAGCCTATGAAATACTTGACCTATTTTGGCAATCACCTAATCAACGCGGAATTGCCTGATAACTCACAGATTTACTATGCGAAACCGCCAATCGCCGGCATCAAACGCGCCGACATTCCAGCCCAGGTGAAGAAAGCCTTTGAAAATCCGTTGGGGATGCCGCCGTTGCGCGAACTCGTTGATGGAAACACCAAGATCTTAATCGCTTTTGACAACAATTGCCAGCCGTTTCCGATGACGAAAAAGCCCGACCTGCGACAAGTCATGATTGAACCCCTGCTTTCCATGCTCTACTCCTACGGCGCCGAGAAGGTGAACATCCAACTCGTGTGTGCGGGAGGGCTGCATCGCAAGATGAAGACGCCCGAGTTGGCGTATATGCTGGGCAAAAACATCATGAACGAGTTTTTCCCTCATCAATTGAGAAATTACGACGCTGAAGACCCCGACAACATCGTCAGTTTGGGCAAAACGGAGCACGATGAGATCGTTGAAACGGACCGCGCCGTTGTAGAGAGCGACTTGGTCATCTATGTGGATACCATTCAGATTCCGCTCAACGGCGGGCACAAGTCGGTTGCCGTGGGAATGGGCACCTACAATTCAATCGCGCCGCACCATTCGCCGCACATGACGGCGGAGAACCCGCACGTCATGCAGCCGGAGCACTCGAATATGCACGATAGCATTGAGCGAATGAGCCGCGTCATTGAAGGGAACAGCAAGATTATGGTGCTGGAAGCCGCAATGAATGACGCCATTTACCCCTTACACCTGCGCTATCTGGGTAAGCCGAACGAGCGATGCAACCTTTTCGAGCGGGTTATCAAAACCTGCACGCCGGGAACGATGTCAATGCTGCCGGAGGGATTGAGGTCGAAGATTTTCAAGAGTATTCGCACCGATTATGACCCCGTTGAGATTAACGTCGGGTCAATTGACGGCGTACACCCGAAAACGCTGCAAGTCATGAAAGACCAGTTAATGATTGATGTCCCGAGACAATACAGCACATTGGTTTTTGGCCTTCCCGACTTGACACCCTACGCCATCGGCGCGCGAATCAACCCAATCTTGGTCGTCAGCGACATCCTCGGCTATATCTTCAACTGGTTTTACAACAAGCCGCTTATCAAGGAAGGTGGTGTCGTGATAATCATGAATCCGACGTTCGAAATCTTCCACGACGAGTATCATGTGCCTTACCGGCAATTCTACGAAGAGGTGCTCAGCGAAACTACCGACCCGTTTGAAATGCGGAACAATTTTCAAGAGAAATACGCCCGCGACCCCTTCCTGATCGACTGTTACCGCAACAAATTTGCGTATCACGGGTTTCATCCATTTACGGTTTGGTACTGGGCAACCTATGCGTTGAAGTATCTGTCCAAGATTGTCCTCGTTGGCCCCAAAGATGACAGAGTTGCCAAGCGACTAGGCGTGGATTGGGCTCGCAATTTGAAGGACGCCCTTGGTATGGCTAGGGAAATATCTGGTGAAGATGATGTTGTGGCGCTGACGATGCCGCCGTTTATTTATGTGAACGTCCAATAAGGTATTCAGGAAAATTATCCAGTATCACAACAAGGAGGAATCTGAAATGGGAATATGGGACATGATTATGATTGTTGCAGTTCTTGCAATTGCATCGGAATTCGCGAAGTTTTTCATCAAGACCCGTGCAAAGTCAAAGACCGTTGGCAAAGACGAACTAATCAAACTTCGTGATGTAATCTCCACCATGCAAACCGATCTCGACGAGATTAAAACGGATTTGAGGACCGTCGTGATTCAAATGGATGATTTCAATCTATACAAAGCAGGTTCGCCGGTCGGCGACAAAAAAGGCTGAATTGGCGGTTCAAGTTTCCGCACGCCTTCTTTGGAACCGAGTTTTTTTTTGAAGACTCGGATTCTTATAAACTCCAGACGCACACAACATTAAGGATTTCGGCAAGATTTAAGCGAACAATTGATAGTGAATATGACCATGTCAAATCAAACGAACAACAAGAAAATTCCGACTCCGGAGGAACTTCAGAAGGAGTTTGAGGATTTAGTCAAACAAAAATACGGCGGAAACGTGCGCCTCGTCATGGCGGGCGCCCAACCAACCACAGCCGAAACAACGGACGAAGAACCGCCCGAACCCAAGCGCACCTTCGATCCGAAGTTCGATCTCAAGCCTAGAGAGATTAAGCAGTATCTCGATCGCTATGTAATTCAACAGGACGAAGCGAAGAAAGCACTGGCAATCGCGGTATGCGATCACTATAACCATGTGCGTGAATGCCATGAAGATCCGAAACTTGCGGACACCGATTACTCGAAGCAAAATATCGTCATGCTTGGTCCGACCGGGGTAGGTAAGACGTACCTTATCCGTCATATTGCAAAACTGATCGGCGTGCCGTTTGTCAAGGCGGATGCAACCCGATTCAGCGAAACCGGATATGTGGGAGCAAACGTCGACGACATGATACGCGATCTAGTCACTCAAGCGGAGGACGATGTAGAACTCGCACAATACGGAATCATCTACCTCGACGAAGCGGACAAAATCGCCACACCCCCGAACATCATCGGACGAGATGTCAGCGGGCGCGGCGTTCAAATCGGGCTGCTCAAGTTGATGGAAGAAACCGAGGTAGATCTTCGAGGCGGACACGATGTTGCCTCTCAGATGCAAGCGATGATGGAGTTTCAGCAGAAAGGCAAAGTCGACAAACAGATTGTCAACACTCGCCACATTCTTTTTATCATCAGCGGCGCGTTCACAGGTCTGGCTGATATAATCAAAAAACGCTTGAACCAACGAAAACTGGGATTTAACGCATCGGTGCAAAGCGATGCAGAGGAGGAAGATTACCATCAGTTTGTGACACCGCAGGATTTTATCGAGTACGGATTTGAACCCGAATTTATTGGACGCTTACCGGTCCATGTCATCTGTCAGAATCTGTCTGTCGACGACCTGCATTATATTTTGAAACACTCCGAAGGCTCAATCATCCGTCAGTATGAACAGGCATTCCGCGCCTATGGAATCAATGTGATGTTTTCAGACAAAGGGCTGCGACAAATCGCTGAAAAGGCGCATGTTCAGAAAACTGGAGCGCGTGCTCTGATGACCGTGTGCGAGAAGGTGCTCCGTGATTATAAGTTCGAACTCCCCTCTACTCCGGTCAAGGAGTTTGTGGTCGCTGAGAAGGTGGTTGATGATCCGGCAGGGGAACTGACACGAATTATAGGGGATGCCGTTTACAACCGCCACATTGTGATGCGCGAGCACGTTCGCCAATACGAAGCGCGGTTCAGAGAGGAACACAAGATGCAGGTGTCCTTTGACGATGAGGCGACAAAACTCATCTGTAAAAAAGCGGAAGGTCGCGATTGCCTCCCCGAAGAGATCTGCGAAGACATACTTCAAAGTTGCCAGCACGGTCTCAATTTGATTAAACAGAATACGGGACGGAAAGAGTTTACTTTCACCAAAGAGGTGGTAGAAGATCCCGACGAGGTGCTTGAGAGTTGGATCCGGGAGTCCTACAAAGCGAAAGCTGGCGAAGCTGGTGAAATGGAAGGAGCGCTTTAGAAACGATCGAGCGAGGGGACAACGATCAGGATCTTCTATCGCGTTGGGATCTCCATCGCCGCTCTGATTCGTCCGCAAAAGGACAAGATATGCGAAAGCTAATTGTTGGCGTGGTGTGTTCTCTGGCGGTGCTCGCCATCGTGTTCGGGTTGATGGCGCAGAAAAACGATGCGGCGACTGAAGATAACGTCACGCTAGCCCAACTCGGCGTAACAGAAGCCCAAAAAACTCAAGTGAAAGCGCTTTGGGAACTCAAACGCCAAGCCCATATTCAGGCGCTCAACGATCTGAAAATCCTGAACCGATTAGCCCGGGACAAAGTTGCCTCCGAGGATAAAATCGGGGAAACACTTCAAATACTCCGTCAAGGGCGGCTGACGCAGAAACAGGAGATACAAACGGCTGAAGAGGCGCTCATCGAAACTTTGCCGGTTCGCGCCCAACTTCACCTCACCATATTGGGGGTACTGGATAACGGTTTGACTCGTCGAATCGGACGGGGACGGACGCAAGACGGAGGCGAGGAGTCAAAAAGAAAGGCAGGCAGCGTTCGGGAGAGCGGCAAGAAGTAGAAGACAATCTGAAATAGCGGGCAAAAAAATGGTGGAGGATACCAGGCTCGAACTGGTGACCTCTTGCATGCCATGCAAGCGCTCTCCCAACTGAGCTAATCCCCCACCTTGCGGATATTGTACCCTAACAGCTAGTGGAGTGCAAGAGAAAAATTGTAGGAGCCGCTTTCAATCGGGTTTCGCTCGGACATGCGGTATTTAAGTGAACTGTGACTTCCTAATCCGAGTGCAGTTTTGGGGATGTCGCACTCCTCGTCCAACCCAACCTACAAAATTGTAGACGGTTCATATCAGGTCCGAGTCATTCCATAATCGCGAGAACGCGCTCCAAATCTGCCGGCACGTCCACTCCAATCAACCGGTGTTCCGTCTCGACGACGCGAATCCTCACGCCGTGTTCCATGAAACGCAACTGTTCCAAACCTTCCGAGCTCTCATACGGCGCGCGTTCCCACGTTGTGAAAGCCAGTAGGCACTCCTTCCGGTAAGCGTATAACCCGACGTGCCGGTAAATCGGATTGGCTTCTATCCACTCGCCCGAGAGATTGCCAGGAACGGACGCTCTGGAGAAATACAGGGCAAACCCTTCCAGATCGGTGACAACCTTCACGATATTGCAATCCCGGAAATCCGCTTCATTATCGACACGCTGTTTTAGCGTGCTGACCTGCACCCTCGGATCCACGTTAAACGGCTCAATCATCTGATCAGGCAGTGCGGGTTCGAGCAGCGGCTCATCGCCTTGAATATTGGCAACGACATCACACTCCACCCTTTGCGCGACGTACGCAACCCGATCCGTCCCGGTAGGAAACTCCGGCGTCATAATCACGTCCCCGCCAAAGCCCTTGACTGCATCGTAGATTCGCGAATCATCGGTGGCAACCACGGTCGCGTCCATCGCCTTGGCGCGCGAGGCGCGCTCATAAACATGTTGAATCATCGGTTTGCCGCGGATGTCCACCAACGGTTTGCCTTCAAACCGGCTTGACGCGTACCGCGCGGGGATGACTCCTACGGTTTTCATGCTGCTGCATCTCTCCTTCTTAACGACTAATCCCGTTGAACGGTAATCTTCGGTAGGTGACCGAACGTTGCAGCTAACGGCGAATTCGCGGCATCAACCGGCGAGATTTCATGTTTGGTGTGAATCGCGAGTGCGATGAGGGCGGGCGTCGCCGCGATGCGCAACCACGCGTATCCTATCATGATCACGAACCCACCGCAAGCGGAATATGGTCCGATCACAGTAATGATCGCCTTTCGGCATTCGAACGGGACGCAGATCTGCGTCCCCTACACCCATGATGTTTCATCGCGGGAAATCCCGTTGACACCGATTTTTTTGTTATGCTATGATTTACCGAATCCAAGGAGGAACCTACAATGCCAGCACCCGACTTTGCCCGCACGGAATTTAGTGGTTTGACCGACGGAGACGTACAGTTCCTCATTGAGAATTTTCCCAAGCCGGGTCGCAGCTATGAGGAAATCGCTTCGCTGATTCACGAACTCCCGGAGACCTTGGAATCAAGATTAAATAGCCAATCCCTATTTGACAGGATTCGCGATCCGAGCGAGCGCATACTACAGATCTCTCCGTTTCTCTTTTTTAGTGTGTTGTTGCGGCGGAGCCTTACCGACTGCCGCATCTTGGGCGACCGGCGCGTAATCAACTATCTCTCCAATCTGCTAAGTATCTTCGTTCAGACAAATCGACTGTACCGAGTCTATCAGCATGATCGACAAACCGTCAGCTATCTGACTGATATGATTGAGGAGGCGCAGAACGCCGATCCCCGCCGTCAATTCCTGATATACTCCCATATCGGCAACTATTCGCTCTATATAACCGGACTATTTCCCAAGTCTATCGAATACAGGCAGCGCTACAAGAACCGCCCGGTAGGGGCGCAATTTTACATAGATTTCGGACGTGAATACTATGAACAGGCCTCCGGGCATACAATCGCACGGGAGTATGAGCTGGACGAAGTCTTTTTCAGGTTATCGATTATGTTTGAGGTCTACAAGGGCGCGCTTAACCATCTTGCCAAACAGTATCTAATTCTGTCTTAACACATATCATGCGCCTTGATTCATACCGAAAGATCATTAAGTCAAATAAAAAGAACTCATGCCGAAGCATCAATGTGGCGCGGTAATCACCGGCGCCAGGCACAACGGAGCGGTCGCCGCAATTCATAACGTGAAAATTCTGAAAAATTCTCTTTTGCTCTTTATTCCCCTCCTTACCCTCTGGCTTGGTTGCCAAACAACCACGCTCAACATCGCGGATATCGGAACGAGCGCGAATCCGCTTGTCAAATCGGGCGAACTGATAACGGACGAGGTTTGGGCGGGCAAAGTACTGATTTCAGGGGATGTTCTTATATCCGAAGGCGTGACATTAACCATCCAATCTGGGGCGGTCGTTGGTTTTGAGCCCGCTGATACGCCCTACCAGTTGATTGTTCAAGGTACGTTATATGCCGAGGGGGAACCCGACAATTTCATCACGTTCGGTTCTCTCGGTACGGCGGATGAAGGGCCGAAACCGGGGGATTGGGCGGGCATCTTCATTGATAGCACAAGTCAAAATGCCCGTCTAGGTTACTGCCGCATCCGGGACGCCATAAATGGCATCATTTGCCAGTCGGATGCCGTACAGATCGAAGACTGCCTATTGAGCAATAACGAAGTTGCCATTATTTGTGACAACGCCTCGCCAATTGCCAGCCGAAATCAACTTGATACGAACGGCACCGCAATCAGGTGTCTCGGTAATTCCGCTCCGGACCTGGCGCACAACGAGATCAGAGCGAACGAGTACGGAATCAGTTGCGACGACGATTCTAGACCAAAGATTCAACGTAACGAGATTATCGCCAATTACCGCGACGCTATCCTGTGCTACTCCACCGCCTCTCCGGAGATTATCGCAAACAACATCATCATGAATCGCGGGTGGGCTGTGTACGAAGGCGGCCGGCTACGCGACAATTTTCTTCGCGGCAATAACGAGGCTGGGGTAGACGTGATCGAGCGCGGAACGGGAAGAGACGGCGTGCAGTATTACGGCGTGGAAGAGGTCTTTGATCCGCGGTCAACTCCGGTACCCGACGCCGGCATTCCCAGAGAGGGATATTAGGCGCCGAAATTGCGGCGGGTGTTTTTAAATCGCGAGAATGCGAACTAAATCGCGTCAATTACCGCTCACAGTGGATTGCCAAATTCACTGTGATAGAGTTCCCATGAGATTCTCCGCAAGATTGATAAACAAAAAACGTAACTGTTTAGTTCGGTTTGATCGTTGGTAGGAGGAACATCCCCTCTGCTGTATCCTTCTGTGGGAGGAGCATCCCTGCCCCGATACTAATTACGGCGGACGCGCAATGAATGGGATCTCTATCAGGATCTACTATCGTCTTCGTTATCCATTCAGTTGATCACTCGCTATTCACTCGCTTGATTACTACTACAAACCGACATCGGCGATATAGATTGATGGCCTAAACAGTTACCAAAAAACCATTCAGTACGAGAAAAAAGATGTGAATCCATTTATCTCCGATTCCCGTGTTCTCTGGAGATGCAATATGCACCAACTGCTAAACATGAACCGGTTCCTCGTCAAAGAACACGTTGGCGTGTTCAAGGCGGCGAACAATTATGACATCTACGACCCCGAAACCGGGAAGATGGTCATGGTGTGCCGGGAGGACGACCTTGGTTCCTTTACGAAACTCCTCCGGTTTACGGATTGGAAACGGCATACACCCTTCAATATCCGAATCAGAACTGCCGATGGCGAGCCACTGGTACGAGTTGAGCGGGGAGTTGCCATATTCCTGTCCGACGTGCAAGTGCACGACGAAAACGACGCTGTCATCGGTGGGTTCAAGCAGAAATTCTTTTCCATCGGCGGCGCTTTCGACATACTCGACGCGCAGGGGAACTCTTTGTGTAGCCTGAGAGGAAAATGGACGGGATGGGACTTTCGGTTCATCCATAACGACATCGAATTTGCGCATGTCACAAAGAAATGGGCTGGCGTCGGAAAGGAATTTTTTACCAGCGCCGATAACTACATGCTCGAAATTTCGAGTCGTGTGAAGGAGAACAGTCCGATTCGCCAACTCATTCTTGCGGCGGTCATGTGTATCGACATGGTTCTCAAAGAGTAACCGCCTTTATTGGAACGTACTTTCGGGACTTCACCGTCTTGCCTCGGAGCGGCGCGGAAGGTACGGGTTTCCAACCATAATTCTCCAGTTTTGTTCAGGAGGTTTAGATGAAACTTGATAACGGTCTTCGGTTGACATGGCTAGGGCATGCCACGATTAAACTTGAGTTTGGAGGTCAAACGACCCTAATCGATCCATGGATTATGGGCAACCCTGGCTGCCCCGACGAGCTGAAGACTTTCGATAGAATCGACACCATGCTCATCACGCACGGACATTTCGATCATACCAGTGACGCGGAGGAACTGGCGAAAAAACACTCGCCAACCGTAATCGGGATGGTCGAGGTTGCCGGTTGGCTTGAAAAAAAGGGCGTCCAAAACACAGTCGGCATGAACAAAGGCGGCACTGTTGAAGCCAACGGGATCAAAGCGACAATGGTTCACGCCAACCACAGCAGCAGCTTCACGGAAGACGACGGCACAACCGTCTACCTCGGTGAGCCGGCGGGATATGTCGTTGAATTTCCGAACGGATATAAGATCTACCACGCTGGCGATACGAACGTCTTTGGCGACATGCAGATTATCGGGTCAATCTACCAGCCCGATCTGGCGATGTTGCCCATTGGCGATCATTTCACCATGGGCCCGCGCGAAGCCGCTTATGCCGCCGAGTTGCTTAATGTCCCCGCGATTCTGCCGATTCACCACGGCACGTTCCCACTACTCACCGGAACACCTGATGCCCTGCGTGAATTGACAAAATCCTTGGGTGTCGAGATTGTCAATCTCCAGCCCGGCGAAACTCTAGAATAGCCATGACCTTGCTAAAACCGCTGTCACGTCGAAGATTTCCCGTATGAGAAGACTACCTTTCATCATCCAAATAATTCTATTGTCTCTATCCCTGTCCGCTCATGCGGATCGGGTGTACTACCAAATCAAGATGTCCGGCAACCCCGTCGGCTACATCACCTATGAGGTAAAGCCTGACGGCGATGATCTGACGATGCAAACGATCGTGCTGTTCAACATCGGTCAAAGCGAACTGAACCAGAAAGTCAAGCTGGCGGCTGATACTCGGTTAAACTCTCAAACACAATTGCCGATTGAATACCAGCTTTCCACGTACATCAACGGGTTTACTCAATCTACAGTTGAGACCACATTTGAAGGTGACACAGCAACCCAACGAATCGTCGCTGGTGGTCAAAATTTCGATAACGAGATCTCCCTTCCCGAGCCAACCTATCTCGTTGACGACAATTTCAGAATTGACCACTACAACGTCGTTCTCCGACAGTTCGACTTTAGGAAGCGCGGCACACAGTCGTTCAATGTTGTTACCCCGCTCGCCGTACCGCGCCAACCCAAAACCGTTGAATTTCGGTTGACGTGGGCTGGCGGGGAGAAACTTACGGTTGGGGAAACTGTCTACCAAACCGAATGGCTTCAAGGGTATCACAACGGTTTGGAGATGGACTTCTGGTTTGATAAACAGAGCCGGCGGATCGTGAAATGGGACATGCCTTCACAGAGTACCGAGATTTTACTTGCGGACGATTCCGTGCTGCCGAGGCAAGATGCGATTGAGAACCGTTTGGCGGCGCTGCGTCAAGATTCCGATCTGCCTCGTCTCAACGTTAATCGAGAACTTGGTGCTGCGGCAGACCTCATCGCGTTGCAAATGCGCCTCGACCTCCAGGTTACTGTATCAGGTGAATTGGGGCTAGATGTCTCAAATCAGTGGTTTGAGGGTAAGGTGCACCCAAGTACCGGGACCGCGAATATTGTCGGCGTCCTTAACGTCAAGTCGTATGAACTCCCTGAGCGAGCGCCAAAACCGAGACCTATTCAGGATAGCCGCGCAGACGAATCCCCCGGGGGGATTGAAGTTAAAGCTAGGGAGATTGCTGCCGGGGCTGATGCAAGCTACGATGCGGTGGAAGCGGTCATCCATTGGGTGACAAAAGAAATCTCCCACATTCCAAAGATGGTTTCTGTTGAGGAATGTCTTTCGAACAAATCCGGCAATGCGCTGGCAAGATCGCGGCTTGCGGTCGAGTTAATTCGCTCGCTTGGCGTTCCTGCGAACGTTCTCGGGGGACTGCTGTACACAAATAACGGTGTATTTGTTCAACATCACTGGGTAGAGGTAAACCTTGGCGGCAATGAAGATTGGCTGGCGATGGACCCCCTCACGGGCGAGACCGAAGGGATCGGCGCGGCGCACGTTGCCTTGTGGAGAGGAAATGGTCGCTTGGCGGCGAAACCCGGCAAGATGGAGGTGCTCGATTTTCAGAGCGCCATGATTACGTGGCAAGATTTGATTCCGCTGCAAGTCAGCGAACGAAACCAATATACCATTGAGCGTGACGGGGGACCTATCGGTAAGAGCGCGAATCGCGTCGAACGGATTATCACCCATGACGGCATCCAATGTTATCAAATCGAAGGGGCGTTATCGCTTGATGATGAGGTCCATGGCCAAATCATCGCTCATTCGCGTCTATATCTCACGCTTAACGGGAAGGCGCTGTATTATCAATCGGAGATGGATGTAAACGGCGAGACGACATCCTATGAATATACCCGCGAAGGGACTCGGTTTCGATTCACGAAGGACGGCGAGCGATTCAAAATGTGGGTCGAGAAGGTTCCCCATTTCATCGGAGACTTTTCGTTCTGGGGGTGGGACCTTATCTTCCGTCAACAGGAGCTCTCGACCGAATTGCAGTGGGAAGTCAACCTGCTCAATCCGCGGAATGCGGCGCTTCGTTCGTCGCACATCATTGTCGAAGATGCCGAAGAGATTGTCGTCAACGACCAAGAGTTGAGTTGCTTCCGCATCAATGTTGACGGGCAGTTATTCTGGGTGTCCTCCGTCGGGCGGCTCATCCGCTATCACGACCCAGAGCGTAAGCTTACCGCCGAGTTAGACCTTTAGCCGTTGGTGTGAACCTTCATTCATGGGCAAATTCGTATAATACTATAAGATCGTTCCTCAGAATGAAAAATGAACTTGAGACCTACTGTTCAGACAGGCTATTTTAGGCACAATCGCGCAGCAGATATAAAATGAGACTTGCTGGCGATCTGCTATATCCAAAAGGAGAACCCCATGAGATCTATTCTCTTTCTTCCAATACTCCTTTGCACAATAGCGTTTCCAGCATTCGCCGAACTAACGCCTCAAGACCTTGATAAGATCCGCTTGATTGTTAAGGACGAGGTCAAAGCGGAACTCAGTGCAGCCAAGCGGGAACTGAAGGCGGAAATCACTGCAGTCAAGCAGGAATTACAATCGGACATCACCGCAACCCACACAAAGATTGAAGCGTTAGCTACCCGACTTCAAACCGTAGAGCAGAGTGTTTCATGGGTACGTGGGAAACTCGATAGTCTTGATAAACATATCAATTGGCTCATGGCGCTAATTGTGGTGGCTGTCGTTATCCCGCAGGGCATCGTTGCATGGAGCAGTAGAGTGAATCGCGCACAAGCGAAATAGATTGAAGAACTCGCACGGGAAATCGAAACGCTGAAGCAACAGCGAATTGCTAGTCCTTGAAAATCTCTGCTGACGATCGGAAGAAGAAAGGTACAGCCGCCCGATGAATCAGTTACAGTACGTAGGTTGGGTTGAACGGTAATAGATGGTTGATTGTTACGTTCAAATAACGCTCTTTTCTTCCAGTAAACGGACCCACCAGATATCGCTAGTGAAACCCAACACCTCAATCGATTCGCCGCATTTGCTAAGGAGAGTTGGGTTTCACTCGTGTTTTAGCGGCATAAACAATATGTGACTTCAGAGTTTCCAACTTCCCTCTGCATTTGATTACGGTTTCCGTTCAACCCAACCTACGCTCACTGGGTGAAAGTTTGGATGGTTTAAGTCCGTTAGTCGTTGCTTCTCACAAAATCTTCATTAACTTCTCCGTCGCCTTCAACCCGGACCCCGTAAGTATCGAAACAACCGTATCACCCCGACCGGTAATCCCCGCCTCCACAAACTTGTCGAACGCCTTCACGACAACCGCGGACGTAGGCTCGACGTAAATTCCCCTCCCGGCAAGCGCTTGAATCCCGGCTTTAATATCCTCCTCGCTCACGACGGTGAACACCCCGTCCGTTTCTCGCTGCGCTTCCAAAATCATCTCACCCCGAATCGGATATTCCGCCGCAATTCCCTCGGCTAGTGTTTCGTAGGTCTGAGGGGTTCGTTTAATCTTGCCATTTTCGCTATACGCCGTGTAGATCGGGGAGCACGCGGCCGACTGCACGCCGTGTAGGTGGGGAATCCTCTCAATAATTCCCTTCCGACATAGCTCGCCGAACCCGATGTACAAGCCGAGGTAGACACTTCCGAACCCGATAGGACAGATGACATGATCGGGCGCTCTCCATCCAAGTTGCTCGGCAATCTCGAACGCTACCGTTTTTGTTCCCTCCAGAAAGAACGGATTCCAGTTGTGAGAGGCGTAATAGGTGGTTTCCGCCGCTTCTAGCACTGCCTCCGTGGTCGCCGCGCGGTTGCCTTCAATTAGCTTCAAACGTGCTCCGTAGGCGCCGATCTGCGCGAGTTTTCCTTTGGACGTGGACGCGGGACAGTAGATCGTGCAACCGATTTCGGATCTCGCGCAATAAGCGGCTATCGCGGCGCCGGCATTCCCCGATGAGTCCTCGACGACTTCCCGGATACCGAGTTCCTTCAGTTTGGAGATTAGTACGGAGGCACCACGATCCTTGTACGATCCGGTCGGAGAAATGAAGTCTAATTTCAGGTAGTGTTTGGACTCAATATCATGGAACGGAAGGAGCGGCGTCATGCCTTCGCCGAGCGACACAATCGATGAATCGTTGCTAACGGGGATAGCTTCACGATAACGCCAAAGCGTGCTGCTCCGCCCCGAAATTTCGTCAAGCGGGAAGGCGTTCCCCTCCTTCTTGAGATTCAGCACACCGCCGCAATCGCATTTGTAGCGGAGGGTGTCGATGGAGTACGTTCTGTTGCAAGCGTGACAGCAATATTCAGTCATCTATTCTGCTCTGTCATTTTCGTGCGATACTTCCCTGTAGTCTGTGATATACTTCGTTGACGGCCTCTTCTACAATGCTGAAGCCTAGCAACTCTAGATCTCTGATAATAACCTGTTTTTCGAGGCGCAGCTCGGTGAAAACAAACCGAATTTCTACTTTAGTTGGCATCCTCATAGTGACAATCGTCCTCAATTGGTCGGGAGGGCAACTATTCGGGCGCGCGGTTCCATGGAATCGGATGAAGGCGCATGCGAGGCAGAACAGCGGGTTCACGAGCGAACTGTGCAACTCGAAACGTATGCGGAGGACGGCGTTGAATCTGCCATTCTCATGTTGATTGGCACTGTCATTAGCGGCGCCATTTTGGGCGCTTGGCTTAATGCTCGGAGGCGTGCTGTTTCTCACGCCATCGCTGGCGGATTTGCTTGTGCAGTCGGGGGATCCGTTGCCGGTATCTGGGCCATCGGTGTTCTCGGCAGAGCGCCATCCAAGACACGACGCAAGCTAATTCACGTAGGCGCTCTGTGGGCAATGCTACTGGCGCTACACTTTTCATCGGGGCTTCGCCCTCCAATAAACGAGATTCTGACCGCCAATCAAGAGTTAAGAGAGAAGCAGCAGGAAACAGCTGAAGCCCACTTGGTGCTTGAGCACTGTCGCGAGAACCATGGCCGCTTGTTCGAGCAAATAGAAGAATGATAGAATGAGTCTATTGGAGGCTGTTCAGTTAGCAAGTACCAAAGTCATAATCGTACGCTATTGACCATGGGATCTACTATCGTACTCGTAATTCACTCGCTTAATCTCATGTGATCCGTCACTGTTTGTTCGGTTGATCCCACGGCAGCGGCACGCCAAGTCTTTGGCTCACCGCCCGCGCCGACTGCTGCTCCTCCGCGCCGTAACGGATGCCTTCCCGGCGGTGCGTCTCCATTAATTCCGCTTCCATCGCGCCCGGCAGTAACGCGCGGTCATACCCCGGCATCGGCTCGTAAGTCTCGCGTACATCCCTCACCATCCGGTCAACCTCCGCTTTGAAGACCGCCTCGGGCACCACGGAATCGATGCGGATGGCGAGAACCATTCCTCCCAACTGCGCCCCGCTCCATTTGGCGGTGTCCTCCGGCGGCGGTTCGGTGAATCCGGTCAACGCGCCGCCCAGCAAGCTGGCAACCGCCGTGTACCCGATGCTCTTGAAAAATGCCGCCGGGATTAGGGACAGGAGTTCGTCGAATTCTGGTCCGCGTTGGTAATCCGCCAAGATACAGGTCGCGGCATCAAGCACTACCGTCGGCTCCTCTCCTGACGGTATGGAAAAACAGATGGGCGGATTGCCGAAGTAACCCAGTTGCGCCCCGCGCCCTCCGGCTCTGCCTTGATCGGAATACCCCTGCACCGAGAACCCGATACAGCCAGCCTCGCTGCACATTCGCGCATAGTGACCTGCCGAGCCGTAATGCCCGATATAGCGCACAAGCCCCATGCCCATACCCAACTCTTTCGCCTTCCCAATGGCGCATTCGGCCGCGCGCACCATCGGAAGATAGCCGAGTGTGCCGTTCCCGTCCAGCACCGCCGCGGTCGGCGACTCATGGATAACTCGAATGTCAGGTTGTGGATTGTGGCTCCCGCTCTCAAACCCGCCGCAGTAGCCGTTGGTGTTCCGTGTGCCGTGCGTGCGTACGCCGCGCAGATCCGAATTGACCAAGAGTCGGCTAATCAGCGCCGCGTGGTCGTGAGTCAATCCGGCTTTCTCGTGACAAGCGGTTGAAAAATCGAGCAAGCGGTCTTCCCACACTCGCACAAATGACTCCGGAGGTCGATTCATGTATACTCCTCGTGAAGTTGTGTTTCTTGATGGTTAATGGGATGGTCGCGCTTCGGATTGTAGTGGGATTTCAACCATCGCATCAAAGATATGCTTCAACTGGTTGCTCCCCATTAACTTCCGAAGTGTACGGTTTGGACTGGACGGTGTCAATCGGAAGTCGGTTCTTCCCTGCGTTACTACGAACCGAGGCACCCGACTCCTTAATCTTGCCGGCTATTCCGAATCCGAAAGCAGGCACTGCTCTTCTACAAAGTAGGGACAATGCGAGCAGTGCTCTCTGTTTTTATCGAACGTCCCCGTCTGAATGGCTTTAATTCTCTCAATCCACTGCCGCTCCAGATGTTCTAATTCGTCCGCGGTCAGGTTCATTGAATGGGATTCGGCGAGCCAGGTAAAGAAAATTGTTGCCGGTATTACCTGCTGTTCCGGGTGAAGTCGATGAACCAGCAGCGCGCACAACTCGACTTTCGGACGGTAAAAGTCTAACCACGTTTCAATCTCTGGCGAGTCGAATTGATTGGTTTCATAATCGATAATCCGCCATAACCCGTCCGCGCCTTTGTAGAGTCGGTCTACTACGCCATGAATAACGTGATTGTCGAGCAGTGCGTGAATCTCTTGTTCGCAGCAGCTTTCGTTGGCGGCTAACGCCAGCTTTCCGAGATCAGAATCCAGGAAGTGCTCGACGTGGAAAGTCACGCCATCTTCAGTGAGGGCGTCCGATACGGATTCCACGGCAATGTTGATTAACATGCCCAGATCGCGATTGCAATCCGCATTTGTTCTTATTTGACCAAGTACGCTGCGAATTGCGGCATCTTGCAGATCCGAGTCGTTTTCCTCCGGGACGAGGACATTTGTTTCCGGAAAACCGAGGCGATGTTTAAGGTAGAACTTCGTGGGACAGTGGATATAGCTCAATAGTTGCGGCACAGACAGATTTTCACCAGCCGGTGTGCTTTCCACCGGCTCTATGTGAATCTCGGGAAAGTCGACGGGAGGTGACGAAGGTTTCGGCGATTCGCTTGGGAGATTCATCTGCTCAGTGGAATGGAATAGTCGGATAGGGAGATTGAACGAAATTGGCGTTCGCGAGTCTTCAGTGAAGGTTTCAATCGTCACGGGGAATTCAATCCGAGATTCGTTAGGGACTTCTGTCAGTTCGAGAGAGTTTAGCATCCAATTGAACCAACAATCACTAGGCGTTTTGCTGCTTAAACTGGCAGATCCCGAGAGGATAAGTCTGTCGCGAGCACGGGTTGCAGCCACATAAAAGAGTCTCTTTTCCTCGGCGACGGTTTTCTGCGCTTGGCGCTTTTTCATGACTCTGGCAATTGATGGGTTACTTCTTTCGTAGTTCTTGTCGGGCCTTGCCGGACTGAAACCGATGCCAACCTCCTCGTCAATGAACGGGTCCTGATCGAATTTAAATTTTCGACTTAGGTACGGCAGGACAACGACTGGAAACTCCAGCCCTTTCGCGGCGTGGATGGTCATCACTTGAACGACGTCCTCTGAAGACTCGATCCTTGCTTGACCTTCGCGGTCCTCCTCTTCAATCAACAGATTCAACCGTTCTATGAAATCGGACAGTTCGGAAAATTCCGATCTGTCAAAGTCGCGTGCCATTTCCAACAGTTTTTCAAAATTTGCCCATCGCTGTCCGCCGGAAAACCCCACGGACAGCGTTCCAATCATACCTGTATCATTGACTATCCGACGAATTAATGTTGCGATGGGCAGACGGCCGTAAATCTTCAGATGTTTTTCAAAAGTTTCACAGGCGTATAGGAGAAAGTCTGAGGCCCTCGCTTCGGACTGACCACTTGAATCCTGTACTTGGCTGTGGCTATCGCCATTCGTCGCAGATGCGCCGGATTGTACTGCGTAGTTCTTGACCCTTTCCCAAAATGAACCCTGATTGGAACGTTGTGAGATTTCAAACAGTTCCACATCGGAGATACTGAAAAACGGACCTCGCAGGATTCCAATCAACGCTACATCATTGGTTGAATCTTCGAGAAATTGCAGGTAATTCCAGATATCATAGATTTCCTGCCGCTGATAAAACCCAATCCCGCTTGTGACGCAATATGGAATCCTCGCTTTGATTAGTGCAGACTCGATTTCCGGGAGTCGAGTACGGCTCCTGATGAGAATAGCGATGTCGCTGTATCGCATTGGACGCGGTTTTTCGGTATCGCGATCCCAGACGAGATCGTTGGACTCAATCAAGTGGCGTATACGTGAGGCGATTAGCTCGTTTTCTTGGACCTCCGGCTCCTGACCAATGATCAATTCTACGTCACCGGACGCCTCGTTTTTCCGGCCCATAATCAGCGGTTCATACGCCACTTCAAATTCATTGAGACTGCCATCTCCCATAATTCTCCCAAAGATCAAATTGACAAAACCGACAAGGTTCCGCAGGAAACGAAATGCCTCCGGGATATGAATATCACCTCGCTTCTCGGATTCCTCCGCTTGAACGATTTCAGTCTCCCACAGAAAATCATCAGTTTTTCCAGACTGGTACGTGCTCATGCCGGCCAAGGTTTGGCGGAATATCCGCACATCCGCGCCTCGAAAACCGTAAATGCTCTGTTTTTGGTCTCCGACGATGAACAGATTGCCCGATTCAAAGCCGGAGACTAGCGGCTTGATGATATCGTACTGCAAACCGTTGGTGTCCTGATATTCATCTATCATGATATGGGAGTATTGACGAGCAAGGCGGCTGCGGATCTTGTCATCACCCAACAGATTCTTGACCTCGATTTGAAGGTCTTCAAAATCTAATGCGCCCTGTGTCAGTTTGTAATTCGTGTATTGCTCGTGTATCAGATCATAGATAGCTAACAGCGGATATGTGACGCGGATGAGAAAGGCATCGTCATCGGTAAGGGACGGAAAAGACCGGAAATGTTGTGCCGCTTCGGTGAGGAACTTGATATCGGTTTCAACCGCGGTAGTGTCAGTCCCTTTTCCTAGGAAATTCTGTTTGGCAATATCCCCAGCCCGGGTCAAAATTAAGAGGGAAATCTCGGAGAGAATCGGCCGTGAGGCCGTGATGTTTCCCTTGTTCTGAAGCTGCTTCGTCAGATCTTTGACTTTGGACGCATTCTTCCCTGTCGCAACACCGAGAGTGTTGTTTAGAGATTTTACCCATTGGTCGATCGGAAACCGCTCTCTCAGGCTTCGTCCGAATTCCGCGCCTAGAAATTCCTCCCACGCTGTTATGATTTGCTCGTCCGATTCACGGTACAGCGATTTAAGCAAGTTATTGGTCACATCACGATTGCTCAAAAGTTTATTGAGGATCCTCTCAAGTTTCCTTCGACCAAACAATCGCAGCAGATTAGCAAGCTTTTCCCGTGTATCATCTCCCCGTGGACGATTGGCAATACATCTCAACGTTGAATCGATTGTGTCCCGAAGAACCAGCCAATGATCGACTCCCTGCAAAATGTCGAATCCTGAGCCGATGCCTTTAATCGGATATTGTCGCAAGATGCGCGCACAGAACTCGTGAATTGTCGAGATGGGGGCGGCGGTGAATTCTTCACGGATGGTTTCCAATTTCGCCAGCAGCCGGTCGTTTCCGGCGCTTGAGAGTGTCTTCTCGTCAATCTTTTTTAGCACCCGCACTTTGAGTTCGGCGGCGGCTTTCTCCGTAAAGGTGATGGCGACGACACTTCGCACTGAGACATCGGATTCCAGCAGAATCTTGAGGTAACGGTTTGCCAACACCTCGGTTTTGCCCGATCCTGCACCGGCTGTTACTCCGATATGCCGATTTATGTCGTGGGCTTTCTTCTGATTAGGCGTGTATTGCACGACCAGTTCTCCTCAATGTGCGGCTCAATGACGCTGACTGATGAGTTTGCCCCCGTGGTCACTTGTGCTTGAATGGATGGATTGGCGATTATGCCTCATGCCGCTGGGGTGCGGCGCATTTAACGTGAAAATTGGGAGGAACCTTACCAAACGGTTCCATGCGAATTGAAGGCAGATACTTCTATCCTGTCTGTTGATGCGAGTCACGAGCGGGCAACGGAACAACATCTTCAGGGTTAATCCAAAACTGGAGCGCATCGCCCGTCAGTTTACTAGAGGTGCCGGGGTTGTGAAGCACGGCTTTGATTCGGACATCGCCGGTTATTATGAGTTGATATTCCTCAACGCGCCCAAGATAGGTTGCATCAAGAACCTTGGCGTGATACTGATTGGGTGTGGTCGGCGGGATGTTATCGGCTGAGTTTATCGCCTCGGGACGAATTGAGCAGTTTGCTTTTTCACCTACGGCAAAGTTATGGTAGACGGACGCGGAATGAAGAGTGCCAATCGGTGTATCAATCTCGGCCGAGCCGTTGGACAGAGAGCGAATCTTGCCACTGATGAAGTTGGTCTCGCCGACGAAACTGGCGACAAAAGCGTTGGCAGGGAAACGGTAGATTTCACGCGGCGTGCCCACCTGCACGATTTCGCCGTCTTGCATTATTGCCATGCGGTCTGCGAGAGAGAGGGCCTCGGCCTGGTCGTGGGTGACATAGACGGCTGTAGTTCGAGAGCGCGAGTGAATCTGTTTAATCTCGCGGCGCATTTCGAGGCGTAACTGAGCATCAAGGTTGCTCAAGGGTTCGTCAAGCAGCAGTACGCTTGGCTCAACGACCAACGCGCGCGCCAGCGCGATTCGCTGTTGTTGTCCGCCGGATAGCTTGTTCACGGGACGATCAGCGAACTCCGGCATCTGCACCATCTCAAGCGCCTCCGCTACACGCTTTTCTCTTGTCCCCTTGTCAACCTTGCGGAGTAACAGACCGTAAGCGATATTCTCGGACACGGTCATGTGTGGCCACAGCGCATAATTCTGGAAGACCATTCCAGTGTTTCGTTTATGGGGCGGCACACCATTCATGACACGATCACCGAACATTAATCGACCTGCATCGGGTTGATAGAATCCCGCGATAACCCGCAGACATGTCGTCTTGCCGCACCCCGAGGGACCTAGAAGGAAAAATAACTCGCCTTCCGCAATCTCAAGGCAGACATCATTAACAGCCTTCGTGGTATCGAATGATTTGACAATATGATCTAAACGGATTTCCAAGGATAACTCAGGGATACCTTTCGCACGTCACTCTTGACTTCCATCAAATTCTGAGCGGATTAACTTGCCGATACGGTTGAATCGAATCATTTTTGGAATCTCCCAGATTGCCCATGGCCTACTACGCTTGCTGATGCTGTCGTACGACCAATAGACCATAAACGCCTGACCCTTGACGTTGTCGAGCATGGCGGGCCCCCATGTTCTGCTGTCGCTACTCTGATCTCGATTGTCGCCCATCGCAAAAACGAAACCGTCGGGAACCGAGAATGGCTTGCCATCAGGAAACTTGCGGTAAAATCGATTCGGCGAAATCTTGAAATCGGCAAACGCTTCACCATCAGGGACATACTGCGGCCTGAGAAAGGGCGGAAAATCACGCCTGTGATAAGGGAGTGACAAATGTTTGGTATAGTTGCTGTCATCAATCGCTTTACCATTCACACGAAGTGTATCCTTCTTCGTTTCCACGGTATCTCCTTCAATGGCAACGGCGCGTTTAATGAAGTTCTTCGCCTTTTCATGCGGCGGAATAAACACGAACACATCTCCGCGCGTGGGCTTATGAAAATCGAAGAGTTTGATATCTGTCCCTGGAATCTTAATACCGTAGATGAACTTACAGACAAGTATACGATCTCCGATGAGTAGAGTATTCTCCATGGAGCCCGATGGAATTTTGAACGGTTCGATTATAAAGGGGCGGATAAACCCAAAGACAAGCACAAAAGCAACAACGGCAACTTGTATGTATTCCCATACAACGGTGTTTTTGAATCTTTGCCATCGGCTTAGCTGCTCAGCTGTGTCAATTTGGGGTGTGTTCATGAATGCATAGCCTCCAATACTAAGAAAAAGCACATCTAAATGCAAAATTGAGTAAAAGCGATCTCCGAATCGCGAATCCGCCATAGATTCCAGAGGTTTAACTTATGTAGGCATACTTTCGAATATCTGTTTTCTGGCGCGACGCCGAAGATCAGGATAGGAAGAATGGAAGAGTGGACGGTTGGAGTATTCCGTTCCGCACCATCCATAATTTGTAAAGATCATTATTGAAACGTGACGACAATCGGTATCCCAGTCTAGAGCTCAATCGTCAACTGATAAAACCGCCATGAAAGCCTCTTGAGGCACCTCAACATTGCCAATCTGTTTCAGGCGTTTCTTGCCTTCCTTTTGTTGTTCCAGCAGTTTTCGCTTTCTTGTGACGTCACCCCCGTAACACTTGCCGGTGACGTTCTTTCGCAAGGGACGCACTGTCTCCCGTGAGATAATTTTGTTTCCGATTGCGGCTTGAATCGGAATCTCGAACATCTGGCGCGGAATCAACTCGCGCAGTTTGTCGATGCATGTCTTCCCGCGCGTATATGCCATATCCCGGTGAAGAATGCTTGATAGCGCATCCACCGACTTTCCATTGAGCAAAATGTCTAATTTGACGAGATCCGCCGTTTTATACTCGCCGATCTCGTATTCGAGCGAACCGTATCCGCGCGTCACCGATTTCAACTTGTCGTAGAAGTCCACCAGGATTTCGCTGAGGGGGAGATTGTAAAATACCTGCACCCTCGTTTCATCAAGCTGGTTCATCCTGATGAACGCTCCTCGCCGCTTCTGACAGATGTCCATCACGTTCCCGATGTAGTCCCTCGGCACGATAATGTCAGCGGTAATATGAGGTTCTTGGATGTAATCTATTTTGTCACGCGGCGGCACGTGGGCAGGATTATCAACTTCAAGCCAGTTCCCGTCTGTGGTGTATATATGGTATTTAACACTTGGAACGGTGCGAATCAGTGACAAACCGAACTCTCGCTCAAGCCGTTCCTGAATTACCTCCATGTGCAGCAGTCCCAAGAAACCGCAGCGAAACCCGAATCCAAGTGCAACGGAGGTCTCCGGCTCAAAGTTAAAGGAGGTGTCGTTGAGCTTAAGTTTCTCTAAAGCCTCGCGGAGCGTAATAAAATCGCTTGTATCCGCCGGATAAAGTCCGCAAAAGACGAGCGGCTTCATCTCTCGATATCCCGGCAACGGACTGGATGTTGGACGACTGGCGTGCGTTACGGTATCGCCAATCTTGGCAGTTGCAATCTCTCTGACTCCGGCGATTATGTATCCAACGCTTCCGGTATCAAGTTGGTCGACCGGCGTCATGGTTGGCAAAAAGACCCCTACCTCTTCCACGTCGAATGCCTTGCCGGTTGCCATCAGTTGTATCTTGTCGCCAGGTTTTATGGCGTTGTCGAAGACGCGGACGTACATAATGACGCCTCGATAGTTATCGTACATCGAATCGATAACCAGCGCCTTGAGCGGCTCATCTCTTTTTCCACCTGGAGGCGGAATGCGGGTAACAATGGCTTCCAATATCTCCGCAATTCCGAGTCCCTCTTTCGCGCTCACGAGAAGCGCATCCGCCGCAGGAAGACCGACAATATCTTCGACTTGGGCCTTCACCTCATCGGGACGTGCTGTCGGCAAGTCGATTTTGTTGATAACGGGGACGATTTCGAGGTCATGATTTACCGCGAGATAGGCGTTTGCGAGCGTTTGCGCTTCAACCCCCTGTGCCGCGTCAACGATGAGAACGGCTCCTTCGCATGCCGCGAGGCTTCTTGAGACTTCATAGGTAAAATCGACATGTCCAGGCGTGTCAATCAGATTGAGTTCGTAGGAGTGCCCATCTTTGGCGCGGTATTCGAGTTTCACCACGGTAGCTTTGATAGTGATACCACGTTCCCGCTCAAGGTCCATCTGATCGAGTACCTGCTCACGCATCTCGCGTTGGGTTAGGGTGCCGGTGTATTCGAGCAGACGATCACTCAGTGTGCTTTTGCCGTGATCTATGTGGCCCAGAATACAATAGTTTCTAATTCTCTCTTGGTCGGTCATTGACGGTGGATTGTAATTAGTGGCGAGCAGAAGATTTTAGGTCTGTTTGGGTAGTGATGTTAAGAGTTTGTTTGAAAAATACGTGACAAATCCATCTGATTCGCGGACACTGGTGAGTGGTTAGCAGAAAACCTTACATTCTGCCGACGACTATTTTCCACCGTTCGTATTTACGGGGAAAGAATTAAGACAACCAAGCATTCGGGGCTAAGTTCTTTTGGGGCTGTATGGCTCTCGCAAGCTGGCCATACGCTCGTTTTATCGCTGGCGGTGTTGCAGCGGTCTGCAGTCCCAAAATTCGTAAGGCTTCTGCTCGCGTCATCGACGCCACTTCCCGAGTTACAGGTCACTATGGTCTCGGATCTCTTGCAGGATGTTTTCTGCCGTTTCGCGTGGATTGTCGGCTCCGGTGATGGGACGTCCGATGACGATGTAATCCGCTCCGGCTTCTATGGCTTCCGACGGCGTCCTGATGCGGCGTTGATCGCCGGCCGCCGCCCACCGAGGTCGAACGCCGGGGGTGACAATCAGGAATCTCTCGCCGCAGACGCGCCGAACAATCTCAATCTCCAGCGGCGACGCAACCACGCCATCCAGTCCCGCCTGTTGGGACAGTTCCGCGAGATAGGCGACCTGATCCCTCAGCTTCCGTTTTGTGTCGAAGTCGCGCTGGAAACTCCTTTCATCAATGCTGGTGAGGATTGTCACACCAAGCAGCAGCGGTCTCGGGATTTCGAGCGCGTCGGCTTGCATGTCGGCGGCTTCACACGCGGCGCGCATCATCTCAAGCCCACCGGAGGCGTGCATGTTTATCATGTTCGCCCCCGTTTTCGCCGCCGCCGCAACAGCGCCTGCCACTGTGTTAGGGATGTCGTGAAATTTGAGGTCCAGGAAAACCTTTTTCCCCAGATTACGGAAGGTTTCAACCGAGGTAGGCCCGGCGGCAGTGAACAGTTGCCCGCCAATCTTGAACCATTCAACGAAGCCGCGGAGTTGGCTGACGGTTTGATTCGCCGAATGGAGGTTGTCGAAATCGAGCGCGACGATTAACTTACCGTTTGACATCCTTCGTCGCCTTAGCTAGGCTGCCGACCTTCTTACGCGGCGGCAAAATCTCTACCCGAACCTTGGTCGTGCCCGAAAAGAACATACCCAGTTTGCCCGCGGCGCGGCGGGAGAGATCGATAATCCGCCCCTCAATAAATGGCCCGCGGTCATTGATTCTAACGACGACAGATTTCCCGGTCCGCAGGTTTACCACCCGCACCCGCGTGTTGAATGGGAGCTCTTTGTGGGCTGCCGTCATAGCGTCCATGTCATACACCTCGCCATTTGCCGTTTTCCTCCCGTGAAATTGTTTGCCGTACCATGAGGCGTAACCGGTATGTGACTTTGCGTTGCTGATTTGCATCGGTGCGACACCGCGCTGAAGGATACCGAGTAATCTCGCAGTGCCCCACGAGACCACAAGCGATCTGTCACTCCTTTTCGGACAGCGGTCATTAACCCGAACGAAAGCCATTTTCCCGTTCTTGGGATTCTCGACTCTAAGATAAGTGTCAAAGGGTAGTGTCGGATGAGCTGCCACAAAGTCTCTATGATTGTGCCTCTCACCGCTTGCTGTTCGCTTACCATGGTATGATTTATTCTGCCACTTCACTAGTCCCACTTCAGGTTTCCCGCTTGATGAACCGTATGCAGTAAGACCACTTCCGCAAATCAGTATACAGATGGCAATCCAGAAGTGCAGTTTTAAAAAATTGTCAGTCATCTTGAGTTCCTACAATTAGATTTTTCAAAATTTGCGCCCGATAGTGCAAGCCATGCCAAATACATCACTAGCCTCGGACTAGGAATCGATAGTGTGAGTTACTCTCCTGCGGTCGCCGAGGCATGATTTTCATTCGGATCTCTCAATTCTCATGCCCAACACGGAGACTCGATCTCAGAAATTGCTTTTCCTGCAATGACTTCTTCAATAATTTGATGCGTCTGTGCATATGAAACGTCAATTTGTTCTTGGCGCAACAAAATTTCCGCATCAATGTTTCTTAGTTCGGCATCAAATTCAGATGTCATTCGCCGTACCTCGGCGGGGGATGTGCCTCCCAAGCTCAGGTTGCCGCGGAGTATGAGATTGGAGTCAAGAACCTCTTGAAGCTGCGACTTAGAAAGGTTGACACTTCTCAGTTGTAATAGTGTCCGGGTCTTATCCAAATCGTCGAAGGTCGCCCCCTCTTTCACCAGATCGCCAATGATGCCTCCAACAATTTCATGGCTTTCGCGAAACGCGATGCCCTGTTCCCGTACCAGATAGTTCGCCAATTCTGTTGCTGCTGCAAAGTTCGCGTTGCAGAGTTCTGCCATTCGATCTGTGTTGAAGCGGGTCGTTTCTAGTAAGCCGGGAAGGATGCCCAAACAGGATTGCACGATGTCAAAAGCGTCCCAAAGTGGTGGTTTGTCCTCCTGAAGATCTCGATTATAACCAAGTGGAAGCCCTTTGAGATTCGTCAAAACATCTAGCAGTTCGCCATAAACGCGTCCGCAACGTCCGCGAACCATTTCGGCGATGTCCGGATTTTTCTTCTGTGGCATAATCGAGCTACCCGTTGAGTAAGCGTCGTCAAGAACGGCAGTGCCAAACTCATGGGTTGTCCAGTACACAATCTCCTCTCCCAATCTTGAGAGGTTCGTCATGAGCAGAGACAGACAAAATAGCGTTTCCGCGATGAAGTCCCGACTGCTGATAACATCCAATGCATGCTCATGAACGGTGTCGAATCCAAGAAGTTTGGTGGTAAGATCGCGGTCAATCGCGAAAGAGGTGCCAGCAATTGCACAGGCGCCCAACGGATTCATGTTGGCGAGGACGTAAGCGGAATCCAACCGCTTCAGGTCGCGGAGTAACATACTGACATACGCGGTTGCCCAAAACCCGAGGCTGATTGGCTGGGCATGCTGCATATGCGTGTAGCCCGGCATCACCGTTTCGGCATGGTTCGACGCAATTCTCAGAAACGCGCGGCAAAGTTGAGACAGTCCGATTTGTGTTCCTAGAATCTGTTCACGGACATAGAGATGTGCGTCAACCAAGACCTGATCATTTCGGGAACGCGCAGTGTGAAGTTTTCCACCGTACTCAATGCCGGCGCCGTCAATGAGATAAGACTCCACATTCATGTGGACATCTTCTTTTTCGGGCTTTAGAACAAAGGTGCGATTGTCGTAATCTTCCTCCGCCCTCCGGAGCCAAATTAAGATTTGTCGGAGGTCTTCATCGGAGATTATTTCGCCCCGCGCCAGCATGATGGCATGTGCTTGGCTCCCCCAAATGTCATAAGCGACCAAACGCGAATCAGCATCTACAGACTGGGTGAAATCTTGGGTTTCAGTCTTTGTCTCTGAGCTAAATCGTCCGCCCCATAGTTTTGTGGAAGGTGTGGTTGACAATATCCAAAGGCTCCCCGCATGGCGAGTAACACGCGAACTAAACGCAAGAGGTATTATAGCACGTAGGGATGGGGCTTGGCAAGTTGTGCTCACCGAAGCCAGTTGTAGGATAAGATTAGCAATCATGAAATCACCGATTTCCCATCTTTCTGCCCATCATTTCTCCCCTCCTCATACATCACGCGTAATCGAATGCTATTGCCATCGAACAATCGGCATTTACTATTGACACCAATCTGCGCCTGCTATAGAATCGCTCTCGCATCAGGAAAGGAGGCATTAGGATTCATGATTAGTTTTCCAATCGTAGACACGCATGTGCATCTGTGGCATCCGGGACGTCTGCGCTACCCTTGGCTTGAAGAAGTTCCTGCTATAGCTAAACCTTATCTGTTGGATGACTTTAGGACTGCTTGCGGATCTATCAGTGTCGGGTCGTTGGTATTTGTCGAGTGTGATGTTCACCCGGACGAACGTGTGGCTGAGGCTGAATGGGTAACATCCCTGGTGAGAGATGAGCCGCGGATTAAGGGGATTGTGGCGTCGGCGCCACTGGAAAATGGGGAGGGTGTGCGACCTGTACTTGAGGAACTGGCAGGAAACCCGTTGGTCAAAGGCATTCGCCGCCTCATTCAGGCGGAATCCCTAGATTTCTGCTTGCAGCCCGCTTTCATCAAAGGCGTCCAACTGCTGGAGGAACATGGGCTGAGTTTTGACATTTGCATTGTCCAGCCGCAACTTGCCAACGTGATTGAGTTCGTTCAGCAATGTCCAAACAACCGATTCATGCTAGACCACCTCGGAAAACCGGACATCAGGAATGAGGCCTTTCAGCCATGGGCGCGTGAAATTGAAACGTTATCGAAATTTCCTAATGTATTCTGCAAAGTGTCGGGCGTTGCAACCTCCGCAGATTTTGAGACATGGAAACCGACTGATTTGAAGCCGTATATTAATCATGTTATTGGGTGTTTCGGATTTGATCGCGTCGCCTACGGCGGGGATTGGCCAGTTTCAACGCAAGCAATCGCCTATCCACAGTGGGTTGAAACCTTAGCGTGGGCGGTGGATGGGTGTACCGAAGATGACATGAAGAAACTGTTCCGTGAAAACGCGATTCGCTTTTACCGATTAAACGATTGAAAAGCGATCAAACGACTGGACAAGGCGCTCGTTAGCAAATCGCCGTGCGATAAACCTACTATTGAGTTCCCTCGTTATTCCCTCCCACAGTGGTGCAGCAGAAATTTTCGCAGAAGTCCATCACTTCTGTAAGTCCTATGACGGAGTGGGAGCAGTGTAGGTGTCAAGCCGCAATCCCGGTTTTACGAGTTGCTTTTTAACAACAGATCGCTATAGGAAACCGGAATCAAGTCGGCAGCCGCAATGCGAAGTGTTGCCTTGAGATAATTGTGTTCCGCTTGCGCCTCTGCTTCGCTCTGATCCCGAATCACGGTTTCCAGCTCAACGAACTCGCCGAGGTCGAGAACCTCATCTAGATGAATCCGTGTGTTTCCGTAAATCCATAACTCACGGTTCTTTTCGACGATTACCTTCACCCCAAGAGCGTCAGACATCATCTGTTTAAACGTCGCGCAGTCGGCAATATCGCATAATTGGTAGTGGCTGTACCGCGATTCTGCCGCATCGGGACGTTCATAGTAGACCAGTGTCGGCGCGTTATCTTCGACTTCACGCAGTTTCAATCTCCCCTTTGGGACATGAAAATAGGTATCGACCTGAAACAGCCTGCCTGAACATTCCGCCTCAAGTGCATTAAGGTTCGCGCGTAGGAATTCGAGCGACTCGGATGCCGCCTTGAATTCCAGGTTTCGGAGTGGAAACTCTGACATTTGGGATTCGTTTTCCCGATTTCGAGATTCTATTCCTATCTTTCTTAAAGCATCAAGCACACGGCGAAATACTCTGAGCCAAATACCCAAACGGTTCAATTATATCGCACCATCGAGGCAATCTCAAGGACTATCCAGCGCACATGAATGAGCCCCTGTCTGCTCTGTGAACCTTAGGGGATGTGGGGAACGCAAATCTGGATGGAGAGCATTATGGTCCGGGAATTCTATCACGCTCTCTATTCGCTTTCTTGACCGCGAACCATTCGCTTGGACCCTACAATCAGATACACTCACACTGAAAACAACTTGGTTTTGCATTGACACAAAACGAGCGATTCCCTTATACTTTCACCTTGTCAAATTTTGCTCGCTCCAAGTTTGTGCGCAGTCAATGCCGATAGAAGAGCAATCCTCGGCGACTACCCGAGATTTCGGGAAGAGATGGGGCATCGCACAATGTGTTGACTATGGAATCCATTCAGGGCGATTGCCACATTACTTGGCCCTATGATGTGTCATAAAGGCGTAAATTAATTTGAACACCATCTCCGATTTTTTTCAAAACAAAACTGTGCTGATTACGGGTGCTACGGGCTTCCTGGGCAAGCCGGTGGTCGCCAAGATTCTCACGGATTTGCCGGATATAAAACGGATCTACTTGCTCGTTCGCAGTCGAACCGACCCAAACGGCAAGGTGAGCTCCGCCGCTGATCGACTAGAGGACGAGTTCTTCACGTCAAGCGTTTTTGCAAAACTTAAACAGATTCATGGAGACCGGTTCGATAGCTGGATTCGCGAAAAGGTGCATGCCGTAGATGGCGACTTGACCTACGAACGGCTTGGGATGTCTGATGCCCGGTACAAAGAGCTGCAAGACGAAGTCCAAATCTTCATAAACAGCGGTGGATTGGTGAACTTCGATCCGCCGATGGATATGTCATTGCATAGCAATGTAATTGGCGCAAAACAGGCTGTTAAATTCGTCCGAGGCTGCAATGACGCCGTACTTCTTCACGTTTCGACCGCCTATGTGTGCGGAACAACGCCAGGGAGGATCAGTGAGGAATTACACCCACCATACGAAGTTTCTGCCCAAAAGATTGCCGAAGAGACCGGAGAAAGAATCCCTCGCTCGCTTGAGGAAGAAATTGAAGATGTCCAACAAATTGCGGAAAAAATAAGAACCGAGGCGGGTGAATCCGCTCGAAGCGACCAATTTCGACGCGAGGCTTTGGAACAGGTAGGAGAAGAGCGGGAAGACAGCGACGGTTATCGTCGTCAGTATGATACCATTCGCAAGAAGTGGATTGAACAGCGCTTGGTCGATGAAGGGCTGAAACGAGCACAGTCACGAGGCTGGAATGACACGTACACCTACATGAAAGCGCTAGGCGAACAGATGGTCGCCAAGACGCGGGGCGATTTGCCGGTTGCAATCATTCGCCCTTCGATAATTGAGAGCAGCCTAGCGGACCCACGGCCGGGTTGGCTTGATGGGTTACGCATGGCGGATCCGCTTATCGTTGGTTTTGGGAAGGGGCGCCTGCCCGATTTTCCTGCGGATCCGGATATTATCCTTGATATCATCCCCGTGGACTTTGTAGTGAACGCCATTTTAATCGCGGCAAAACAGACCTATTACAGACGCGGAATTGAGGTCTACCATGTGGCGACCGGCTCCCAAAACCCACTGTATTTCCGAAACATAGTGGACGGCGCTCACGACCACTTTATCAAGTATCCGATGCTGGATAGTGGAAAGCCCATTCCCCCACCGGTATGGAAGTATCCCGGTCTTGGGGAATTTCAGGGCAAATTGTCACGCAAGTTGGGAGCGCTCAGAGCGGCGAGTCGACTTCTTGATTTGATCCCGCTAAGATGGGCGAGACAGCGAAACCGTCGTATCGCCGTGATGCAAAATGCATTAGAAGGTCTTCAGTATTACATTCGCATCTACGGTCCGTATACGCGGATTAGCTTTGAATTTGAAACCACCCAGATTGGACAGCTATCCGCATCGTTAACGGCAGCCGATCAGCGTCGTTTTGACCTTAATATTTCAAAGTTCGATTGGCAACACTATCTTCAGAATGTCCATATACCGGGAATTAAGCGGTTCATTCTCAAAATGGACGCTGATCCGTCGGTGAAAATGCTCAAAGAAATCGAGCGTTCAAACGCCGTACGCGACGACGCCGATCCGTGCAACAAGGGATCAATACGGAACTGTCAAACGATTTTGGATCTCGTTGAGCGGCAGGCCGAGGTCTATTCGGCAAATACAGCCTTGCAGATTGAACGAGGCGGGGAATGGGTACGGTATTCCTACCGTCAACTTTATGATTTATCGCGAGAGATTGCGTTTACCTTTTGGGAACGCGGCTATCGCAAAGACGATAAGGTGATTCTCATTTCCGAAAATCAACCCGAGTGGGGAATTACCTACCTAGCCGCTATCCAAATTGGCGCCATCGTTGTGCCTATCGATCCGCAGACGGCTAGAGTCGAAGTGATAGCGCTTGCCGACTTTACCGAGGCAAAAGCGGTTCTCGCGTCCGAATCCCTTTTTGAACAGTTGCACTCTATCTCCGACGAAAGGGAGAAGCTGGACGTATTGAATCTGAATCAGCTTTGCACACCATCGGGTGCCGAAGAGGATGTGTCTCCGATTGATGAGATTCCTGCTGATTTTCCGAATGTAAAAGTCCAGCCGGAGGCAACGGCCTCCATCATATTTACGATGGGTACGACCGTAGACCCGAGAGGCGCGATGCTGTCTCATAACGGGTTTATGGCTAATCTCCACGCTGTCGCACAGGTGCTGCCCCCAGCGGAAACAGATCGAGTCCTAGCCATTCTACCGCTGTATCACGCCCTTGGGTTCTCGTGTAGTTTCCTGATGGCTATCTACGGCGGCGCCAGTGTCACCTACATCAACACATTCAAACCAACCGCAATCTTGGAATCTATGCGGGAAACGAAAACGACGGCCATTATCGGGGTTCCGCGCTTGTACAAATTACTGATTGACGCCATTGAAAGGTATATCCTGAAAACCGCGATTAACGCAGACGAGCCGGTTGATTCAGCCGTGATTGAGCAAGTCAAAGACGGCTTGGGAGGGCATCTCCGCATCTTTATAAGCGGCGGTGCCGCCTTGCCGCGTCAGGTTTACGATGGGTTCAAGCGCTATGGTTTCACAATCCTTGAAGGCTACGGCATGACGGAAACGGCGCCCGTGTTAAGCGTGAATCCTGCCGGGAGGAGCAAAGCGGGTTCCGTCGGGCTGCCGGTAAATGAGGTGGAATTCCAGATTTCCGATCCGGACGCCGACGGGATTGGCGAAATTGTCACGAAGAGTCCGAGCACCATGGCGGGATACTACCGAAATCCGGAGGCGACTCGGCAGGTCCTGCGAGATGGGCTGCTCTATACCGGCGATCTCGGCTACATTGATGATGACGGCTACCTCTTTCTTACAGGACGCAAAAAGGATGTCATCATTGCCAGCACCGGCAAAAACATCTATCCGGTCGAACTTGAGGAATTATATCGACACAGCCCTCACATCTCCGAGATTTGCGTCGTTGGAATAGACCCGCCAGACTCGTTCGGCGAGGAAGTGCACACTGTAATTGTGCCGAATTGCCCCGACGATGACGCTCGGTTGGATATCCAAGAGTCGATTCAGAAACATCTGCAATCTTGCGCCCGCAGCTTACCCACACATCAGAATCTCCAAAAGGTGCATTTCTGGGTTGAGGAGTTACCCAAGACTTCCGATGGCGAGATTGACCGTATCCGCATAAAAGCAATGCTATTCAAACAATTCGTGGCGGACGCCGCCCAACCGGTTGTTTCAGCCGAAGAATCCTCGTCAGATAGGGCTGTTGGGGAGTGGAAACCGGGCAGCCGAGAAGCCGAGGTTGTCGGCGAGCTTGGGCGATTGTCTCGTGTTCCGCCAAATCGTATCCGTCTGGACAGCGCGCTAGACACGGATCTCGGATTGGATTCGATGACCCGTGTAGAACTGCTGTTGCTGCTTGAATCCAAGCTGGATAAACAGGTGCCGGACGAGCTTGCTGCCGGGGTTCGTACGGTCGGGGATGTGATTGAAGTCGTCAACACGTTAGACTCGCAGATCGCTCCGGATGCCGTTGATACGTCCCTCGATTCCTCAGTCGCCGCGGAGCATAGTGAACTAGCCTTGCATCCGAGCCATTTTGCCAAACTCATTCGCTTCGGCATTCGGACGATCTTCCGACGCCGGTTCTCGCTTCAGTGCGACGGGATAGAGCATATTCCAATCGGGGCACCGTACATCATCGCTTCAAATCACAGCAGCCACCTCGATACACCGGCGATCATAACCGCTCTGGGGGCGGGGTCAAAAAACTTACGCCCCCTTAGCGCGAGTGATTACTTCTACAACCGTCGAATGAAAGCGTGGTTTGTTAGCCAGTGTCTCAATGCATTGCCGTTCGATCGGACGGACAACTCCCTCCAAAGCTTGCGCGTTGCACAGGACGCGCTTCTTCGAAACGAAAACCTGCTCATCTATCCCGAAGGCACACGCTCCTTAAACGGGGAGCTTCAACCCTTCAAACCCGGGCTCGGTTTGCTCGCGTACGAAGCGGGTGTCCCTGTTGTGCCCGCGCACGTGAGCGGTACCTATGAAGCATTGCCCAAAGGCAAGTCGTTACCCCGAAAAAGCAAGGTTCGCGTCGTTTTCGGTGAACCGGTCGCGCCCGGACGCCCTCAAGACTCTGCCATGAAGCCGAGTAAGCGAGAAATCTACCAGAGAATTGCCGACGAAGTGCGTACTCGAATTGAACGGTTGCATGACGCGGCTCATGAATAACCCCAAAATAACTATGGAATCTCTCGGTGCGGTGGTGCGCACGAACGGCAATGGTGTCAACCTGCAAGTGGCAGCCTTCTTCGACGTTGACGGCACCCTTGTAAACTCGACTATTGTTCACTACTATGTGCGGTTTAGATTGCAGTTGCTTCATCCTTTGATACGCCCGTTTTGGCTGGCAGGCTTCCTGCTGAAAATCCCTTACTATCTCCTATTGGACAGCCTGAGCCGTACCAAGTTCAATCAAGTTTTCTACCGGAACTACCGCGGGATGGACGTGGAACGGCTGAAAGAACTGGCTCAAGACACATTCGATGCACTTCTCGGCTCGAAGATTTTCCCGGCGGCGGCGGACCAGATTCGTGAACACAAAGCCAAGGGAGATCTTGTCGTGCTCGCGACCGGTTCGCTCGATTTCATCATGAACCCGCTTGCGGACTATCTGGGCGCTGACCACATGTTATCCATGTCTCTCCGGGAACATCATGGGAAGTTCACCGGTGAGTTGATGTCCCCGCCGCTGGGGGAGGAGGAAAAGGCTCGCGTAGTGAAAGCCTTCGCTCACGAGCACGGGATAGACCTCCCTGCAAGTTTCGCTTACGGGGATAGCCGCGCCGACCTGCCGATGTTACGCTGCGTTGGCACTCCCGTTGTGGTGAATCCGAGAAAAGGGCTGCGTCAGATTGCGAGTGAATCGGGCTGGCAAATATGCGAGTGGAGTTCTAAATAAGATTAGAATTGTTCGAATCTACAGATCTGGAATCTGGGAGACTGAAAGACAGTTCCTTGACGCAATAATTGTTAGCGAATGAATTTGAGATTTTAGGGAATAACGATCATTATTCCCTACGTGGAATCTCCAAGGTTAAAACCTAAAAGATCGCATCCATTAGCAGGTTTCAATTTTCAATTTACAACAATTCGCGGAGGCGGTATGAAAGTTGTGCGCTACTTCGAATCTCTTTCTCATCCAAAGGACACCATGTACGTCGAGATCGATAGCCAGTATCGATTCACGCGGCGAGGGGAAGACTGGGCGAAATTTCGACAGGATCTCATTGAACTGATTAAACAGACGATCTCGGACGAATTGGCGGATCGATTTAGTGAGAACACCCAAGACTGGGTGTCTGATAATCCTGCCGAGATATAATATTCAACTGACAAATGCAGAAGAATTACCTTCTTGACAAGGACGGCGCGCAATTTTCACTGGATGAACTTATCGGTCACGCCCAATCTCTGACCGATGAGGGGGAACTAGGGCGTGCGATCCAAGCTTATGATACTGTTTTGCTCGCCGCCTCGGAAGCCGAAGTGCTCGCCGAATCCAATTTTCGACTCGGTTTAATCTACCGAGAATGGAATGAAATATTCGCGGCGCAAAGGTTTTTTGGCAGGGCGCACCAACTCAGTCCCGAGGTCGCGGAATATAAGGATGAGTTGAGCGCATTAAATCAAGAGATAGCGAAAAACCAGCATGTGGTTTTTGAGGAGAGAGCACGGAAAAATAGCGATCAAATTGTTTCGCTCTTCCGCGTCGCCACCGGGTTGAAACTGATACAAATGGATAAAGGCGTACAAGCATACCCGCTGATGAAGAGCCGCACAAAAATTTACCCGAACGCCGCCGTGGCAAAACATCTACTCACCGACGTGATTATTACCGACGAGGAAAAAAACAGCGCGATTGAGTTTCTGGAGGAACGAGGCTGGCTCACGAGTGAACAATCGAATCGCTACGCAATTCAAGACACCGGTTTATGCGTTTTCTACACCGAATTGGCGAAATTGCACGTCCTCAATGAAGTCTATGACGAAGCCGCCGCCTGCTACGAACAAGCACATTGGTTGGATGGTTCAAACTTAGACGTACTATGTCACAAGGTAATTTGTGATGCCAATGCTCAGTTATGGGAAGACGGATTATTGACGCTGGAGCAGACCGGGGATGCCCCGACAGGAGATGCGGATCCAGCCAACTATTATCGAGCAGTCGCACAAATTTACGGGGTTGCTTATCAATCGGAGGGAAATGAAACGATCGGTAAACGCGCTATCAAGGCGTGTCAAGACGCGCTGGCAATATCCGGAAAGGATAAGGAGATTTCGCGTTTGTTAAAGTCGTTGGAGTCCACTGCCGGCCAAGAGGCGACTGGGAATAAACCTAGGGGCAAGAGGTGGTGGCAGCAGTAAAGACGCAGTGAATTGAGAATAGCGCGACCGCAAAAACTCCGTGGCACATCGCACGTGAAATGGGAGTCATCCGTCCGACGTACGAACTCCCCGATCGGCATCGAAATAAACGGGATCCGGTTTCACCCACTCCTCTTCGCCGTCCTCCCAGATTTCGCGTTTCCAGATCGGCACAACTTGCTTGAGCCGATCCATGGCGTACTTGCACGCTTCGAACCCGTCGCTGCGGTGCGGAGACGCCACGGCGACGGCAACGCTCACCTCGCCAATTTCCACGCGCCCGACGCGATGCATCATGGCGACGCGATCCAGCCCCCACTTCTCCCGAATTTCATGACCAATCTCCGCCATCTTTTTTTCCGCCATCGGCGCGTAGGCTTCATATTCAAGATACAACGTTCTGCGCCCGCCTGTGTTATTGCGCACGGTGCCCAAGAAATGGACAATTGCTCCCGCATTGTCCGCTTCGACTGCGCTGATTACGCGTTGAGTGTCAATTACTTCATCGGTAATCTTGAACAATTTAACCTCCCGTCACCGGCGGAATCAGTGCGACTTCATCTCCCTCGGAGAGTTGAGTGCCCTCTGTTGCATACTCCCAATTAACAGACATCTGCATTACCTGATAAAATTCTGTAATCTCGGGCCATTCCTCCTCAAGACGATCGAGAATATCTCTCAAGGTCGCCTCTTCTGGCAACTCCATCTGCTCTTCCTCTCTTCCCAACTCTTCGTGACACACAGCAAAGTACTTTACCGTAACTTTCATGAACTCTCCTTACACAGGTGTATGGTGGATATTTCCTATGGTCTGAGCGGCTGCCAGCGGAAAGCCATTATACATCAATCGAGATTTGAACACAAAACAAAATGCGGTGACTGGTGGTCAGTCACTAGTCAAGAGCGGTGCGTAATTAAGAATGAGAGAAGTCGCCGACCTGATGATCGCAGATGGATTCAATCCAGATTTTTTGATCGAGATCTCTGCCTCGACAGATTCGGTATTTGCTTTTGACTTTGTTGGGGGCTCTAAGCTATACTGTATTACCTAATTAACCGATGGTGATTCACCATTCGAGGTGTGTAACACTTATCAAATTCGTCGTGATTATCGGTTCTCAAGGGTCACTTTGGAGTCTGGGATTGAAACGCTAACGTTAGGCAATCAATCTGAAGTTCAAGAGATAACTTCCAGAATAGACACAACTTCGCTCTGCTACTCCCTTCGACGCCCCGACAGTCAAAGAATTATTCGTGAAAAAAGAGGAGTTTTTTCCTCTTTCGACTGACCTCGGTCAATCACGCTGTCGAATGCCCGAAAGACGAATCATACCTACTTATGGCGTAAACCCGCAAATGCACGATTTCCCCAAAGAACTTGATTCGCGAAGTACCTCTGGTTTCAGTTTTTTGTTCAGATGGAGGTTTAACCCGCATCATGCAAAGAGTGAGTGATTTGGCTGTCACGAGGCAAGGTCGTTCCGTCGTGGCACAAAACAAACAGTTTGGAGTAAAGTTCGATCTTTCAAAAGGAACATGGGATTATGTAGATCAGACGGGACATACGATTATCAGAAATGCTTACGCGAGGATTGTACTTCAGGGTGGGACAGCACTTGCCACTTCAGAATCTGATGGAATACGTGAATTTATCGCAGATGCCACCCAAGAAGATGAAATAGGCGTTTATCAGCCAGTGAAGTTTTCATGTCGATCGGACGCGAAGGGCGTACAAATCAACCTGTACATGAAGTGCTATAGCAAAGCACCTTACGTTATTCTGACAGTCGGAGTCGAGAACTTGGGTGATGCTGACATTAGGTTAGATCGAATTACCGTTATAGGTGTATCCACGCTCAATCCGGATGCTCGTGGAGGTGTTTACTTGGGGGGTGCTCCTTCGGATTACCATCTTTTTCTTAATGTGAACCCGTCTCTTAATCAAGGGGTTAGGAAGATATATGACGGGTTCAGCATCAACAAGAAAATCTCAACGCAGGCTTGTTACGACGGCGTCCTTTATGATACGAGCAGCCAGCGCTCTCTAGTTTTTGGCTTTCTTAGCGCCCGCAAGTGGTGGTCAACCGTTGATGTCGGATACGATTCTCAAACGCAAAAAGATCAGAAAGAGAAAGGGATTGACGGTTGGGCATTGCGTCATCGGTGTGAATATCAAGCGTGCGCACCGGGGATGGAAATAAAGTCGGAACTCGCCTATCTCAATTTTTGTAATCTTCCCATAGATTCCTATCAACTTTACACTGAAATGGCCGCGAAGCACATGAATGCACAAAAATTGGACGGTGTGTTTTCCGGATGGAACGCCCAACGTACCGGTAAGAAGAAGAGGGGAGATGCGTCCTATATTCTTGGTCAAGTCAACCAGATTTCACAAAATCGATTGTTCTATCCCTCCCAACCGGGCAGCGTGGAATACATCCAGATCGAAGATGAGTGGCAGCACTCGATCGGGAGCAACGCGGTGCACCCGCAACGCTTTCCGGAAGGGATTAAATCTGTTGTCGACAAAATCCACGCAAAGGGCCTGAGGACCGGAATTCGATTCGATCCATACAGTGTTGCCGTTGACTCCAATTTAGTCAAAGACCACCCGGAATATTTTCTGAAAGATCGTAATAACAAACCTGCCACGTTGGCACTGGAAGATGGTATGACGGTCGCATTACTTGACGCTTCTCAGCCTAAAGCACGGGCGAATATACGGGGGCGCCTCCGTCAGATTATTGATGAGTGGGGGTGCGATCTTGTCAAGGTCGATCTGCTGTCTTATACCGTTGGACCACTGGCAGAATTCGGCGATTTTGTTTGGCACGATAAATCGCTCACCTCTGTTGAACTCTACCGTCTCGGAATCCAGCTACTGAACCAAGTTATCAGCGAGAGCCCAAGGGAAGCACTTCTCGAAGGGCGCAATGCGTGCTCGGCGCCGAGTATAGGAGGCTTCTCGCTGAATTCCCCGCTTTCCAGCAATGGGGGCTATCTTGGCAGTGGGCAATGGGACGATTCGCGCGGGTTGAAGCACATGATTAGCGCGCACGCCGCGTATATGTCAATGCACAAAACCGCGTGGACGAATGAGTTCGGTGCAATAGCAATCAATGAACCACGTCCTATCAACGAAGTTATTGTCGCATTGACGGCGGCAGCCTTGAGTGGAGGGATTATAACATGTGCCGATGAGTTTTCATCGTTGACCCCAGCACGTGCGGAAATGTTGGCGAAACTGTTCCCTCTAACGGGAAAATCGGCAACGCCAGTTGACCTTTATCAAAATAGATATCCGCAGATTTGGAACATGCAGGTGCAGGCGTCGTTTGATTCTTGGAACATTTTGGGTGTATTCAATTGGAGGGATCAGGTCGATGATGTCAATCTAGACTTGGGCTCGCTCGGTTTGGATCCATCTAAATTCTATCTCGTACATGATTTTTGGAATCGACAGTATTTAGGTGTCGTTCGGGGACGAGTAGCTGTGTCAGATATGCCGTCACGTTCGGCAAGACTCCTCTGTTTACGTGCTGAACGAGATACACCCCAACTGGTTTCCACGGACATTCACTTTACTCAGGGTGGTGTAGAAATTCTTTCTGCCGGGTGGGATCGAAAAAGTCAGAGTTTCCTAGCCGTCTGCAAATCACCCCGACATGGTAAGGGGACACTATTTATCCATGTGCCGGAGGGGTATGTTCCCGCCGGGACATCCTGTTACGGCGCGAATTATCAATACAGCTTGAACGCCCCGATTTACGAGCTGACCTTCAGCCCGACGAACGATTTGGTACATGCCAGTGTACGATTCGAGAAAACGTCGGGTTAAAAGCGGGAATGGACACAGATCGCTGGCTGGAAGACGAAAGACGCGAACTGGAGCAGGCTGGACACTGGCGTTCGCTGCGCCCCACGATGAGTGCCCCGGCAGGACGTGTTCTCCTTGACGGCCGTGAGGTAATCTCGCTTGCCTCGACAAATTATCTCGGCTTGAGCGCTCATCCCGAGGTAGTCCGGGCTTGCAACGAGGCGACGCTGGAGTATGGAACGGGCGCAAGCGGGTCACGGCTTATCGCGGGCAATAGCCACCTATATGAAATACTTGAATCGAATATTGCGGCGATCTTGAATACGGAAGCCGCGTTGGTTTTTAGTTCCGGCTACCTCGCCAACATTAGCACTATTCCCCCCCTCGTTGGCGAAGGAGATCTCATCCTGAGCGACGAACGCAACCACATTAGCCTCATTGAGGGATGCCGTCTCAGTAGGGCAGCCAAGCGAATTTATAGACACTGCGACCCGGAACACCTAAAGGAACTGCTCGCTGATTCTTCGAACTTCCGTCGTCGACTGATTGTTACCGACGGAGTATTCAGTATGGATGGCGACTTTCCGCCTCTCGCCGAAATCTGCGAGATAGCCGAGACGTATGACGCCATGTTAATAGTGGATGACGTACACGGGTTCGGGATACTGGGACAATCTGGCGGCGGCGTGGTGGATTACTTGGGGGTGGCAGATCGCGGAATTATCCAGATCGGTGCGTTGAGCAAGGCGGTGGGAGGTGTGGGGGCATTTGTGGCCGGGAGTAAATCCCTCATCGATTTACTGATAAACCGGGCACGCGGTTTCATTTTCACCACGGCTCTGCCGCCCGGCACATTGGCGGCGGCGTCAACCGCGATTGATATAATCCGCTCTAATCCCGAATTTCGCTACCGGTTGTTCGCAAATGTCCACAGCCTCAGAACCCGATTATCGGAAGCCGGATTTCAACTGCTTCCTAACGAGACGCACATCCTCCCGCTAATCCTCGGGGAGGCGAAAACGACCACACAATTTGCGGATGCGTTGTTAAGCAAAGGCGTTTTTGCCCCTGCCATCCGCCCTCCGACAGTGCCAGACGGCACGAGCCGCCTGCGAATTACGCCGACGGCAAGCCACACGCGTGAAGAGTTGGAGAAAGCGCTTGAAGGGTTTATCGCGGCACGAATAGCCACGGCAGGGTTTTGCTGAATCGAGTGCTAACCCAGCAAACTATCGCAATCGGGCTGCATCGTTGCAAAAAAGGACTATTACCTTAGATTTGCCGGTGGTTACGAGGCGTCGCTTAAACATCGAGTGCCCCCGGAACCGTCCGTGGAAGCACAAATCCTAGAGGGCATCACCCGCCTATTGTCGGAACTGAAATCCGCCGCTACGTAGAAATCCGTGCCTTCTCTCCTGCCTGCTAGTGGTCAGCGCATACGCTGCAATTTTCCGTTTAGGGATGGGAACCTCGGCTTGTAGTCGTTTATTCCCCTGAGCCTTCCAGCATCGCGGCGATGTCTTGTGGCAATTTCACGTCGTTTTTCTCCTTGAAGTCTCGGACGCTTTCGTAGTCGTTATGAAATGCAGCGATGATATCCGCACCCTTGTCTCTAGCAACCTCCAAATCTTCTTGGGCCTTATGCCATTCTCTCAAGTGTAACCAAGCCTCACCACGATTATGATATGCATGGATGTCATCAGGTTTGAGTTGTATCGCCTTGCTGTAATCACTGATGGCACGTTCATATTCGCCGTGTTCGTAGTAAACAATGCCGCGATTGTTGTAGAAATCTAGTTCGTTCGGTGCCAGTTGTAGCACTTTGTTAAAGACGGAGATAGCAAGGTTAATCTTACCGTGTTTGGCGTAAGTCAGACCGAGATTGTAATGTGCCTCGACATAATCGGATTTATCATCGGACGTCAGGTTTATCACTGTGGTAAAATCTTCAATCGCGCTTTCAATCTCGCCTTTTTCGGCGTGAGCAACTCCGCCTTCCGTCATGTCCTGCAGGATCAGGAAATTCATATCCATCCGAATCGTCAAATGCAGAAACCACTTCATAAAACTGGACACCGTGTTTCTGTTGTACACTTTGGTATTTGTTTTCATCCCATACAAACCCAATATCCATCCCGTGGACTCCAATTGTTATTCTCAACTATCCAGAAAACAGGGACCGAAAGTCGCCGGTTTGTTGTCAAAAATATTGACAAGAGTCTCCGCTTAAATAATGCGAAACTTCTGTAGCGGCTCCGACACAAGGAAATAATGTCAATTCCTTTTTCTCCAGCAGTCGTCAGCTTTGAATTGGCTTTTTCCCATTCTCGGAAATACCAACTTGCTAATCCACAATTGCAATGTGCCGCGTCGCGTTCCGGTTTTTTCTGCCGCCTTGTTATGTTCTCCTCTAGCATGGTACACGCTGTCGCAATTGTTAAAATCCAGCGTAACAAATCCGGATTAAACTTCTCGGTAACAATGCAAAAAAGGCGGCAGAGGTATGATTCAACCCTGCCGCCAATATCAAACAGCATACACTTGAGAAACTCAGCAATGACCGAGACATCTGAACTTCAACTGTATGGCGTATTCATGCCGATGCAACCCAGAAACGAAAAATGAGCCTATTACCTAAGGGGTGCCGTGCTTCTGCCCTTTTTCCCAATCCTTGGCACTTTCTCGTGTTGTAGCTCGCCCCACCTTTTTTATATGAACATCCTCTCCGTGTTCTCGCTGATGCTCATCTTCACGCCGATCTAGGTCATTAGTAATTCCACTGCGAATAATTTTATTGCCTCGTTTCAGATGGTACTTGTAGGTATTGCGGAATGCCATGGTTCTCACCTCCTCGTGCTCCATGCATTTTAACATACGCTTAAAGGATTGTCAAAACACAATCACTTTGACGAGGTTAAACACCGTGATCACCTGCTTGCTCCACAATCGCGATTTGTCTCGCAGTTAAATCGAACGGTACGTATACTACTCGATTATCTTATTTTCACGTACAGTTATGGTGGCATCTCGAGGGATGTAATCAGCCTCAACTCCGTCCGGTTGAACATCCCAGACACTGGCTGACAAAGGAATTACTATGGGACCACTATCGCGGCCACTGCTCGCTTGTTTGACTATCTCCGATTTGGTTATCGAAGAATCCGACTAGTTCTTTCAAAAGACGGGTTGGCAGTAAGAGAGGAAATCGGAGGTATGATAATTGTAGATTCCATGCTACAAAGAGTCGGAACCGGGAGCTATTCTCTACCGATCAAAGAAACGGACAGCGACTGCGATGGAAAATCCTGCTCGTTATTCACTCGCTTGATTAGTTTCTTTTTCGTCTTCGGGCAGAGGGTAAAGAATACGTTTACAGCTTGAGCACTGAACAACCTTTTCAAACTTTCGGGCTTCCTTCAACGTCTGGGGCGGAATTGCAATTCGGCAACCGCCGCACGCATTATTTTTTACTATCGACACAAACGCTGTTTTGCTGCGCCTACCCCACGCTTGGTAACCAGTCATCAAATCCTTATCTATGTCAGGCGAAAAACGTTTGCGTTCCTGTTGCTGCGCCGCGACCGCCGCTTCTAAATCTCGCTCTTCCTGTTCATATGTAGCTTTCTGTAAACCGACTTTCTCCTTCTCCGCATCAAAGGACGCCTGCTCCTGCCGAAGTTCCTCTTGAATTTGATCGATATCCAACATGATTCCGAGGATAGCATCTTCAGCTTCCGATTCTTTCTTCTGCAAATAACTAATCTCTGTGTCCAGTGCCTGATACTCTTTGTTGGTTTTCACTTCGCGCAGTTGAGTTTCGTACTTCTGACGTTGTTCCTGATGGTCGGCGAGTTCCGCGTTTTTTGAACGCAACTCTCGTTCCGCTACTGCCAGCGTTTCTTTCTTTTCGTCCAATGCCCCCTGATGAACCTGAAAACCTTCTTCCAGCTTTGCAATCTTTAGCGGTATGGATTGGCGTTGCTGGTGCAGCGACAAAATGGCCAACTCAAGCTGTTGAAGTTGGTGAAGCAAGCCAAGTTGCTCTTGTAGGTGGGAATTAGGCATAGCTTTCGGATTCCCGTTCAAGGAGAAAGGCGAAAAAGATACCGAGTTGATACAGTACGATAAGTGGAACCGCCATCAGGAACATGGAGAGCGGGTCCGCCGGAGTCAGAAGTGCCGACATTACAAAGATTCCGACCACGGCATACCTCTGTTTTTCCCGAAATCCCTTTGAGTTTACAACACCGATCCACGACAGAAACGCCATGACAATCGGAAGCTCAAACGCGATCCCGAACCCCAGTAGTAGTCGGGTAATAAAGTTCACATACTTCTCAATGTCCCAACGATTCGCCATGTTGGGAAAGAGGTTGGCGGAAAAGTGAAGGACGGTCGGAGTGACAATTAGGTAAGCAAATATGACGCCGACCACAAAAAAGACGACGATAACGAGGAAAAGCGGTAGAGCAAACTTTTTTTCTTGTTGTGTCAAAGCTGGAAAAATGAACGCCCAAATCTGATAGAGTACAATCGGAGAAGCGAGCAGCAAGCCGCAAGCGATGCTAATCTTGAGGTATGCCATAATCCCTTCGACCGGCCCTATTTTAAGCAGTTCGGCTTCAACAATTGATGCGCCTGCTTTTAGGGAAACAGACAGAAAACCCATCATTGACCCCTCTATGCCAACTGTACGGTCAATGATGCCTGCCAGTATGGTATTGATGGAGGTCTCCATCGGGAATCGCAGGACATTCTCGATTGGTCGGCTAAAACCTAAACTTAGAAAAGTGAAAGCGCCAATTGCGATTGCTATCACAACAAGACGCCGTCTCAATTCTTCGAGATGTTCCCAAAAGGTCATCGACGCATCTTCGGGATTTGACATGGTGCTGTTCGTCGGCTACGCCCCTTTGTTCTCCGGCTTGGTTGAACCTGCCTTAGTGTCTTGGGGTGCAGGCTTTGTCGAATCCGCATCAGGGTCTATCGATTCCGTGAATTCTCTTTGGACCTCCTTACCGGCGGTTTTAAATTCTCGAATTGCCTTTCCAAGTGATCGTCCCATTTCCGGTAGACGTTTAGGCCCAAATATTACAAGGACAACCACGAGGATAATGATCACTTCCCATACGCCTGGTGCACCCATCGTTACAACTCCTCCTTAAGCCTTATTTATCAACTCAATTGCACATCCAGAGGCTGACAATCGTGAACAGGAGATTATCTAATTATAATGGATTTCCAAGGGATTTGCAATCGTTTTGTCATTCGGAACTCACGGGGGGGCCATGATGGGCGTAGCGGTTGCTCGGGTGTTTCGCGCGGTAGTCGGCCGTTATCGCAGCTAGGGTTCAATGACAAATTCAAGTTGACAATGTGCTTCCCGCAGAGCCGTTTCCACATCAGCGGGAGTGCCGCCACGCGCAAAGATGAATCCAAGATACCGCTTGCCCTCCGGCAACGGCACCACCTCCTGACCGATCGGAATTGAAATTGTAACCTCATCAATCCCTTCAACCACCTCCGCTTGTTCCTGACCGCTCACCTCCCGCAAGACTCCGGCGTGCGGAATGGGGATCATCATAACGCCGGCAGCGTTCTCTTCCCGCTTAAACGAATTCACGTCTTGACCGATGGCATGACGAATGATCAGTTCCTCCAATGACATCCCTGTACCGAAGCGCAGCGTACGAGCGCACAGCCCTCCAATTGACCGAGGAGCCAGTTCGAGCATCCAAGCGCAGTCGTCCTTTACCCTAAGTTCGGCATGCACCGGTCCCTCTCTCAGACCCAGTGCCCTTGCCGCGTCTTGCGTGCACGAGGTAATCTCCTGCTGAACGTGGGCTGGAAGTCGGGATGGCGTGATGTAGAGCGTCTCCTCGAAGAAGGGTCCGTCAAGCGGGTCCGGCTTGTCGAAAATGGCGAGCACCTTGAGTTCCCCTTGCAGCATCATGCCTTCAAGCGCAACCTCGGTGCCGGGGATGAATCCTTCGACGAGCAACTGTTCTACGGCCCTGTGATGCTCATCCTCCTCACGCGACGATTGGATAACGGCAACTACTCGATGGAAGGCGTCCACGAACTGCCCCGGATCATCTGTCCGAATAACGCCGCGACTCGCCGAAAAGGAAAGAGGCTTTAGGACACAAGGGTAATCAATACGATTCGCAATCATCTCCGGATTTTCATTGGCAGACAGAAGTTTGAACCATGGCGCGCGCAGACCTGCCTTGACAAGAACTTTTCGCAGTTGATACTTGTCCCGCGTTGCGTAAGCGGATTCAATTGTGTTGTGTGGAAGAGACAATTCCTTTGCTGCCATAGTGGCAAGGATGGTCGTGTCATCGTCCACGCCGACAACGGCATCAATCGGATAGGTTCTCGCAAATGAAGAAATCTCAAGCGTGGCTGGTTCCGGGGTACGAAAGTCCAACGAAAGCGACTTTAGCGGTGAAAGTTCGGAGAGGGTTTGCGGTTGATCTGACGCAACAACCACCTCCACGCCCAGTTGCCGTGCGGCGGACAAGAAATCACTCGCGCGGTAGGTTCGCGTGGGAAGCAACAGAAGAACTCGCGGTTTACGGTCGACAAGGTTGAGTTTCATTTTTTCTGGCAATGAGACACGGGTATGGGGTTGTACGGAAACAGTTTGCATAATGGCGGATGTAACTACGCGAACCGCTTCATATCGTTGCGACTTCTACATTTCAATGTTACACCCAATCTTATGTTCTTTTCACTTGAGGAGTACGAATTAGTTTCAAACTCTTTAAGCGATAAATTGAAGTAGAAGGATTACTCTTGACAGTCAATTAGATTTGTATGAAGATACGCGAATTCTATTCACCTCATCGTTCCAGCCTCAACTGTGATTATGACACGAGTCCTTTACCTGAGCGGTTCGATCTTCGGCGGCGCTGAACGCCAACTTTTCCACCTCGTTACCAATCTGGATCGGAGGCGATTTCAACCCACCGTTGTGTGTCCCGGCAAGGGGATGTTCCCCGACCGGTTGCGTGCCGCGGGAATTGATTCCGTCATCCATCCCTTTCCAGCATGGCGGAAATGGAAATACCTATTCCATCGCTACTCCGCAGCGTCTCGACTTGCACAGCTCGCCGCACAGCGGCAAGTGCAGTTGATTCATGTCTCCGACTCGTGGCACAATCCCTACTCGATTCGCGTCGCTCGCCAGTGCGGGATTCCGATCGTGTCTCATGTCAAGGCTCCTATCCGCCCCGATCAGGTGGCAAAGTACGGCTTTCACGACATGTCCGCGATTATCTCAATCTCGGAGCAATACACACCGCCTTTTCTTGAGGCGGGCATTCCACCCGACAAAATCGATGTCATTGTCAACTGTGTGGATTTAGATGCATTTGAATCAACGGGAGTTAAACAGAATACCCTCCGCAGCGAATTTCCTCTGCGGCGATTCGCGATAGGCATGGTGGGACGTATCGAGCCGTTTAAGCGTCAGAAGGAATTCGTCGAGGTCGCATCGCACGTCACTAAAGCGTATCAAGATGTCAGTTTTCTGATTATCGGCGGTACTCAAACTAACCCGGAGCACCTTGTGTATGAGCGGGAACTGCGCCAGTTAATCTCGGAACTGAATCTCACGGATTATGTCACCTGCACAGGTCACCGTGAGAACATGCCGGCGGTCATGCAGGGGTTGGATCTTCTTGTGACTCTCTCGGCGGGAAGTGTGATCCCGGAAGCCATGGCGGCGGGCAAACCGGTCATTGCCAGCCCGGTAGGAAGTTCGACAGACATGATTGAGGATGGTAAAACAGGGTGGATTGTTCCACCACACCCGATAGAAGAAATCGCCGCCAAAATCGTGCACGCAATACAGAATCCGTCACTTTGCGAGGAGATGGGAAGTGCCGCGCGGGCGTACGCCGAGAGGCATTTCAGCATCGCCAAGCATGTGGAACAGGTGCAAGCGATTTATGACCGATTGATTTAAGAGTCTTTAGTGTTGCAGGGGACGGCCCCAGTGCCGACCGATGTAACGCGGATTCAAATCCTACCGGCAACCACGGAGAGTATTTCTACAATCAACACAGGTTATGAATAACCGAACCCGAAAATCAAACCGTTTGCAGAGGTACGATTATTCGCGTGCGGGATATTATTTTGTGACAATCTGTACGCACAACCGAGGTAACTATTTTGGTGAGATTGTCAGAGATCGGATGAAGTTAAGCAGTATTGGGCAGATTGCAACGGATTGTTGGCAGCATATTCCGGAACATTTTGAAAACACGGCATTAGATGAATTTGTCGTAATGCCGAATCACATACACGGAATCATAATCCTTGTAGGGGACGCAGATCTGCGTCCCCTACAACAGCATACCGCCGACCGTTCAGAGATGTATTTGTCAAAGATTATCCACGGATTCAAATCGTCCGTCAGTCGAATCATTAAAAGACGTTGGAAAGATCACATCTTTGCATGGCAACGTTCCTTCTACGACCATGTGATCCGGACCGACGAATCATTGGATGAAATTCGTGCCTACCAACAACAACCCGCTGAACTGGGCATCGGATGAAGAAAACCCTGCGAATCGAATAGAGTAAAGATTATCTAAAATCAATCACATGCTCTGGAATGTAATCCTCGTGGGGGACGCAGATCTGCGTCCCCTACAACAACAGACCGCTGACCGTTCAAAATCATCATCCGCCGCGCATCCGGCTGAATCGTGTAAGAATGTTACCGATTTTGTCCTGCAACGCGCGGTGCGGATTGGGCGAGCCCACATAATGGCTCATGAGCATAGCAAACGCGAGAATCTCGCCATCCACCATCATAGCATACCCGGCAAGGGTGGTTACGCCTCTCATCGTGCCCGTTTTAGCCCGCAAAACTCCTTCGGCGCCCGAATCTCTCATCCTCCACGAAAGCGTTCCATCAATACCGGCGACCGGGAGCGACATGACATACTCCGGCATCACCGAAAAATCTTGGAACATGCGCCCCAGCAGATCCGTAAGCATTGCCGCAGACAACAAATTGTAGCGTGAAACGCCCGACCCATCCGCCAGGGTAGACTGGGTTGCTGCGATTCCGGATTCGCTCAAAAACTCGTTAATCACCCGCAAACCCTTCTGCGAGGTGCCAGGCGCGCCAATCACCTCTGCACCCAATGTCTTCAACATCAACTCCGCGATGAGATTGTCGCTTCGCTTATTCATCTTCCGAACGATGAGAGATAGCGGCAGCGAGGTGTGAACGGCAACTTCGGACACACCATCGGGAACCACCCCCTGCCGAACCACGCCTTGAACTAGGATTCCGTTTCGAGCAAGCGCCTCCCTAAACAGCGTGCCACAAAATAATGCAGGATCAACAATGTCCACATGCCTGCGCATCGCGTCTTGGTTGGCCGGCATGAAGCCGCTAATCGTTAGCACGTTGGCAGGGACGGGGTTCGTTTGACGTTCAACGCGCAAAGTCCCACTCTCGGAGGCGCCGACTGTTACCGCGTCGTTGAGTACCTCCAAGTATTCCGTCGGCGGATCCAGTCGTAGGCGCACCGGTTCTTCGATTTCAGCGCCGGGCGACACCGTAACCTTCACTCCGTTGTGATTAACTGTCAACGCACTCTGATGTGAATAGTACCCCCCAATCGGACCATCATCCCACATCCAGCCCTCACCCATGGGAACGTCGTCAAAGTAAGTATCATCGACGACAATATCGCCGTCAATCTCCTTTACGCCGGATTGGACGAGGATGTCAACCATTTTTGCCAAGTCTTCGACGGTGAACAGAGGATCGCCTCTACCCTTGAGATAGGTATTTCCTCGGACACGATTTCCTTCAATGCCTTCGGCGTAGAGCGTTGTGTGGAAGCGATAGTTAGGCCTTAGCTTTTCGAGTGCTGTCGCAGAGGTAAGCAGTTTCATAGTAGAGGCGGGATGATACAACTTGTCGGCGCCGGCTTCATAGAGAACTTCACCGGTTGTGACTGACACGACCTTTATGCCGACATTTGACGGAGCAAGCAGCGGATCATTCAGAATAGTCTTGATTTCTTGTTGCAACCGCTGGATTGGGTCGCTCTGTCCCAGTGATTCAGAAACGTCATTGTTGACAGGTTTTGCGCAACTGTTTAGAAAGAGGATGCAGAAAAACAGAAGGGGGGACACCGGAGGAATCACACCGCAGGTCCAACGTGTGATGTAAGAGGTCGCCTTGAACAATGCTCCGATCTTCCCCTCCTTAGACGGTGCCGATTTGTCGCAGATTGGCAATGGTGGTTTCATCGAATCCCAGTACGTCGGCGAGGATCTCGTCCGTATGTTCACCAAGAAGCGGTGGCGAGAGGCGCATCTGCACCGGCGTTTCGGAGAGGTTAAGCGGCGATCCAGCCAACCGCATCGTGTCGGATGTCGGATGCGGCATCTCTACCAACATGCCTCGTGCCAGCGTCTGGGGATCCGCGAAGACCGCGTCAAGTGAATTTACAGGGCCTACAGGCACGTCTGCATCACCGCAGAGTTGCAGCCACTCAGCGACCGTTCGTCCCAGAAACAGATTTTCAAGACACGGGATTAAGGCGTCACGGTTTGCCACCCGAAGTGAGTTCGTAGCAAATCGTTCGTCAGTCCCCAAACACTCAGCCCCGGCTGCCTTACAGAATCGCTGCCACTGCCCATCGTTACCGATAGCCAACACGAGATAATCATCCGCCGCTTTGAAGGCTTGGTACGGGACGATACCGGAGTGCGCGTTTCCCCAGCGTTGAGGCACTTCGCCCGAGCAGAGGTAGTTGCTTCCAACGTTCGCCAGCAAGGCAATCTGAGAGTCAAGCAGCGCAGTATCAAGATGCTGTCCTTTGCCGGTGCGCTCGCGTACAAATAACGCCGCGAGGGTGGCGTTACAGGCAAATAACGCCGTCGCGACATCGGCTACGGCAACTCCAATCTTTGTAGGTGTGCCATCACGCTCTCCGGTGATTGACATGATGCCGCCTCTAGCCTGAATCATGAGATCGTAACCGGGCAACTCGCGATCTGGTCCCGTGTGTCCGAAGCCGCTGATCGAGCAGTAGATTAAACGCGGATTTACCTGCTTGAGATCGTCATAGCCGAGACCAAGTTCGCTTGCCCCACCGATACGAAAGTTTTCAATTAACACGTCGCTGTTCTCGGCGAGCGTCCGCGCAATTTCAACGCCTTGCTCGCTTTTGAGATTGAGCGTTAAGCTCTTCTTGTTGCGATTACAGCATAGGTAATACGCCGACTCGCTGCCTGCAAACGGCGGTTGCCACTGACGTGTTTCGTCGCCTGTGCCGGGTCGCTCAACCTTAATGACCTCGGCGCCCAAATCCCCAAGCATCATGGCACAGTAGGGTCCAGCCAGGTGCCTCGACAAATCCAACACCTTCACACCGTCTAACGCACTAGGAGCCATGACACCTCCACTGCGAACATGCTCTCGATTGGTTTTGGATGAAACAGAACTTTGCGCACTTTGGCTCTGGCATCACTGGCATGTTGGAATAAGATTCGTTCGTCGAACATACGCGAACAACCATTAGCTACCTTTGTAGAACAATCTGTCAGTTTGTGCTTTCGAGGCGCTAATCGACAGGCCGTGCTACGAAATCTCCGCGGTTGACCAACTATTCTCAATTAATAACGACGGTACATTACTAAATCCTTGTTAGTAGCAACTTGGGAAAATAATCTCCAGTTGTATGTTTCCCAAGTAACACTTTCTCCAAAGTAAGTGATAGAGCGGAAAACGAGTTGCGAAATGAGGGAATCGTATCGTTGCGCATAATGGCGTGCTCTGTACCACAGTCTGTTGGATTGTGATCGCAAACTAACAGTTTGCGGTACGAGAGTGTTACTTGCTGAAAGAATTCTTCCGACAGGGATAATGGCATGCTATCAAAAAATACTACCGGCTCAAGGAAGATGCCGCAGCAGCATCCGATCCCAATCGCGTGTTCATTCAACCGCGATCTCCGGTCTTCCATCCACCATCCATTCGGTGTGAAAGACGGTAGGCGTACCATCGTTCCCTACGATCGGATCTCCATTCGGGTCAATTTTGTGATAGGTGTGCGCACCGAAGTAGTCGCGCATCGCTTGGATAAGATTCGCCGGGAGATGAGCGCTGCGATAACTATCAAAGTAAGCGAGCGCAGAACTGAACGCCGGTATCGGAATCCCAAGCTGTGTTGCGGTCGATACCACGTCGCGCCAGTTCTCCTGGGTTGATTCAATCACTCCTCGGAAGTAGGGGTCCAGCAGCAGGTTAGGTAGATTCGGATTGTTTTCATAAGCGTCGGCGATTCGATGCAGAAAGCGAGCACGGATAATGCAGCCCCCGCGCCACCCTAAGCTAACATTACCGAGGTTTAGGTTCCACTCGTATTCCCGGCTCGCCTGGTGCATTAGCGCGAATCCTTGAGCGTAGGAACAGATTTTGGCGGCGTAAAGTGCATCATGAATTGCTTTCAAGAAGTCAGATTTGTCACCCTCGTATTTTCCCCTGGGACCTTCGATGATCTGTGCCGCCTCAACCCGTTCGTTCTTTATCGCGGATATATACCGCGCAAAGACGGCTTCGGCAATTGTCCCCGCAGCGACGCCAAGGTCTAGCGCCGACGTGCTTGTCCATTTTCCGGTTCCTTTCTGGCCCGCTTGATCGAGGATAGTGTCCACGAGCGGTACGCCGGACGTATCTAACTGTGTGAAGATGTCTGCCGTAATCTCGATGAGATAGGAGTTCAGTTCGCCTAGGTTCCATTCGTTAAACAGTTGATGCATGTCATCGGCGCTCATCCCCAGCGCCTGTTTCATGAGCGCGTAGGCTTCACCGATGAGTTGCATATCGCCGTATTCGATGCCGTTATGCACCATTTTGACGTAATGCCCGGCGCCGTTGGGACCTATGTATGAACAACATGGTACCCCGTCAACTTGAGCAGCGATTTTCGTGAAAATCGGTTCCACCAAGGTATATGCTTTCTTTGACCCGCCCGGCATCATCGCCGGCCCCTTGAGAGCCCCCTCTTCACCGCCTGAGATGCCAGTTCCAATAAAGAGCAACCCGCTCGCCGTAAGCGCGTCGTGCCGGCGCATGGTGTCGGCGAAATTCGCGTTGCCGCCGTCAATGATTAGATCTCCATCGGAGAGCAGAGGTCTCAGCATTTCGATAAACTGATCGACCGGCTCCCCGGCTTTGACCATTAGGATGATCTTGCGCGGCGTAGCTACCGCCTGAATCAGTTCCTCAACAGAGTATGTTCCAACCACTTGCTTGCCCCGCGCCCGGCTGTTAATGAAATTATCCACTTTTGAAACCGTGCGATTGAAGACGGCAACTTGATACCCCTTACTTTCGATATTCAAGGCGAGATTTTCGCCCATCACTGCAAGTCCGATGAGCCCAATATCAGCTTTCTCCAACTCCCTGTTCCTCCTAAATGATGTTGTCCACGTGCACATGATACATTTCCTCGAAAATACAGTCAACTCAAAATGTCGGCAGGATAGGCGCAGTTACACCTAATTTCTGGTCACAGGAAATCATCTACTTCAGTATAGACCGGGAGTGCAATGAAGGAGGAGGGGGAATTACGATCAGGAGATTGTCGCTAGAAGGAGCTACAGTTGCGATGTTCCATACAAGAACGAAATTGGCGATTTAGAGATTTCCGATAGATCCGATAAACGCGAACTGATTCACCGATAGAGTTGGGTGCGATTGTCTTGAGTGAGAAAGGGATCGCTCGGGACTCCGAAAGTGCGACGCGCGTAATCTCTAGGTTTCAAACTTGGAGGACAGCGATTAATTTGTCCACCCCATTACCTCGCGGAGTTGTTCTTTTGCCGACGCATAGTCCCGGCGTGTGCGATAGAACACCCGCTGCGCTTCGGTGAACTCGGCTTGGGCTTGAAAAGCGTCGTCAAATGTCAAGCCGCGATAGCTTGGTAGGTCGCGCCCTTCGTCCAGAACCCGTTCAATCGTCCGAAGGCGCTGCTCGAAGATTTGCACGCGCTTTTCCTCAATTTCCATCCGCTCTTTGGCGTTCGCCACTTCTCGATAGGCGCGGCGGACCTCAACTCTAATCTGCTTCTGTAGATCAACAAGCTCTAGCTGGAGACGGGCCAGTTCAGCGCGCTCCGACGCCTGATGACCGTCCACCGCTCCACCGTCGAAAAGAGGAAAATTGAGGTTCAGGCGTACCTCCCAACCGTCCCGGTTGTAGCGCATTTCTTCAAACGGAGCGCTGCTATCTGCCTTCCGTTCTAGAAAAGGGTAATCGTACGCCGCGGTCGTATCCCACGTCCGATCTCTCTGGTTCAGAAATAGACTTGCATCGCGGAAGCGTATACCGGCATCAAGTTCAGGGATTCGATTCCAGAATGTTTCCTTGACCAACCTTTCCTGGCGGTTTATCGCGCCGGACAGATCCTCAAGTTCCAATCGGTGGGCTAACGCCAACTCTACCGCACGTTCCAACGTAAGTTCGTCATCGGGAATAGCACCGGACAGACGAACCGTTGTCAATGGGTCCAAACCTGTCAATCGAATCAGTTCCGCTTTGTCGATATCCAACCTCCGTCTCAACTCGTTCAGCGCCAACTGCTGCTCTGCCAACTCCAGCTCCGTGTTTAATACGTTGAGGATAGGGATTCTCTTTTCTGCATGCTTCTTTTTCGTGACTACAAGCTTTTCCTGCAAAGTGGTCTCGACAACGCTACGTTGTTGAATCTCCTCCTCCGTCAAGGTAGTGTCGTGCCAAAGCCTTCTAAGGGCGAAGATGACCTCTTGCTTGGCGCTTTCCAACTCGATGCCCGACTTTCGCACGCTTTCCTGCGCTTGATCAAGATCTGCCGGAACCTCCCCGAACCGCGCAAGCACTTGACTGAGGTAAACGGTGGTGAGATAATCCCTTTCGTCTAGGTCTAGATCGTCGTTTTTGCGCCGTTCATAATATCCGGTGAGTCCGATCTGAGGAAGGTAAACAGAGCGGGCAGTTTGCAGGTTCGCTTTCGCACGTTCCAGGACTTTCTGCGCTTTAAGCACTTTTTCATTGTTCTTCAACACGAGGCGAGATGCTTTTTCTAGCGTCAGTGTCACTTCATCTTGTGCCAGCGCCGGCTCTGAAAGATTCGAAAGCCATGCAAGCAGTACGCAAAACACGAAGCTTAGTGCGTACCCGACGATAGCCGACGTGTGACGCGCTCCCCCCATCCAAAATCCTCCACTCCCCACTTCCACCATCATCTACCGCCGACTGAGTCGTACGGTGACAATGGCTATCCCAATGACCAATAGTACGAGCACCCCAGACAGAACTGCTGTTACCGAGAGCCTAGCCTGCGATTGGATGTGAACTCGCACCGTCTTTTCTCGCGCTTCAACAAAACGATTATCAACCGTGAGTTCCGCATTGACCTTTGCCTCGTACTCTCCCACCCCTACATCCGGAGATGGGATAAGCGTCAGATGCACATCGGTTTCTTCACTCCGCGGCAATTCCGCGACGACTTCCGGTTCGACGACATAACGCCAATCGGTGTAAACATCGACCATCATACGAATATCGACTAGATCTCGTGTTCCAATATTCCGTAACTTTAGCGTCATGTCTATCTGTTCTCCGATTTTGATGGTGTGATACGAACTTGGGATAAATAACTCAATCTCCGGCACACCTTTGGGTATAAGTTCAAACCGCTCGATACCGCCTTTAATCGCGCTAATCTGATCCGGGGTGAGATCTAGGCGATTGTTCACGCCGCCGAGTTGTTGGGCTTCCTCTGCATCAATGACGGCTACGAAAAATTCCAGCGTCTTATCAAGATAGGAGGCATCAAGCTCTTCGGTCAGGTGGATAATGAGAGACAGATCTCGTTTGGACTGCGCCTGTGTAAATTTAACTTGGGACACACGCGACTTGCTCTCGGTATCTTGAAATTCAAAAGTCAAGCGATTGAGAAGATTGATAATCCGCAACTGGAAAGTATTCTCTGTCTCCGCCAACCGATCCAGTGTCATATCATAGGTAACAATACTTCCGAGCTTACCTTCTTGGGAGAACTGCAGCGAACTCACATTGACCACATCCTCTTCCGACTCCTTCTGTAGATATACCAAGCGATTGTCCGTCTCTACGAGATCAGGGTATTTCAATGCGATCATGATTGAGTCCACATCCTTCTGAAGTTGGAACGTCAGGTCGACCTTATCATTGTAGCCCAGCAGCGGTATCTTTTGTTCATACGGCTGGGCAATATTCGTCGATTCAGCCCCGCTTGTCGAGTCAATGTCCTTGAGAGAAACGAAGATGGAACGAATTTCATTGGCGGCGGCGATTTCTTCCGGTGTGGCGTTAATCGGCATAGATTCCGTTGTCGAGGTGTTCTTCAGGCGGACGGTGACCATTATTTGATTGTTCTCGCGATATTTTTTGGCACTAATAATTGAGATGTGGCGGGTGTCCTCCTCAAGATGAATCTTGTAAGGATATATCTGCTCAAGATACCGCAGGCTCACGATAATGCTGTCCACGTTGCGGCGCAGTTCAAAGTCCAGGGTTTTTGACTGCTGATTCTTTAGATTCGGGATACGAATTTCATACGGTACGCCGATTATTGCATCCTTTTCATCCTTAATTGAAACGTAGACGTTGTTAATCTCTTGTGCGATCTCATCTAGCCCAGTAGGCGGTCCCCCATCGCCAATGTCCTGATTAGCTTGGGGTACGGAACGATCCAAAGTCGCTCCGTACTTGAGGACAATTTCAAGTCTTCGCCGATCTCCCTCCTTGTACCGCCGCGCAGACAGCACCGAGATATAGGGTTCCTCCTGTTTGAGATGGATGTTACGGTCATCCTTAAGGTCAAGATATGCTAAGCTAACGACCACGTCCTGCACTTCATCTTTGACGAGTTCAAACTCTAGGGTCTTCTCCTCACCTTCCTTCAGGGAGGGAATACGTACCTCGTACGGAGTGGCGACAATCGCACCTTCTCGCCCAAAGTCCCCTTGATCTTTAATCGAGACCAATATGTCGTCTATTTGCGCGCTGATGATAACGTCCCGTTCCAGAACCCGTGAACTTTCCTCTAATTTGACCGGCAGTGAGCTGTTTTTTAACGTAATAGAGAACATTTCCCTACCATCTCGTGCTTCATACCGCCGCGTGTCCAAGATAGTGATGTGCCAAGCCGCCTTCAGTGAATCGAGTTCGGTGTTTTGCAAGTCCAGTTTTGCGTCCTCATAGTCTGACTTGGCGACCTCGTATTCCTCCTCGGCACGATTCACCTCTTGGACGGTCACGATATTATTGGCTTCTTGGAGCATAGTCTTTAGGTTCTTAAGCTCGTCTTCTTTCTTCTCCATCAGCTTTTTGGCTAGCTCCATTTTAAGCTTTGCTTTGTCAATCTGAATCTGCCGAAGCTGCTCATCCCTGGTGCGCGCCTCCTCAGATTCTGGCGCAAACTGGGAATCCGCCGGCTGTGACCGGACCGGTTCATGACCTGATAGCAACATCAGACTGACTATCAAGAAGAGGTACATTCTTTGCACGCGGAGTTTCTCCTTCAAAAACATGGGAAAGCACACATAAATGGCAGAACTGTGCTGCCAAATATAAGGCTGTATGACGACGAAGCAAAAGAGGAGGTGGGCACGACAATAGGAACGCGACACAGCGATTCATGCCACTTCCTCTTCCGACTCGTATCCCGCCACATAACGGAGGTACAGGGCTTCCAAATCCTCGGTTTCAATCTCGTGACGTGAAAGTTCGCGCACCAGGTTTCCCTGGACAAGAATCCCAATCCGATCGGCAATCTCCTTGGCGCGGAATATGTCGTGCGTGGACATGAAGATGGCTTTCCCTTCGCTCTTTAATTCGCGCAATAGGTTCAGGAAATCTGCTCCGCCCTTCGGATCCAATCCGGATGTCGGTTCATCAAGAAGTATCGCATCGGCGCCCTTCATTATGGCTATTGCAATCCCCAACCGTTGCCGCATACCCTTCGAAAAAGTCTTCACCCGACGTTTGAAGGATTCTTCCGGCAAACCGACGCGGGCAAGCGTCGCGTCCAGTTCGTCGCGGGTCACCTTCTTATTGCCTCCGAGTTTGGTGAAAAACTCGAGGTTTTGTCGAGCGGTGAAGTTTCGATAGAGTTCAACGTTTTCGGACACGTACGCGAGATGCTTCTTCGCCTCAAGCGGAAACTTGGGAATCTCAATATCATTGACAAACGCCGTACCGCTCGTTGGGGCAATGAAATTCAATAGCATGGAGATGGTGGTGCTTTTGCCGGCGCCATTTGCGCCGAGGATAACGTAGATCTCTCCCGATCCAATCTTCAGGTTCAATTCATTGACGGCGCGAATCGTATTATCATAGACTTTTGTCAGGTCTCTGGTTTCTAACATGATAAAGCCCTCCTATAATCGGATTTGACATCTTTCTATAACAGATTTATTTGGTTGCTGTAATCTTGGAGATCGAAATTTCCAGGCTGCTTGCCAACGTGTGGAGAAGTGTACCGTGTTAACGACCGCAGCAATCACGTTCCAAGTTTTCCAATTCGTGCAACGTTTATCTATATAGATTTCATTGGTGATGTGATAGTTCTTACACCATCTGACGACGCGCACATTGGTGATCCTATTCGTTACCAACTGCCGGTTGAATTGCCTTGCCTCCTGAGTTAAGAGCTTGCTCCGACTTTATTTGATGGGAATGAAACTGCTGGCATACAGATTGGCTATGCCCCGTTAACCCCTAACAGCCGACTTCTCGGTATCAGGGAAGGATTTCCGGACGTCTCACCTTTAGAATTGTGTAATCGTAAGCGCTACCTTTGCGCCGGCTAACCGACAGTATTACTAACAGCGCCAAACACGCGATCAGTTGAAGTTCGTAATTGTTTAGTTCAGTCCAGAACTTACACGCCAACAGGAAATCGCCACCTGGAGATCGCTCCTACATGATGCTCATGATGTAGGAACGGGGATTAAACTGCAGAACGACGGTCCGACATTCCAAAACAGAGTGAAAGACTAAACAGTTACTGAAGTTTCATTGTGGCCGATTTTCTACCGCTGTATTAAACACACTGTCCTGTTGTTAGACGTTTAAAGGGTTGATCGGTGGCATCAATGATGATTGTTTGGAGATTTCACTGTGACAAATGCTTCCGATTGCTTATCGAAAGCACGTTCGACAACACATTAAGTATCTGGTGATAGATTTCATGTGCATAAGACCTTCCAACACCAAAGCAAAATCCCATTGAGATGGTACCAGAAGTCAATACGGTTTGCAATACAATGGGCGCCAAGCGTTTGCTATTCAGGACCTAAGTGAGAATGTCGTGTGATTATGCTATCATATATGTCGAACCAATGCTCACAAAGTAGCGGGCATTCGGGCGATTCTCATGAGAAAATGGCAGTTCTAGATTATACCAGATCCAAAGGGTTACGGCTGTCGGGTCTGCAATGCACGCATGGTTTCGGGCGTTGATGCGCGAGGGTAACTTAATGCTGATTACACTTATACGTCGAGAACTCCTTGACAATCTGATGACATTCCGGTTCGCTGCCACAACGCTGATTACGTTGTTGCTCGTGGTCGCCAATACTGCTGTCCTCATCGAAGATTATGAGGGGCGACTTGCTAGTTATTACACCGCCCTCGAAACGCATCGACAGCAATTGCAGGAAACAAAAACCTATTCGGCGGGAAAGGTGGTCGTTGACCGGCCCCCGAATCCGCTGAGCATTTTCAATGTCGGATTGGATAAACGGCTGGGAAACCAGGTTGAGGTATCCTACGCCCTCGTGCCCACACTCTGGGATGCCGAGATGAGCGGCTCGGACAATCCGTTTCTCAACATCTTCAATTCGATTGATATTGTTTTCATATTTGAGGTAGTGCTCAGCTTGATGGCGCTAATTTTTGCCTATGACGCGCTGGCGGGCGAACGCGAACGGGGGACGTTGCGTTTGGTATTGACACACCCCCTTAGCCGCGGACATGTGCTTCTGGCAAAATACATCGGCGCAATGCTCTGCCTGCTTATCCCGCTGATGCTGAGTCTACTGCTCTCGCTGATTCTGTTAACGACTACTGCTCCTTTCTCGCTCGGCGTACCTGATTTCCTGCGCATCGGAGGAATCGTCCTTGCATCGCTTGCTTATCTCTCCGTGTTCTACCTCGCCGGATTACTGATTTCAGCAATGACGCGAAGGACCAGCACTGCGCTCATGATCTCCCTGTTTGTCTGGGGATTCTTGGTGTTGGTGTACCCCAACATGATTCTTGCCATGACCCATTCTTCAGAGAACCTTAAATCGCGCGCGAATTCCGCATTCAATCAGATGAAACAGTTGTGGGACGAATTTGAGAGAGAACGGAAACAATTCCTTGCCAACGACGCCGTACCGGGGGAGGATTGGATTTTTTATGAGATTCTGGGCGTCGCCTCCTCCGGCAATTATCATGCGGCCAAGTTGTCGACGTTAAGTTGCTTCCGCCGCGACTTCGTACACTTCACTGCTCTGGATGACGAACTCGAATCTCAAGTTTCTCACTTGCAGAAGTATTTCAGTTTCCTTGGGTCTCAAACTATCGACACCGCAGAACAAACGTGGCTCGTCCGCAAGCCAGCACTGGAACATCTCTTCGTTCAACCGGCGAACACGGAAGGAATCTTGCTCAAACTCTCACCAGTGGGAGTATACGAAGCGGCGACACAGGCGTGGGCTGGCACCGATCTGCGCGGCGTTCGAGATTTTTTTGACGCCGCGCGACAGTACCGGCAGACTGTGATTGACTATTTCGCCGATAACAAAACGTTCGGATCTCGACATTGGTTTTCTTCAGACGAAAGCGCGGCAGACTGGAGCACGCTGCCACAGTTTTCCTTTCAGAGAAGTGATGTTGCAACAAACGCGACACGAGCACTCCCCGATTTATTCTTACTATTGATAATCAACCTAGCGCTGTTCATGGCGATATTTCTGATATTTCAAAGAAGCGAAGTGTAGTCAATAGAATGTGGGAGCGGACAAGATTGACGAGAAAGAACGATGGAATAAACACATCTCGCCTTCAAAGAATCTTTATCTTGGAAACCCATCAATTATATGACCTGCAATTTGAAATCGGGACATTATGATTTGGCACATCGCGAAACGCGAAATTTACGACAACCTCAATAGCCTTCGCTTTGCCCTTGCGACACTTCTGCTGGTTGCATTGATGCTGACCAATGCAGTCTTACATCTCCGAGAACATCCGGAACGAATACAAAGATACCGTACCTCTGTCACCGATTATTGGAACACTCTAACCTCTCGAACCAATCTGTACGCGCTTGCCCAGGAGGGCCCCGGATTACTATATAAAAAACCCTCACCTCTTCGCTTTTGCGCAGAAGGCGGTGAAGATTTTCTGTCAGACGTGGTTGACGCCAGCCGCTTCGGTTGGTCCTCCTCTAGTGGTTTAAAGGGTTTCTGGAGACTGGAATACCCATCTGCCGCTCCCAATCTCCAGAATATTCGTTCGGATGCCGTCAAAATCGATTGGGGATTCATTGCCGGCTATGTCTTGAGCCTGATTGCGATACTGTTCACATTTGACTCAATCTCGGGAGAACGCGAACGTGGCACGCTGCGCTTGATATTGGCAAACTCGATGCCGCGTCACACTGTGTTAATCGGAAAGTTCTTAGGGGCACTACTGAGCATATTTATGCCTTTCACGCTTGCTGTGCTAATTAACCTTTTTGTAATCTACGTTTCAGGCGATGTCCACCTTGACGTCGAGACGTGGAGACGTTTGAGCATCATCTTCTTTCTGGCGCTTCTCTACACCGGTCTTTTTATCGCCTTAGGATTGCTCATATCGGCGCGCGTACGACAGAGTGCCGTAGGTCTCGTAATCCTCCTGTTGACCTGGGTTACTTTTGTCGTTTTCTCACCTGGCACCCTAGCCTCAATAGCCAGTAGATTTTCACCTGCACCAATGACCGCCGACGATTACCGGCAACGACAAACCCTGTTAATGGATGAGGTCCGAGCCGAGGAAATCCGAATAGAAGAAATTGATCCTTCAATGAGAATGCTGGCGAACGGAAGACTTGTCATCGATGATGCGGAGCGTAATGAAAAACTGAATGAGGAACATTTGACCCAGCAAATTGCTCAGGTTAAGTTCGCGCGTTCCATTATCCGTATCTCTCCCGCGTCGCTTGTCCAACACCTTCTGGAATCCTTTGCCGGGACCGGCTTTAATCGCCACCTTCAATTCTTGGAAAATGTCAAACGATACGCCCATCAATACCGCGAATTCGTCACTGACACGGATAGCGCTGATCCTGACAGCCCCCATATCATTGGTGTCCGCGAGGGAATGTCTCGGAAACCCGTCAGTCCGGATTCGATTCCGCGATTTGAAGATATACTCAGTCTAGGTCGTGACTTCAATGCCGTAACAACTGATTTGCTACTGTTGGCAGTTGTTGTCGTAATTCTCATGTCCGGTGCCTATCTCGCCTTTCTGCGCGCACAGGTTTGACAGAGCGTCAGCGCTCGCCCATTTCATATATGCCTACAAGCGGTATAACAGACGGTGTCAATCAAGCGTTGGAGAAAAGCGGGGGAGATTTTAACCATCTGGTTATTTTGGTCGACCATTGAAAAAGTCGCCAACGATTTCTGACATCCTGCAACCTATCGCCCCGCTGAGGCTTGGACATACGGGGTTTTGGCGCTTCTACACACCTTCCGCCCCGCTGGGGCTTTTAGAGGCTACAGATACACAAAGTCGAGCTAAGGCTTCTTCAAAACCACTGTTCAAAGGATAAATTCTTCTCTACGTGAATACTCCGAATGCTGCGCCAACAAGATTGGATGCTTTCATCATATCTATTTTTTGGTAACTTTTTAGTCCACCGGTTTGGATTTGCCCCAGATCGAGCGGGCAGAGAACGCGCCGAGTATGGAAGTACAATGTTAATTCAGACGAATCGGGGGCTTACATGCCCAGAACGGACGTGCACTAAACAGTTACCTTTTTTCGTAACTGTTTAGTCCATTGATTTCTATGGTGAATATCAATTCACAAAACATTGAATTGACTAAAAAGCGGTTAGGTTGGTGCGGTTGCCTCAACAGTCAGAACGCCGGCATCAAGTCCTTGATGATAGCGGCGGATAATTTCCAAGCCAATCTCTACGAAATCCTTGTTCTGTTGTTTGCAAGTTTGAATCACACTGGTAATGATACTTAACGCTTCAGAGCCCTTGGGTGAACGATTACCGCCCGATATTTTGCGAGTTATCACCGCGGGTCGTATAGCGCGCTCGGCGCGATTGTTATCGGTGGACACCTGCATGTGTGACAGAAAGGTAAATAACGAATCGCTGTGTTTGGCTAACCGTTTGGCAAGCCTTTGACAATCAGAATCGTGATAGTCGGCTTTAGCAAGTTCCTCCAATCGGTGGGTTAGCCTTTTGAATCGGCGCTCTAAGGTAGATTGAGTGATGTCCGACTGCTTCTGCTTGAGGCGAATGGCATCGCGTAACAAACGCGTTAGTTTTTTGGCGAATGCTGCATATTCTTGGGTGTGATTGGTCTTTCTCACGTCAGACAATTCACGCAGCAAATGCACCAAGCACTTTTGTTGGGTGTAGGGAAGTGGGTTATAAGCGGTATAAAAGTCACTGACAATGACTCCGTCATAATCTGCACTCAATTGTTCTAAAACCACTTGATGTCCACGACTCGCATTAACTTCATAAAGCGTGTAACTGTCTGTGGTGAATGCCCAAAGCCAGCATAATTGACCGTCTAACCGCCAGCCGGTTTCATCGACATAGGTACAAAGACTCTGTCGCAATCCGGTTTGAATGGCTTGATATTCGGGCGTGAACCACTTCGCCAACGATTGCATGGATTGCGCCAATGCGCCAGCGGTAATAGAAAGCCCACACAGTCGTTTGAGTACTGTGACGACTTTCCGATACGGTACTCCCATGGCATGCTTCAATTCAGCAGCAATGAGCAACGCCCGCGGGCCTATCAACCGATGGGGTACTTGTTGCGGGTGACGGCTTTCCACCCGCCTTTGGCAGTTTGGGCAATATCCACTCTGTGTCTGATAGCAGACAACTGTCGTCTGAGCCGGAATGACTTCTTCAACATACTGTTGGTGGGTTGTGACATTTTCAATCATTCCATGACAATGGGGACAGTCCTTTATAGGTATATCAACAATTTCGTCAGCTTCGGTGGGACGATGTCGGTAACTGCCGGCGTGTCCCGGTTTTTGTCCCGGCTTTTTGCGACGACGTTTCTGTCGATTCGGTTTGACAAATTCGGGGACAGGTGTTTTTGGAGGTGAAGTGGAGGCCGCTAACAGTTTCGACACCTGCTGTTCCAATTCGGTTATACGGACGCGTAATGCCTGATTTTCAGCTTCCAATTCGGCAATACGAGCAATTA
>JAJDTR010000171.1 GCA_022827055.1 Candidatus Poribacteria bacterium | reverse complement strand
GTGCCTAGTGGTCAGTGACCAGTGGCCAGTAAGGGAAAAGGGTTTGTCCATGACTCGACGGAGTGGAAAGATTGTGTGAACCTTTGGAAAGATTAAATTGGCGCTTGGCGATAGGAGGTAAAAATGTCCGTACATCGTTTTTTCAGAAGGCAATCCTCTCTGAGGAGTAAAACTAGGGCTGTTGCCTTTCTTTTTGGCGTCCTATTGACTTCCGGGTGTGGCGGGGAGGAAACTGCGAACAACCCCATGGTTGACACCATTGGAGTCGAGAACCGTAATGACGTAGTACCTATATCCAGCCCCTATTATCCAATGGCGGTCGGCAACCGATGGGTCTACCGGAACGCCGACGGATCCGAGTGGACGCGGGAAGTCACCGAAACCAAGAAATTTGGTACAAATTACTATCACTTCTTTGGCTCCGACCCGCCACTCCAAGACACCCAAATAGAGGCTCTCGAGTCTCCCGTGTATGTAGCATTTCCTGATCGGCTTGACCGCAGAATCGTCCACAATGACATGGATGCCGCTATCTGGGAAATTATCGTCGATAGCGGCGGCGAAACCCCAAGCTGGTCTATCGGGATGCATTGTAGCAAACGGGGACGCCAGAAGGCGGTGTGCGTATCTAAGAAGGATAGATCTACGCCGGGAATCTTGCCCTACCTATACCGTTACAACGCCAGTGTAACTTCGCATAGTAACTTGGCACTTTTCCCATTTCCGATCGTTCCGGGTGAGACCTACAACGCGCTCAATTTAAGTCTGAGAGGAAGCTATGATTGGCCGTTCTATATTCACGATTTTGAAGCCGAAGTAGTGATTCTGGGAAAGACTGGCGACGGACGAATACTGGTTGAGGTTTCCGCTGGCAAATTTGAGGATTGCCTCAAGATTCAATACGAAGCAAAGCTGGCATCGTATAGAACTATAGAGTTTAAAGATACTCACGGTATGATTTCACATAAGGTGTATCTCGAGACTATAGAATCGGAAATTCGCGAAGAATTGACCGACCTGTCGATGCATTTAACAACGAAATTGGAATTGCAAACTGTGTGGCTGGCGCCCGGGGTCGGACCGGTAAAAATTGAAACGCCGAACGGCATCGCCGAATTGATTGACTATGAGATAAAATAAGGCAGGGCGAGGGGATGGCAATACTTTCTTTGCTAAACGTTATATCTGATATCTAGCTGCATGAAGCCTTACATCTGGCGGAAAAGCGCAATAACCTTCCCCAAAATCTGCACGTTATTCACGATGATTGGGGGCAGTGCGGGGTTTTCCGGTTGCAGACGGATTTTGTCCCCGTCAACGAAAAATCGTTTGACCGTCGCTTCTTCATCCAGTAGGGCAACGACAATATCCCCTGCATCTGCGTGTTCCTGAGATCTGACAACCACGAAGTCACCTTCGAAAATCCCCGCATCAATCATACTCGACCCCTTGACACGCAGGGCAAAGCACGTGTCGCCATTTGCCATATCGTTCGGCAACGGCAAAGTGCCGTCTACGTTCTGAGAGGCGAGAAGCGGCGTGCCAGCTGCCACCCGGCCAACAATTGGCACTTCTATTGATTGAGCCGGACCCCTGGACAGGAACTCCATAACCTCGATCGCTCGCGGTTTTCCCGGCTCGCGCCGGATATAATCCTTTTTCTCAATGGCGTTAAGATGGTCGTGAGCGCCCTTTTCAGAGATCTCGAATGCTGCCGCAATCTCGCGGACCGTCGGCGGATAGCCGGCATCTTGAATCTGATTGCAAATGAAATTGTAAATTCTCTCTTGTCGATGAGTTAATTTTTTCCGCACGGATTACCCCCTCTCTCCGATACAACCCAAACTTGCTGAATTACGACTGTCTCCTACCTGATATATAAAACTATACTATACACGGGTTAAGTTGTCAAGCTTAATCGAAAAAAATTTTAATGACAGATTTTTTGGATAGGTGAAAGGGTATTCTGAAACCAGCAAATTTGGTAGGGCGGAAACGTGGAAATTTAACTTGGTACAGTGTCGCCGAAACCGAACAGACGACTGAGCAGGATCAACTGAACGAATAGATAAAGTGACTGAATAAGGAACGCGATAGAAATCCCACCGCGATAGGGTTCCTAGGGCGATAGTTAAAAATCGCGCTCGGATTGTTCCTCGGACTTTAGTCTGGCTGATTAACGGACAGTGCTACCTCTATTCAGACCAATCAAAACAGATCAATTCTTCAGTGTTCCGCAGATACAGCTTACCACCGGACAATGTGGGGACGGTCCAACACCGTCCGTCAAATATTCTTTTCTTTGCAATCTCCTCATATTGGTCAGGCGTCGCTTTGGCTAATGCAAGATTTCCTCCCTCTCCAAGGATAATCAAGTTGCCATCGGCGTAAATCAGCGAACCCTTTCCAAAACCGCGTTGGACCCACTGGTCGTCACCGGTTTCTGCGTCGATGCACTTCAAGAACGCATTATCGAAGCCGTACAAATATCCATCATGTAAAACGGAGGACGAAAAATGGTTTTTCATTTCACGGCTTGTCCAGATTTCGGCGGCCGTGAGCCCGCCATCAATGTCCTTGATTTGAACTACGGCAGCGCCCATATCGTAACCGGAAGAGATGAAAATTTTGTCAGGCGGGATAAAGATGGGGGTAGCGGCGTTCACGTTGAAGCGGGTCGGCCAATCATAGCGCCAGTAGATTTCCCCATCTTTCGGAGACACCGAAACGAGACCTCTACCCGTAAAAAACACCGTTTGCCGCTTTCCCAAGATCGTCTCTGTAATGGGTGATGAATACCCGACCGCGTCGTCCTCCGAACTCCAAACTATCTTCCCGCTCCTTTTGTCGCACGCCAGAAGCGCTTTTCCGGACGCTCCGCCGGTCTCGATTAGGAGCAATTCGCCTTCAATGATTGGAGACGTGGAAAAGCCGTGACGCGGCACGTTACTGGAGAACGCCTTCGTGAAGTCGTGACTCCATAACTCTTTCCCGTTGAGCGCATCAATGGCGACCAATCGACCGTAAGCGCTGAGCACGTAAACCCTGTCGCCATCGACGGTCGGCGTGGAACGCGGCCCGTCTCCGCCTTGTCGATTTTCAAAACGGTAATCATCAAGGTAACGCCAAATCTCCTTCCCGCTTGCCGCGTCAAGGCAAACAACAATCTCATCTTCGCCTTTGACAAACATCGTATAGGCACGGCCATCAGAAATCGAAACGCCCGAGAATCCTTCCCCGAGAGAAATTCGCCAAAGTTCTTTCGGACCGTCGTCGGACCAACCTCTGAGTAGACCGATTTCCAGCGAGATCCCATCCCGGCTCGGTCCCCGCCATTGGTGCCAATCACGATTATTGGCTTCGTTTTCCGCCGCGTAGGCGGCTATAGTTCCAACACAAAAAAGTGCTAGGATTACGAAAATTCCACGAGATGAACCCTTCGATTTCATGCGATTATTCCTTTGTCATTTCTTTTTGGTTTTTTTGGCTTGCGAGAATTACCGACTCGGCGACTTTAATCAACTCGGACCAGTCCAGTTCTCCGATAAGTGTAAAATCAACTCCGGAATTGGACCATTCAAGGATATAGGCTTGGTGTTGCTTCATCACGTGTATAGGCACATCATGACGTGTAAGGGTTTTGGCATTCTCGCGACGGTGCCTTCGATCAGAGTGGCGAGATCTGCCTTTCCCTTTTCGCTCAAATAGCGAAAATGTAGCCAATCCGTCAGTGTACCGCAGAAACACAATTGATGCGCGGCGCTTGATGTGACGCATGTCCAACAACTGAAATCCGGGGGGAAGGTAGGTGGGTTGCACGTGCCGAACGCCCAACGCTTTTTCTACTTCCACCTCCTTGATGGGTCGGCTTCGGTGCTCTCGTTTTTCATATATCAGCTTTTTGTCACCCTTCAATTCGGCTAACGTCTCTTCAACTTTCTTCTGATCGAACTCTATTTGCGTAAAAAGCGACACGAATCGAAGGTGTCCGGTGTAGTCAAATTCATCCACGCGTAAGATAATCCCATTGCGGCGCGCGATGAAGAGACGCTTTGTGGGCCGGTCCTCGAACTGGGGATAGATTTTAATCTCCTCCGTTTCTTCCCCTGCAATAGTGCTCCCGGACGACAAGTGGAATTGGTAATTTTGCGTGAGGAGTTCCAGTTCTTCCTGAGAAAGGTTACTTATCCGTTTCCGCCGCGGCAGAAACCCTCTTCGACCAGAAGGTCGATCGCTCCGACTGGATTGTCGCTCTTTATGATCTCTGCCTTTGAAACGATCATCCTTACGGTGTTGGTCGAATCGCTCTCTTCCGATGACCGATAAGACCTTGACAGCATTAACTTCTGGAGGCTGTTGAATGACAAGGTCCTCACGGACGGTTAACCCGCGCGGCGTGTGGAAGACAATCAACCGCGTACCGGTATAGCTTGTTTCATTTTCGGCGGCGGCGATGCGCTTCAAAACTTCAAGAAATTGTTTCGGCGTATTGGCGAAGGCACCCTTTGTAACACCAAACAGCAACCCGCAAACGAGCAAGGTGGAGTACAGCCGAACGATGGCGCGGATCCCGAATGCCCTTCGATCACCGGCTGTTTCTGTGTTCGAAATTAGATTCTTCGGTTTCCCTATTGGATATTTCATGGTTTAGTCCCCGAGATAAACCCCAAGAAAAAAGTTGGTGTCATCCTCAACATTCGTGGCGGAGGGTATTCCATTCGAGTCAATCGAATCGGTAGCCCCGTCGGACTGTGTTGAATAGTAAACGGAATACTGCGTATGTTCGGAAAGATAGAGATCCAGCGAATCATCGGAGGTCGGCGTCAAATTAAAATAGACCAGCGCAAAAAGCAGACATGCAGAGACCACCGCGAAAGTGCCGCCCATCACGGGACGGAAGATCCACTGGCGAATCTCCTCAATACTCGGAAGGAAACTTCGGCGAACCGGTCCGCGATCTGGCAGTTGCGGCAGCACAAGTTCTGCAATCGGAGGTGCTTCGTGCCTTAAGGCGCCAATGCTTTGACGATTCCGCTGAAAATCTGAGAGCATTTCGACACATTCGTCGCATGAACTCAAATGTGTTTCAACCCGTGCGCGGCTCTCCGGGCTTAACTGGTCGTCCAAGTATGCCGATAACTGTTTTTGAATGCGATTGTGGCTCATGATTGCCGCCTCCTATCACGAAAATTGTAATACCAATTCCCTCAAGGCCTTTCTGGCTTCATGCAGTTTTGATTTTACACGTCCAACCGAGCAGCCGATGACCTCTGCCAGTTCCTCATAGGAGAGGTCTTGCATTTCACGCAGGACTAAAACCTGCCGATAATCATCCTTCAACTCTGTGAGCGCCTTTTGAAGAATCTCGCGCTGTTCCAGGCGCAAAACCGATTTTTCAGGGGTTTCCGTGTCGATGGGCGCCCAAGGTTGTGAATCGTCAATCTCCATGGCATCGGTTTGACGCCGCTTTTTCTGATCTTTGACGTTGATGCACCGGTTAGTCACGATTCGATAAAGCCATGTCGAAAATCTCGATCGAAATCGGAACTGTCCGATATTTTCCCAAAGCCAGAGAAAAACTTCCTGAGCCATGTCGGAGGCGTCTTCCCGAGTGCCAAGTATACCGTACGCAATATTGTACACCCACTGCTGATAATGGAGAATAAGTGCTTCCATGGCGTGTTTGTCGCCATCTTGGCAACGAACCACCAAATCCTTTTCCTGTTCCTTCGTCAATGTGTCCGCGACTTGGGTGTTCAGAGGCACAGCGGGCAATATCTCCTCCAAAATCGAGTACACGGCATCCATCCTGAGACACGATGGCTAGAAACCCTATGGTTTCTTCTAGGTTCATCTGTTAGACATGTAACGAAGGAAAAGGTTCGTGGTTTAACGATTTTGTATTGGAATCTACGATGAAGATTAAGTATTTAAATCGGTAATTCAGTTTTCCCTAAACTCGGTAGGTGCGGTTTCCTAACCGCACCGAGCGTCGTTAGGATATTACCGAAATAATTTTTTAAACTTCATCGGATATACGTCCATGTTGCCCCTGATATGCCTCTTTGCGGCGTCATGCGTATATCCAGTGCTCATTTGTTTGGGCTGCCCGGCGTCATCTCCGCCGCCCGGAAGTCTCCGCTGCCATTGGGAACTCTTCCGATAGCGGTATCTTTCATCTGCACTCCGAATTTGACCGAGTCAAGCACTTGGTTGTACCGTCCATCCGTGTCGACGAGGATAAGCGTTTCGCCGCTCTTCGAGAGATTAAAATTCGTGTGAAGTTCTGTCTGGCTTTCGCCTTCAGAATCAGCCCAGACAATCAAGTACGCCTTCGGAGCGATTGTAGCGTGTTTCGGAAACCGCCATTTGCGAGGGTTCGTCCGATCGTCGCTAAGATACATCCCGGTGAGAGTGATGGGATGCTCGCTAGTGTTGTAGAGTTCAATCCAATCGTCGTGTCCACCCTGAGCGTCAGCAATACTACGCGTATTGCTCGCCATCAACTCGTTAATTACAACGTCCGAAACTTTGGCAATAGGTGGAATTACGCGAAATATCAACGGTTCAAACTCAGTCTTTTCGGGAAAAAACGACGTAGTCCCGTATTTTTTTATCGCGCGCGCTTCAACGTAATAACGCACCTCTGTTCCGGCAGGGACACTTGGGATTTCGCCGGTATAAGCCGTGCCGTTCTTCGACATCGGTAGGCTACGGAACGGCGACAGCCGCGCGTCCGCATAGTGTAGGATTACCTCGTCAACGGCAACCGCATCGCTGATTTTTGCCATGATTTGAACACGATTGCCCGCTACCCGATTTTCCGGTTCCGTGACGGATAGAATGACCGGTGCCGGTTCATCGATTTCACGATGATAAAGTAGAAAATCACGGCGCTCAGTAACGAACTGTTTGAAACCGGGCGTGCCGCCTCTACCTCCGCGCCTGACTCCGGTAAACTGTTCTTTGATGCGGCTAGTGGCAAATGCGTCGTAGGAATAAAGTTTCTTGCCATCCGCCTTAACCTCTTCGTCAATCAACGAATGGTAGGCCGTAATGATCGGCTCCAGTCTTTCCCAATCAAGCCAGTCTTGGACGATTGTACGAACATAAGAAAGGTATCGCGCCCGTAGGTGCGGGATTGCGAATAGGCGTTTGATGACGGGACGCATTTCATCGTACTGTTGAGCAACGGGAGACAACATCGGACCATCGGTTTCCCAAGAATTTGGACCGCCGCCTCCGGCAAAACGAAACGTCTCATTACTATCGTACGGCAGCAGGTGGAATCGACCGCCTGAATCCTGATAAATGGAATAATCACTGCCGCGGCTGAAATAGCCGTCATTGTCAATGAAGACGTTTTCAAGTGCGAGGAACCACAATGCTCTGTCTATGTCAAAGATGGGGGACAATTCGGCTTCAAGCTGATAGCCGGTATTGTCATGGAGTGTTTTGCACAGGTTAATTAGGTCCTCCCACGCATTGGGTGCGTCTTTTTCATTTGTCTTGAGTTGATAAGACTCCTGATAATCTGCCGGGTCGTCGCCGTTGTAGACTAACCCGCTCTCGCGGCCGGGCGGCACCTTCCACCGAACGCCGCTCCGGGTGTCAAACCAATCGGAAAGAAAATCTTTATTGTATTGTTGACTGTTGATGTAAATTCCCCAGTCTTCACCATTGATAACGAGTTTGACGAAATTCGCCCTAAGCGCGGGGATATAGTCGCGAGCGATTCTTGAGTACAGAACTTCCCGGAGAAAAGAAGCATCCGAATGACCGTTAAGCAAGTTCAAAGTCTTATACCCCAAGAGACGCTGATTTTCATGGCTGGCGTCAACGGCGATGTTGAACGACTTCTTTTCGTTCTCAACAGTGAAATAGGACGAACTTCCTCGAAAACGCACACCAACCGATTGATAGACCTTCCCATCCACAATCAGATCCGCGGGCACATCAACATCGGTTCTATAGAAATCCCCCAGTTGCTCGTACCAATCCTCGTCGTGAAAACGAAGGTAAAGGGTCCGTAACGTATTATCGTCATAGAGTCCAACATTTTCCGAGATTGCCGCCGCTTTACTGGTATTCAGGTCGCCGTCAAGCGTGGTTTTTGCCAACGTGTCGCCCGATGGGCGCGAAGCACCGGAAGTCCCGCGATTTTCTTGGACGTGTTTGCGCGCCTCCGTGCGCTCGGATACATCCAGTTTCCCGTCTCCGTCCTTATCGAAACGGTGCACGATCTTCTCGGCGCGTCTCGGCCCCCTCCTACCTCTGTATCCACCCGGTCTGCCGCCTCGGCGCGCCGCGCGAATCGCTCGTTCATCCAGTTGAATGCCCGTCAGCGCTTCCTGAGTAACTATTTCAAGCAGGATCTCTTTTTCCTCCTCACTTAACAGTCCATCTCCGTTGAAATCGAATCGTTTATCCTGTTCCGTGAGGACTGTTTCTGCATTCTCCGCGTTCTGTGAAAAGCTGTCTGATGCAAACATCAGGAAGATTGTCAGTGTGATTGCAAGTGCGCGGCTAATGGAGTTTTCCAGCATCATGTGTTCTCCTTGATTACTTAATTTCTAATTTTCCGGGAATTCACTGCGCTCGGGCTCTCTCATCCCGCAGATAGGGAAGAAGCAACACCCTCAAATTGCGCTGTGCTTGAAAGAGATGTGCCTTGATGGTGCCGGTAGACCGCCCCATTTTTCGCCCGATCTCTTTCAACGGGAGTTCCTCTCGGTAACGGAGAATAAAAACTTCTCTTTGCTTCGGGGACAACTGCATAACAGCTCGGCGCAAATGCACGTAGAACTCCTCGTTTTCTACAGCCTTGGAGGGTGGCGAGGGGTGCCGATTGGCTACGTTGCCGTAGAACACATCGTCGGATACGGGATCGTCACTAATCACGCGGTGTTTTGACCGTTGACGCATATAATCGATGCATCGGTTGATCGTAATGCGGTAGAGCCAACTGTAAAATTGAGAAGCCTTCTTGAAGTTCCCAAGTCCCTGATACGCCTTGAGAAATACGTCCTGTGTAACATCAAGTGAGTCTTCAGGATTTGAAATGATGGAGCGAACCACTCCATGAATACGACTTCGGTAGCGAAGATACAACAGATCGAAAGCTTCCAAATCCCCGTCTTGAAAGCGTTCGACAAGTTGGGAATCCTTGGAATCGGTCTCCAGCAGAGATGCAAACTCGCTAGCCGGGATATAGCTAGAGCCAAAGTGATGCGCTTCCTGAGTCTGTGCGGCCATTTTTCCCCCGTACGCTCGTGCGAAAATTCTAAGAAAATCCTAACTGGTTGGAAACGAACTGAAATTAACTATTAGACAGACGAATCCCCTATTTGTTCGGAGAAAGTGAGAAAAAAATCGGCCCCTGGCTAAAAAAACTTTTAAATTTTCGTACACCAATACATTCACGTGTCAAAGATAACATCTATTGACACAATTGTCTAGGCATGTAATGGTCTTCTGCGCACACGCAATTTCATTTACAGAGTCGCCGCCCAAAGGTATTGAGTAGACTAAAAACAAAAAATGCTGTTATTTTAGCATTTTGACTTGACACGCCGCATTTGAGGATGCTAATCTTTTAGCACGAATGGTGATTTGATGTTGATTGTACCTACACTCCGCACCTTATGAGTGCCGACATAGAAATTTCGAGATGTCCCTCTGGTAAACAATAACGCTAGTACACCTTATTTCCTTCTCCCGCTCCAGAGGAGATTAACCGAGCGAACAGATCAAATGAGTGAATAGCGAATGCGATAGAGATCTCAGGGCGATAGAGATCTTCATGTTGATAGAGGGGAGTGACATTTCTTTTCCCGCTCCAGAGGAGTGGTATACGAATACCTACGACAAACCCAGTAGCTACGGGAGTTTACAACATTTCAATAAAACCTGTAAAATCCCAAATAGGTGCGGAGAGTAGGATTGTACATTATCAAGGAAGGGAAATATGTCTACGAATAAACTTACTCATGACCTGAGTCGTCGCGAGCGGCAGGTTTTGGATATCGTCTACCGTGCGTAGACGGAAAACAAAAATGCTGTTATTTTAGCATTTTAACTTGACATGCCGTATTAGAAGATGCTAATCTATTAGCACACTATGGTGATTGATGCTGATTACACATTATCTAAGGGAGGGAAATATGCCTACGAATAAACTTACTCATGGCTTGAGCCGCCGCGAACGACAGATTATGGATGTCGTCTACCGAAAGGGCCGTGCTTCTGTCGCAGACGTGTTGAACAACCTCGCCGATCCGCCCTCCTACTCAGCGGTCCGGGCGATGATGCGTATCTTGGAAGAAAAGAAACATCTCAGACATGAAAAAGAGAGGGCGCGGTACATCTACATGCCGACCCATCCACGTCAGAATGCCGGCGAAGCGGCGCTCAAACGGGTGTTTCAAACTTTTTTTGACAACTCGATCGAGCAAACGGTCGCGGCGCTGTTAAACGTCTCGGACACCATGCTTTCGGACGAGGAATCCAATCGTTTGGCGAAACTCATCGAACGAGCCAAGGAAAGGGACGAAAAACCGTGATGTAATCCACTTATACGTGCAGGCGACCGGTACATTTTAACCCATAAAAATACGAAGGATGGAAAAACACCGCCTTTGTTTTCTTCCAATCTTCCATCTGCTGTATTGGAAATTGCTGCAATTCCGCAGAAACGCACATTTTTTTTAAGGAGGAGAATCTCATGATGTCCTTCATTTCGCTCTATGGAATTCCCGAAAATTCGATGGGCTGGCTGACAATATTGCTTGATGCGTCTATAAAAAGTGTCATTGTGCTCGCACTGGCTGCGGGGTTGAATCTCGCGCTGAAACGCAGTTCTGCGGCGTTTCGTCACCTGATGTGGTCACTGGCGGTTGTCAGTTGTCTCTGCCTACCCGTCATTTCTGTGACCCTGCCAAGTTGGAGGTTGCCAGTTGGACCACAAATGCCACCTCGGACTGAAGCGGCGCCCGGTATTGAAGGGAATCTGAATGTTTTGCAATTACCAACATCGGATCATCAAGTAGCGCCCCCGCGCACACTGAATCTTCAAGTAGGCTCTAACAGTCAAACAACGGGATTGCCGGACGCGGTTCAAGGGGCATCCGCAAATTCCGCTTCGCAGGTAGGGGAATGGTGGTCAATGTCCACCCTTTGGACCTGTATTGGAATTGCTTGGGGCATCGGCATGTTGGTTGTCCTCCTCCCGCTGTTGGCAGGCTTGGTAGGAATTTGGAGAATCGCACGGCGAGGGCAGCGCATCACCGACGGCTCTCTGGCGGCGTTGGCTGACGAACTCGTCGGACAACTCGGTATAAAACGCCGCGTCACGCTGCTGCGGACCGAAGCGGAGATGCCGCTGACGTGGGGCATCATTCGTCCCCAAGTGCTGATCCCAGCCGACGCGGAGAACTGGTCAACAGACCAACAGCGATCCGTCCTGCTGCATGAACTCGCACACGTCCAACGGTGGGATTGGCTAACGCAGTTAATCGCTCACATCTCCTGCGCCATTTATTGGTTCAACCCCTTGGTATGGGTCGCCGACCGCCGACTGCGCCTTGAGCGGGAGCGCGCCTGCGATGACCATGTCCTGACCAGCGGTTGCCGCGCGACAGACTATGCCTCACACCTGCTTGAAATTGCCCGGACATCGCGTCCTCCAATCTTTGCAGCGCGCGCCGCCGTAGCGATGGCACAACCCTCGTGGATTGAAAAACGCTTGCGAGTCATTCTCGCGACAGACCGCAATCGAAATCCGGTGACAAGAGTCGCGGTTACCGTTAGCGTTCTGACCGTCGCCTGTCTCGTTCTGCTGATTGGTGTCATGCGCCCCGCCGAAGCGGTTGAGGAGGAAGAATTGCTCCAACAGATGCGCGAAACCGCGTTGTGGTGGCCCAAGCCAAGTGAAACGCCGCAAACCGATGCCGAAATGAAATCCATGATGGGAAGGTTTACGAAGCGGATTAAAACCGGATTCAAGCTTAGCGAACAGTTTCTCGGCATGTATCCCGAAAGCGCGAGGCGTGATGAAGTAAGGATGTACAGAATTCGATTTCTTTTGGGACTTCGCAGGCAAGAGGAAGCCGACGCCGAAATTGAAGCCTTTCTAAGGAAATTTCCCAAATCGAAATACGCCTCGGATGTATGGTCGATCAAGATTCAACTACTTGAACAGGAGGGAAAATTCGAAGAAGCGCTTGCGGAGTTAGACGAAATGGACCACTCGGCAACTCTTTCCCAAGTATATGAGCAGAAGTCGCGAATATACTCACACATAGAAAATTGGGAGAAAGCCGCTGAATACCGCCTCCGCGCCGCAGAATTGACATTGGGCAAACCCGCTCCAAATTTTACACTGGCGGACATCGGCGGCAAAACCGTTTCACTCAAGGATTTTCGCGGCAAGGTCGTCCTGCTCGACTTCTGGGCGACGTGGTGCGAGCCATGCATCTACGGGTTGCCGGCGCTTAAGGCAATTTATGAAAGATTCGAGCACAATCCCGATTTTGCCCTCATCGGCGTCAGTTGGGATTTTAAGGACGAAACCGTCGCGAAGTTCGTCGCTGAAAATGAGATGCCGTGGATTCACATCCGCGAGACCGAGGAGATGCGAGCCAAGTTCAATGTGCAGGCTATTCCGCACTACACGGTCATTGGCAAGAACGGGCTGATACACGAAAACAGTATGAGAGGCGGAAGCGATTATGGTGCGGTGATTGCTTCCCTGCTCGCCGAAGCGCCAAGTGAACCGAATCAGTCGAACATCGCCAAACTTCACACGCTGCGTGGGGACCTGCACGATAGGCGCGGTGAACGAGGGCAGGCGATCGCAGAATACGAGCGTGCCTTGCGCCTTCAACCGAAAAACATCCGACTGGTTTCTGCGATCAGAGACTGGTATGAAGGCAGCGCCGCGCAAGGGGAGAACCTAGCCGAAAAAGCGGTTGCCTTTCACGACGAATCGTTGCCGAAGCTGGTCGAGGCAAATCGGTATAAAACGCGTGCGGACGTTGTAGCGGACTTTGTATTGGGCTATACTGCCTTGAAATTCGCTGAGTTTTATGACGAACTAGGGGACGCCGAAAAATGCTGGCAGGCGTTTCAGATTCTAACGGAAAACGACCCGGATGGAGATCTGGCGAAGCGGGTAAAAGGGGCAGTGGGCATTTGGTCAACAATCCGCGGCAGGCCAGAGTTCACGGCGTTTACGGAGGATGTGTTCGAGACGGAACAGGACAGGCGAAGTGATGCGGCGCATCGCGAGTTGTACGCAGCCAGCGATGAGCGGACCGAAGCTCGGAACTCCTTCTTGGTTGTCGAAGCTGACGGCGAGGTATTCATGGGAGTGATTCTGAGTTCAACGGGGCACCTGCTTGTTCTTGATAGAGTAGCTGATGCCGTGGACATTCGAGCGAAGGTGACAGATTATCTACCGGCGCAGGTTGTTGCCAGAGATCCCGGTGCTAGGCTGGCAGTTCTAAAGCTCGAGGGCGCGAAAGACTTCCGGCCCGTCAAGATGGGGACGGTGGAAGACCTGAAGGGATACGCGCCTTTTGACTATAGGACGGAACACGGCGGCAGGGCGAGGTCGTTCCCAATGATCATGTTTGTTACCGCTCGCGGCTTTTCGAAGCATGACAAAGGCGGAAAAATTGGGATGCTCATCGGTGATAGTGTCTATGCGCTTGAAACTGGCAGGAGAGGAAGAGTCCGTTCGTTCCTGATCGGTGAGAGGTTCGACTCGCCGTTGAGCGATGCGTATATTCACTACGATGGCAAACTGCTCGGATTCTGCGTCGATGATGAGGTCGTCTACACAGGTACCGCTCAAAGTATGCCCGGTCCGAAGTATAATGTACTGCCCATCGATCAGATTGGTGCAAGTCTAGAACGGATGGGTATGACGGACATTCTTGGAGACTAGCGCGTTGCGATGGTTTGTCTCAATGGAGTAGGGACAGAGCGTCCCTACTCCTGCTTTCTTCACGAGTTTCATCTTGATACCGAATACGCGCATGCCTTGCGTCTTCAACCGAATGACATTCAACTCGTTGCACGACTCGCGCGATTATATGGAGATGACCAAAGCGAAAAAGTGCTGGCGCTATACGACGAGGCATTGCCGAGGCTCGTTGAGACAAATCGGTCCAAATCGGGGGCGGACTTAACATTGGGTGAGGCAGCCTTTGATTTCGCCGTGTTTTATGACGAGCAAGGCGACGCCGAGAAATGCTGGCAGGCATTCGAGATTGCGATGGAAAATTCTTTGGATGGCTATCTGGCGACGCGAGTTAAAGGGTTGACGGGGCGGTTTTCGACAATTAGCGGCAGATCTGCGTTCAAGGCGTTGACGGAAATCCCTCATGAGACGGAACAGCGAGGCGAATCACGAGCTGAGTGAAATGTCTAACGAACGTTCTGAAGCCCGGTAATCTGTTCTGATTTCCGAAGCTGACGGCGTGATTTTCATGAGCGTGTTTCGTAAGTAGAGGGGCTACACGCTATGTATTGTCCGTATTTTTGTGTATCATCGCCCTTATGTTGTTAAATACGTCCGGCTATGCTGCGGATGCAACAAATGACGGTGCTATGACAGTTCTTAGTATGGAAGATATGGGATCGCTTGCAGGAGGGGCACATCGTGGCCCTAATTGGAGTTCATACCGAGAAGCCTGTAGCGGCGGCTGGTCTTCGTGCCCTAGTATAAGTACTAGAACCTATCGGGACTGTAGTTGTACGGGGCCTTTGCAATCGCAACCTTGCAGCACGCACTGGAACGGGGTGCCCTTGTGGAAAGACTTCAGCTGTGGTCGTGATTGGATTGGACGCTGTAAGAGAGATGGTGCTACGGGTGCTCAGGGCGGAATTCGGTATCGTTGCTCGTAGTTATTGCCCATCAAACCGTCGCTAAACGATGCGGAGCGCCAACCAAAGTTGCACCACTACTGGGTGGCGCTCTTTCCACCAACTGCCATCTAGAGAGGCAATCCGACATGGAAACAAACAAACCCAAGATTGTCTTAATTTCCAGTCTCGTGTTCTTGGTGATTATCTGCGTGTTTTACCTGAGTACCTACCTGCCGCGGAATACGGAGCGTGATACTGAGGATGGCCTCCTACGTCAGCGCGAATCCGACCCTAACGCCCTAACTGTTCCACAAAGCGACGCTACAGGGATAACCTCGTTCTCGTATTCACTTGATGCTGCCTCCAAAATATCCGAAATAGACGACGTCCATATTAACAGTCAGTCCGATCCTGAGGATGTCCAAATCAGCCAACACTCAGAAAACCTGACCGAAGCCGATATATTGATGTTGATAGCGGATTTGGAGAAGCAGAGGGCGGAGTTACTTCAGGAAGAGGAAGAAAAGAGCAGGTTAGCGTTCAAGTTACGAAACGAGGACGACACCCTTATTCAAGCTTATGAGATGGAACGTGACTTGGCTCAAGAGCACCACGACGCGGTTGAAGCAGATTTTGAACGTGAAGTGCTAGGCGGCCGATCCGTTCATGACGTCGTCACGGCCGCATCGGATGACGAGCTTGAAGAGTTTCGGGCGCACCCGCTATCGCAGACACTTACGGACGCCTGTCTTCACCTACAAGAAATAATTGACACGTTCACTGCCCATCACCATGCGAACGTAGACCGTATGAACTCACTAATGGCAGAGGGGAGCGAACTCCACCTGAGAAGCGTTGAAATCGAGAAGGACATTGATGAATTGAAAGCAATGCTGGAATAAGCCTACATTTAACCCTGCACCGAACCGACAGGAGCCATCTTATGAAAACGAGCATATTGTTACTGTTTTCTCTCCATTGCCTCGCCACCGTTTTAACGCCCGGAGAAGTACACGCAGCGTTGACCTTACAACAAGTCGTGACCGGCGCAAATCTCTCCCGATCAGATATTCGCACAGGCGAACTGCTTTACACCGTGACAGGGTATGAAGCGCCTACTAACACATTAGCCGAAGCCCAACAATGGCTGGCAGACCAAAAAGCCGTGGTGCGCAAAGAGATTGAGGAAAAAGTTAAGGCTGGCGCCCATCATCTCACCGACAAAGTAACTCAGGATGATTATTACAAGAATGAGATTACAATGTACACCGAGATTTTTCAACTCCGCATTGATGCGCAATATTCCGCCAAAACGAAGCGGGCCGCCTTTGAACGCTATCGCGAGATTAAAAGTTTTCGGGATGCATTCCGTTACGTTCGATATTTCTCCGTGGACGTTGACCGCCAACCACGGGATCCGTCAAAACCCTACACTATCGCCGATTTCGCTGTTACAGTTTTCGACGGCAAGAAACAATCCGTAGCGCACGCGAACCGGCGATACGCTGGCGGTGAAGAAGCCGAAGTCTGGTCGACAAACGAACCCGGGGGCGCCGATTATCTACACCTATGGGGACACGGTTTGTTTCCCATTTCAAAGAAAACAGCCAAACTGCTAGGCCTCGAAGCCATCGACAACGTCGACTGCTACATCGTTCAATTTGAAGGTGTGCATATCCCGTTTGCGAACGGAAGAACACCGATACAAACCAGATATTGGATCGCCCCCGAGTACGGTTTTCGTACCGTAGCCGAAGAATATGCTCTGCGAGACGAAGATAATCAAGCAACCCTCTATGTAACCGTCAAGAATCGCAAATTTCGCGAATTCCAAGGCGTCTGGTACCCAACAGTACGCGAATATGTCGAATACTTCCTTGATGGCAGCCGCAAAGGTGAGATCCAAACCAGAACCAATTTCAACGTCCAACACGCCGCATTCAACATCAGTTTCCCAAAAGACCTCTTTAAAATCAGCGCCTCCCGCCAACAATCCGACATCGAAATAGAACGCGCATATTTGGAATGCGGACCTAGAAGCCTATTGATTGTCTGCCAGATCTTAGGAATCGACGCTAACTTTGATGAACTCGCCGAAACGTCTGACTTTAGCGAGGGAACCGGCACCACCATGGCGGGACTCTACAAAGCTGCAACCGTTAAGGGGTTAAATCCTGCCGGCGTTAGGGCTTCACTCGACGACCTCTATCGGCTCGAAATGCCCGTTATTGCGCACATCAATGAAGACCATTTCCTTGTCGTTGCCGAAGCCGACCCCCGTCAAATTCGCGTTAGAGACCTTGTTCAACAGTACGACACACTCTCTCCGCAAGAGTTTGAGAGGATATGGAATGGCGCCCTCCTAATCTTCACCATTGACAGAGAGGAATCTGCGCCCACCTCGGTAGCAAGTGCCACCGGGGCACCGCCGCTTCGCGCGCCGGAACGACGACACCATTTCAGCGACGCCATTGCCGGGCAAGAACTTAAACACACCTTCACCTTCACAAACACAGGTGGCAACCCCGTCCGAATAACCGACATCCAAAACAGCTGCTACTGTACCACCGCCATCCTTACCGACAAAAACATCGCCCCCGGAAAAAACGCCCAGATTGAAGTCACCCTCAATGTCCCTTCCAGAAATGAAACAATTAAAGAACGTGTTCTGCTTCACACCGACTCACCAGCACAACCAACACTTGAATTTAGCATCACGGCTAACGCACGCCTCCCGCTTACGTCAATTCCGGAACACATGGTGCTCGGAAGTTTTTCACCTGACTCGTTCAAACCCAAAAACTTCATCCTACGCCAAGTCCTCGATCCCCCCGTTCAAATCCTCTCCGTGACAACCGATTCTGAACACTTCAGTGTCGAGTATGAAACCGACCCCGCCACCGGCAACCTGCGCGGGAAAATTCACCTCGCGCCCGGAATACCCATCGGCGACTTTGCCCATCTGCTTCACGTTGAATTCACCCGTAACGAAAACAATGCCACCATGACTATTTCCATTATAGGTACAGTGTTGGGTGATTTTAGCGTTTTCCCTCGGCAACTCTTCTTCGGCATCACACGACCCGGCGATACAAACCGGAAAAGCCTAACCCTAACGCGCCTAAGAGGGGAACCCCTAGAAGTCAAGAGCGTTGGCGCCGCCTCAGAACACATCGAGACCGAACTTGTACCCATTAACGCCGGCACCCGGTATAAAATCAACGTCTCCCTTAACACCACAGACGCTCCCGAAGGCGACTTCAGCGATACCCTCGTCGTTCAAACGAATAGCTCTAACCAGCCCAAAGTTGAAGTCCCTGTCTACGCCAAAGTGCACACCAAAAACACAAAATAGGAGGTAACATGTTAATCCGCCGATTTCACTATACCCCACTCGCTTTCTTCCTTTTCTGTCTTACCGCTTACGCCCAAACCGACGACATAATCTTAATCCCGGCAGGCGAATTCATTATGGGCGAGCAACACCCCGCACTCAATAGACTGCCGCGAAAAACCATCAACCTATACGCCTTTTACATTGACCAATACGAAGTCACCAATAGCCAATACGAACAATTTATCCTTGCCGACGGCTACCAAAACAGGGAGTTTTGGTCAGAAGCGGGTTGGCAGTTCATCCAAGCTAACAAGATTGACCGCCCCCTCGGATTGGATCGCGCGCTTTACAACGGTCCCGGTCAACCCGTTGTGGGTGTGAGTTGGTATGAAGCCCAAGCCTACGCCAAATGGGCGGGTAAACGTCTACCCACCGAAGCCGAATGGGAGAAAGCCGCACGCGGCACCGATGGCAGGACATATCCTTGGGGAAATGAGATGGATTGGAAGCGGGTCGGCTACCACCTCCATAACCAACGCACATGGGAAGTTGGAAGCTATCCAAAAGGCAAAAGCCCCTACGGCGTCCATGACTGCGCCAGCAACGTCGCCGAATGGGTCGCTGACATGCCGCCCGACCGAACCGACTCCGATCAAGCCCAGCACGTGACACGCGGCGGCGCGTGGGGAGCTATCCGTTTCGAGATGCAATGTGCGCATCGCGCTTTTGAAAAACCCGAGTATAGAGGACTACGGATTGGATTCCGCTGCGCGCGAGATGCGGAGTGAATGTGAAGTTAACGGGTAGACAGGAGCCTTATCAGATTGAATCTAGCTACGTTGCGGGAAGCCGGACAAGATGTCCAACTTTAGTGGACTCCGAATTGACGGATGTTCAGCTCATTCAGCGCTTTCAGGAGGGAGATTCGGGAGTTTTCGATCTGTTGTATCTTCGTTACAAACATCGTATTTACGGCGTTATTCGCACAATCATCCTGCATCGTGAAGATGCCTTAGATCTTACGCAGGACGTCTTTCTCAAGGCGTATCAGGGGCTAGGGAGTTTCAAGAAAACATCTCAGTTCTACAGTTGGCTTTATCGCATTACCATCAATCGTTGTATAGATTTCATGCGTCGGCAGGCAAAACACCGCGTGATTAGTAATGATCCTGTATCCGATGATGTGTTCTATCATCATGAAGTTACTCGACACTTGTTGTCTCCTTCTAAGACAGTGGAACTAGAAGAATTCAGCATGTTTTTGCATCAAGCCGTACTGCAGTTGACTCCCAAGCAAAGGGAGGTATTTACTCTTCGTTACGAAGAAGATCTTTCGCTGAAAGAGATTGCTCGCAAAATGGGGCGTTCCATTGGCACCGTCAAAGCTCACCTCTTTCAACTACACCACAAACTGAGGGAAATGCTTCTACCCTATCTGTGGAACGACAGATTTGAAACATGGGGCAGTGATAAACATCTATAGTTCAGAAATTAAACAGAAGACATTCTGTAAAAAGTTCCCGTCTTTTCTACTTAATCACAGTCTACCACTTCAAACTGCGCTCAACGCAACCCATCACCTTGTTGGCTTGACGCTGCATCATCGATCTTTTCAGAAATCCCTCCTTTGTGATCTTCCTAGGGCGTGTTGACATTTATATAAGGCACGTCTATAATCGCCGATAAGTCTCTATCGTAGGGGCGAGATTTCCTAGCTCAACAGGTTGGAAAACCCAACCCCTACGGAAATTGACCTAATGTAGGGGCAATCCGCGTGGTTGCCCCTATATACGGCCTAAAGTGAACCAATATTGGCTTAATTTTCAAATGCCAACAGAACCTAATGCAACTTGGCGCAGTAGGCGTAATTTGGTAACGCTAGGTTCGGTTTCCAACCGCACCTAGCCCCGTCCCTATGCGAACTAGCCGCATGAACCATCTTCTGTGGCACACCCATCAATGAATGGATTTGTGTTCCCTCGCCCAAGTCTACATGTAAATTACAGTTTCCGATATTGAAATCGAGTGACTTGCACCCTAAAACGATTAACGCGAACCCTATAGGGACATTATGGAAACGTCCCTACTCCACAATTTGTCAATCCGCCGCAGACGTGTCGGGATAGGTGACGGGACCGCTAACGTTGAATTCCTGACGTAAGCACTTGCGGCAGTAATACGTCAGAAGCATTTTGCGAAAGGTGAAACCCTTCGCTTGGTTGCCGCAGGTGTCACAATGCTGTTCCTTTATCTCTCGAATGGCTTCGGTAACTCTTGAAACGGCTGAAGTTTTCATTCACAATCTCCTGTAATGGACTCTTGATGTATCAACTCAAAACTACTACTTGTCTGTTATGCTATACAAACGTATAGTTATTCGAAAGGGTTACAGAAAATGTAAAAAAGATATAGTGATTGTGCGTAACTTGAATTTTTTTTGTGCCCTCTCCTCCCTTCTCTCTCCCCGGTTTTTCCCCTTTCTCTACCCTCTTCCGCGTTTCTTGACAACCCAATCGACGGTGTGCTATTCTTTCGCGGTCATAATCGGTAGGTTGTTTTAGTTTATAATCGTTCCACTGAACATAGGGGTAGGATGTCATCAGCGAAGAAAGTCGTCGTTGCCATGAGCGGCGGCGTCGACAGTTCAGTCACGGCGGCATTGATGCTTGAGTCGGGCTGCGATGTAATCGGCATCACGATGCGGCTCGGGGCGCCCGATGCACTTGAAGTAGAATCGGAAAAGCCGAATTGTTGTTCGCTTGAAGGCATTGAGGATGCGCGGCGGGTGGCAACCCAGTTAGGAATTCCGTTCTACGGCGTAAATTATGAGGAGATATTCCGAGAGCGCATCGTAGATTATTTTGTCAATGAATATCTTGACGGAAGAACGCCGAGTCCTTGCATGATTTGCAATCGGGAACTCAAATTCGGAAAACTCTTGTCTCTCGTCGACAGTCTGGAGTACGATTTCATCGCCACCGGTCACTATGCTAGAATTGAGCGCGATCAGGACAGCGGGCGATATCTTTTGAGAAAGGGCGTCGATGCCAACAAAGATCAATCCTATTTCCTGTCGGCGTTGACACAAGAACAACTAAGCCGTGCGATTATGCCACTGGGTGAGCGCTCCAAAGATGAAGTGCGGGCGATGGCTAGGAGATTCAAGCTGCGCACCGCCGATAAACTGGAGAGCCAAGAGTTGTGTTTTGTAGCGGACGACAACTATAGGCGGTTCCTGAAAGAGCAGGTGCCCGAAAAGATTCACGAAGGCGACATCGTGGATAAAGACGGCAATGTGCTAGGTACACATCAAGGTATCCCTTTCTATACCGTCGGGCAGCGCCGAGGACTGGGCATTGCTGCCGGCAGCCCGCTGTACGTCACGCGGGTCGATGCCCAAAAAAACACCATCGAAGTCGGTGCTCCAGCCGACCTGCTCCGGCAAACCATGCTTGTGGAGCGAATCAATCTGATTTCCATTGACCAATTCGACGAATCAATTCGCGCTCTCGTCAAAGTAAGATCAAGAGATGATGGAGCGTTAGCCACCATACATCCGCTGAGCGAAACCGAGGCGAAAGTTATATTTGATGAACCGCGTCGAGCGATAACACCGGGGCAAGCGACGGTATTTTACGACGGCGATATCGTCATTGGCGGCGGTTGGATTAGATCGTAACAGGTTGAACTGAATGACCCTGGTTGCTGCCTATTCCGGTGGCCGTGATTGCGCGACACGGACCGTGAATGGAGTGTTGGATATGCAAATAAAGTACAGCTTCGAGATTTTCTAAATCCCATTTGGAGGAGCCATGCAGCCGCGGTAGGCTACCGCGCGAAACCAGCCGGATTTTCAGATTTGTAACAATCTCCCAAACTTATGCCCGACCTTCCCGAACGTTCGTCAAACCGGCAACTCTACTTCCTCACATTCCTCCACACGGTTATTGATAGCTACGCCACTCTCCTGCCGCATCTGCTGCCGGTGCTGCTCACGAGGCTCGCCGCCGGGACGGCAGCGAGATACACTCTTGCCGGGGCATTAATATCCGTCTACAACTTCTTTAGTGCGCTGAATCAGATCTTTTTCGGATGGTTGGAAGACCGCGTAAGGTCGATCCATTTTCTGACCTTCGGAGTCGCGGGCACTGCGTTTTGCTTGTGTCTGCTGAATTCCGCGCCGTCCATCTGGGTAGTATTTTTGCTGTTGATCGCCGGGGGCACCGGCGTTGCGGCGTTTCACCCGCTGGGAACAGTCCAAGCCGCGAGTTTGGCAAAGCAGAGCCAAGGTTTTGGAGTTTCAATCTTTCTTACAGGAGGAAATCTGGGAAGAGCCGCCGGACCTCTCCTTATCATGCTGTTTCTGGTACGCTACGGCTGGAATATGCTGGCATGGTGCATGATTCCCGGTCTTATCCTCGCTTTTCTCGTTCCTTGGGTCTTGAAATTGCGTCATCCGACGAATCCCTCGCCGGACACGGTGCAGCCTTTAACCCGATCCGCGAAGCGGAGTGCGCTGCGGGATTCGATTGCACCGTATTTTCGTCCCCTTGTCGCGCTTTATCTGATTGCCGTCTTAAGGACGCGGACAACAATAGGCTTGGAAAACTTTCTGTCGCTGTTCCTTGATGAAAGAGGATACTCGAACGTTGCACGCTCCGCCGTTCTTGCGCTCTTTCTATTGGCAGGCACGATCGGGATAGTCATTGGTGGTTCGCTCTACCATCGAATAGCGCGCCAGCGCATGCTGCTCTTTTCCATGCTTGCGTCGCCGCCGCTGCTGTACCTTTCACTTCACAGCTCAAGTACCCTTTTTCTCTTCCTGTTGTTCATCGGAAATGTGATACTCTCCGCCTCAACCTCCGTGAACATTGTTTGGGCGCAACAGCTGCTCCCGGCACGCGAAAACATAGCGTCCAGTTTGATGATGGGCGGCGCTTGGGGAGTAGGCGGTGTTCTTAGCATCCCGGTTGGCATGCTCGGGGATCGTTTCGGATTGGCGAATGTTCTGGACTGTTTGACAGTCCTTCCGCTGGTTGCGGCGGTTCTGGTTGTTTTCTTACGAGATGGGACGATTGGACGCGGGCACGGAGATGAACACGCTAAAGCGTAATAGTGGTGTGACCGGTTTCTTCGTGACCGGCACGGATACCGGGGTCGGAAAGACCGTGATTGCCGGCGGCTTAGCCGCTTCACTGGCGTCGATTGGAGTTGATGTCGGGGTCATGAAACCGATTGCTACCGGCGGTGAGGAACCTGCCGCGGCACCAATGGTTGTAGACGGCGAAGGGGCAAACGATTCCAATCCAAATTCCGTAATGAACGTGGGCGAGGTTAATCGACAACTCGTTTCCGAAGACGCGGTATTCCTTAAACACGCGGCACAGGTGCACGACAGCCTCGAGTTGATTAACCCGATATGCCTGCGCGAACCCCTTGCCCCTTCGGTCGCGTCACAGGTAGAGGGTCTTCCAATTGACCTAGACCGAGTCGATGACGCGTTTAATCAGCTCCGTCAGAACCATGAGTTCATGGTCGTCGAAGGCGTCGGCGGACTTGCCGCGCCGATTCGCGACGACATTCTCGTGGCGCACCTAGCAGTCCGTTTTCAGTTGCCGCTGATTGTGGTTGCCCGTCCAACCTTGGGAACAATTAATCACACGCTGTTAACGGTCGCGTTTGCCAAATCCTTCAACCTTGAAATTCACGGAATTGTCCTAAACGGATTGCGGCAGGACGTGGTAGGGTTGGCAGAGAACACCAATCCCGCCGAGATTTCCCGACTCACGCATCTGCCAATCCTGGGGGTTGTGCCTTTTGATGGCCGCCTGGGGCAGCGCACACCACCCCATGCGTTCTTGGCGCAATTCATGGCCGAAAATATCGACTGGAATTGGACGGACTTCCACAATAAAACATGAGAAAGTGTCCCGTCGAAGCAATCGACAAGGGAAAACGGTAAGGACTTATGTAGGTCGGTTTGTAGTAGCAATAGTCGACCGCCAAATCGGGGGCGGAATCCCAAAAGTGAGGGAAACCGAAGGAGCAACCATCAATCATCAAATCGTTGAATTGCCCTCTATTTTCATCATTCCATGCCCAGCCTGGGACGAGGTAGTAGACGCTTTCACATACAAATATATAGGTCCAATTGTCGAAAAACCGTCAAGATAATTCTTGATCCATCTCCAATGTTCTGATACACTATTGCAATCCAATCCGTTCTTCAATACCTCCCTCGAAAAAGACAAGGACAAACGTTGACTCGTATCAAAATCTGCGGAATTACCCATCTGAAGGACGCATTAACGGCGGTCGACGCCGGCGCTGATGCGCTCGGGTTCATATTTGTGCCGGACACCCCCCGATTTGTCAATTCCGATCAGGTCGCCGCAATTGTCGCCGAGTTACCTCCCTTTGTCACCACCGTCGGGATATTCGCGAACAAGGACGCCGCGAAAATTAAAACAATTGCCGATCAGTGTCGGCTGGATGCCGTTCAGTTGCACGCTGATGTAACGCCCGAATTCTGCCGCAACTTGGATAAGAAGGTCATCAAAGTTGTGCGTGTGAAAGACGAGTCCAGTTTGTCAATTCTCTCGGATTACAATGTCAATGCCTTCCTGCTGGATACCTACGTCGAAGGGAAGATGGGGGGAACGGGGGAAGTGTTCGACTGGAATCTCGCGCTGCGAGCTAAACATTACGGTCGAATCATTGTCGCGGGCGGCCTAAATCCGGACAATGTGGCGCAAGCCGTTCGCCGCGTCAAGCCCTACGGCGTTGATGTCGGCAGCGGGGTTGAATCGGGGCCCGGGCGCAAGGATTCGGATAGAATCAGAAAATTCGTCGACGCGGTAAAATCTGTCGAGATTTGAGGCGCTGAAATGGGTACGCTGGAGTTGCTGTACAAACGCCTACCGAACCGTGTGAACCGTTTTCAACAGGAACTTCTCTATGAGGACGCCTCCCTAATAGTAACGTCCCAGAAAATCAAGCCTTCCAATCCCATTGCTATCGATGGCGAAACCGTTCTTGATAACGGTTTCACGGCGGTTTGGTTTGTCTTTGCGGATCTGTGGCACGATGTCGGAAAGATTTATAACCTCGAAAATGTGTTCACCGGATACTACTGCGACATCATTACCCCGATGCATCGCGCTGAGAATCACTTTGAAATCACCGATCTATTCCTGGATCTATGGGTAACGCCCGATGGCAGTTATCAGATTCAGGACAATGACGAATTTGAGGAGGCTATCGCCAACGACTGGATCCAACCCGACTTGGCGGGCAAGGCGCGAAACGCACTTCAAAATCTTATTTCCGAAGTTGAATCGGGCGCTTTCCCGCCGAAAATCGTGGCAGACTGGAAACTTATGAAATAGTCGCCATAGGTTCTTTTACCGTTCAAACACAAAATTTCATAAAGGACTACCATGGCTCGGACATTCCAAGGTGACGTTCACGACGATCTCAGGTTATTTGCCGGGAACGCAAACCCGGAGTTGGCTAAGGAAATTGCCATGACTCTGGGCGTTGAATTAGGCAGGATTTCAATCTCGCCGTTTCCGAATAGCGAGACTCGTGTTCAGATTGAGGAAAGTATTCGCGGAACTGATGTTTATATTCTCCAACCGACTTGTCAACCTGCCAATGACAACTTAATGGAACTTCTTCTGACCATTGATGCCATGAAACGCGCATCGGTGCGGCAAATTACGGCGGTGATACCCTATTTTGGCTACGGTCGCCAAGACAAGAAATCCACGGGCAGGGAACCCATTAGCGCCAAGTTAGTGGCCGATCTCCTCACAGTGGCGGGTGCTAATCGCATTGTTGCCGTTGACCTGCACGTTGCCCAGATTCAAGGTTTCTTCGACATCCCCGCAGACCATCTTACAGCTCTAACAACATTGGCGGATCATTTCAAACAAAAACAGATTGATAACGGTGTCATAATTGCGCCCGACGCCGGACGGGTAAAATTGGCGGAAAAATATTCAAATATCTTGGGATTTCCCTTGGCGCTGATGCACAAACGCCGGTCGGGTGAAGGCGGGCGAGAGGTCGAGGCGGCGGGTGTCGTCGGTGATGTAGCGGGCAAAAATCCGATTGTCGTCGATGACGAAATCGCTACCGGCGGCACTGTCCTTGAACAAGTGGCGGTGTTGGAAGAAGCGGGGGCAAAGCCTGCTTACATTAGCGTCACCCACCCCGTGCTCGCGGGCGCCGCGCCGGAACGCCTCAGACACCCTGCGATTCGAGAGGTCGTTGTCACTAACACAATCCCGGTTCCGGCCGAAAAGCAAGCTAGCGGAAAAATCGAGGTTCTTTCCATCGCTCCACTTCTGGCAGAAGCCATTCTAAGGATTCATCAGCACCGGTCCGTTAGCCAAGTCTTTTCCGCGCAACAGTTGGTCTTTCCCGTCTAAAAATCCATATCGGGCGGAGCCATTCCGTGAAACCGAGTTCTCTCCTCCACCCTCGGCTTCTCCCCTCCTACCGCGATTGCGGCAAGAAAATCCACAATAAATTATCCTACCGCAAGCCTTCAGGCATCTGTTGCATGAGTCCGAATCCAAACCGCACCGAAGGCACAACTTCGGGAGTTCATTCTCGAGAAATCACGAGGGGTTCAATGCCCTGTGATTCTCTGAGTTCGTCTGCGAACTCCGCGGCATCAGCCTCCTCTTTGAAACGTCCGACCGTCACTCGGTACCACGTTTGGGATTTGACGTCCACCCGAGCAAATTCTATAAAATTGGCTATGTCTAACGACTTCAGGTTCTCAACGAGCAGTTTAGCATGTTCACGAGACTTGAATGAGCTGACCATTACGGTCCACTTGCCCCGCCGATCTTCCTTTGTCGGAACTGACAAACGAGAATTGAACTTGGATATCTCGCTAGCTGTCTCCTTCACGCGCTGCGTGAATTCGGCGATCATATCCGGGTCTTGAGCAAGGGTACCCGATAGGGATAACACGATCTCTACGCGCCGGTTTTCGTAGCGAATGGATTCCACATCGTTGTCCACTATTGGCTTTTCCTCGCCGTAGCCGATTGTCTTCAGTCGCGACCAAGAAACGCCAAATTCACGAACTAGATAGTCCTTAACCGCATCCGCACGCTGACGCGATAGTTCGAGATTGTAATCGGCACTGCCAATGCTATCCGTATGTCCTTCAATGCTTACCTGTACCTTTGGATACGTGAGAATCACGTTCGCAACTTTTTCTAGAACCGACCAATAATCATCGTTGAGTTCGTAGGACCCCGTATCGAAAGCGATGCCCGGAAGTGTCAATACAACCGTGCTATCTTCCGGTTCCTTCGCTGTTGCCTTCTCCTCAAGCGGTAACACGTCCTCGGCGGTAACTTGCTCCCTGACGGTAACCTCCTCCTCCTCGACTGGCAGTTCTTCTGGGGTTAAATCGATTAGCTTAAGCGGAACGGTTCGCGAATTTCTATTACCGGCGATGTCATGTATTGTCATCTCAAAACGATAGTCCGCCTGCGAGTCTGCGAGCAATTCAGAACGCTCCCAGTTGTTCCAGACAGTCGTATTCGATGGAGTGCCATCTCCTTCCAACGTGTCTATAACGTCTCCTCCGCTTTTCACAATCTTCAATTCCCACTTTACAATCTGATTCAAAGTTGACGTCTGAATATGTACCGTTGGCGTGTTGGTTCCCCGCGTATCGCTTGAAATAGCCTTGGTATCCGCGCCCGATGACGGTTCAATCAGAAGCGGTTCCGCGAGTATTTCGAAATCTGGCGGAACAGTATCTACCTCAACGTCCACGTCGCGTTGAAAATACTTATAATCCCGAAGATCGAGCACCGTGAATTGAGCGGTGTATGTGCCGTCGTTTACTAAATTTCCGGCATCGTCCTCCCCATTCCACATGAGCGCCTCGTTTCGCAATCCGGCTCCGGAATAGTGCCTCACGATCTCGCCGCGCTCATCGTGGATTTCCAGTGTCCATCTTACATCTTCTGGAATGGTTAGGTTAAATGACGTGATGTCCTTAACGCCGTCCGCATTTGGCGAAATTATTCGCTCGGAGACGCTGAAGTCTGTTTCATTCTCGTTTAGCGCGCGTACCGGATCAATAGTTTTTGGGGGAAGGGGCGGCGGAGTGGGCATGTTGATTGGAGGAGGGGGTTCGGGAGGGGCGATCGGAATCGCATCTGGTATGCCATTCAAACGGAAGGTCGCGGCGATCCAGTGTGATCCCTCATCGAAATTGCCGCCGTTCAGATATGCGTAATCAAGTCGCCCTATGCCGCTGCGCAAGCTGAATCCGCTCGACCAATCCCCCTCGGTGAAGTTTTGGTCGTTCGTAATCGCTGTATAGCCAACGCGAACGCCGAATCGTTGGCTGAATAACCACTTTTCTAACCCCAGATGCGCGCGAAATCGGTCATTCCATGAGAGTTGGTCGTCGTTGTGCAGCGTGAAATCACTTGATAATATCGTACCCTTGTCAAGATGATATGCCGTACCAAAACGAGCCACAAGCGGCAGATCTTGAACAAGCTGCCCGTCTCTAAACAGGCGACCGTCAAAATCTTCAAAACTCAATCCGAAAGCGACTCCCTCACCCAAACGCGTCAACTTTCGCGAGACCTGAATCCCGATGTCATAAGACCATCCAAGATGTGTGTCGGCACCTCGGCTCCGACGATGATGACGAATGTTGGCACCGGCAGCAACCGATTCTCCAAATGAATAGCCGTAGCCCAAGAGCATAAGGCGGTTTCGTACTCGATCTTCACCCCAGCCATCAAACCAAGAGCCGAATGAGACATTGCCAAGTTTCGCAGTAGAGATACCAAGGTCATCCGGATTTAAACCTATTGAAAAAGCCCCTTCTCGGTTTGCCACGTTCTCGGCATAGGGTAGCCCGACCAAGGAAACTTCCATCCCACTCAGAAACCCGAGTGACGACGCGTTCCAATAAAAACTGTCGCTGCCCGCGGGACCTGCGGTGAACGCACTCCCCATCCCGAGTGCTCTCGCACTTGCGCCGACGAGAATGTTCCTATCGCCGATGTCGGAGTTTATCTCCGTGGTTGAAGAGATGACCATTATCATTATGAGAATTGCTGTTATGGCGAAAGTATTTAATTTCATAATCCCTTGCGTGTTTCCGAGGTTCTATAATTTATGAATACGGTGGATTTCTAATTTTCCTCAATAATAAACGTCTACCTGCTGTTGATGGATACAGCAATCCCCAAAATACCAAACCCATAATGAAGGTAAGATGTGTCTATTGCATAATGTGCGCATTTGGAGTATAGGCGCTGAATCCGATGCGGGAAAAGTTGTGTTCTGCCCATAATCGCAATGGAAAACAATAATGAATTCAGTTATAATATCTGCATCGAAGTCTATCTGCCTCCGGTCGAGACAGTCTAAATTATAGAACGTCTACTATTGCGAAACAGAATTTTTTTGCACTGCGGTAGGTTTCGGTTTCTTCACCGAACCGGTATTTATCCAGTCTCGAAGGTGCGGTTGGAAAGGGATTTCTTTCGCAGGATTAGCTATCGTGCTCGTTACTCACTTGCTTGATCTCCGTATCCAGTCGATTGATCGCACCGTCCGAAGCATGTGAAAATGTGAACGAAATCGATGATAGCAGCACAGTTATGGACCTAAGACACTGTTAGCGAGATGAAATATGGTGCGTTTGGAGAGATTGTTGTGAAAGCATTGGCGTTGAAACTCAAGAGAGTTGTGGGGAGGAAATCACCACCCTTTGAATAGGACAGGATAGCATATACCATCAGAACGGAATCCGAGGAGAAAACTATGGTGCGAATTGGCGTCATCGGTACAGGCGGCATGGGCAGCGGGCACTGCAATTCGCTGCCTAACGTTGAAAATTGCGAATTCGTCGGTGTGGCGGACATACGGCTTGAAGCCGCGCAAGCCATCGCGGCGCAGCATCAGGTTCGCGCGTTTCAAGATCCCCGCGAACTATTGGAGATTGTCGACGCGGTTATTGTAGCCACGCCGCCCATGATGCATCGAGAGGTAGTCGTTGCGGCGGCGGAAGCCGGTGTTCATGCCTTCTCCGAGAAGCCGCTCTCACTCACCCTTGCCGACGCTGACGCCATGATTGACGCGGTAAACAAAGCCGGAACGCATCTTATGGTAGGGCAGGTGCTGCGCTTTTATCCGGTGCATCGCCTCGGCAAGCAACTGGTCGATGCCGGTGAAATCGGTGACGTGATTTATATCGAAACGGATTACAGCGGTGCCTATAATGCGTCGCGACAACGTCCATCATCTTGGTACGGAACCGTCGGCGGGCTTCTCGAAAACGGCATACACAAATCTGATCTTATCAACTGGTTTGGCGGTACGGCGTTGACAGTTGCGGCGGAAGTGGACAGTTTTTCCGGGAACGAAGATTGGGAAGATTATACCGTCTCGCTCATCCGTTACGACAGCAAAGCCGTGGGAATTTTGCGTTGGGGCGGTTTCATGGGTGCGCGCGGCACAAACGACACTATTATTGACGGATCGAAAGGCTCCCTGCGTCTCGACATGGGGGCGGACCTCGCCTACCTCAAGAAGATTGGTGAATCCGACTGGACTACTCTCACCCCTGATCGAGAAACGCCGAACGGCGTGGTCGGAGAGGTATCCCATTTTGTCGATTGCATTCGGGACGGTAAAACGCCGTTGGTTGATGGCATAGCCGGACGCCATGCCGTTGAAGTTGTGTTGGCAACCTACAGATCAGCAAAGGAACGGAGCAAAGTCGCCTTGCCAATCAACGATTGATGAGATTGGACTTATCCAATTTAAGGAGAATTTTGAATGAGTCAAATGTCGGGAAACGGAGACTATCTCGCCAATCAAATCGTTAGTGGAGAACAGATTCAAGAGTGGGTCGAGCGATTCCATCGTGACGGTTTTCTGTTTGTACAAAATGTCCTGCCGCCGGACTGGTGCGCTCAGATGCGCGAAGACCTCGACTGGGCACTCAAGGAAAACCCGAACGGTCTTAACAACGACGCGGCTCATATCACGCTGGCACACCGCATGTTTGAGACCAGCGAAGCGAATCTTCGGCTGTTCGATCTTGAACCCATTGTCAGTTTCGCCGAGGCGCTCGTTGCCCCAAACTGCCACGTCATCCACAACAATTCCTTTAAGAGCAGACCGGGCGGCGGCATTACGACTTGGCACCAAGACGATACCCCGCACATCACTGTTATGGATGGGAAGCCCCCCAAAAACATCCGCCTTTCGGTAATGTTCTTCACGGCGAACTACTACTTGACCGACGTTCCCGAAATCAAATATGGAGGCACCGAGGTGATTCCGGGTTCTCATCTATTCGGCGCGAGTCCGCCGCCCGACCTTGGAGGCACGGAATGGGAGGACAAGATTCGTTACAACTTGGGAAATGCCGGGAGCGTCGTTATGTTCAACAATCAGGTCTGGCACCATGGAGGGCTTAATAGGAGCGAGAGAACGCGCTATATAACGCAGGTTACTTATGGCCGCCGTATGATTGGCCACAAATACTACCCGTTCATGAACTATAACATGCCCGAGCACGTTTACAAGGACGCTAATCCGAGATTGAAGCGGCTCCTCGGTTTCCTTGACCACGGACCTTACGGATAGCAAACGCTCCTATCCAAACAGATTTGCGCCGGGAGGTAATATGAAGAAAATTCTGGTGACCGGTTCCGTAGGGCAGATCGGATCCGAACTAACGCTTGCCCTCCGAGAGCGATACGGTAATGACAATGTTGTTGCGGGAGGCCGCAAAACTCAACCGAGTGAAGAATTGCGAAATTCGGGTCCCTTCGAAATCGTGGACTGCACGGATATTGAAGCCGTCAATCGCGTCGTGGTGAATCATCGGATTGATACAATCTATCACCTCGCCGCGCTGCTATCGGCGGTAGCTGAGAACAATCCGCAATTGGCGTGGCAGGTGAACGTCAACGCACTGGTGAACGTCCTTGAGGTCGCGCGCGAACATAATTGCGCCGTGTTCACGCCAAGTTCCATCGGCGCATTTGGACCGACGACCCCCGCCGATAATACCCCGCAGGACACCATCCAGAGACCCACCAGCATGTACGGTGTCACCAAAGTCTCCGGCGAGCTACTTTGCGATTACTATCATGAGAAATTTGGCGTCGATACACGCGGATTGCGTTATCCGGGGATTATATCGTATGTCACACTGCCGGGCGGCGGCACTACGGATTATGCCGTGCAGATCTTCTATGACGCGATAAAGCATAAAAGATACACCTGTTTCTTGAAGCAGGGTACAAAGTTGGATATGATGTACATGCCGGACGCTATCAAGGGCGCAATTGCGGTCATGGAAGCTGATCCGAGGGGGTTAAAACACCGCAACGCTTTCAATGTTTCCGCGATGAGTTTCGCGCCCGAGGACATTGCGGCAGAGGTAACGAAGTTGATTCCGGAGTTCACCATGGATTACGAGGTGGATGCGTTGAGACAGGGTATCGCCGATTCTTGGCCCAACAGTATGGACGACAGTGCTGCGAGGGAGGAATGGGGTTGGCAACCGGACTACGATTTGCCTCGGATGTGTAGGGATATGGTTGAGAAACTACCCCCAAAATTGACTTAAGTTCACTCACGTAATCGCACGCCGTACCGGAATCAATCAACCCGAATCCTCCATAAGCGAATCAAATCATAGCTCCCACCCTACCCGAGAAATCCAGCGAAAAGATAGTTTTAATTCTAACAACACACAAGTCCCAAAGTTCATGAGATATATTGGCCGCAAAACCAATCTCCTGCCATACATTGAGGACATAGTATTGAAGAACACTCCTCGGAAAGGGATTTTTTGCGATCTATTTGCGGGAACACATTCGGTTGCGGCGCATTTCAAGAAACTTGGGTTCCAAATCATATCCAATGATTTGCTTTGCCTAGCGTATATATTCGGTCGAGCGCTGATTCAAACTAACGCCAAACCGACTTTCGCCAAGATGAGGAACCTACCGGACACTTTGCCATCTAGCCTCTCTGATGGAATGGAAACCTACCTGAAGGTCTTGAATTATCTGAACCGGCTTGATCGAATTTCCGATGGGTTTATCTTCAATGCTTACTGCCCCGGCGGAGACAATAAATACAATCGACAATATCTCTCTAACAGCAACGGACAAAAGATTGATGTCGTCAGACGCCGGATTGAGGAGTGGAGGCGAGACAATCTGATCACTGAAGATGAATACTATTCCCTCCTGCTTTCTCTGCTAGAGGCGGTGTCCAAGGTGACCAACATTTCGGGGACGTACGGCGCGTATCTGAAAGGCTGGGATGCGAGAACCTACAAAGAATTGACACTTGAGCCGATTACTCCGATTCCATCAAACAAAGAACACTCTGTGTATCAGCAAGACGCAAACTGTCTCATTGAGCATATTGAGTGCGATATTCTTTACATAGACCCGCCGTACAACACCCGTCAATACATTACGAACTATCATCTCCTCGAAACCATCGCTCGGTATGATAATCCTAGCCTTTACGGCAAAACCGGACTACGTACATATTCCGAAACGGAGAAATCGGCCTACTGCTCACAACAAGCGTGTTTGCGCGCATTTGCCGCATTAATGTCTCACGCCAAGGCAAAGCACATTATCGTGAGTTATAACAGTGAAGGCATTATGACTGAAACCGAGATACGTGATGTGCTAAGGGAAAAGGGGGGAGTGCCGGAACTGATTCCGATTGATTACCGACGCTTCAAAAGTAACTCTGGGGGCGATTTCGGAAATGGGCGAATCGTCCGAGAATATCTATTCTATGTCCAAACAAAATAAAGAATTACCGCATAGGGAAAGAGTGGATTCACGAAACACACTTAACGATTTAACAGGCAAGGAATGGGTCTACGCTCTGAATTCGATTGAACTCACGGAAGGCGATTCTGAACTCCTGACAGGCGAGCAAATCAATGACTTGTCACTTGAGCAATGGGCAACGCATCAGAGTCCGCTCATTGACATGTGTTATCCGACATCCGGCGAACATAGCCATGCACATCACATCCGCAAGAAGCATCCATCGCCAAAGCCGCCAGAGCTAATGAAGCGGCTCATTGAATTCTTCACGAAGAAAAATGGCTGGGTGCTTGATCCGTTTGTCGGCGTGGGCGGCACATTGTTGGCATGTTCAATGGCGGGACGACACGGTGTAGGCGTGGATTTGTCCCGAGACTATCTCGACCTTTACCATAGCGCGTCCGAGAGCTTAAATTTTAAACCCCAGACAGTTTATCAAGGGGACGCAAGCCGCCTTGACCAAATCTTCAACCAAAAAAATTATCTCTTCGATCTTGTTTTGACCGATCCGCCTTATGGAGACATGCTTTCGAGAAAACGCACCGGCGAACGGAAGAAGAGAACCGGCGATGATTCACCGACGCCATTTACGACGGATGAGGGTGACCTCGGCAACATGGGTACAGACCGGTTCTACGAAGCGCTCAAGTCGGTTATTGTTCAGTCAATGGAGTTCCTCAAGGTGAAAGGATACGTGGTCGTATTCTGCAAAGATCTTCAACCCACCGCAGAACATCACAATCTGATTCACGCCGATGTGGTCAGCGCGCTTGTGCAGATTCCTAATCTCAGGTTCAGGGGGTATAAGATTTGGTATGATAAGTCGATGAACCTTTATCCTTTTGGTTACCCGTATGCGTACGTGTCCAACCAAATGCATCAGTTCATCTTGATTTTTCGCAAGGAGAAATAATCGCGGGTGTGAGTATGCGGCTCAATGGAAGGTTTGGTAAATCAAACTCTCCTCAGACCGAGGAAGAGACTGTCGATTGTAGTATTGCTAGAACAGCACCAAACAGAACCAGTTCCAAGAACCGTAATCAGGCTAACATGTGTGCGTCGGACATCAATGAGAGGCTTGAAACGTGATTGAAGCAACGTTGTTTGTGTAGTTCAGGAAGTCATAGAACGCCGCACCCTCATTCGTGTCATTCTTGATGAGTTGATAGTCCGCAAGGAGCGTGACACGTTCGTGCAGCTTCCAATTCAACTGAAAATTCACACCAAATTGTGTGTCCATGCGCTTGTCGGCCCCCTCGAGGATCATTCCCTCCTCATTTCGAACATGCCGTCCGTCAAATCCGACCCACAATCGTGACAGTCGCAACCGTGCCCAGCTTCCCGGGTCTATTTTGTAGAAGCCGCTGAATGCTACCTCGGCGCTGAGAAAATCGTAAAAATCAACGTTTGAACTATTCATGAATAGACTGAACTCTTCCTGCAAAACCACGTGGTCCGAAGCGATCTGAATCAATTTCGCGGAACCGAATTGACGCATGTCACGCCGTGATTCCCCGGGCTTGATCCCCGCTACCCCAAGCACCAAGATATTCAGATTATCTTTGTAGCTTTCCCGCTCAATCGAATACTCTAACTTGCCGAGCATGTGTTTCAGCAACCCCAGTTGTAGGCGCGCGACGCCTTGATGGCTTGTCGAGCCCACGAGGAGAAAGTCTTCGCGGCGAGTTACGTCATCATCATATCGTTGCAGCCGCAGATTGTACTCCAACACCTTACCGAAACGAAGTCCCATTTGACGCTGCAAGCTGTCGTAAGCGTCGTCCTGGCGGTCTAACCGTTGAAGCTGATGAGACAGGACGAGTACCGGGAGATCGGGGGTTGGTTGGAAGCTCACCTCGGTAAGAAAGAGGTCGGTCATCGCGTCGAATTCGTTGAGTTGACCGTTTTCACCGATGTAATTTTCAAACTGCGGAGTGTATTGGAATTTTACTCCAAAACGGTCACCAAGCGGCAGCGAGCCTTGGAGATTGACCCCGGCTCGGTTAATCAGTCCGGTAAGCTGGGGATCTTCTCTGCCCGCCAAACTGCTGGTGTTCGGGTCAATACTCAAACCAAATTCAATATGGTCATTGAACACGTTACTGACTTGATAGTCGATAAGGAGTTCCGGTTCGGTTGCCTTAGGCGACTCTGTTTCCTGTTGGACTAAGCGCTTGCCGAAGTCTGTTTTGAGTTGTGCCTCCCCGATTGAGAGGTTCAATCCCATGAAGATAGTCGTGAACAACAAAGAGACTCTGAACTTCATTAAATGAATGCTGTTTGTCAAAATTAGGCTCCCTATCTGCAGCGTGCGTGAATCAATATTGTCAATTCATTACGTCGTTGAACTTTACGCAATTCAGTCATAAAAGCGACTCCAACATTACCAATGAATCACTGAATCAACCCTTCCCACGGGCTTGATGCGGTCGCGTACAGTTTCTTGGGTATGCGTCCAGCCAAGAACGCCGTCCGTCCGGCTTCAATCGCTTTCCGCATGGCTTCCGCCATCAACACCGGTTGCCGCGCCTTGGCAACCGCCGTGTTGAGAAGCACGCCGTCACACCCAAGTTCCATCGCGATCGCGGCATCCGACACCGTTCCAACTCCCGCATCAACGATTAAAGGAACGCTAACGATGTCGCGGATAATTTGAATGTTGTAGGGGTTGCGAATCCCCATTCCGGAACCGATCGGAGCGCCTAACGGCATAACTACTGTACATCCCAAATCTTCTAGTTTCTTACACGTGATGGGATCGTCGTTGCAGTAGGGCAGCACCGTGAACCCATCCTTAATCAACGTTGCCGCCGCATGCAGCAACTGTTCCACATCGGGAAATAGCGTTCGATCATCGCCAATGACCTCCAGTTTTATAAGGTCGGTGTCGAGCGCATCTCGCGCGAGATGAGCCGTCAGGATTGCCTCCTTGGCAGTGAAACACCCGGCGGTATTTGGAAGAATCGTGTAATTTCTTTCCCGGAGCAGGTCGAATAGGTTCTCACCGGAATCACCGCTCGGCTTTACTCGGCGAATCGAAATCGTAGCAATCTCCGCACCGCTTGCCTCAAGCGCACGAGTCATCACATCGAAATTCGGATAGCCCGCCGTCCCGATAAGCAGCCGCGATTGATAAGTCTGATCGCCGATTTTGAGCCCTTCCATCTTGCTTTTTCCCGTTACTTCTGATTCCGTTCAGGAGATGTGCAGAAGAAGTATATCAACGTCATCCTCTATTGTCAATGTCAATCGCTTTTGGGCAAATGGTAATCGGTAGGTTGGACTGAACCGCGTGAAACCGGACATATCATGATTATAACGATTAACCGAGATTAGGCGACGGAGCAGGAATACCTCTCGCGCCCTTATTCGTCGCTTGAGAGCACCCCATTATTCCTATCGGAACAATTCTTTCAGCAAATAACACTTGTTCTTCGCTCTGTGACAGGGTCTGAAAAAAACGTTCCTTACCGGCATATTTTTCACTCCAGCGGAGTGAAATGTCAATAGAACACGATTCCTCCTCGCGTCTGCACTCCAGCGGAGTGCAATTTCGAGTGTTACTTGGTGGATAACTATCGCACTGGGATCTCTATAGCGTTCCTTATTCAGTCACTTGATCTATCCACTCGTTTGATCCTTATTCAGTCGCTTGATCAATAGAGAATCCCGATGTTAAAACCCATAGAGTGTGCGATAGAGTTCCTATTCAGACGGTTGCCAAATGCCTCGGATGGATTCTTCTAAGGTGTATAGTGACTTCGCTTTTCCACACTTCCATGCTTCCTCGCTTTCCAGCCGCCACCAGAATCGCATTCGATGCCCTATTCCAATTCCAAAAACTATTGAAAAAGCATAATGCCTGTGCTACCATAACCAAAACCGACAACCGTCTTCCTAGCCAACAGTACCGGCAAAAACCGTCGCGCACGTTCCGAACGGATACCTAACCCTCCGGCACAGCCCATTGCTCACGCCCCCGATTCTTGGTGAACAGCGTCAAGCGCGAATTCCGTAAGGAGAAAAAGCGATGCAACCTTTTACTGATTCAAGAGACATTCTTGATAGTGGTACCGGTCTACAAAAACGAATGGAACGGGACGGGTACCTGTTTATCAGCGGTTTGTTGCCCGGCGAAACAGTAGAACAACTTAGACTCAAGCAGCTGAAAATCGCGCTTGAAGAGGGATGGGTCAACGCCGATGCGCCGTTTAAGGATGGAGTCGCCGATCTCAACGGCTTCGGTGTCGAACCGGAACCGGAGTATATGCGTGTCATGGGGCGGATGACAAGTCTCCAAGGGTTCTACGCCTTAGCTCAACACCCCGATCTCATCGGAATGTTCGAACGAATGCTCGGTGAGAGCGTGCTGCCCCATGCCAAGGTTATCGGACGATGTCTCTTCCCGCAGCGCGAAGCGTTCACGACACCGCCGCATCAGGATTACGTATTCATTCGAGGAACCGCTGAAACCTACACAGCATGGATACCGCTCCAAGATCTGCCGCCTGAAATGGGAGGCCTCCAGATTGCCGCGGGTTCGCACAAAAACGGCATTTTCGACTATAAACCGGCGCTGGGGGCAGGCGGCATGGGAATCGACGAATCCTTGGAAGGCTCATGGGTGAACAGCCCGTTCACACAGGGCGATGTGCTTATCTTTCACAGTATGGTCGTGCACAAGGGAGTTCCCTGCACGGGCAAACGTTTGCGCCTGTCAATTGATGCACGGTATCAGCGGCTGAGCGAACCGATCGGCCCCGGCAATCTCACGCCGCATGCAGGGGGATCGTGGGAGCAGATTTACGCGGACTGGCCCTCCGATGACTTCAAATACTACTGGAAACAGTGGAATCTGGACGACTCGGAGTACCTCAGCCGCTTTTCGGAAAGCGACGCGGAAGCGGTGCAAGTCATTGAAGAACGTGATAGAATGGCGTTTGAAATGGGTGAAAGCGGCGATAGAAACGCGATTTCGGCGCTTCAACGCATAATGATGCGGGACGGTGACCCGGAGAAACGACAAAGAGCCGCCGATTTACTGGATACATTGCAAATTTGAAGGGAACTCCGTGGTTTCCAATTTTTTCGGCCCGGCTATAAGTCGGCTTCTGTAATAAACTAGCATTGAGAACCTGTTTGAAAAGTACAATTTGTAGGGTGCGCACTGCGCACCAGCCTTTAAAAGCCCCGGAGGGGCGGCAGGTGTATAGATACACCGAAACCCCCGCACATCTAAGCCCCAGCGGGGCGACAGGTATATAGCGGACAATACAAAAACATGAAAAAGCCTGTCTCCAAATGACTGAATATGGTTCTGCTACCGACTATTCAAACAGGTTCTGAGGGCTATCTTTTCACTAACGCGATTTCCGTCATTTATATGTGAATCAATCTTGGTAGCACACGTCACAGGAAAGTATAAGAAAGGACACAAACCATGGCTAGAACTGGACGCGCCACCGTGATGGTGGGTGAGCGCTTTGAAGTACGCGAATATCCCGTACCCGATCCACAACCGGGAACGGTTCTCTTGAGACAAGAACTGGGAGGCATCTGCGGCACGGACCTCCACAACTGGGAATTCCAGCGCATGGAGTTCGATGTCATTCCCGGTCACGAAAACGTGGGGGTGATTGACGCACTTGGTGAAGGCGTCGAAACCGATTACTTGGGGAATCCTATTAAAGTCGGCGACCGTGTGGCATTGTCCCCGGCTGCCGGCTACGGCTTCTCTCCGTCGGAAGAACAGCCCTATTTGCGCGGGGGCTTTGCTGAATACATCTATTTATGGGATCCGGAAACCCTGTTCATCAAGACCGATCTGCCGGCAGAGATCGCGGTGCTTAGCGAGCCTGCCTCCTGTGCCGCCCACTGCATTTCACGCGGAAAGATCCAGTTCGGCGACACTGTTGTTATCCAAGGAACCGGCCCCATCGGTCTCCTCGCGCTCAACTGGGCGAGAGTTTCGGGCGCTGGCAGATTGATAGTTGTTGGAGGCCCTCCGGGTCGGCTTGAAATGGCGGAGCGGCTGGGAGCGGATGTCACGATCGACATTGCCGAAGTCCCGGATCCCGAGGAACGGAAGAGAATTGTTCGCGAGAATACACCTCAGAACAAGGGGGCTGACATCGTGTACGAATGTTCGGGATTCCCCGCCGCTATTCCCGAAGGACTGGATTTTATCCGCTACAGCGGTACGTACGTGGAATATGGCCACTTCGTTGATGTCGGGACGTTCGAGTGTAACCCCAACCAGATGCTCATGCGCAAGAACCTGCGATTGGAAGCCGGCTGGGGTTTTCGACCGCACCACTTCATCCGAGCGGTGCCGATGCTCGAAAAACACCAATCTCTCTTTAGCGATTTCGTCAGTCACATTCTTCCTTTGGAGGACGTCGCTCAAGGATTCAATGCGCTACACACAAGCTACAACCTTGACGGCAGAGACGCCATCAAAATCGCCGTCAAAGGCGGTTTAGCCTAATCGGGGACACAATCTCTCTGCACCGGCCTCTGAAGGTGCACAAGAGCTGAGGTTCCACAAGTGGCATTAGTTCCTTTTTTAGATCTTGGT
>JAJDTR010000078.1 GCA_022827055.1 Candidatus Poribacteria bacterium | reverse complement strand
ACTTACAAACAAATTCGCCCATGTGAGCGGCGGATTCAAAGGGTTGCCACTGATAATCCACGGGGGTGGAGTACCAATGGCAACCCTTTTTTATTTGCAAGGAAGGCTGTAGCTGGAATAGCGGTGTTCCTCATTGTTGACTCATTTGAATATCTTATCACGATGCAACAGATCCGAGAACTCTTCCCGATTGTCCCAAAATGGGATGGTGTAGCGTTATGGGACAACCTCGCCAGAATCCGCGTGGTTACAGGTTTTCTGCCAAAAATCTTTCCTTCTCGATCCATTTTAACCGTCCTATTGTGGGACACTTTCAACTGCACCCACTTTCACGCGATCTCCCCTCTGTATCCTTCAAAGCCAAGCCTAGCAAGGGTTTCCACGGTCTCGTCTTCGTTTAATCCCGACTTGGCACAGTTTATGCTTATAGGTCTTTATTTACGGCTGGACTGAGAGATTGACGCACCCACAATCCTTCCCGCGGCAGGAGGCGACATCACTGCTCAGTGATGCCTGCCGCTCCCCTTCGCCGGGGAATGGAAGGAGGGAAGGAACTTCCCTACACGTATTACAATTGTCCTTGTGGCAGTTGGTTCTATTTCGAGCCGACGGCGGGTATTACCGCCTTCTCTCCAATCGTTATTGGAATGGCTGTCTGAAACCTATGGGGATCACTACGCATTACGGCGACTTTGATGGGCTTGCGGGTCAACTTTCGGAATCATTGACGAGGTTTGAGAATCCCCCTTAGCGGCTGCTTGAATAATCAGTGGCAATGCCAATTTTGGTCATTTGCAGGAAGTTTCATCATGTATTTATTGTTGGCTTTTAGAGGCTGGTGCGCAGGGGATTTGCTATCGCGGTCGCTATTCACTTCCTTGATGGAACTCTATCGCGGTCGTTATTCACTCCATTGATTGCACCTTACAGGTTTTTTGATTGTTACAACAACATACGTTATGCGAGGTTTTCGTTATGCCCAATCAGACCAAAATTAGTTTTTTGATTTATACCTTAACGTTTTTCCTGTGCTTCAATTCCATTTTCGTAGGAAACACTGCCGCGCAGGTCAACATTGAGCCCGTCCCCGCACCGGCCGATTCCAAGTACACTTTTGAGAGCATTAGTGTCGACGATACGGAGTTTTTGTCGGTGACGGCGAGTAGCGACTCTGAGGGTTACGCGGGCAACACGCGGAGTACCGACGGTGAAAAAATAGTCGGTTTTACACTCATTGATGGCGCTTTCACGACCTACGATTTTCCCGGATCACAGAACACCTTTTTCTATGCACTCGGTAATGATGGGCGGGCTGCCGGATACTACGAGGATAGCGACGGTCTGCACCACGGTGTCGTCTTGGAAAATGGGGAATTGCGGCAATACGATTTCCCGGACGCCGTCGAAACGGAGATATACGGTATCAGTGATGCGACGGGGGCACTAACGGGCAATTGGATAGATGCTTCCGGCGTGCCTCGTGGATTCTCGGGGGAGGCAATCGTTGAAGTCCCCGAGGCATCGGTAACTTACGCCAGTTTTGCGACCGCGACAGGCGCTGTTGTGGGGAGTTACATAGACAGTGGCGGTATATATCATCCATACGTACATGCCCCTGATGGCAGGTTTATATTTGGCGATATTTTAGAAACGTCGAATCTGGAGTACCTTTTTACACATGCGATTAACGATATTGGAGTTGTCGTGGTTCGAGCCAAAGCGATGGATGATGTGCCGCGCACTTATGTCGGTAGATTCGGGCAGATACATGAGTTGCAGTTTCCGGGGGGCGTAATCACGGAGGGATGGAACATCAATCGGGACGGCTCCGTTGTCGGAAACTATGTGTCGACGGATGGGCGGGTACATGGATTTATCGCCAAACCAGCAGAGGGCACTGCTACGCAACCCGTTGTCGCTTCCCCTAGCTTCACCTATACGTTTGAGAGCATCAATGTTCCCGGTGTAGATTTTTTGGAACTGACGGCGAGTAGCGACTTTGGGGATTACGCCGGTAACACGCGGAGCACTGATGGCGAAAAAACAGTCGGTTTCACGCTCGTTGATGGTGTTTTTACGACGTATGATTTTCCGGGTTCGGCGAACACTTATTTCTATGCGCTGGGTAATAATGGGAACGCAGCCGGTCACTACGAGGACAGCGCGGGGCTGTACCACGGTGTTATTTTAGAGGATGACGAGTTGCGCCAATACGATTTCCCGGGTGCCGTTCAAACCTTTATCTACGGCATTAGTGATGCGACGGGGGCACTGACAGGTAGTTTTATAGATGCTACTGACGTGCGCCGTGGGTTTTCAGGGGAGACAATCGTTGAAGTTCCCGAGGCATCGGCAACCTATGCCGACTTCGTGAGCGGGTCGGGTACCGTTGTGGGCAGCTACATAGACAAAGACGGGCTATTTCGTGCATACGGGCTTACCCCGGATGGCAGGTTTGGATTTGCCAACGTGTTGGAAGCGTCGAATCTGGAGTACCTTTTTACGCACGGTATCAACGATATAGGAGTTCTCGTGATTCGAGCCAAAGCGATGGATGATGTGCCGCGCACTTATGTCGGTAGATTCGGGCAGCTACATGAATTACAGTTTCCGGGAGGCGTAAGCACAGAGGGCTATAATATTAACCAGAACGGCTCTGTCGTCGGGCACTATGACTCGGTGGACGGGCGAAGACACGGGTTTATCGCCAGACCCGTCCCCGAGCCGGTGAGTGATTATTTTGGCAACGCCTACAACGTCACGCTGGAGAAGGGCTTGAACATGCTTTCCGTGCCACTGGCGCCAATAAGACCGATGAGCGCCAAGTCACTTGGGGCGCTGACAGGAGCGACAACCGTCATCACGCTCGATTCCCAGCGATTTGTCGGTTGGACGCCAGGTGCCCCGGACGACGGTTTTCCGATTGAAGGTGGAAAAGGCTATATCGTCAATGTCCCGGAATCTCGCAGTTTCGCCTTCGTCGGAGCGCCGTGGACAGAGCAGACGAGGACTGCCGCATCACCGCCCGCCATATCCGCCGAGATCTCCCAAGAACAGAACGTGTGGGCGTTCGTTGTCAGTGGACACTTGGACGGCAAACCAGCAAACGAGTGGTTAGCGAGTGCGGTAGAAAATCCTGCGTTTGACGGCTACCAAGTCATCGTCCGTAATCTGCGAACCAACAGCACGATAACCGCTTCGGTGGATGGCGATTACTTCGCCGCTGCAACCGCCGACCTGGCGCGGCGCAGCGTTGTCCAAGCTGGAGACGTAATCGAATTACACGTCGTCGGTCCGGATGGAAATGTTGAATCACACACCACCAGGTTCAGCGTGACGCCTGAACATCTTGCAAACGCGGTTCTGTCTGTCAGGCTTGACGGTATCGGCAAACCGCAGCAGGATCAGTTGTTGCAGAACTACCCGAATCCGTTCAACCCGGAGACGTGGATTCCATATCAACTTTCGGCATACAGCCCGGTATCGGTATCCATTTATGACACGACCGGGGTGCTGATTCGCACACTTTCGCTCGGTATTCAATCCGCAGGCTTTTATAACAGTCGGGACCGTGCCGCTTATTGGGATGGCCGCAACGATGCCGGAGAACGTGTCGCGAGTGGACTCTATTTTTACCAGTTGAGGACGCCATCCTTCCATCAAACACGCCGGCTTGTCATTGTGAAGTAGAGTCAATAATGCGGGACGCTGTTAGAAATTGCGTGTTTTTAAGCCTCTGGTAGGTAGGTGCGGTTTCTAACCGCACCGATGCTCCAGACCTGTAGAATCAAGCGAATGGATAATGAGTAATCAACTGAACGAATAGTGAAGGTTCAAACGAGTGGACAACGATCAAGCGACTGGATAGGGTGCGCGATAGAAAATCCCGTGCGATAGAGATCCCTTTCTAACCGCACCGGCGCTCAATACTAACCATATGTCTTTAGGAAATAAATCACTTAGTCCGCTTATCCTTAGAGTTTAGATATCCAATCAAAAGGTAATGTGGATTTGTTAATCTACTGCGAACAGCGCTTGGCTCAATTTAGATCGGAGATGCTCAAATGCCAATCAATCCTGTCACAAAACAACTAATTGGTTTCATCTTTCTACTGTTAATCTGTCCCTCAATGCCGTTAGGTGCGAGCGATGGTAGTAACTACTACGTTCCTAGCGGAGCGTCGGAAGCCAGTGGAAGTTTCCGACTGGTGTGGGAGGGAACCTCACACCCCATAAGAAACAAATCACTGACGTGGAGTCTCAGTCCAAACAATGGGACTGCGACGCTGTCTGGCTCATCCGGAACTGATGGCGATGGTCGCGCATCGTTTACATTGTTTTTTAATGCAAATGCCTGCGGCACATACACAATCAAGATTCGGCTCAGTGGAGATCCACGCCCCTCGTCTTTTGATTCATTTTCCATAACATATGGTGAATCATGTCCAACTGTCCCATCGAGCGGAACAACATCACCGCCGCCAGCGCCGAAACTGGAAAAAATCTCAGACGACAATCAGGTCACTGCCCCAGGTGACAGCTTGATGTTTACCGTCGAATTGCAAGATTCGGACGGAAGCCCCATACCAGACGTAGACTTGAATTTTTCTATTCTCTCCGGAGACGGATCCAGCGCATCGTTGAGTCCTGTGGAGGCAACGACGGATGCAAACGGACGCGCCCGGACGACCCTCACCCTCGGAACCGACGCCTCGGGCGAATACATCGTCAAAGTCAATCGCAGCGATATGTCCGACATCTATACGGAATTTACCGTAACGGTTGACCCTTTACTCCCGAGGGCAACGCGATTGAAGATAATCTCTGGGGACGAGCAACAAGGGCTGCCGGGCGAGGCGCTGGAGAAATCGTTTGTGGTGGAGGTGCGAGACCAATTCGATAAACCCTTGCAGGGTGCCCAAGTCACGTTTTCGGTCACGGGCGGCGAGGGGACTCTCAGCGCTGCAAGCGCCGTGACCGGCGCCGATGGCAGGGCGGAGAGTATCCTCACGTTGGGACCGAATCCGGGAACGAATACCGTCGCGGCGGCTGTAACCGGTGTTCAGGAGGGACAGATGTTTACCGCCGAAGGCGTCCGAATCCCCAAATCATTGAAGATGATCTCTGGGGACGAGCAACAAGGGCTGCCGGGCGAGGCGCTGGAGAAATCGTTTGTGGTGGAGGTGCGAGACCAATTCGATAAACCCTTGCAGGGTGCCGAGGTCACGTTCTCGGTCACGAGCGGCGGAGGGACGCTTAGTGCGACAAGCGCCGTGACCGGCGCCGATGGCAGGGCGGAGAGTATCCTCACGTTGGGACCAGATCTGGGAACGATTACTGTCTTGGCGGCTGTAACCGGTGTTCAGGAGGGACAGACGTTTACCGCCGAAGGTGTCCGAATCCTCAAATCATTGAAGATAATCTCGGGCGACAACCAGCAGGGCCCGCCCGGGAGAAGGCTTGAAAACCCGTTTGTGGTGGAGGTGCGAGACCAATTCGACAAACCTTTGCAAGGTGTCCAAGTCAAGTTCTCGGTCACGGCGGGTGACGGGACGCTTAGCGCTGCAATTGCCGCAACTGATAGCAATGGTCGGGCGGAAAGCAGGCTGACATTGGGGAAGAATCTGGGGGCGAACACAGTCAGGGTGTCGGTAACGGGGATTGAGGAGAAGAAGATGTTCAATGCCGAAGGAATCCGAACACCTCTAGCGTTCTGGATAATCTTGGGAGACAAGCAACAAGGGGTGGTGGGTACAGCGCTTGCTAATCCGTTTATCGTTGATGTGAGAGACCATTCCGGTGAACCCTTACCGGGTGTGCAGGTCATGTTCTCAGTCACGGCGGGTGACGGGACGCTCAGTGTAACAAACGAGGTGACCGGTAGCAACGGCAGAGTGGAGAGTATCCTCACGTTGGGACCGAATCCGGGAACAAACACCGTTACCGTATCTGTGACGGGGATAGTAGGGGAGCAATCCGCCAGTGCTACTGCCGTACCTCCCCCGATTCCCGAGGATGTAAACGGGGATGATGTGGTGGATATCTTGGATTTGGTGTCGGTAGCGTCGGATCTCGGCAATGAGGGAAAAAACTTGGTGTCGGATGTCAATGGAGATGAGGTTGTAAACATCCTGGATTTGGTTCTGGTTGCGCGTGCGTATGGGACTGCTGCGGCGCCCGCAAATCCACGTGCGCCGGCGATGCTGACGGCTGCGGACGTGGGGCGCTGGTTGGCTCAAGCGCAAACATTGGATTTGACCGATGCAACGATCCAAATGGGTGTGCTGGCGCTAGAGCAACTCGCGGCTGCCTTGATGCCGGAGGAGACGGCTTTGCTGCCAAACTATCCGAATCCGTTCAACCCGGAGACCTGGATTCCCTATCAACTTTCGGAGGACGGTCCGGTATCAATATCCATTTATGACGCGACCGGGGTGCTGATTCGGACGCTTTCGATCGGCATTCAATCTGCGGGATTTTATAACAGTCGGGACCGTGCCGCCTATTGGGATGGCCGCAACGATGCCGGAGAACGCGTCGCGAGCGGACTCTATTTTTACCAGTTGAGGACGCCATCCTTCCATCAAACACGCCGGCTCGTCATTGTGAAGTAGGATCAATCCGTATTTCTCGCTGACGATTATGGATTTCATTTGCAGGTTTGAGTGGAATCGGGTATTTTATCATCCGTACCAGTCTCGCCGCAAATATAAGCGTTCCCAGTGGTTTGATGGCGACTCAGGAGAAACTTGGCTATAAAAAAGAGGTAACTATTTAGTTCGCCGATCAATAATGTGAATGTTGGTTCGTAGTAGTGCAATTCATTGCACGTCCGGTTGATCGCTCACCGGCCTACGCCCCGACTCGTATGTTGATATCTTTAAAAACGGGCAATAAATTGCCCTACTACAAACCGATAAGATGAGACAAGAAAGGTTACTAATGAAAGAAATTTTCAGGGCTTTAATTATATGCTTGTTGCTTTATGGCGGCGTGTCAGTCGCCGAAGCCGCTGATTGGCCGCAGTGGCGGGGTCCCAATCGCGATGGTATCTCCGAGGAAGTTGGGCTTCTCAAAGAATGGCCCGACAGCGGTCCCCAAGTCCGGTGGAGAGTTTCACTCGGCGAAGGCTTTTCCGGTATTTCCGTCGCTGACGGACGTGTCTATACGATGTTCGTGGAAGGGGATGATGAATTTGTCATATGTCTTGATGCCTCGAATGGGGAAGAGATCTGGCGGTTTCGATCGGACAGCACATACTATGAGGCTGAAGGAGGCAATGGGCCTCGTGCAACACCGACAGTTGATGGGGAGTTCCTCTTCACGGTGTCCGCGCAGGGTAAATTTTACGCCTTGAATAGTGCGAATGGAGAGATGGTCTGGTCTTACGATCTGATCCGAGACTTCGGAAGCTATATGCCTAGGTGGGGGTTTAGTTCTTCACCGTTGGTGGAAGGCAAGCTGCTTTTTGTTGAGGTCGGTGGTAACAATGGAAAGTTTATCGTGACTTTTGATAAGACGAATGGTGATGTTCTCTGGAGTTCCCACACAGACAAACTAGGGTATGCATCGCCTATTGCTGTTACCATTGGTGGGGTACGACAGCTCATTGTCTTCGCAGGTCTTCGGCTGCTTTCTGTAGCAACCGACGACGGAGAGCTGCTCTGGAGCTACCCGTGGCGAACGGGACGGTTTGATGTTCACGCTGCTACTCCCATTTTCATTGCGCCGGACAAGATTTTCATCTCATCGGCGTACGGAAAGGGAGCCGCAGTCGTACAGGTCAAGGTAATGGATTCTCCTGAATCTAGCGCTCAGAACAATGGAGGAGAGAAGAACCGCACCCAGATAGAGGTCGAGGAGATTTGGAAGCAGGAGAGAATGCAGAACCGGTTGGCAACTTCGGTTTTGCATGGCAATCATCTTTACGGCTTTCACAAGACTATTTTGAAATGCATTGATGCAAATACCGGCATGGAAAAATGGAAAACTCGCGGATTCGGTGAAGGCACGCTCATGCTTGCAGACGGGCACCTGATTATTCTCGGTGATCGCGGCAAGTTGGGGTTAGCCGAGGCTTCGCCTTCAGCTTATAATGAGGTTGCGAGTGCGGAAATACTGAGTGGACTATGTTGGACGGTGCCAACGCTTGCCAACGGTAAACTCTATGCCCGAAATGAGAAGGAGATGGTCTGTCTAGACATGACGGGGCAGAATCAGCCTAAATAGGACTTACGAAAAACGCAGAGATGATGATATTCTGTGATTGGTTCGTATTGGGGGAATGTTGTAAAGCAGGGAATAACAGTCCTTATTCCCTACGGGAAATATTCAACCTACTCTCCGCACCCATTTTTCGGGTTTACAGAATTTATTGGTAGCCCCCTATTATCCCTGGCGGAATAATTCTTTCCGCAGTAACTCGCTCCAGAGGAGCGCAATGTCAATAGAATGCGACATGTCCAGAGTCTCGCGCTCCAGCGGAGCGCAATGTGGTGTGTTACTTGAGAAAAATGAAATTGATGATGGAAGGGCAAAACTGGTTAATCAATCGGACTCACGGTAGTATCTTGGAGAATTTTTCTCGTTTGTGAATATATACCCCAAGATCTGATATGTGACAATTCGAGATTACACAAGCCCATTATGCGGAAGATGGGTTCGACCTTGTACAAAAGGAAAACCGTACAACACCAAACTCGTAGGCAAGGATAAAGCGACCGCGATAGAGATTTTTTCTAGCCCGACGCTACGAGAGTTACCACTTAGTCAAACTTAATCTGTGATTTCCTTTCTCCAAAACTCGGTTTCTTCCCGGAGTCAAAGTGGCTTCAAGGTAATGGTTGAATCCACTCATCACGGGCAACTAAGGATTGATGATCGTGGCAATCACTTCGTCACATAAATCACAGTTCAGACAATGTTAACTGCCGGCATCCAACACTAACCATATGTTTTTAGAAAATAAACCCTAAACACTTACTCGAATATTTATGTGAAGAAATGAAAGGGATTGGCATGAGGATAAAGAGAATCATAACATTCGTACATGCGTTAGCAATTGTTGCTTTGACTGTCGGACTTCTCAACTGTGATAGGCTTGACCTGATATTGTCTGATGGCGAAGGCACTCGGATGATGGATGGAGATGTTCCCATCGGTGTTGTCGTAGCACTGACAGGCAAACACGCCGAACCGTATGGGCTCCCTATGCAACGCGGTTTTGAATTGGCACGGGAAGAGATTAATAACCTCGGTGATGTAAATCTCACGTTTACCACGGTGGACGATCAGAGCACCGCAGACGGGGCAAAGGAAGCTGTACGTCACTTGGTGGACCAAGGCGTATCTGCTATAGTCGGGCTTGCTATCTCGACGCACCTTAAAGCGGCTGCTCCGATCGCGCAGCAGGGCAAAGTTATAGCGTTTAGCTCGGTCTCCTCCGCCGCAGGTTTGAGTGGGATCGGAGATTTTATCTTCCGTACCAGTCTCGCCACAAATATAAGCATTCCCAGTGGTTTGATGGCAACCCAGGAGAAACTCGGTTATAAAAAAGTGGCAACGATATATGATGAGATCGATGTCTACTCCAAGAATAGCAATGAAGTGCTAAAGGGAGCACTTGAGGCAAACGGAGTCGAGATTCTAACCATGGAAACCTTCCGAACCGGCGATACCGATTTTTCTCGACAATTAACCAATATAATAGCGATAAAGCCTGACGCACTCTTTATCTCCGCACTTTCACAAGAAATAGCACAGATTGTCGCGCAAACATCCGACGTGGGTGTTCCCGACAATATTGACATTATTGTTCCTGATCTAACCATGGATGAAGTCCAAAAAGCGGGCGATGCCGCCGAAGGCGCAATAGGTTTTATCGGGTGGTCTACTATATCTGACGCACCCGGAAACCAGACCTTCGTTCAGAATTATCGGGCGAAATATGGTATCCAACCTGAACCCTGGGCGGCACAGTCGTATGCAACCCTCTATGTGCTCGCCAATGCAATCAAGACGGCACAATCGCCGGATCCGGCCGCCATTCGGGACGCACTTGCGCAAACGACGGATTTTCCCACAATTTTAGGCAGGTCAGGCAAATTCTCTTTCAATCCTGACGGAGACGCACTGTATGACCAGATTATAATGGTCGTAAAAGACGGAGAACTTCAGTTCTTTGAATAATCCCATTAAAAGGTAATGGTTGAATCCACTCATCACGGGCAACTAGATAATCATGGCAATCACTTCATCACATAAATCACAGTTCAGACAATGTTGACTGCCGCCACCCAACACTAACCAACCATATGTTTTTAGAAAATAAACCACTTATCTTCCGCATTATTGAGCACCTAAGAGTTTAATTTCTCAGTTGGCCGAATCCCGCATCATAATTGACAGCATGCCATTATCCCTGTCGGGATAATTCATTCAGCAAGCAACACGTTCTAATCGGAGTCTCTTTCCTCGAGCCAGAGGATCGAAATGTCAATAGAATGCGATATGTCCAGAGTCCCGCGCTCCAGAGGAGCGCAATGTGGTGTTTTACTTGATAGTGTTACTGAATATAGCTCTGCTACGAACTATTCAAACAGGTTCTTAATTCAAGCATCGTTTCTGAGAAAAGGCATCTAACACGTTCTTTTTTTAACTTTAGAAAAAATACGAAAAGTGAGGTTTTCTTTCATGCAAATTCAGA
>JAJDTR010000043.1 GCA_022827055.1 Candidatus Poribacteria bacterium | reverse complement strand
TCCCAAGCCGAAAACCTCTAAGAACGGTAAACCATCGAAAAAGTATCCTTATTTACTGAAGGATTCACGTATCACTAGACCGGACCAGGTGTGGGCAACTGATATCACCTATATCGGCTTGGACACCGGCTTTGTCTATCTCGTGGCTATTATGGATTGGTACTCTCGATATGTGTTATCATGGGAACTGTCAAATTCACTAGATGTTTTCTTTTGTCTATCGGCTCTGGAACGAGCGTTGAGTTGTTCTACCCCCTTGATTTTCAACAGCGATCAGGGTGCCCAATTCACGTCTGATGCCTTTACCGCTCGGCTTGAATCGGCGAACATTCGCATCAGTTGGGCTGGAGCAGGCAGAGTGTTTGACAACATTTTCATTGAACGTCTCTGGTGGACAGTGAAATATGAACATGTGTATTTTCATTCTTATGACTCTGTTCACACCGCTTGGTGTGGCTTGAACAACTATTTCAAGTTTTATAATGAGGAGCGGCTTCATGGGGCGCTCGATAAAAGGACACCTCACGAGGTGTATTTCCAACAACATTAGGTGTTGAAACGCGGCCGGATTGGATAGCCTTTACACCTTAATTTTCGTTCATAACTGTCTAAACATTGGGGGTAACTGTAAACCGCTACCGTCATAGCCTCCGGTATCGCAGCTATAAAATGCAAGAAGCTAAAGGGAAGCAAATATCTAGCATGTGTGGAGGGTATGGTTGCGACTGGCATTGCAATAACAGTTGCTTGGTGGGGAGGTGAGACGTTAAAGGCTCGCAACGAATGGCGAACCGCTCTCAACTCAACGAACGCTTGGAGAGGAAAATATACCGACTGCCTCAACAACAAAAGGAGAGACTGTGACTACGACAGCTCTCGCGATGATTGCATCAAGACCACGCATGCTTCGGCTTGCAGTTGTTCTGATCGCTATATCAATGGTCGCCTTTACGAGGTTCCGTGTCCTTGTGAAGCTACACACCCCCACTAAGTTCCACTTTGTACAAAAGTCACCAATTGGGTTGGAGGGAAAGCGATATAACACCAAACCCGTGTGCGGGGCATCTTGCCCCGCACAGTAATAGAATTCGAGTGAAGCGCAATACGTTATCCACATGGTACTTGAATCAAGAAACGACTTTTTCAAAGGTCAACCAAACAGACAGTTTGATTCGGTTTTTTTGCATCAAGTAGATGGAAGCGATTTACGCCATAATTTCAGCAGTCTTAGGATAGCGTTCATAATCCAGAGCCGATAGGCGAAACCAATAGAATGTGCGCTCAACAATCCATCGTAACGGGGCAACTTCTAACCACTGCTGCCCTAGTGTAGACGCAATTTCTAATTGACACGGTGCCATACTATGGGGTAGCATACACCGTTGGCAACCGGACTTGACGACATAAAAGATAGCATTAATGATTAAACAAATCTCCCATTTTAGGGGTTGGCAGAAACGAGACCGTTTCTGCCATTGTGCATCGGTAAAATCACTAGGATAACTCTTGCGGTTCATGTTTACTCCTTTCATTGGTTCAGAATGGACTGCACCAAGGTGTAAACGTCAACATCAACCGTTTAGACAACTTTTTGCTTTTTCAAACAGTCCCTAAAGGTGATATGTCATGTTTCTCCATTCTCTGCTAGTTTTATTAATACTACTTGGAATTTACTGCCTATTCATGCCTTTCTATCTAAAACTTGGGAGATTACGCGCGATCATTATTCCTGCAGGTAGTTCGGCCATTGCAAGCAGTGTGGCGTTTTGGATATTCAAGAATTGGGGATCGACAGCATTGTTCTCTTACCTTGCTTTTCTTTTGTTGGTGTCAATGGTGATTCGGTTGTTCTTGGCTCGACGTAAACCCCTGCCGGGACGCTTCGCGCGCTAAACAACGCCCACAAGTTACTTGAAATGTGGGCGTTGTTTTTTCTCATTTTCCCATGTGTCACTGCCATTTCCACAATGCACCAACTCATATTGCTGATATTCCTGCTGGCGTACGCCTTGGTCTCTGTTGCTCTCGCAAACGGAGGTCAAGCGAAAACGGAAACCCAGTCGGCCCGTCCGGATAGCCATGCCCCGTTAGGCGTTATGGGCGATCATGCTCATTCCTCAGGTGAGTGGATGCTGTCGTACCGTTTTATGGCAATGTGGATGCATGATCTCCGTAGTGGCACGCAAATCATTTCGACGGACGATGTCTTACAACACTTCGCGGTTTCCCCTGTTCGGATGAGTATGCAGATGCACATTATCGGCGCCATGTTTGCGCCGCATGACAAACTCACGTTGATGGCGATGACGAGTTACCGCGATAATTTTATGGAGATGCAAGGCGGAACACACGGCGATTCTCACCGTCAACATTCCGGTAAATCTCATGAGATGGAAAGCAGTGGGCTAGGCGACGCGAAACTTTCCACCTTAATTCCGTTACTCCGATCACGGGACGTGGTTGTTCTCTTGAACGCCGGGCTCTCTATCCCAACCGGCTCTATTACGGTCGAGGGCATGAATGGCATTTTGCCGTATCCCATGCAACTGGGTTCAGGCTCTATTGAGCTAATGCCCGGCGTCACGTTCTCCGCCATCCGAAACAACTGGTCTTTCGGGGCGCAAACGCGCGCTGCCATTCCAATGAACGAAAATAGTCGAGGCTATCGCCGAGCGCCACTAACGATTTCCACGGTCTGGGGCGCTCGTCGCCTAAACGACTGGATCAGCGTCTCTACTCGTGCACTCTTTGAGAACTGGGGCAATGTAGCCGGCGAAGATAAGGCTCTTAGTCCGCACATGGCGCCGACAATGGATCCGCAACTTCAAGGCGGTGCACGCGCTAGTCTGCTTCTTGGTAGCAACCTTATTTTCCCCGACCGACTGGGCAGCCCATTAGCAGGTCAGCGTTTCGCTCTTGAACTCCGGCTTCCCATCTATCAACATCTTGATGGGCCCCAAATGGCGCTTAATTGGTCGATCATTGCCGGTTGGCAATACGCCTTCAAATTCACACATTAACTATCGCCCATGTCCATCTCACTTCCACCCGTCGACACGCCCTCGGATACCGACCTGATAGCGCGTTTTCAAGCAGGCGAATCCGACGTGTTTGATTTGCTTTACCGTCGTCACCGCGACCGGATTCACAATGTGATTCTCTACGTTGTTTCCAATCCCGACGACGCCCTCGACCTCACGCAAGAGGTTTTCCTCAAAGCCTATGAAGGGCTTGCCAACTTCAAGCGGGTGTCGCAATTCTACAGTTGGCTTTACCGCATCGCCATCAATCGGTGCATTGACTACATGCGCCGCCAGTCGGCACGGCTCGTGCTTAACCATGAACCATTTGTCGATGACGAGTTCTGCACTCGGTATGTCCACCCGTGTGTTGCTCTTGAACGGGAAGAATTTTATCGCCGGTTACACGATGCCCTCCCCGCGTTAACGCCCTGCCAACGCACCGTGTTTGACTTGCGCTACAATGAGGAACTTTCCCTGAAAGCCATAGCGCGCCGCTTGGAACGTTCTACCGGCACAGTCAAAGCCCACTTGTTTCATGCTCACCGCACCCTACATCACCAGCTCCTACGGTATTTCCAGTGTGCCTTATAGATGAAGAATCAAATCTTAACATATTTGGCGCTTCTGACTATTTGGCATGTGTCATCCGCTGCCGCAGAAATACATGCTCCCCGAACTAAGATTCCGCCCGATTTCTATCAGGTCATCATTACCAATAATCTGTTCCGTCCGCTTGGGTGGACAAAGCCGAAACCGCCGCCCGCCTTCGAACTCATTGCCACGGTGATGAAAACCAACTCTCGCCTTCACAAGGCGTTAATTCGTAACACTCGCAATCGGCAACTCCACTACGTCGCGGTCGGGGAACTCGCTGGTGAGGCGATTGTCGAGAAGATAGAAGCGCACCGCGTGACCCTCAATCGCAACGGTGAATCAAAAGTGTATCGACTGTCTCTGTAATAGAAATCGGAATTTTCGCACTTGCCTCCGTCGTTTGACTAGGTTCTGTTGACATTTGAAAATTAAACCAATATTGAATTTCACTTGAGGCAGTATGCCGGGCAACGACAAGGGTTGCACGTAAATTGGATTAATTTCCGTAGGGGATCTCTAGCGCCTTGGGATCTACTATCGCCTTCCCTATCCGGTCGGTTGATCTATTCGCTCAGTTGGTGGTTGGGCCTCCCAACCCGTTGGGCGAGGGAACCTCGCCCCTACGATAGGGACTTATCGGCGAATTATGGACACGTCTTACTTAAATGCCACCACGCCCTAGGCATGAACGCGCAAGCGAATAGCCATATGACGAAGTGAAACAAAGGCAACAAACAGAGAAACCGAGTTTTTGGTCCACGTTCGCTAAATTTTAGGCGAATTCACCCGATTTTCGTAGATATTGTGTTTCCATGTCGGAAAAACTCGGTTTCTGTTCCCTTGTTGGGCGAAGATAGCAACTTGGGTTAAGCAAGGAACCGAATGCGCAGAATCACATGGTCCGCGTTTCTCCGCTGACCGCCGAATTCTTCAACCGGAACTTTGTCGGCGGGAGCTAGCGATTAGATTTTGGGTGGGGCATGAATCCGCAGTATGGGGTGGAGTACATCCAAGATTCGCAGGTTGGGTTGGTATTATAGGCAGGGGCGCCGGATGGAATACCGGGTCAAGAAACCGATTTCTTACTGGTTCATTTTCCAAAAAATGTGGTTAGTGTTGGACGCCGGTGCGGTTAGAAAGGGATCTCCATCGCCTTGGGATCTCTATGGGAACCCTATCGCGTTCGCTATCCACTCACTTGATCTCAGTTGATCCTACCGGCGTGGTAGAACAGTTTCTTGTGCCAGTCTCGTAAGCATTAAATTCTTAGCGATTAGACCACTAAACACTTACACGTATTGAATACCCTACCTGAGGTCTGATTGGATTACAGCTCATTTATAGAAAATGACGTGTACAAAGTGGGGCCAGATCAGTACTTCACAACTAGCGACGTAGACGCAAATTACGTAAGAAGCGCGTCTACCACACATGATCCTAACGACACTTACAAGTTTCAACCCTACACCAAGATAGTTTACCGCGGGGAGGCACAAAGACGAGCCATGCATCCTGAAATCGATTTAGAGTAGAAATAGGTTGCAAGAGGGGGCGCTTCAAACCTAGGCTGTCCCCTCTTCACCCCAAACCTTATCTTGAGGCGATACCATGACATTTAACACCATTCTTTCAGCGGCCTTAATCGCAGCTATTCTTGTCGCTAATAACGTCTTTGCACAACCGGAAGAGATACCGCCCGATGTGTTTGAAGCCCAACCCGGCGGCTACCTCTACGCCGATTACCCCGGCGTGTTCGACGTCGCCGAAGGCGACGAAGCGCGCGGCGACGGCATCACCATCGAGATGTGGGTCTATTTCACCGAGATCCCGCCGGAACGGCAGTCACGCCATTGGGAACACTGGGCTCTCGTCGCAAAGCCCGCCAGCTATTTTATCTCTGCGGCTGGAAGACCTCTCGAAGATGCCTCCGGCGATCCAGAGGGGCATACCAAGTTTATATTTGCAGTGGAGACATTATCCGAAGAGCATGGCTGTTGCGGTCGCGGTGAAGGCTGGATGAGTTATGAGCCCGGCGAGTTCCCCTTGAAACGCTGGCTTCACTTTGCCTTCCAGCTCGTCGTGAAAAAAGACGGCATACACAGCACCGAATTTATAGACCGATTCGGTGAGGGGAGAGATCGCACTAGCGGCAAGACGGGACGCACCGAGGCGCCGCTATTCTTTGGAGGCGCACCAACCGTGACATTCGAGAACGACGAATGGGGCACATGGAACACCGACTTCTTCGGCAACCCGATACTCGAATCCATGAAAGGCTACATCGACGAAATTCGCATTTCCAAAGGCTGGCGGTATGGACCGGGGAACATTCGCCCCCAACGTAAGTTCCGCGTTGAGGAACGCACCATCGCGCTCTGGCGCTTTGAGGAAGGTCCCGGCGCCCCCTTCTATCGCGATTCTTCTCGAAACGGTTATACGCTTTTCCCCGGCGGTTCGCTCCCCGTCCAACCGCTCGCAAGAAGGGCAACCACCTGGGGGAGTCTAAAACGGAGCACGTTTTAACCATGCCAAAATGGAAGCTATGCGTCGCCGAAGCCGCCCCTATCGCCATCGGCGTTGTTTTCCTACTCGCGGTTGCTTTCAAGCCCCATATTTCCCTGTTCTCCCCAGCCCCCACATGGGGAACCATCCTTAAAGAACATTTCTGGCAAGAGCTATCCTTTCAGCCGAATATCCAAAAACTGCTTGAACGGCTTTCACACAAAGACCTGAAAAAGGCGGCGCGACACACGTACCCCGCCGTTCCGCACCCCGTTCCCGATGATACGCCGCGCGCGCAAATCAAGACAGGAATTACGCTGCATATCAACGCTCTTGATGAAAGCCCCGTGGAAAAGACAGATTGGCGGACGCAACTCAACGCTTTGAAAGAACACGGCGGAAGGCTGTCCGTTACCTACGAGATGCTAAAAGCCCCATAATCGTGCTAAAAGCCGTCCGATTGTCTATCCCCATCTGTTTCTTGGCAGGACTCCTATACGCGCGAAGCGCCGGGGATTTGCAACCTCTGTTTTTCTACCCCGCTGCAATCCTGGCCGGCGCCGTTGTTTGTTATCTTTGGAAAACTGTTGTTCAAGCCCCCCTACTTCCCTACGCCGTCCGTGCAAGCGGCCTTGGTTTCGTCTGCGCTCTTTATTTAATCTGTAGCGGCAAATTCACCGAGACACCGCTGCCCGTCATCGCAAACGCTGCCCCTATTGCCCTATATGCCTGCCTCACGTTTTTCGTGCTATTCCTAATTCATTGCCTTTGCCGCCGTGTACACTCCGGTCGAAAATGGGCGGCAACCCTGTTGGCGCTCTACCCCGCTTCCATGGTTATCGCTACTCTGGCAGTGGAAGATACAACAGGACAAGAATCAACCCGTTTCCGTTTTGGCGCAGTCGTAGAACAAATCAATGTTAAGGGAATTTCACCCCCCTTCCAAACCTACCGATATCATGCACTAACGCGAACCGCCGAAATAGCAGATTTGACAATCCAAAGCGTCTACCTGAGTATTGACTCTCCCACCCAAACCCTAAACACCGCTTTTCTTGAAGTTGTCGAAGACGACGGCACAATCCGATACGCTGTGCCGCACGCCGTTCACCTCGACAATGCAACCTTCGTGTCCGAAGGGGAAACCGTAGACGCACCACTCGTCATAATCACCCATGGCAAAACGCCCTACCATTGGGATGTGTTTTACTGCCCTTTGTAGTCCCTATTCTTTTATCAGCCCAGCGATTGCCACGGACATGAAATCGAGTTCAGGGGTCACACTGGTTCTGCCTTTAAGTGTCTATCCCACCCCAGCGTGTCGTGCCTGCCACCCGTGCCCGTATCCAAGTCCCTCTTGCCGCCCCGCTTGGTTAATCGTCAGCTCGCTAATCACCCCTATTATTACCTCGAACCCGACAACTTCCCACTCCGCACCGTTTTTTTTGCCGCCGCCAAGCTATCTTCCTTGTCATGCGCCCACCCACTGTCTAGCAGCTATCGCAAGCGTATCCTCCAGTCCAGCGTCCACTCCGCCCTTGTTCGCGTTTCGCCATAAACCAATCAGCCTGTCTGACGTTTGACTAGGCATGAACGCGCAAGCGAATAGCCATATGACGAAGTGAAACAAAGGCAACTAACGGAGAAACCGAGTTTTTGGCTCACGTTCGCTAAATTTTAGAGCCTGTTTGAATAATCAGTAGCAAAGCCATTTTTTGTCGCTTATAAGAAGGTTTTTCATGCATTTATTGTTGTCTACTACATGCCTGTGGGATTTCTATCGCGTTAAGATCTCTATCGCACTCCCTATTCAGTCGCTTGATCCTATCCGGTCACTTGATCACTCGTTATCCACTCGCTTGATCCCCGCTGGGGCTTTTAAAAATGCCGGTGGGCATGGGATCTCTATCGCACTCGCTATCCACTCGTTTGATTCCACCCTACAAATGTAAAAAGTCGAGCTAAGTAAGGAACCGACTGCGCAGAATCTCATGGTTCGAGTTTCTCCGCTAACCACCGAGTTCTTCAATCAATACTTTGTCGGCAGGAACTATAGCTATCGGTTAGATTCTTGGTAGGGCATGGATCCGAAGTATGAGGCGGCCTACATCCGAGATGCGCCGATTGGGTTGCTGTTGCAGGCAGGGGCGCGGGATGGGATGCCGGGTCAAGAAACCGATTTCTTACAATGGGTTGTTCGTTAAAACCTTGGCTCAAGTCGAAAGAAAGTGCAATGAGACTTTGAGAAACCGAGTTTTCAAGAAAAAACTCGGTTTCTGGCACATACTCTTTACATGAGCAAAAACCTTAGTGTCCGCCAACCTCGCCAACCTCAATGTCAATCTCGTCTCGATTCCGGATTCGTTCGACCAAGCCATCGCGGATGTCCACGATTCGATCGGAGACATCGAGCATTTTCAGGTCATGGGTTGCCGAGATGACGGTGACGCCTTTTCCGCGGTTGAGATCCCTGATAAGGTCGATGATTTCACGACCGGTAATCGTATCAAGGTTGGCCGTGGGTTCGTCTGCCAATATGATGGTTGGGTCGTTTGCAAATGCGCGGGCAATGGCAACGCGCTGGCGTTGTCCACCCGATAGCTCGTCGGGCCGGTGATGACTTCGATCGCCCAATCCCACCAGATTTAGCAGTTCCTCTCCCTTTCTGTTCCGATCCCTGTTTGACAACCCGGCAAATATCATTGGCAAAGTTACGTTTTCCAACGCGCTCATGACCGGCAGCAGGTTGTAACTTTGGAAAATGTAACCGACCCTGTGACAGCGAAACCATGCGATCTGGGAGCGTGAGAGTTGAGACATGTCCTGCCCATCAATGTAGACCCTGCCTCCGGTAGGACCGTCCAAAGCGCCAATCATGTTGAAGAGGGTTGACTTGCCGGAACCGGAGGGGCCCATCAGCGAAATATACTCCCCACGCGCAATCTCAATGTTGATTCCGTCAAGCGCGCGGACTATGTTAGTTCCCATACGGTATTCTTTAACGACATCTTCGGTTTTCACGACAGTTTCTGCCATTCACGTTTCTCCTCGGGTTGTTTTGGCTCATCAACCTTATGCCTCACTCCATGATTCGTTCTTACGACGCAACTCGCTATCCCGAATTACACTTCTGTGCGCATCGCCTCGGCGGGAGGAAGTTGCGCGGCACGCCACGCCGGAAAAGCCGCGCCGATGACCGATAGAACCATACCGAGCAGGCAACCGAACAAGATGAGTACAATGATACCGAGTCTCATGGGCGCTTCTTCGGGGTTTGCGGGCAGCAACGGGAAATAAAAGAAGAGATCGAGTCCGTGGTTCTTGAGTCCCAGTAGAATTGACCCGACGGCCCCAATTAGTGCGCCGATAAGCGCTCCAGACAAACCTTGGAAGCCCGACTCCAACAGGAACAACCGTACGACAAAGCGATCCAAAGCGCCCAAGCACTTCATCGTGCCAATCTCTTGAAAGCGTTCGGTAACCGCCATAAGCATGGAGTTTGCGATTCCCACCACGCAGACAATGAGCGACATTATAATCAGCCAGATGTCTTTTGTAGATATACCTTGTTCCTGTTCTTCTTCAAGACTTGTAATCTGTTCGGTTCTGCCGCTCTCCTGCATTGCCAAATCAATCTCGTTGTTGGTCCAGACGGAAACCAAAAACGCAATGCCCAGTGTAATACCTGCGGTGGTAATGATTGAGCGCCCAAATCGAATCTTCAAACTTTGAAAGCTGATGCGCAATGATTCGCCAAACGGAAGTTCGATCTGTTGTTCTATCTGAGTCGGTCTTTCCAACTTCTACGCCTCCAGATCCATGAATATGGATGATGTCGCCACTTCGCTATGTGACGGGTTGTTTTTATTTTCTTCAAGACTTTAAATCTGTTTGGTACTACCGCTCCCAATTGATAATCAACTCCTATAATTTTATCATGTTATGCGAGCGAAGTCAAGGTTTGGAGATTGACGTGAACATGAATTGAACTCGATTCACGTCGGGGTCAAGGGTTTTGATTTTTCCAGATGAATGCGATTGGCGTGGTGAATACGTCATCAGAAATCTCTCAAGTAACACTCGACAATGCACAGGATCTACTATCGCACTCACTATTCGTTCGTTTGATCCTCTGGAGAGCAGACGCGAG
>JAJDTR010000140.1 GCA_022827055.1 Candidatus Poribacteria bacterium | reverse complement strand
AGTTTCAAGCGACTTTCCGGTTCTACTCCTTTATTTTGCTTTACAAGCATTGAAGAACTCCTATCTGCGTGTTACTGATTGGAGCGAGACCTACCCGATCAATCCGCTTCCGTTTCGTCAATCAATCTCTGTGGTTCGATCAAAGGAGTTCAACAACGTGGAGATTCGCGGTGTAGACTTCGTGGTACATTATGTTCCAAACCTTGAGGAGGCGGTTTCATTCTACCGAGATACGCTCGGCCTGAAGTTGGAGTTGCACAATCCTGACTGGAATTGGGCGGAATTCTCACTGCCTCCAATCACATTGGTGTTGTTCGGCACCTATCCCGGGGCACCCTTAGCAAACGGCAAAGGCGGCACGGGACTCGCCTTGGCTGTAGACGATATTGACGGCACGGTTAGAGAACTAAGTGGGAACGGCGTGGATGTCGAGTGGGGGCCGAACGAACTTTCTACGTGTCGAGTAGCGATGATAACCGACCCTGGGGGGAATCCGATCTTCCTCCACAAGCGAAAAGATGGGAGTTGGGGATAGTCCCAGCTTATTCAGTAACTTCTCGATAGAATAAGGAATGCGACAGATTTATGACATCGCAACAACCTACACTCAAACGGAAGGTAGCACGTTGGCAGGACTGCCATTCATCGTTCGTTGAAGACGAGTTGGTTGTCGAAGAACCGATAGAAATCCGTGTTGGCGACCGGAGTTTGATTGTTGTGATGCGCACGCCCGGACAGGACTTTGAGCTCGCCGCCGGATTCCTTTATACCGAGGGCATTATTAACTCTGTCCAGGACATCGGAACAATCGCATACTGTGAGGATGTGGAACAGGTTGACTTACAGAACATCATTAATGTGAATCTCACGAACGGCTGGGATGCAGAATCTGAAGATGGTTGGCAGCGTAACTTTCATGCAAATGCGAGCTGCGGGCTGTGCGGCAAGATGACGATTGAATCTGTGCGGCAGGCGGTTCCACCGATTGACTCTCAACTTCGAGTTAATCCAGAGATTGTGTACATGCTGAATGATCAGCTTCGGTCCGCGCAATCTGTTTTTGAGGCAACGGGAGGATTACACGCTGCGGGACTATTCACTTCGGGCGGGGAACTGCTAATCATCCGGGAGGACATTGGGCGACACAATGCCGTCGATAAAGTAATCGGACAGGCGTTGCTCGCCGAGATGTTTCCCCTAGACAATCACGTTCTGATGGTAAGCGGTCGAGCCAGTTTTGAGATTGTTCAAAAAGCACTATTCGCGCGCATTCCGGTGGTGGTTGCGGTGTCCGCCGGATCAACGCTCGCGGTCGAACTGGCTCAGGAAAGCGGCATGGCGCTCATCGGTTTTACACGCGGCAATCGCATGACTGTGTACAGTTGCCCGGAACGTATTCAACAGTTAACGTCCAAGAATGGCAACAACCTTGTAGCTTGAAGATTTAAGCATCCGCACAATCGAAAAGGAGACAGCTTGAATGATCGCGTCCATTTTAGGTGGTATACAAACATTGGTAAATTTACTCTTTCTTGTTGTTGTTCTGGGAACAGTCTTACTTTCGTGTTGGCTCTCGGTGAAATATCGACAACGCCACGCCGAATTCCCGTGGTCCAAAGCGTGCATGATCTTGGCTATTGAAATTCTGGTCTGGATAGGTTTCAATATTTTCTGGAGTTTCTTCGTGCACAATTGGTGGATAGTCGGTATTGCGGTCGTCATCATCCTCGTGATTGTTACCAAATCACGTAAGAAAAACGATATCATTTGAGTTGGTTACCGGACCCATTGACATTTCATTATCGCCAGACGACCGAGGGAGCGTGATAGCATTAATCGATAATCAGATCGGGCAAAGCAGTCCGGTTTGCGAAAAGTCAAGGTTAGGCGAGTAAATCCCCACCGCCTTGAGATTTTAATGGTAGACCTGCTATCGCGTACGCTATTAGGATCTTTATCGGGATCTGCTATCGCACTCGTTATTCACTGGTTTTGTCGGTCATTATTCAATCCCTTGAAGGGGCCCTATCGCGCTCCCTATTCGGTCGCTTGATTCATTCGTTCGGTCGATCTCAGTTGATACCATCTCGTTCCGTCCTTCCTTTTTACCCATCTAAAAACCTGTTTTTCGTTTCCTTGTGAACTTTCGTCTATTCCGCGGTGTCATCCACAGTGGAAACCCGACGAAAGGATCCTCCTCAATGCAATCTGATCGGGAACTCATTGAGCAGATTCGCGAGCGTAATGCCCGAGCGTTTGAAGTCCTTTTTGACCGCTACCGGCATTCGCTCCAGAAACATATCCTGCGTATGGTCCGTGACGAAAGGGCTGCCGAAGACTTAGTCCAGGAGATTTTTCTTCGGGTTTGGACAAGTGCGGCGCAATGGGATGGACGCGGCAAATTGAAGTCGTGGCTTTATCGTATTGCAACGAATCTCGCTCTTAATCACCTTCGAACGGTGCATCGACGCCGACAGCAGCCACTTGAAATCCCCGAGGATTCCTATGATGATGAAGATAGTGCTTCTTCACAAATGCCAGAGTGGTTAATAGATAGCGCATCACCAGAACCACAGACCGTGCTTGAACAAATCGAGCAGAGAGAATTTCTCTGGGAGCTTGTAGATGGTTTGCCTGATGGGAAACGAGAGGTGCTCCACCTCGTCTACGGCGCAGAAATGGACATTCGGCAGGTTGCTGATGAACTCGGTATCCCAATAGGCACAGTCAAGTCGCGTTTACACTATACCCTGAAACGTCTTGCACGCGAATGGAAGGAACTTGGTATTGAATGGGATGAGTGGTGAGGACAAATCCGGGCTGGGTGCTGCATGAAGGAACTGAAACCAATCTCTACATTTTAAATTCCTGAATTTCTAAAAGGGAGGAAAGAATGTCGCGTAATATTGCCGCATTTTGGCACAAAGAATCGTTTAACCGATTCATCAACAATCGGCTGCCAGACCTTCTCACCACGCGTATGCCGCTGGCTGGCTATCACGTTGAATCAACCGGTACGTATACTTGCCGCATTGAGGTTGCCTTTGGATTTAGTTCGGGTAACTTGGAAGAATCGTATACCGACATTCCACAACCGGATGATGACGGGATATTCAATATCGATGGCAAGGATCGAATTGTCCTGCCGATCGCTCAAGACGAAGATTTAGCCGCCGCCAAGATAAAATGTGTCGGCGAACAGCTACATGATTTCATAGCGGAGCGCCTCGGCACCACCCCCTCCGATTTATCATGGGATGCCTCGCTCGTCAGATCTTGGTTTTCGCTCGGCGCGTGGGTTCGCGAATTCTTCGCGAGTCAACCACCCTTGCCGCGTCTACCGAGTTTCAACTGGATCGATAAACACACCAATCTTCGCCGCATCCGCCTTGAATGGCGAGATCAGGTTATGAATTCGAGTTATTTCGGTCGCGTGTGTCCGTATGAAACACCTGAAGGGCCAAGTGTTGGTAAGATTTTGAGCATCGCAGTTGGAGCGGAAATTCGCGATGGCAAACTGATCGTCGTCGACAATCGACCAGAAGCCGGACTCGGACTCAGTGCTTCGCTTGTGCCGTTTATCGAACACAACGACCCCAACCATCAGCAAATGGGTGTAGGCATGCAACGTCAATTCTACGTTCCACCCAACCCTGAACCCGCACTTGTCCAAACCGAGGATAGCTTTGATGCCGATGGGTTTTGGTGCGGTCGGAATGTGTTGACAGCATTTGTGCCGTGGGGAGCTGACACGTTCGAAGATGCAATCCTCATTAGCGAGTCGTGTGCGAGTCGCTTTAATTATCCTTATCCTGTTGAACCCGGTGATGCATTTGCGAACCGTCACGGCTCGAAAGGCTGCATTTCCCGCATTGTGCCGGACAATGAGATGCCGCATCTCGCCGATGGAACTCCGGTTGAGATAGTTTACAACTCGTTTAGCGTGCAGACACGGATGACTGTTGGACAGTTAAGGGAAGCAGTCATTAGCCGCGTAGCGAAAGTGGAAGGAGAACCGGTTATCGTGCCCTCTTTCGGCGCCCCAAGCATTGAAGAGTTACGCGATCGTCTGAAACGTGCCGGTTTGCCAGAGAATGGCATGGAATACCTAACACTCGGTAAGAATGGGAAAACACTGGATCGCCCAAGTACTGTTGGCTGGGTGTACTGGGGATGCGTGCGCCATATTGCGCGGGAGAAGATTAAACCCGCTCGTGAAGGACTGACTTACGGACAGGGGTTAGCTAACGCCGAGTATAGCGTCTTGCGCAATCTTGCTGTGTTCGAGAACCTTTATGAACGTTACCATACTTGGTCTACAGACTGGGGGAATATAAATACTCTCGCGGATTGTGTCGCCCGTGGAGAAGTTGAACACGATGTCAGTTTTGCCCCGCGGTTTGTCAATCTGATGAAGCGGCTCGCCCTCGCCGGGATTCGCACAGAACTTGAGGATTCGACCCTATCAGGATCGGCGGATGGAGACAGGAGCGATCCGACGATAAAATTCCGTTTTGAGACGCCCGACAGCGAATCGCTCAAACTAGCTCGCCCGATTCCACATCCTTGGCTGCGCCAGCATACGCTCAACGAGGTCGGCGTCCCTGCAGATGAGGATTTCTCCGAAAACGCCTCTAGTCGGCGCGAATACGGCAATGCATGGTGGATGCCCAAAATTCGCGACGTGAGTACCAGCCTTTCTACTGCCTACGAAAACTTGGCGACAGTTAATTGTCGAGCGAATCGAATGCTTGCCAACAATGCCCCTGAAAGTCTCATTCGTCAGACGCTCAATCAGCTGGAAACTTGCGTTCGAGAGTATTTTGACGCGCTTGTTACGCCTCGTCATCTCGCTTTTAACACGCGATCGGTTTTTAGCGGACGGGGGGTGATTGTCCCGGATATTAACTTACAGCACGATCAGATTGGGATACCGGAAGAGATGGCATGGAAACTCTTCGAGCCGATGGTGACGCGAGAGATTCAGGAATCCGAGGCGGTCCGAAAACGGACCCAAGACGCATCACAGGCGCTTGATTCTGTCATAAGCCGCTCATGGGTGATTCTGTATCGCGCCCCGGCTATAACGCCAACCCAATTTCTCGCATTCCGACCGGTACGGCGCCGGGACAATGCCATCCATATCCCGCCCATTGTCTGTAGACCTATGAATGCGGATTTTGACGGGGATCAAGCCGCAGTATTTCTGCCGATTACCGAGGCTGCACAAACCGAGGCGCGGGAAAAACTTACCCTCGCTGCACATCTTGAACGCGATCCGGGAGTGCTGGACTCCCTACTTCCTATATTTTCGTCTACACGCGGGCTCCGTCCAAGATTCGATCGTGACCCTGGATTGCTTGAAGCTCTTATACCGGCACTGGATCCGATGTGGGGGCTTGCAAATCTGAGCCTGACCGCAGAGGGACGCGCGGAAATCTCAAAGCTAACGGGCATTGACGTTGATGCCCCTGAAGGATTTATTACGCGAAATACGCTCGGATGGGCGCTGCAAATCATCTTGGAACGTGACGGCGCCGCGAAAACGCTCCGTACCATTCAAAAATTATTGAAGCGGGGTTTTCAAATAGCAAAGGAATCGGGGGCGTCAATTAGTCCATTCATTGGTGAAAGTTTGGAAAGAGAGCCTTTGCCTCCAGATCGCGATGAAGACGCGTGGGAGGCATACACCGAGGAGATGAACGAGCAACTCGCAACGCGAAACGATTTCAGTGATAATGACGTGGGCCCACAGTTACTCGCAGTGAAAAGCCTTGCACAGGGCAGACTCGAATCATTTTCTCAAATGGTTGTGCGATGGAACGGTGCAAGATACGGTCTTCCGACTCCGCTTGATGTCCGACGCAGTTACCGGGAGGGGCTAAGACCGGAGGATCTGCGTGCGGTTGCGCACCGCCACTGGGAAGCCATCGTCAGAGTTCATCGTGAACTGGCAGAGCTTGGACGCAGCGCGAAACGCGATAACCCTATCGGCGATCAAGCTTCGGTACTTGGTCGGGCAATGCAAGCCAATCGTCCCGGAATCGTGTTCGCGCGCGCAGCGGCAACAAGGACGGTAGAACCGCTTACAGATATTGATAGCCGTATGTTCCTCGGGTTGCCAGCGATTGACATGCACGACAATGTGGACGAGGACGGAGTTGACAAACCGTAGAAATCATACCTCGGATGGTGGGCAATGCCCACCCTACTACAACTCCCAGAAATTCGGCCATTAGATGATGATCAGAGAAAACGACGCATTAAGGCGGCGCCGGTATCCGCGATTCCTGACGACGCGAAACCTTGACAGCGTTATCGCCTTCGGTTAGAATGGCACAGACCATTTCATGATTCTTCCCAAAACCCGAGGTGATTTTCAATCAAGGAAACGCCCCAAACCGGAAACACATCGCTTCCACACCCAGCTAGAAGAAAGACGATTTGGGCATTCTATGTTGCGATGTTTTTGTATTGGGGAGCGCTGTATGTTTACTCGTCCATATTGTCAGTTTACGCCGTATCACTGGGCGCTTCATTCACAATAGTGGGCGTGATAGTGGGGGCATACGGTTTCGTTCAAATGCTCCTGCGAATTCCGGTCGGCATTTGGTCGGACCGTATCGGGTGGCGTCTTCCCTTTCTTTATGCCGGTCACTTTTTCAACTTGGTTGGGTGCCTCGGTCTTGCTTTTGCGCCAAATGCGTGGTGGCTAGTCATAGCCCGCGGAGTGTTCGGAATCAGTGCGTCGACTTGGGTCGGGTTCACGGTATTGTACGCAAGTTACTTTCCGCCGAATGAAACGCCCAAGGCGATGGGTGTTGTCAGCGCCATCAATGGCATATCACTAACGATTTTTATCGGTCTAGGCGGCCAGATTGCCGAAATCTGGGGAATGGCTTCCACGTTTTATGTCGGTGCCGTCTTGGCGGTTTTGGGTATTGTTACAACGATTCCGGTTACGGAGCATCGAGTGCCCCGGAAATCTGCCACCGTTCGACAGATTCGATCGGTCATGGCGCACCCGATAGTGATCACTACGGCGCTGATTTCCGCTCTGAATCAGTATGTCATTTGGGCAACAACCTTCGGATTTATCCCGTTGTATGCCGATGCTCTGGGTGCGAGCAAATCGGCGCTCGGGGTCATCGGCGTGATTGCCCTCCTGCCCTACACTCTAGCGTCGCTGGTCAATCATCGCATTGCCGGTCGGTTTGGCGAAAATCGTTCGCTTTTCGTTGGGATTCTTGTTATGGCGATGACGGCGTTTGCCGTGCCTCTTATCAGAAACCTACCACTTCTGGCAATTTCTCAAGGCATCGGCGGGATTGGACGGGGCATGACGTACCCGCTGCTGATGGGATTGAGCATCCGACACATACCGGATCAGGAGCGGGCAACGGCGATGGGAGTTTTTCAAGCGACGTATGCCATCGGAATGTTCTTGGGTCCGATGACGTGCGGCGCTCTGGCGGATGTTTTCGGGCTTACCGGAGCATTCGTGGTAGCGGGCGTAATCTCTACGGTAGCCGCGTTCATCGCATTGATTCTTCTTAAGCCTCCGGCCGGTGAAGCCGTACGCGCGTGATTCACCCCCAATCCCTTCGTTGAAGCTACCTCACATCTTGCGCCTCCCATTCTGACTCGTAAGGATTTTCAAGTTGACACTGATTACCCCGCGTGGCATAATTGCGCCCGGTCCGTGGTCGTGGGCAGCGCGCGTTTCAAAGGCTAAATTCACTCGTGATTAAGTATATCATGCTACTTAGGAATCAGTCCTTGGAGTCGCGGAAATAGTTGTTTTGGAAACTCAAATCCGTTAAGGAATGCCACGGGAAGAGGAATATAGCGGAGAATGAATATCGTCTGCACCGGCATCAGTTGCTCCGGAAGAAAAGAGTTGATGGCAGATTTTGAAGCGCTCTGCCGCGAGAAGAACGTGCAGATTGGCTTCTTCAATGTTGGTGATTTTATGCACCATGCCGCCGCTGAAGCCGGAGTGCGATTTACGGAGAAGGTTCTCGATTCCGATCCTGCGGTGCTCTCCTTGGCTCGTCGGTCTGCTTTTCACGAGATTGCGAACCGCGCCTCCGAATACGAGCATGCGTTTATCGGACTCCATTCGTGCTTTCGCTGGCGCGGCAGATTGATTGAAGGCATATCTTTTCGGGATATTCGAGAGTTTCCTGCCGATGTGTTTGTCAATGTGGTCGATGACCTTGCGGACATAGCAGATCGTATGGCGCCAAATCCTCAGTGGACGGGTATGCGCCGCGAAGAGATCAACATCTGGCTGGATGAGGAGGAGTTCTTAACCAAGCAGATGGCGACCCTCAATAGCAAACCCCATTACACGGTTGCACGGCGACACAATCTTAAGAATTTTTACGATCTCTTGTTCTCCGACAAGCAGAAGTTTTATCTTAGTTATCCAATCACTCTGCTCCGGGACAATTCCGACCACCTCAATAAAATCCAAGCGTTCGGATCGAAGATGCGCCAAGATTTTATCGTGTTCGATCCGTTAGACATAAAGGATATGGAGCTAATTCATGACGCGGAAACTGAGCCGATCGAGAAACTGGAAGCCGAGAGTTCCGACGGCATAACAACAATTAGCAGTCTTGACGCCGGTTTTAGCGAACAGATTAAGACACGCACCATCTCCAGGGATTTTCAGTTCATTCATCAGAGCGATTTTGTTGTTGTGCTTTATCCAACCGATAAACTGTCCCCGGGTGTATTGAGTGAGATGAACTATGCATCACGATACAACAAGCCGGTTTACGCCGTATACTCCCATGCCCGCAGTCCATTTTTCGAAAACCTGTGCGAGAAAATCTTTGACACCGTTGAGCAGCTTGACTCATTCTTGACGAGCAGACCGCACAACAAATAGTATCACCATATCGCCCACCCACGCGCCCAAAAAACTCCTTTCCTCCTGTAGATTTCCAGTATGAAGATTGCTATCTTATCACGAGCCGCCCAAAATCATTCCACGCGAAGATTGACCGAAGCGGCGCATTCCGCAGGGCATGTCCCCTATGTACTTAACCCGTTCGGTTTCGATCTACAGATTCGAGGCAAAGACAAACGGATTTATTACAAAGGGGTTCCGGTTGAAGATTATGATGTGATTGTTCCCCGTTTGAGTGCGGCAACAGCGGCTTACGGCAGCGAGGTCGTTCATCATTTTGAATGGGTAGGTATCCCGGTTATTAATCGTGCGACACCTATAACTAACGCGCGCAACAAGTTTCGCACACTCCGAATTCTAGCCGCACAAGGACTGCCAGTTCCACCGAGCTTCACAGTTGGTTCCGCCGAATTTCTGGACCGTGCCGTTGGCGACACGGGAGATTATCCGTTCCTGATGAAGCCGTTTCACGGTACCCACGGCGATGGATTCCTTCTGCTAGACACGCGGGCTTCGCTCGCCTCTGCTGTCGGTGCGATGTGTGACTTGCATCAGGATTACGTAATCCAGCCCTTCATAAATGGACCGGGTGTGCTCGATCTTAGGGCGATTGTGGTCGGAGGAAGAGTGATTGCCGCTATGAAGCGGGTTGCTCAGGCTGGCGAGTTCAGATCAAACATCCACCGTGGCGGATACGGAACAACCGTGGAATTACCAGCACAGTGCATTGAAACGGCAATTAGTGCGACAGCAGCCATGGGCTTGGTAGTGGCAGGCGTAGATATGTTGCATACAGCCGATGGACCGTTGATCCTTGAGGTCAATCCTTCGCCCGGATTCGAAGAGATTGAAACGGTAACCGGAATCCGAATTGCCGAGGCAATCATCGCGTTCGCGGTCAATCATTCGAAAAAACATCAAGACCCTTAGGAATTCTCGGCTGCTAACACCGTAAATCATTGAACACCCAAAATATGCGAATTCTGATGTTCAACCACGAGTTTCCACCGATTGGAGGTGGAAGCGGCTGGGTGAGTTACTTTTTCGGGAAACACTTTGTCGAGGCTGGCCACGATGTCTACTTGATTACCTCCCAATTCCGGAATCTCCCCAAGGAGGAGGAAGTGGAGGGGATGCATGTTCAACGCGTGCCCGCGTTACGGAGCAACAAAGATGTCTGTGGCGTACTCGAGATGCTCTCCTATGCGATTAGCTCAAGTTGGCACGGGTTGCGTAGCACTCATCAACTAAAGCCGGATGTAATTCAGATTTTTTCTGGTATACCAGCCGGCGGTGCCGGCTATTTATTGAAGAAGATTCGCGGTCTGCCGTATGTGGTCTTTCTCAGTGGTCGTGACGTACCTAGCCCGAATCCGGACCCGCCGTATTACCGCTGGCTCTACGCTTTGTTGAATCCAATGATAAAGGGGATTTGGGAAAACGCTGGAGCGGTTGTCGCGTGCAGTGATGGCTTGCGTGACTTGGCGCTGCAGACTGCCCCAGATTTTCCCTTTAAGGTCATCCCTGATGGACTAGATTTAAATCGATTCTCGCCAGTATTACGTTCAGCCGATCCACACTGTGTTCGAATCCTGACAATTGGCAGACTAATTCCAAGAAAGGGATTCCAGCTTCTTATTCAGGCACTGCCTCAAGTGACTGCCGAAGCGGCTGTTGATTTTGAAATTGAGGTTGTTGGGGACGGGCCCTACCGCGATACGCTGGTGGCGTTAGCGAAAGACCTGAAAGTAGATGAGCAAATTCAATTCTCAGGTTCAGTTTCCTATTCGGAGCTTCCCCAAAAATACCGAGATGCAGATATTTTCGTTCTGTGTTCTTTAGCGGAGGGGATGCCACTTGTCGTGCTTGAAGCAATGGGAACCGGATTACCGATCGTTGCAAGCAAGGTGCAGGGGATTGAAGACTTAGTCAGGACAGGCGTCAACGGTGCACTGTTTCCACCAAATGATGTCGGCGGCTTGGCGAAAAGTTTGGTGGGTATGATTAATGATGGGGAAAGCCGCGTCCGAATGGGCAGGTCAAGTATCGATTTTGTACAGAAATACGATTGGAAGAATATCGCGAGTTCCTATTTGGCAATTTACGAGCGCCTTCTGGAGGAACGAGACTAAATCGAGGTCTACACACACCGGAAACTCGACTTTTCGCAACACTCGATTTCATCACGTAGGTCTGGGTAAAAACCCTTAGGGAAGAGCGGGTTATTCGGACTCCGACTTACTGCCCCTTGCCAAAAACCCTTCCAAACCACCGTCCAACCCGTGCGAGCGGGGACAGTTGCTGTTCGTCCTCTTCTGCTTCCCTGTGCTCGTATTCGGGAATCTCGCTGTTGACATCAAATTGCGGCGTGCCCTCCGCCAGATGCAGATTGTGCAACGCTTCTCGAAAGTCGGGGTCAATTTCTAGAGCCTGATTCCAGCTTGAAATAGCCAATTCACGATGTCCTTGATCGTAGAATATGCAGCCTAATTTGTGGTGGGCTTCAACCAAGGCTGGGTCTAGTTCAAGAGCCTGTTTCAGGGATTCGATAGCTTTGTCGGGAAGGTTTTGGTGAGCGTAGGCGTTTCCCAAGTTGTGGTAAATCTCCGCCACTTGGGGATTCATGCGCAGGGCTTCTTCCCATTGAGCAATTGCTTCGCCAAACCGGTTCTGTTTCCAATATTCAATCGCTTGATCGTTCGCTATTTCTGCTTGTTCGCTCATGGATTTCTGTGATGCGGTAAAATAGAGTTATTTCGTCGAAGCGTGTCCTGAAATGCGATCCGTTGGATAGTTTCTCCTCACTCTGTCGCAGTGGCCCTTCTGAACCCTACAAGTTCTTTTTTCATTTCGGCTACTCGAACGATTATTGCAATTCAGCTACATTGACGCCGGGATCCAGGACACACGGCAACCTCGTCTAAATGCTTTAATCTTCTCGAGTCAAATGCGGCTAGCTTGCGGAAAGCACTAGGCAAGAAAAAGTCAGTGTCACAACTATACCACATTCTGCATCTGCCGTCAAATGCAAACACCGCTCTTCAGTCAAACAAAGGGTTGGTTAAATCATCTGCATTGCGCGCCCCTAATTTTCCTGCATTGCACAAGAGTTTCAGCGGAGCAATTTGCAAAGAAGAGCGACCTGCACGGGATTTGAGAGGTACAGTCGATGGCAAAATAGTCTTGACATTTTATCGTCTGTTTGGGTATTATTCTAGCCGCTTCGTTTGATGCCGAGGTAGCTCAGTCGGTAGAGCAGTGGACTGAAAATCCATGTGTGGGCAGTTCGATTCTGCCCCTCGGCATCCTTATCCGATATTGGCATCGCGGCGTGAGCCTACTCTTGATGCGCCGGTGTAGCTCAGGGGCTAGAGCGGCTGATTCGTAATCAGCAGGTCGGAGGTTCAAATCCTCTCACCGGCTTCATTTGCTCCCGACGTATTATTCTCATTAGCTTTTCGGCACTATCCTACCGGTTCCCTTCCTCTCTACGCCATCGCTCCAACGGGTGTTCACGCGGTGTAAGCGGCATATACACTCTTGCTTTCTGTCGATGTGATTCCCACGTCGCGTGAATCATTTCAAGGCAGTCGCGACCGTCCCTGCCGCTTGCGAAGGGATCTCGATCTTCCTCGATTGCTTCAATCAGATCGCGAAGCATTAGGCGTTGCAACAGCAACCGAATTGAACCCTGATTCCGGTAATTCCCGGCCTCGTCAATATCTTCGGCGGGAAGGCGCACCGGCTCCCATGCGTCCCCCGGTGTCTTGTGTTGTCCTCTGTGAATAAACATGGTTGTGCCGACACTTTCTCGAACGGCGATTCGTCCCTCGGTACCGATGATGTCAATACCGTAACCGTTATCGTTGGTTTGGGATTGCCCGAGGTATTGCACATCTGCGTGAATGCCGTTCTTGAAGCGAAATGAAGCGTGCCCACGCTCGCCAAGTACGATTCCGGCATCGCGGTCTCGCGGGTGAACCTCTTGGGTATGTTTGATGTCATCAACTGTTGATTCCCGGCCATCCGTCTGAACAAGATGCGCGTGTGTCCACTCCACATCGCCGCCGAAGAGCCGCACCCAATCGTATAGGTGTGTGCCCATTTCCATCAGTGAGTTGCCTGCCTTGCGACCTCCTTTGTCCGTTGCCTGCAGTAAGACCACGTCTCCGATTTCCCCGTTTTCAATCAGCGATAAGGCGTGCCGATTGTAAGGACTGGCGCGTTTAATGTGGTTTATGGCAAACTTGACATCGTGCTTGTCACAGGTTTCTACCATCCCGTCGGCTTCAATAAGGTTCAAGGCAGTCGGCTTCTCGCAGAAGACGTGAATGCCGCGCTTTGCCGCAGCAATCGTGGGGGCGTGGTGCATGGGCGCCTGCGTTGGAATGATGACAATGTCCGGTCGTTGTTTTTCAAGCATCTTTTCGTAGTCGTCGTAGATGGCGTTAACGCCAAATCGCTCCGCCCAAGATGCTGCTCGTCCCGGGTCGATATCCGCGCCGGCGACCAGTTCACAATTTTCTTCCGACTTCACCGCCGCGGCATGACTCCCTCCCATGCCGCCTAATCCGATAATCGCAATACGATACTTGCTCATGCACGTCTCCGAATACACCGAGGCCAGATAATTTTCTACAGTCGTTGAATAGACAACCTGCTATTAACCGCGCCGTTTACGCTAATCTTAGGTTCATCAACAAAATTAACACCAGCAAATCACGGTTGCCAAGTGGAATCTCATGCATTGTATCAACTATCACTTCCATCTGCAACAGTTCATTTTCGGTCAAGCATCTTGAGTGCTGCTGACAAGTTTCCTGCGTTTTTTTGTGTAGAGGTAGATACCATAACTCTAAAATGGCAGTGCATCAATGGCGTGAATTTAAGATGTGATTCAGAGCGGGTTCGACTGCGCAAGCACAGACTAAATGGTATTATTGATAACGAGGAAAACGCATCTGAAATCACTCAGTCGCTGTCGCATTCAAACCAACCATGGCGGCTTTTGGCAGCTTCATCGGTTCTTCTCTCTACAGCATCATCGGAGCGGAAGATGTGTAAAATCAGTAGATGCCCTCATTCTTCTTATCACCCCTTGTTCGGTCGTTGAGAGTCTGAAAATGTGAACAAAATGTTGATCCGTGACCTCTTTTCGGGAGGTTTCGGTTGAACTTGTACATATATTTTGTAAAAATAACCTAAAAGAATAGGTACAAAAATGTGAACAGGTGCTTGATTTCGCGGGAGTGTTCACATGGTTTGATTCAGCACTTTCCTTTGATAGCGCGGGTTTATGCTCGTGCAAATGTGAACAAGATGTTAACAGAAAAAAAGAGCGCCGTCACGAAGGTTACCTTTAGGTACGCGAAAGCCAACACACCGCCCTGTTGGAACACAGAACAACGGCGATTTGGGGAGTAGCGCATCCACTCCGCCGCTTGCCTGTGTGTTCCCTATCATACTACACACGTGTAAAGTTGTCAATGCAAAATCAAATGTGTTTTCCTGTTGTAGATGGCAGGGGAAACGCATCTAAATTTTCGGCATCACGAAATAGAAAATCGGGCTAAGTTTGTAACACTATTTTAGGACTCGTAGGTTGGGTTGAACGGAAATTCGTTAGTAATCGCTAATCTTGTAACAGTTTTCGAGTGTCTATTTCGCTTGAACGCGCCAAAATTCGAGTGAAACCCAACAGTAATCATACGTTCTACCACCATGAGACCTCTTCTGCAATTAGATGCGTTTCCCCTGTTGTAGATGGGCTGAGGTGTTTTCAACGGCTGCGGAATGTGCTATAATTTGCTCGCTCGTTTAGTTTCCAATGAGCCGGATGGGACCGGACCGAATGTTGGGAATAAAAAAGGACATCTCTTTGTATGCAACCGTTCTTGCAGATGGGATTGGCATCCTCGTCGCTGTTGCCGTATCTCTAGTGTTCATTTTTCAGTCTAGTTTTGGTGATTCTCGTCATGCATTGAGCATCATCGGCGCCATCGCGATCGTGATTGCCAGCCTATATATACTGCGAACCCGACTGATTCGATGGGGCAATCGAAGCCGCATGTTGAAGTATCACCAAGGGATTTCTTCGTTCGGATTGTGTCTCGTCTTGGTACATTCAGGCATCAAGCCTGAAACATGGCATTCCTGGCTGACGTTTTGCTTGGCTTGGTTGAACCTAGGGAGTGGGGTTGCGGTTAGCTTGGCGAAAGCGGGGGTTCGGCGAATCTTGTTGCGCTGCCATTTGGCATTGGCGCCCATTCTGTTGATAGCGGTCGTCGTGCATGGGCGAGAGAAACTTAAGCACGATGAATTTTTTCCTCTAACGTCCGAACATGATATCCCTTGCGCACAGTGTCATACCTCAAATCCGTTGATGTTTCGTATAAATGGAGAATTTTAGAGCAAGTTAACTGGGATGAAAAACTTTCACGTAATATTCATGGGGAGTTTAAGGGCCGGGGTATACCGATCTCCGAATATGCGTCTGTGGTAGTAAAACGCGAAGCGTCAGAATGGTTAATAGCCGATTTCAGCAATAAACGGAAGTATGTCATCAGGAAGGATGAGGAGTTGACATCTACTCCGACTCAGTTTATAGGACCTACACCTGCCAAACGTGCCACGTTCATAACACCGAGGAAATTCAGTTCGCGCATGAAGTACACGGCGTGAGTGTCTACGATAGATGTTTGGACTGTCATCAAACCGAGTTGAACGGGACGCGGTATGGAAAGCAGCGGTCAAACTGGGAGTACGATCCCAATTGGTAGCACACCATTATTCCGGTCCGGATAATGGACCCTGCAAGCAACATTCCGAACCGACTTCACCGATCGCAGATCGCGACACTCGTGATACCCGTCTTTCTTCGATTTTCCGATTGGTATTATGGACTTAATTGCGGCCGGATTTCTGAGTGCCGTATCTTACCGCCCAAGTCCGCCGTCCAAACCATCAATCCACAGACGAATATTGAGATTATCAATCCTGCCACAATCAACCTTGTAGGGATGGCTTCGGCGCGGCGATATCGCCAGAGAGTCCCCATGGCACAAATGCCTAGAATCGCAATGGCAATAAAGGCAATCAGAGCCGTTTCTTCGTGTTCCTCAACGATAGCGTGTTCCACTCCCGGTAAGTGCTCAACGATCTCTTCCGCAGGCTCGCCGGTGAGAAATACCGGAAGTGTCGCCACGGCAACTATTGCGAATATACCGAGACTGACACGCTTGATTTCTTCGCTGTTGCGCCAAATGCCAAAAATAAGCAGAAGGATGCCGAACAGCAACCCTAACACTGGGATATGGTTAATCATTAGATGTACATGCGCCCAATTCATGTCATTTGCCTACCAAGTTGGATTAGGAAAAAGTGTAACACCGCATTGAGTTTACAGTACGGAGTTCGTCGTCATCGTGCTCGGTTATCTACGCTGCTGAGACAGGTTGAAACTCACCATGATCCGATCGGCCGCCTTGCCTTTCGCCCTGGATCGATTCGGGGCCACGCTATGGAACAGCCAACTGGGGAAGACCAGCATTCTGCCGGCCACGGGCTTGCGCTTGACTCTGGTCCAGCAACTTCGCGGGCGCTTGGCGCCGGGGATGTATTTGACAGCATTCATCAAATTATGGGTGCGTGGATCGATGAACTCGATTCGACCCGAATTCCTGGGCGCCTGGACGTAGTAGACGCCGCTCCAGATGCACCCGGGATGGACATGGGCCCGGTTCGCGCCGCCTGGCTGATTGATGATCGACCACATGGTGCCGATTCTCAGTCGATAAGACGTGTGATATCCGAGCTTGCGGCACATCATGGCCGAGACCGCGTCGACGTGTTGAACCAATCCCGCAAACGTGACGTCCCTGTGCAGCTTGACGTGGCTGTGCCAACCCCCCAACTCCGGGAAGTTCGACTTGCTCACCCCTTTTGGGTCGCGTTCTCGTTCGGCGTAGATGGCCTCGATCAGGTGGGCGTTCAGAGTCTCGCTGTCGGGAACATCCAGAGAAAAAAATTAGCGTCGGAAAGTAGTGGGTCACCTTGAGCTCGTCCGCGGACAGACGAGCCACCTCGCCGCCATCCGAGGCTGCACGGTCGGAAGTTTCGTGCGGCATTTACTCGTCGTCCTCGTCGCCCTCGTCCTTCAAAAATTGAAGGGCGATTGCTAGTTCTCCAGGGGCATCGGAATCGCTACACCCAATCGACACGACCCAAACCAGAAAGGAGACTAAAAGCAAGGATTTAGCAACATTTAGTAGATTCACTAATAGTAGATTCATAATTGGACCTCCAAAATGAACTGGGTTAAGTAAATGAAGATAAGGTGCGAATGACGCTGTCATTTATAAGTTTACATAATTCGGAATGCTTTCGAGAGTGAAAGTTGCAAAAGAAATGCACGGCAGAATTCCAAACAGGACATGCATGGACATTGCAATTGAGTTGACCTCTCCGTTCAAGCAACTGGAGATATTTCGGCCATGGGTATTCGCATTGGCTCAAATCTCCACAAATTGAATTAAAGATACCTAACTCTTACACCTTGCTTTTCGTTGGGCTTTGTGTCGATGGGGTTTTGCGATCAACAGTGTTCTGTAGGTGTCGGTCCAGCCATTAGAATAGGTTATTGAGACTGACAATCACATTGAAGCCCGGCGCGTTTATACCGCTGCCGTGTTCGCGATACCGCTTATTGAGCAGGTTTTCAAGACCGAGGGTGAGGTGGCTATACTCGGTTATTTGTATTCCGCTGCGCAGATTGAGAGTGAACCAGCCCGGAGATCCTTGGCCAATGGCGTTGCCATCCGAGTCGAATTCAACCTCGGCGGTGTCACGCGTCGTGCCCGGAATGCGCGGATCACGAATGTCGCTGCGATTCAACCGTCTCTGCTCGGTTGCGCCGCGAACAAAGAACCCGCCCCAATACCTTTCGGCCGGTGGGTGCCAACGGAATCCGAGTATACCGTTAAGCGGGGGTTCACGACGAATCCGCTCTTCCCACGGTTTTTCCGGATCAGGTGCTCCACCGTTGATTAGCAGTACCTTACCTCGCGTGAACATCGCGTTACCGTAAATGGATAGACTGTCCTGAATCGGAACCGTCCCAGCCAATTCAACGCCTTGGATTTGAACTTCATCAACATTGTCAAAAACGAAGACCTCAACTCCAGGATTGTTTCGCTGGAGTTCCTGAATCAGGTCTGGAAGCTGCTGTCCGGCGTAGGCGTCTTCGGCTAGAACGCGGTTCACCAGATCGTTGATGCGGCCATGAAAAACTGTGAGAGAGCCGACAAACTGGGGGTAACGCGCTTTAAACCCGCCTTCAACGGTCCACCCCTTCTCGGACTCAAGATCGGGAGACGGAGAATCAATACCCTCATTTGTGACTTCCACGGCGGTCGTATCGTTAAGCGATGGCGCGCGGAACGATGTGGCGAAATTGCCGACGAGGTTTAATTGGTCGTTGATGCTTGCGACAATCCCCGCGCTCCCCGTCAGCGCACTCCCGGATTCGTTGAAATCACCGAACTGATCAGAACGCACCGAAAGGTCGGCACGTGTGTTGTAAAGGGTGTACCGCCCACCGAGTGTGAGTTCGAGGCGCTCATGCAACGCGATTTCGTCCTGAAGGTAAAGGTTGGCATCCCAGAATCGGGAGCCGTCAATAAATCGACCTTTTGTCCCGTCCACCTTTTCGACACCCGTATTGATATCGGTTTTGATGGTCTGGCTTGCGATGGTATCAAAGTAAAATTCGCCGCCTGCTACGACACGCTGACTCGGCAGGGAGGTACTGGTCGCTTGTGCGCTCAGTCCCAATGTGCTGACGGTATCGAATCGCTGACGCCTCTCTGTCGCATCGCGCAGCAGCTCGTTTCTTCCCTCCTTTTGACGATGAATCGAGGCGGTAAGTCGAAGCTGGTCGATCAACGCAAGGGTCGGTTTTGAAGAGTAAGTGGCGTAGAACAGGTCTCGGTTTTGCGGCTCGAAGAAAAACTCGTCATACTGGCGTGGCGCGATCTTGTCGTAGCGTGGGGTTTGAGGCTGGCGCCAGAGCTGATAGGCAACATTGATTGTGCCGGCGTCGCTCAGTTGGTAAGCAAATTTGGCATCGGCATCGTAAGCGTTCCAGTCAAGCGGTCCCTGTGAATCAATTAACCAACGGTCGGGGACATCTTCGGGAGGTCCATCGGAAACGAGCACGCCTTCCGGTTCGTCGTCGACGAACTCAAATTTGCGATTCTTGTAGTGTAGGTCGTAACCGCTTCCCGGGTTAATGTCGCCGAACCATCGCGCAGATGCACCAACCGAAAAACCGAGTTGCTTTTTGCTTCCCATCACCTCGAGGCGTCCAAATCGCTCTGAAGTACCGGATGCGAATCGCCCAAGAACTCGGGATTGGATTTTCCACTGTTCCGATGCGTCATCCAGAATCAAATCTCTGGTGTGCATGCTGATGACGCCGCCCATTGCGCCACTGCCGTACAACATCGAACCTGGACCACGCAATACCTCAATCCGATCGAGGATGTCGGGACTTATTGTCGCCAAATACTGATTGGGACCCGAGCGGAAGGTCGAATTATTGAGTCGCACACCATCTATCGAAAGAAAGGCTTGATAGCCGGTGAGACCCCGAAGCAGCGGCGAGCCCTGTCCAGTTGTGGTTTGTTGTGCCCACACGCCTACCGTTTCCCGCAACATTCTCGGGGCGATGTCGGCGTTGATGCGCTCAATCTGTGAGCGGTCAATGACTGAAATGGCATTCGGGGTTCGAAATGTATCTTTCTCGACGCGAGTAATGACGGTGATCTCCTCAAATTGAATTGGTTTATCTTTCCCATAGTCTGTATTGGCATGGGTGAGTGACGCCCAAATGAGGAGAAAACCGCAACCTATCAACAGTCGTATTCTTGTGATTTTCATTCGCAGTTTTCCCTTCACAGCTTGTTGTGATAGTTAAAGATTCGGAATCGTGTGCTCTTTAAGGCAATTTACGTGCCAGAGCGAATGGGTGCATAAGTTGCGCTACTGGGCGGGCTTTTCCCGATTGTATCCATCAATCGAAGTAGGTCGTGTTCAACTTCTGAACAACGGTGTCCATTATTTGAAATACAACCCGATGGGCGAGCAACGAGTCAACTGCCGCTATTCACCGCTCTTTACTTTGGTAGACTATGTGCCTATTCGACATGCCGGAGTGAATCATTCCAATATTGCGCGGACGGGATGTAAACCTCCGTCAGCGAACGTGAACTCAAAAATAGACGTGCAGAACCGTGTCAGTTTGACTGGGAAGGAAACAAAAAAGCCGTCTGAAATTATAAACTTTCAGACGGCTCGGTGATCTACGATGTGTTTTCTTTTCTCTTACCGATGCATTTCGTTTGCCAGATCGGCTTCAAGGTTTTTGATCTCGGCGAGGATAGCCGGGTCAGCATCCAATTGGTAGGCTTCCTTGTAGGCTTTAAGCGCTGCGTCTTTTTCTTGATAGAAATGGGCATAAATTTCCCCAATTTTTTTCCATATATCCGACATGGTTGGATCTAGTTCAACTATACGTTCATAAACCTTGAGCGCTTCGTCATACGGACGGGTATCTCCTTCTCGTGCAATGATCAAGGCGCGCGATGCGAGTAAGTTGATTAGTTCGGTTTTTGCCTCGCCAAAATTTGGACTTTTATCAACCGTTTGCTCCAATACAACCATGGCGGCCTCCTCCATCTGAGCAATCTTTTTAATTTCCTGCTCGGATAACTCACGGTCGACAAACTGATAATCTTGGAGTATACGCCGATAGGTCCGCGCTAGCTGAAGACGGGCTTGCAGTCCAATTGGTTGAGATTCAAACGGCAGCTCGACCAACTCGGCATCGCTTGCAATGGCGATTTCATAATGTGTGATGGCGTCTTCAAACTGTTTGTTGCTTTGATACAGTACACCTAGAAGATAGTGTGCTTCCGCATGGGTTGGATCCTTCTCGGTCACGGCGAGGAATTCGTTCGCGGCCGATAGCCTTTCACCGTCATCCCGTTCAAGCTTGCCGCGCAGGAGATGCACTTTAATGTGATCCGGCTGAATGCGCGCTGCATGTTCCAGGCGGTTTCGAGCATCCTTAATCCAACTGCTGTGCAGATAAATCTCCGCTACTCGCAAGTTTGAGTGAAGTAACTCACCGTCTAATCCATCGGTTGACTCATTACCATCCTGTTTCGCAGAATCGATTATTCGAATTGCTTCCCAATAGGCGAGTGCCGCCCTTCCAAGATCTTGCTTTGCAAAGTCTTGATCCCCTTGATTGACAAATTCCCGCGCCCGCGATACAGGCACCGCCTTAGATTGTGTCTCCCCGGTGTGAGTGAACACAACGACCAGTGCGATAAACAGTACGATTATGGCGCCCTCAAGATATGGCAACCAATTCCGATGTGGGGATCGGGACTTCGTTTCGTCAGACATGGTATTAATCTCGTCTTTCGACATTTGCCTCACGTGATAGGCTACTCTGTTTAACCTTGGTCAATCTCATCAAGGATCTTGAGGAACGCCTCTGGGCCCACGAATTTCTCAAGCCGTTTCAACGGTTTTCCTTCGGAATCAAGAAAGAGTACAACCGGCAAACCAACGATGCCGTATTTCTTCTTGAGCTGTTCAACTTGCTCCGAGCCTCGGCTGAAGTCGAGTTTAATCTTGACATACTCTTCCAATCCAGATTTGACTCTCGGATCGGAAAAAGTGAATTTGTCGAGTTCAACGCACGCGCCGCACCACGTCGCGTAAAAGTCGATCATGGCGGGTTTATTTGTAGCACGTGATTCCTCTAGCGCTTGTGCTTCATCGTAAACCCAATCCAGTGACTCTTCTACGGTGGTAAATGAGCCAACAATTACAAACAGCCCAAAGACGGCAGCAAAAATCCCTACAGATTTGCGCAGTTGCGCCGCGCGAGAAATGTCCCTGAACCGCTGGGTGAATTTTCCCAGAATAACACCTAGGAGAAGTAGGATACCTCCAATGATGAAAACCGGAGCAGAATTATCAAGAATCGCACGTAGCGGTTCCACAACCTCTTTCAGTAGGTATAGCACGAACGCAATGATAACTATGCCAAAGATGTTCTCCAATACGTACATCCAACCACCGGAACGTGGCAGCGACGAAATCAAGCCAGAGAATGTACCGATTAGAATAAAGAGCAGCCCCATGCCGATCGCATAGGTCAGCATCAGCCAAAACCCCAGAAAGGCGTTACCAGTCGTGGCAACAAAGGAGAGAACGGCTCCAAGTGCGGGACCGGTGCAAGGCGCCGCAATAATACCGGCGACGGTACCCATGGCGAAGGCGCCGCCAAACCCTGCACCTCCAACCGTATTCAATTTATTTTGCACGGCGTAGGGCAGCCTAAGTTCAAAAACTCCGATGAGCGAAAGTCCGAGTGCGATAAGGATGACACTCACAAAGCCCACGACGATTGGATTCGCCATAATCTGACCAAACACCGCGCCTGTTGATGCAGCGGCGACCCCTAGGATAGAATACATTACGGCAATGCCCAAAACGTAGGTAACCGAAAGAAAAAACGACCTCAAGCGACTCGTTTCCCGACTCGCTCCGAACACACTTACTGTAATAGGAATTAACGGATAAACACATGGTGTTAGGCTTGTCAAAACCCCACCAATGAAAACAGAAAGAAATGCCCAGAAATAGCCTCTTGATAATTCTTGGAGGAACTTATTGCTTCCACTCGTTTCAAGTAGCGCGCCTGAAGACATATCGGACTGAATTGCGGCGAAAACCTCTTCGTTAGTCGGTTGTACCGACTGATCAGTGCCGACAATCTCCATAGGGATGTTCACATTGACGGTCTTCGGCAACAGACACTGTTCATCGCTGCATGCCTGGTAGGTTAACTTGAATGGAAGTTCTACTTTTTGGAGTTGTGCAGTCTGTCCCAGAGTCGCCTGTACTCCAATTACAACTTGATCATGATAGACGGGTGCTTTTCCGATCGAAGCGATCTCAAGCACATCTCCTTCGGGGTATATTACTTCACCGAATTTTAGGTCGGGGTATTCCGGCAAGACGACTTGAGTGGCGAAGAGTCCCTCTTTTGCGGGATTCGCATTTGCGTGCCATCCTTCATCAAATGTCATCACGATGGCAATTTGGAATGTGCTGCCGGGTTGCACTTTGTCCACCGATAACACGCCTTCGGTGTGAACATGATCTTTCGGTTGACTTGGTGCCTTGAGCGCCTCAAGCCCTGTTAACTGTCCGTATGCATCCAAGGTTCCGGTGTAGAACGCACAGAAAATAATCAACAATTGATAGACATGGGTAACGTATTTTTTATTCATGTTTGAATCTCTCCGGTGAGAATATGGCCTGGCGTTAATATGCATCCGTTTATCCACAGTCACAGCACTTTGTACGTTTTCCGTTAAGAAGTGTTCTCCAATCTGAACTTCATGAAAAAAAGCGGATTAAAGATACCTTTTCGCTATGAAGGAACCCACAATCCGCAGATGGCAATTCTAAAAAGCAATGAGAATCGATGGCAACGCTGAATCTCCCATTCACCGGGGATCAAGAACAACACAAGGCAATATCATTTCTTCCAGCGAAATGCCCCCATGTTGGAAACCGCCGACAAATTGGTCTTTGTAGTCATTAAACTGAGTTGAGTAGACAAAATAGTAATCTTCTTTGGCGAGGACATAGTTCTTCTGAGCTGAATCGTCGGGCAGCCTATATTGCTTTGGATCGGTAATTCGCAAACCGACCTCTTCATCCACATGAATTTCTGCGCCGAGTTTGAATCGAAGACCGCTGGTCGCAGCTTGACTACTGGATACACGCGCCGGACGCTCGGACAGAATAGACCCGTGATCCGATGTCAGAATGACAGTGACGCCCCGTTCGGCGAGTAATCTCAAGATTTTGAATAATCCCGAATGCCGAAACCAGCCGTGCACTACGGTTCGGAAAGCGGCTTCGTCCGGAATAAGCTGCTTGAGAAAACTCGTTTCTGACCGTTTGTGGGTCAAAATATCAATAAAATCAACGACGAGAGCTGCCAAGCTAATGCGTGGCACACTGTTCATCCATTGCAGATATTCCGTTTCACCTCGCACATCGAATATCTTGAAATACTGCGGGGCGGGCTTCAGCACAATGCCGTGGCGCTCAAGCTGCATACGCATCAGATTTTTCTCATGGCGATTAATGCTTGTGTTTTCCTCGTCAATTTCTGTCCATAGATTCGGATAACGCTGGGCAAGTTCGTAGGGAAAGAGGCCACTAAATATTGCATTTCGCGCGTAAGACGTTGCAGTAGGCAGAATAGAATAGTAGTAATGGGTGGTCATGTCGAAGTATGGTTGGAGGGCAGGTTTGATTGTGAACCAGTGATCTAACCTCATACAGTCAAGCACGATGAAGAGCACCTGTTTGCCGACTTGAACTTCTGGCAGAACGTACTTGTAAATGACATCAACAGACAAAACTGGCGAATCCTTGCCTACCAACCAGTCGCAATATCGATCTTCAACATAGCGAGCAAATTGAACTTGGCATTCCTGTTTTTCTAACCGATGTGTTTCACGCAGGTCGTCCGCAGCGGCAAGATCATCCAAACGCAGGTCCCATTCGACCATCTGAACATAGAAGTCTGCCCACGATCTCCAATCGCTAGGTTGTTGCTTGAGAGCCCTACGTTTATTAAAATCAACGACGTACTCTTGAGCGGTGTAGTCTTGCTTAATTGCTCCGTGATCGAATACAAACGTGAGAACGGAAGCAATCTGTTTCGGACTCACCGGTTTAATCAAAAAATCGTCCACGTGGTGGATGATTGCGGCACTCATAATGTGCTTTTGATCGCTGCCGGTTACTATTACCACCGGTAGGTGAGGGTGGCTCTTCTTAATCTTCGACAAGACGCGAATGCCGTCCATCTCCGGCATCTTGTGATCTAGCAGAACAGCGTCATAAATCTCTGATTCTAGTATGGACAAGCCTTCAGAATCACTTGTCGCTGTAGTGATGTCATATCCGTTATGTTCGAGGAACAGGATGTGTGGCTGTAATTCAGAGATTTCATTGTCAATCCACAGGATTCTTCGTTGTCTATCCATTTCATATCACCTTTCCTCCGTGTTGTTTGAGAGTCGCATCTTGTAATTCAGCGCGGTATTGCAATCCGGCAGCAGGAGACTGCTGAAGTCTCACCAACAAGTCTGTTCTCAACTCATTGATTGTTGCCCACCGGACACCGGCAATTTCTTTTTTGTCAACAGGTTCTAAGCGCCCTCCAGTTGCGCACGCGGTGAGTACGTGAGAGGTCCAAGCTACAATCTCGTCTTCATGGGCAAAATCAACATGAATTTTGAGAGTGTATTTTCGGAGTTCAATTGCCAAGCCTGTTTCTTCATAGGCTTCTCGCCGCGCTCCGACTTCAAAATCCTCTCCCGGTTCAATCCCACCGCTAGGGGGACGGTAAACACCCTTAGGGTAACTCGGTTTTCGAATTACGACTATCTTGTCTTTTTCTTCGTTGGAGATGAACAATGTCACGTCGTGCCTCCGTCCATTGCGCATGCTCCACTTCAACAAGTCAAATTCGGCACGATTCATTGTACATCGGGTGTGAAGAATCTCGGGCACGCCATATCTGCGCTCAATCTTGTCCAAGACTTCTTGCGTGATGTACATAATATTAAACGCACTTTAGGAGGGATACAGGTGCGATTGCTGAAGTAACGCTAAATTCCGTCGACAAATCGACCAGGATTCAGAAGCCTGCTCGGATCGAATTGCGCTTTAATCTGATTCATAATCCCTGAACCGCTGCCGATTGTACCCCAAACATCAATTTCGCGTTTGACTTCCACCGGCGCTGTTTCAAGGATTAAGTTACCGCCGACACTGCTAGCATGACTTCGTAATTCTGCTAGTGTGGAGGCAATCGTTTCCGGTTCGACCGTATCGGCAAAATCGGAAAAAACAAAATAAACCTGTCCCGTGCCCATTAATCCCATGCCACGGACGGTACACTCTAAAGCGCTGGTGACATCCAACACGACACCTATATATTCTTCAATGTTGCTCATTCGCAGGTTGGCTTTGCAGACAACCACTTGCTGAGATGGATTAGTCTGGGCGAATGTCCGCATTGATTCTGCAAGTTTTGCCGCTTGATGCTCTTGGGTGATTTCCACACCTACCACCCCGCTTTGTTTCGCAATCCATTGCACCTGATTTCTTTGCCAAGCAATGGCTTTGGGGTGAGCATCAAGACCTACAACGAGACAGGGGTCTACGATTCTTGTGTCCGGCACGCCGTTAATGAACAGATTAAGATAGCTTGGTAAGAGTTGAGAGCTGGTGATCTCGGAGGCTGTCTTGGCCGCATTTTCAAACCGTTTGAAACTAAGAAGCATGGTGATTCCGCTCTCCGCCAAAGGGTACAATTTAAATGTCAATTCCGAAATAATTCCAAGTGTGCCGAATGAACCGATGTATAACTTGTTGAGATCGTAACCTGATACGTTCTTGACCACTTTTCCCCCGCTCTTCACAACAGCGCCATCTGCCTGGACTACTCGCATCCCCAGTATTTGGTTTCTAGGTGTACCATGTCGCAATCGTAATGGTCCACTTGCGTTTGTCGCTGCAATTCCGCCGACTGTAGCCAGCGAAGCGTATGCCGGATCTAGCGGAAGAAACTGTCCGTTTTCGCCGAGCTCCATCTGAAGATTCGACAACAGCATACCGGCTTGCACGGTAACAGTTAGGTCGGCGGGTTCATACTCAATCGTACTGTTGAGCCTTCGCGTTGAGAGCACGAGGTCGACCTTCTGGGGTACATTTCCGATTCCGAGCTTTGTTCCACTTCCGGCGGGGATGACTGAAAGCCCTCTATCCGCGGCAAGCGCCAGAAGTTCTTGAATCTGTTGAACTGATTCGGGGAAAACAACCGCTTTCGGTATGAAGCCGTCCACGCGGTAGTCTTTGTACCGATCGTTTGGCAATAATCCCTTTTCTCCAACTATCTGGGTTAACTCTTCGTGCAACAGGTCTAAATTGGGCATTGTGATTCGTGCGCGGTACTTGGACGAAAAAAGGTATTTCCGAGTCAGAGCTATCGACAATTAGGTTCTGTTGACATCTATCTGGGGCGGGTCTGAGATTCGCCGAAGACGCCTAGTTGTAAGGGCGAGGCAACTTCGCCTCTACGATATGAGGTCACGTGACATGTCGGTTAATTGAAATTTGACTCTACGCTGTTGAAAGTTGCGTTTTTTAAGAGTCAAGAAATAGAGCGTGAGTTTTGCAGGTGGTAGGAGGAGTTCCCACCGATTCCCGACGGTCGCGATTCGGAGAAGGATTTCTATCGCACTCACTATTCGTTCGCTTGATCTCCTACAAATCTTCGGTGCACAATTGCGCAAAATTAACTGATGCTGAGTATATATCAAATCGGATCGACATGCATCAGATCGAAGACTCTCGAAAAGAAAATTAGTTCAATGTGTAAAATTTTAACGTGCCTTGGTCATCTGTTCGTCATCAATGATTTTGAAGTTTACATCCACCGTTATTTTCGAATCGAAGTTGATATTCATCAACTGGCGAGGCCAAGCTTGATATATGATTCGGGTGTTGGAAAAATCTTGCCGGGGTTGCATAGTCCCGTCGGGTTAAAGATATCCCTGACAGATGCCATAACTTTGAGATCCTCGGGACTGAAAATGAGCGGCATGTAGTCCATCTTCTCAACGCCGATTCCGTGCTCGCCGGTAATTGTTCCGCCAACTTCGGCGCAAGCGGTAAGAATTTCCTCGTTGACCATCTCAACACGCTCGCACTGATCCGGATCCCGTTCGTCAAATAGCACGATAGGGTGGATGTTTCCGTCGCCTGCGTGGAATACATTGGCAATGGGTATATCGTATTTGCGGGAAATTGCCGCGACCTGTCGGAGAACTTTTGGTAGTTGCGTGCGGGGAACTACACCATCCTGGGTAATATAACTTGGCGCTAACCGTCCGAAAGCGCCAAAAGCGCTCTTCCGCGCCTTCCAGAGGTTCTCTCGATCCGCGTCATCTTTGGCGTAACGCACTTCGCGGGCGTTGTGCTCATTAAGAATGGAAATGATGCGTTGCGCCTGATCTTGCATCCCGGCTTCGATTCCATCCAACTCAACGATCAGGATTGCCTCGGCGTCAAGAGGAAAACCGTAGTGAAAACCGTCTTCTAAAGCCTTGATGACAAGTTGATCCATCATCTCTAGCGCGGCAGGGATAATTCCCGCTGCAATTATGCTCGACACCGCGTTCGAGGCGTCATCCATGGTTTCAAAAATGCTGAGGGTTGTTTGATAGGTCTGCGGACTTCGGAGGAGACGCACGGTGGCTTTCGTCACAATGCCGAATGTGCCCTCGGAGCCAATCATGACGCCCCGCAAATCGTAACCGGGCGTTTCTTCAACCGCGCCGCCAAACTCGACAATTTCCCCGTTTGGTAGAACCACTTCCAGCGCCAAAATATGATCGGTAGTGACGCCATATTTGAGGGTGTGAGGTCCACCTGAATTCTCAGCTATATTTCCACCGATAGTACAGGCTTTCTGGCTGGATGGGTCTGGAGCGTAGTAGTAGCCATCGTCCTGAACGGCGTGAGTTAGCAGCAAATTTACCACCCCGGGTTCAACCACTGCACGCTGGTTTTTCAAGTCAATTTCGAGGATTCGGTCAAGCCGATTGAGAGCAATCAGCATTCCACCGCGTACCGGAAGCATTCCGCCACTCAGTCCTGTGCCGCCACCTCGGGCAATAAATGGGGTTTGATGTTTGTTTGCCAGTTTTACAATCGCAGAGATTTGTTGGGCATTTTCCGGGAAGACAACCATATCGGGCAACGCTTTGAACAGTGTCGCTCCATCACATTCGTAAACCGACAATGCGGTTGGATCCGTAATTACATTCTGTGCACCTACTACATCTGCAAGCTCATTTATTAATTGTTTATCATCAGACATTTGGACATCCTCCATGTATGTGCTATTTGTCGCGCCGCTTCACGAGAGAGGATAAAAGGGCCATGGTTCGGTTAGTTCATCGGTCATATGGCAGATCTGAAACTACAGGCTCGTGCGTCACATGTATTGATTGGCTTATGGTTCGGCACGAATAGCGGAAACGAATTCTGTTATTGAACCGTCTGACCGATTAAACAAAAAAAAGCCAAGATTTCTTCGAATCGGGACTGTCGGAAACCTCGGCTTGAGTTGTGCGGCACGAAGAACTCGAATAGGGAAAGAGCCAAGTAATCAAACGATGATTTTCAACTCATCTTCTGGTCCCCGCTCATCCAACTCCGCCGAGAGTTGGTTTGCAATCTCATGGAATGCTTGAGATTGCGGCGAATCGGGGTGGGCGGCGACAATCGGGACACCGAGATCTCCGGCAGTGCATACTTCGGCGTCCAGCGGAACGCCTCCAAGGAATGAAACCCCCAGCTTTTCGCTGGTCTTTTTCCCGCCATCAGACCTGAAGATGTCCGTCCTCTCGCCACAGTGCGGACAGAGAAAGTAACTCATATTCTCGACAATACCCAAAATCGGTACGCCCAAACGTTCAAACATGGCGGCGCCCCGCCTGACATCGGCTAAAGCAACATCCTGGGGCGTCGTCACGATTACCGCGCCGGTCAATGGAATGGCTTGGGTCAAGGAGAGGGCAGCGTCTCCGGTGCCCGGAGGCAAATCAATGATGAGATACTCCAATTCTCCCCAACTCACATCACTGAGAAACTGGCGGATAGCGCTATGCAACATGGGGCCCCGCCATATCATTGCTTGCTCCTCCGGAACCATAAAACCGATGGACATCAACTGGATATCGTGTCTGACAAGCGGGATTAATTTTCTTTCCGGGCTTGTTTGCGGTTTCTCGCTGATGCCCATCATTGTGGGAATGCTTGGTCCGTATGCATCGGCGTCCATCAGTCCGACTCGATTTCCGCCGCGTGATAGCGCGATCGCCAAGTTGGTTGCAACCGTCGATTTGCCAACTCCGCCTTTCCCACTCGCCACCGCAATTTTGTAACGGATGTCAGGGAGTTCCACATTGTGTTGCCCGGTGTCCGCTTGAGGCATGCCCTGCGTAGGTCCCGTGTGTGACGGAGCCGTCGGGCGAGAAATCTGAGATCCGCTGATTACTTTAAGATCCGGATGCTCTTTCGTCGTTGATTGAGTCCGGGCATCGTTCGTTGAATCCGTGTTCTTGTTGTTTTTCTTGAAAAGGTTCATGTTTCTTCTTTCTGAAGGTACACGTCATACCAAATCGTCATGTCTCGGTGTTCGTCAATTGAGAGTTTTCGTGCGTCAACCCGTATTCGGCAAATTTCCCTCGTACAGCGGTGACAGTTGCCGCAGGCGATGAACCTCTTTTACAACGGCATCAATTACATGATCGACCTCTTCCTCGGTGGTGAATCGCCCCAATCCGAAACGAACCGCCGTATGCGCCAACTCCTCTTTCAGTTGCATGGCGAGCAACACGTGAGACGCTTGTACGGCGCCGGATGTACAAGCCGATCCCGCAGACAGTGCGATGTTATTCAAACCTGCCAATAAGGCTTCGCTTTCCACAAATTCAAAACTGATGTTTAAATTGCCTGCTAGGCGATTCGCCGGGTGTCCATTGAGATAAATACGGTCTATACGATTGAAGAGCGCGTGATGGAGTTTGTCTCGCAGAATGGAGACTCGCTTGCCTTCTTCGACCATCAACGATTTAGCAAGTTCGCACGCCTCGCCAAATCCGACAATACCGGGAACGTTGAGTGTGCCCGGTCTGATGCGATTTTCCTGCCCACCTCCGTGGATCATGGGGTCCAACAGAATCTCCGGCTTCCTCTTGCGAATGTAGAGAGCGCCAATCCCTTTTGGACCGTACATTTTATGAGCGGTAAGCGACATGAGATCGAGCCCTAGCCGATCAACATCGGAGTCAATCTTGCCAATTGCCTGTACGGCATCGGAATGGAAAAACACGCCATGCTTCCGGGCAATCTTTCCAATCTCCGAGATAGGATTAATAGTTCCGATTTCATTGTTGGCATAGATGAGACTTATCAGGATAGTTTGACTCGTGATGCAATTTTCAACTTGTTGCGGTTGAATCATGCCGTACTCATCAACGGGCAGATATGTAACTTTGAATCCCTCGTTCTCCAAGACCGCACACGTGTCCAGCACGGCGTGGTGTTCCGTGGTACCGGTAATGATGTGGTTGCCTCTGTGTTTATAAGCGTATGCAATGCCCTTGATTGCCAGGTTGTCTGATTCTGTGGCGCCGCTCGTAAATATTAATTCTTCCGGTGAGCAGTTGATGAGTCCAGCAACTTGGCGTCGAGCCTTTTCCACGGCGTCGCTTGCTTTCCACCCGAACACATGCGCTGTGCTGGACGCATTGCCAAAACAGGTTGTCAGATAGGGCATCATCGCCTCTACGACCTGAGGATCAAGAGGCGTCGTCGCGTGGTAATCCATATAGATGATATTGTCTTGGTCGTTCATCCTCACTCGCCTCTGGCTTGAGTTGATGGTAATTTTACTGCACACTAAAGGGAAAGTCAAGCACAATGCCGGCGATCCTTACGGGCTAAATCAGGGAAAGTTACTTCCTTATTTCAACTTGAATCTCCGTCCCGTTTTCTTCTATAATACCGTTCTGTTGTTTGCGTGCCGCGATACAATCTTACCTTTCTCGATGCACTAATCGTTCATCACATCTTTTCTTCTTTGATACTCGACCCGCGAAGGAGTTCGTTTCCTTGGGCTTTCTCAACCCGATTTTGCTTCTCGGGGTACTTGCTGCCGCGATACCTCTTCTCATTCACCTCTGGAGTCGCCGTCAAGCGAAGAGAGTTGATTTCAGCAGCCTTATGTTTCTCTTGGTTGCACACCGTCGGAACGTACGGCGTATTCAGCTCAAGAATCTCCTAATCTTATTTCTACGAGTGGCGATTATTATCCTCATTGCGTTTGCCCTCGCCCGCCCCTTGCTGAAAAACCAATTCTCGTTTGCCGGAGCACGTGCGAAAACCAGCGCGGTCGTGATACTGGATAACTCCTTTAGTATGGGATATCAAGGAATCCATGGTCAAAGATTCGAGAAAGCGAAAGAGGTAGCGGTGGAAGTTGCCAACTCACTTCGGCACGGAGATAGTGTAGCGGTCATCTTAATGTCTGACCTCCCCGATGCTATCTTCATGAAGTTAACAAGAGACTTGGATGCAGCAAAGGCGGAAATTCGTCAGGCAGAAGTTTCCAGCAGATCTACGCACGTACAGCCCAGCCTAGAATTGGCGCACGATATTCTCGAAACCTCGATTTCCCCGAACAAGGAGATTTACTTGATTTCCGACTTTGGCAAAAACGGCTGGGACACGTGGGAGCGTGTGCCGAATCAATCGGGCGCTAAAATTTACCTACTTCCCATAGGTGAGGCGAATGGGGACAATACCAGCATTGAAGAACTTCAGGTTTCCAATCAACTAATTGGGGCACATCGTCCCGTCCAAGTGAGCGCGGATGTCAATAATCATTCTGCTTCATCGTCAGGGGAAATCACGTTAACACTTTTTATTGATGGCGAAAAACGGCGATCGCTGAGTTTCAACGTACCGGCGCAAGAGGCAATCGCCGCAACTTTCACGCATAAGTTTGAATCACCCGGAACACATACCGGTCATGTCGATCTCACGCCCGATCGACTGCAAGTGGACAATCGACGTTACTTCGCATTTGGCGCCTACGGTCAGATTCGCGTGCTCTGCGTTGGAGAACAGACGTTGTACCTGACGTTAGCGTTGAATCCCGAAATTCAGGCAACACCTTCGACAGAATTCACGATTCTCCCGGTGAGTTGCTCTGCTCAAGAGTTCGTAGATTTCGCGTTAGAGGACTACGACATTATCATCTTTGCCGATGTACCTCAGCTTACTGGTCGGATTATGCAACAGCTCCAAAGCTTCATTCGTGCGGGTAAAAGCGTCGTATATTTCGTAGACGACAAGATTGACGTGCCAAGTTACAATCAGTTTGCCGATTGGATGCCAGCTAACCTAGGCGCCTTAATGAACTGGGATCCGCCTTTAACACTATCGAAGTTCGACTCGGTTCACCCGATATTCCAAATTTTTGATGCGGGCGACTTTTCGGGCCAATACGCGCCGCAGTTTTTTCAAGGTGTAGACCTGGGTTCGGCTGAGGAAGCACGTGTGATTGCGGAACTATCTAACGGAACACCTTTTATGGTTGAACGGCGAATTCATTCGGGCATAGCCATTATTTTCAATGTGTCTGCCAGCCAACTTGATGCGTCAAACCTGATAGTCAATCCTCATTTTGTTCCACTATTGCAGCAGACAATACTCTATTCCAAAGCGATTCAATCCGCGCACGACAGAAATCTGCTTGTCGGATCGACATTTACCGCCAATTACCGCTATGCGAAGGCAACAAAGGCCACCGTGGAGCGAGTGGGGGACCCATCCGGTTCGTCCAAAACTGTTTCAGTTAGCGCGACTGGCGCGCTGAGTTTTGATGGCACAAATCTGCCCGGAATTTATCAGGTTGATGTACAGGGTAAAGACCGGTTGGTTCGCGATTTTTTCGCCGTTAATGTTGAACCGACAGAATCCGACTTGCGCACAATTGAGGTTCAAGAGGCGATAGACCGTATTGGTGCTCAGCCGATGGTTCATGCCTCGCCCGATTCGCTGGATCTTGAGTTGAATTCCTATCGAATGGGAAAAGAAGTCTGGGGCGAACTGCTGATTATGGCACTCATTCTTATGCTCATTGAAGGTATACTTTCGAATCATGCACGCACTGCTCCCGGAGAATCATCTCCAGTGCCCTAGCCCTACTCTAGTCCTGAGATTCAAGCGATGAACGCGCGATATTTCATGATCTTTGTGTTTTTCTTCATGTTCTGTTGCTCGGCGGTGGCGGACCATCAATCCGTTCGCAAAATCATCCTACGCGGCAATGAGGCCTTTTCCGATGAGCAACTCCGCTTGGGGATGCAAACAGAAGTGGGAGAGACATACGATGAAGAATTGTTGAGGAAGGACTTCAAGCGCATTGTCGGCTTTTATAGAAAAAACGGATTTAGTTTCGCGCGAATTGATGAGAAACGCCTATTCAAGAAGGGATTTGCCGACGGAGTCTATTTGCATATCTACATTGATGAGGGACGGATTGGGCGGCTGACGGTCGAAGGGAACTCTCGCACAAGAGACCACGTTATTCTTCGAGAGCTTCTATTCAAGACCGGCGATGTTTACACTGTGGAAGACGAGTTGGAAAGTGAGCGCATTCTACGTCGTAAACCTTACCTGGGGGACGCAGAAATTGGCGCGACATGGGACGATGAAACCTCTACTGTTGAGATAAGAGTTATGGTCACGGATCTCTGGTCGGTGATCCCTGCCTTGGATATACCCGCCTTTAGCAAGGATAGTTCTGACTTTCTCGTGCAAGTCGTTGATTCGAATATGTTTGGCACTGGCAATCAAGCACAATTTCGATATCAACGGATTAGCGAGGCTGACGAAACGACGCGGAGCCTCATTCGCACCCGGTATACAGATCCGCGCCTTTTCAGTTCACATTGGGAATTTGATGGCCATTATATACAACAGCGTGTGGGCGATTCTTGGCAAGTGATTTTGCAGCGACCGCAATATACGCTGAAAACCCGGTGGAGCGCTGCCTTTATGGCATCGGAGCATGTGGATTTAAAACGGTGGTACGAGCGTGGAAAGAAGACGGATCTTTATGACCGCATTATGCAGCGAAATACGGGGCAACTCACCCGATACATCGGGAATCGACACCGCCACCTACAATTCTCAGTCTGGGGGTTTACTGAACGTTCAAAGTTTGCCCCACATGAAATTTCTCCTAGCACAACGTGGGGGGAAACCAAATCAAGATTCGCCCCAAAAGATCGAGACATCAAAATTCTTGGAATCTCGGTTGGTCGTCGAAAAATTGATTTTGTTCGAACACGGTACGTTAATCAGATGGGCCGTGTGGAAGACATTGCCGTAGGATACGGATACAATATGTCTCTTGGCTACGGTTCACCGCTATACGGATCGGACCGTTCGGAAACACTTCTGAATTGGCTGTTTTCCTTATCACTGTCACACGAGGACTCGCTCTTCTTGAATACACAGGCAGATTTTACGACTCGTTTTAGCAATGAGCCTCGCGACTCTGTATTCAAAGGGAAAATAAAATTGATCCGCAAAAATCTTCTCCGTCAAACGCTGGCGGCTCAACTGTCAACCGTATTCGAGTTCGGGCTGGCACGCGAGAGCCAAGTAATCTTGGACGGGGAAAACGGGATGCGTGGTTACAGCCCATACGCCTTCAATGGAGAAAAGATGGTAATCCTGAACCTTGAAAGCCGCACCATCTTCAGCGGCGAAATATTCGAGAAGCTAGAATCTCTGGTTGTAGTCGGATCGGCAATGTTCTTGGATTTCGGTTACATCTGGAGCGGCGACGAATTCGTCTTAAGCGAACCGAAACGCAGCGTAGGAGCAGGACTGAGATTCAGCATTCCGCGTCTCAGCGGCTCGCGCGTGTTTAGGTTCGATTTAGCTTACCCGTTGGATGTCCAAGGCGGCACCTCTCGCGTCCCTGTTATTACGTACGGAATCGGTCATGTGTTTTAGTGTGGCTCGCGGAAGCGAAGTCTCTCAATATGGAAGCTGTCTTAGCCTCGTGTGGACGGCGGTAATTATTCATGATTCCCGGTTAGGAGATTGGTAATACTTCATGAAACGTATCCTGATTGACACGGACATCGGTGTAGACGATGCGCTCGCAGTTCTTTTCGCATTGAAATCTCCGGAACTCCTAGTTGAAGCTATTACAACCGTGAGTGGTAACGTTCATGTAGAGCAGTGTACTCGGAATCTGCGAATCACACTTGGGTGCATGAATCTCGAAGAATTGCCGTTAATCTCTCAAGGGGAAGAGGCGCCGTTAACCATGCCGCTTGTCACATCAGCGCACGTTCACGGTTCCGATGGGCTCGGCGGTATATCTGGGGATTTGGCACCCGACGGAACTAGACTTTACCCTGAACTCGAGTGCCCGTTGTCCCCAATTTCGGCGGTGGACACCATCACCGATTTGGTCAACCGATATCCTGATGAGTTGATTTTGGTTCCTGTTGGTCCACTGACAAATATCGCAAAGGCTATGCTCAACAGTCCAGCTGTGATGCGAAGGGTTCGAGAAATTGTGCTAATGGGGGGCGTATTCGAAATCTATGGAAATGTGACGACGCAGGCAGAATTTAACATTTATGCCGATCCGCAGGCGGCGCAGGTAGTGTTCAACTTCGGCGTGCCAATCACCATGATGCCACTTGATGTAACACACCAAGTAGTACTGACCCGCGAACGGTTGGATGCAGAGGCAAACCGACGGAACACTCGGTTAATTCAGTTCTTACGCGACTCCACGCAGGCGTGTATGGTGTACCATCAGGAGCGTGAAGGGGTCAAGGGACTGTATATGCACGATCCGCTTGCTATCGGTTATCTGCTGCAGCCAGACTATTTTGATGTTGTGGATGCCTATGTGCAGGTGGAAACGCTAGGCGATTTGACTCAAGGCAGGACTGTCGGCAATCTGCGCGCACAACGCGCGAGCCGTGCTCCAAATGCCCGGGTGTGTGTCGAGGTGGATGCGGAGCGATTTTTGAGATTCTTCTTCGACTGTGTTGTGTCTTGAGTGGTAATTAGGTTCCGCCGACATTTCATCGCGATCGGGTAATAAAGAGCGGTATACAGAATCATGCCCCTTCGTAGGGGTTGGGATCAACTGACTGGACAAGGAAGGCGAGAAAGATCTCCCCCAACCGTTGTTTACACATTAGAGATGATTTCGGGCTGCTGGCGATCGATTTACCAAAATCGACGTTTCGTTGTCAAGATGTGAATCTCGACTTACAATTTGAGCGGCCCCGTATGGATAGAACTTGACGTAGGGCAACGGGGGAGGGAGGATCTCTATCGCGTTCCCTATCCGGTCACTTGATCCTCGCCCCTACGATTGGGCGCTCGCTTCACACAAATGTCAACAGGACCTAGCTAAAAATCACGTGGGCTTCCAATTCGTGTTCCCGGAACGTACAGAAAGTCGTTGTAGCGGCTGCGCCGAAGAATACTCGGGAGTTTCAGCTTTGGGAGTTCAATCTCCTCAAGAGTAGTGAGTTGCCGGGGGGTAAGAATTGCTCGAATCTCTTGAATGAGATTTGTAATTTCTTTTATGTAATCCTGACGTTGCCTGGCAAAAGCCCTAATCTTCGTTCTCAATGCGTTCTGTTCACGAAAAACTTGCCGTCTCGTTCGCCTACCCCCGCCTTCATATCGGCTTAGCCGCGGCAGGCTTGCTTCACTCCGATAACGCTGATATGCTAACTCTAGCTCATCCTTTTCAAAGTTGTAATCTTCGACAATGTCAGTGATGAATTCAATTTTGGGTTCGACGATTTCCCTTTGCTTGGGAGATAGATTCAGCGCGGCGGTGCTCTTTTGCACCTCAATGAGTTTAACGCCTCCACATGCCGCAAGCGTTAGCACGTAGCTCGATAAAAACAACGCGCATGTAAACTTCCCCATCTCCTTAACCCTTTCAGTCAACTTCCTTCATCAGAGATTCTTCGGGGGGCAGCTCATACAATTCGCCATACTTTTGCCGCAGGTACGAGATGTAAGGTTCAATCCGTAACGAACTACCGGTAACGCGCTGAACCAGCTCGGACGCGGTGAATTTACTCCCGTGTTGGTAAATGTTCTCCCTTAACCACCCGTGCAGCGTGCCAAATTCACCGGTCTCAATTTCCGATAATATCTCGGGGTGGCTGTCTAAAGCACTTTCGAAAAACTGTGCGCCAAGGATGTTACCCAGGGTGTATCCTTGAAACGCTCCACCAATTGGTCCGCTGTACCAATGGACATCCTGGAGGACCCCGTCCCGGTCATCCGGAGGGACAATCCCAAAATCTGTTTGAAAACGCTCCCGCCACGATTCGGGCAAGTCCGCCACTGTTAGGGTTCCCTCAAGCAGATCCAACTCTAGATCAAATCGGAGCAGTACATGTAGATTATAAGTTACTTCGTCGGCGTCAGTGCGGATGAGCGATTTCTCAACTTTGTTAATTGCACGATAAAAAGTCTCCAAGGATACGGTGCCAAGTTGATTAGTAAATTCAGCTTGGAGCTTGGGATAGAAACAGCTCCAGAATCTCCTGCTCCGCCCAACGACATTCTCCCAGAGGCGTGACTGGCTTTCGTGGACTCCCGAAGACGTGCCATTGGCAAGCGGCGTCCCGTCGAATTCCATTCGGATTCCCTGTTCGTACATCCCGTGCCCGGCTTCATGCATCGTACTGAAGAGTGCATCACTTAAATCATCCTCTTTTGAACGAGTCGTAATGCGAACATCACCGAGAGAGAATTTCGTCATGAATGGGTGATGCGTCTTGTCCTGTCGTCCGCGTTCAAAGTCGTAGCCAAGGCATTTGATAGTCTCGATACCAAACTTCAATTGCTGTTCTTCCGAAAACGTTTGATGCAGGCAGGAGTCATCCGCGGGAGATTGCACGGTAATTGCATCGACGATGGGCACGAGCCGAGTACGTAATTCGGAAAAAATGCGCCGCACGTCCGAAGCTTTCATACCGTAGTCGCTAAAGTCAATCAGTGGATCGGCGATGTGCTCGTATCCCGGAAAGAATTCGGCTAACTGACGACTCATCGTGAGCGTTTCTTCAAGATACGGCTTCACCATCGTGAAGTCATTAGCCGGTCTAGCCTCGGTCCATACTTGATAAGATTCGGAGGCGTGGCTATACAGTTTTTGCATAAATGCCGGCGGCACCTTAATCGCTCGTTCATATTCGCGTCGTGTCACGCGAATGAGGCTTGCGTCGTCCGAGTCATACGGCAGTTGTTCTTCGTACGGCTGAAGTATATCAAGGAGTCTTCCGAGTGCCGGCGCCGTGAACTTCTCATGGGCGAGACGGCTGAGGGTTGCGGTTTGGCGCGCGCGTGCGGCGGCGCCCCCGGATGGCATATAGGTTGACTGATCCCAATATAACAGAGCTGCGGCGGAGTGTAGGTCGTCAACTTCAACAAGGTAGGTTTTGAGTTCTTTTAATTTCGCTTCCAATAGATTTGCTCCCCTACAGATTTTCAACTCAATTGGCAGAAAATTTGTCCCTGGGATAGGCCCATAGATTGCCAAACGAGGTAGATTAGCGAACAATCAGTCCGTCAATCTGGCTTAGATCGACCATGTGCCCGAAGTAACTCAAGACGGTCGGAAACAGGTCGACGGTGCGAATGTATTCCGTCTCAATGGGAACGTTCATTGCGAGCGGTACCAACATCTGTTGCGCATGCAGTGCGCCATGGGTGGCGTGATGTTCGGGATATTCATATCGTGCGCGTAGGTCATAACCGGGTTGGGCGCTTAGTACCAAATCTCCCGTGCGATCGCCTTGGAAAATCTGCCACAGTTGTACTAGTCCGTCCGGATACTCGGTATCGTAAGTTTTAGCGAGCGCCTCACGATACGACAAATTCTCATAGAACGTCCCGTATCCTAGAGGATCAATCCCTCGAAATTCATATGAGAGGGACTCATTTAGACAGGTGATTTTCCCTTGACCTGTCTTCTTCTTCACGAGAATGCTCTTGTCTTTGCTTTGTCCCGCAACAAAATCAAGTCCTTCAATATCCAGTAGCGGATCAATAACGCCCATACCACTGATTCGCTCCATTGACAGGCGCTCACCCCAGCCTTTCTGCGATTTTCCTGTCGCGCTTGACTCTTCATTGTCCCTTTTGAAATAGACGTGTGTCATCCCGTTCCCCGAAACCATGCTGGCTGATTCAGCTTGTTGTCTCCAAAGCAGCGGATAGTGGAGACAGCGCAAACCCGCATTTTCCAAATAACGTGGGATATCAATATGAGTGTGAGTATTACTCATTCCATGATCACTGGTTATCATTATCAGTGTATTCTCGAAGTCGTTTGATTCTTGCAGAATCCGACAAACGTCTCCGACCGTTTTGTCTATCTCCCTATACGTATCAAGGACGCAGGCGGACGTCGTATGCGACAGGTGGGAGAACGTATCCACTCCGGGGTAGAGACACATCACGAACTCGTCGCCTCCTTTGACCGCATTCAATAGCTTTTTTGACGCGATAGCATTCACGAACTTCCAACGATGAGAAAAATGCGCATAGGTGTAGGCTAACGGCTTGATCCAGCGGGTACGGTTTCGGGACGATGGGCAACCACGGGTCAATAGGTTGTAGATATTACTTACCGGTGAAAAGAAATTAAACAGAGTAGGTTTGTGCGGCAAGTCTTCCGTAAAGGAAAGCCCATCCATTCCCATGTAGCTGCATATCCCCGGACTCCGGAATCGATGAGGATTTTGGAACAGTCTTTTTGATATCCAACGAAGGCCGGGCACGTTCGCGGTGCCTGGAAAAAGCCCCATAAAGAAGGGAATAAAAGCGGGACCTGTTGCTGATGGAAATGTCGAAACAGCCTTCTTGAACGAGCCCCGATCTATCACATATCTTTTTATGTTTGGTAAGGTGCCATCGCTGACCAGATCTTTAAATATTTGATACGGCGAGCCGTCAATCAGAATAAAGATAAAACGCGTAAACGAATTCTTAGGAGTCATAAATGGAGATGAAGAACGAGAGAAGGGAGTCGGTTCTTGGAATGTCGTCTATACGTAGTTGCGGGGTTCGGCACTCAGATAAGTGTGTAACGCAAGTTGGTCGGAACTTAAGCAATGGACGCAAAAATTTAGTAGCCCTCGGGAATCAAGGAATGGATGCGTGATTAGTTTTTTGGGTCGGTTGAACAGTCGATAGCATACGTTATCAATCCCAAAATCACACTATGTCACTGTTCTTCAATTTGATGGTCGCGCCAGACAGCTATCGTGAAACCCGACGTTACACTACGAGTCTCGGACTCCAAGTGCGAGACCCATATTCGATTCTCAAATCGAAGCAATTGGGCATTATCAAGTCTCCGATTGCTCTTTAATCTCCAAAGTGTATCATGGGAACCAAGAAAGCAAATAAAATATCTCTTGGAATGACCAAGAAAGGCTTCGCCGCCAATTACTCAATCATGCTTTGAGCATGCCAAAACACATGAGCGGAAAGTTTACCAGAAAGGGGGTTGAAACGCAAGGTTGATTCCCTCAAAACTCAGGGGAAACGCATCTGACTTTGCATTGAATACTTTACACGTGTATAGTATAATAAGGAACGAACAGATGAGCGGCGGAGTGATACGCTACCCCCTAGATTATCTGTGTTCCAATGAGTCGGTGCTTTGGCTTCCCACGCACCCAAAAGTGACCTTAGCTCGACTTTGTACATGTAAGTGGCATAACAAAGGTTGTCAATTGAGTGTTCCAGAAAAGCGTCTGAGATTTTAACCATCTGGCTTTATTGGTTGACCTGTGAAAAAGTCGCTGGTGGTTTCCAGTACCATCACGGCGGGGCAAGATGCCCCGCCTACGGGTTTGGTGTCGTAAGGCTTTCCGTACAGCCCAACCGTTGTACTTTTGTACAAAGTCGAGCTTAGAACCTGTTTGAAAAGTACATTTGTAGGGTGCGAACTGCGCACCAGCCTTTAAAAGCCCCAGCGGGGCGGAAGGTGTGTAGAAATGTCAGAACCCCGTGCACCTAAGCCCCAGCGGGGATCAAGCGAGTGGATAACGAGTGCGATAGAGATCCCACAGGTATGTAGCAGCCAACATCAAATACATGAAGGAATTTCCTACAAATTACCAAAAAATGGCTTTGCTACCGATTTTTCAAACAAGCTCTTAGCGACGTAGAACTTTTTTTCTGTTAACATCTTGTTCACATTTGACCACAGATGAACCCGCGCTATCAAAGGAAAGTGTTGAATCAAACCATGTGAACACGCCCTCGAAATAAAGCCTACGTTCACATTTTTGTACCTATTTTTGACGTCCTTTTTTACATAAAAATTAGGTACAAGTTCAGCCGAAAACGCCCAAAAAAGGTGACAGATCAACATTTTTCCACATTTTCGAACTCTCAAGCGACTAATGGCGATTTATAGGAATGAGAACATCTACTGATGTTATACACATTTCGCTCTGATGTTGCTGTAGAGATGAGCCACTGATGAAGTTGAAAACAACCGCCATGGTTAGTCTCAACGCCGGAGCGATTGAGTGGTTTTAGGTGCGTTTCCCCTGCCTCAAAACTCCTTGACAAGGCAAGGCTCAAGTGCTATGCTCTCACCTACGCATCACCTCCGAGGACTTGGTATGGGCTGGGACACATTGGGCTGGGACGCTTGGATAACACTGGCTGTCGTAGCAATAGTGCTCAATTTCTTGATTTTCACACGTATCAGTCCGGATGCAATCCTACTTGGCGGCTTGGTCCTCTTGCTGACAACAGGGATTCTCACTCCTGTCGAAGCCTTTTCGGGGTTTGCCAACCCTGGAATGATCACGGTCGGCGTGCTTTTCGTTGTTGCCGCCGCGTTACGTGAGACCGGTGTTATTAACCTGATTGTCCGCCATTTGCTAGGACGCCCCAAATCGCTCTCGGCGGCACTTCTTCGCATTGTGTTTCCTGTCGCGGCCACTAGCGCGTTCTTGAATAACACTCCGGTTGTCGCGACACTCTTGCCGGCGGTTGACGAATGGGCAAAACAGAATCGCTTATCGGTGTCCAAACTGTTGATACCGCTTAGCTATGCCGCAATTCTGGGAGGCATGTGTACCCTCATAGGCACAAGCACCAATTTAGTGGTCAATGGCTTGCTGGTGGAGTGGGGGAAACAGAGCCTCGGGATGTTCGACATAACGAAGGTCGGGTTACCCTGTGCGTTGATAGGGATACTATACACGGTCGTATTTAGCCGGTGGTTATTGCCCGAAAGGCACCCGGTACTTCGTCGATCAGACGATTCGCGAGAGTACACGGTTGAAATGCTTGTCGAAGATGGTAGTTCTCTTGCGGGCCAAACAATCGAACAAGCGGGATTACGGCATCTCGAAGGACTTTACTTGATGGAAATTGACCGTGACGGTCAAGTGATGGCTGCTGTTTCACCTACGGAACGACTTCGAGCGAATGATCGCCTCATCTTTGTCGGGATTGTCGAATCGGTTGTCGAATTGCAAAAAGTGCCCGGCTTAACCCCCGCCACAAATCAGATTTTCAAACTTGACACGCCAAGGTCCGAGCGCTGCCTTATTGAAGCTGTCGTCTCGAACACGTGCCCGATTGTTAGCCAAACTATTCGCGAGGGACAATTTCGCTCAACCTACAACGCTGTGGTTATTGCGGTCGCTCGGAATGGCGAGCGCATTCGTCGGAAGATTGGGGATATTGTGTTGAGGGCTGGCGACACCCTCCTATTGGAAACACACCCATCGTTTGGAGCGCAGCAGCGAAATTCACGCGACTTTTTCTTGGTAAGCCAAGTCGAAGATTCTCACCCACGGCGCCATAGCCACGCCTTGATTGCATCGGTATTTCTGACAGGGATGGTTGCAATTGTCATCATTCAGCCCGAACTCATGCTCAACGCCGCGCTTCTTGCGGCCGGACTCATGCTTCTGACCGGTTGCTGCTCGGTGGCAAGCGCGAGACGCAGCATCAATTTGCAAGTCTTGTTAGTCATTGCAGCATCGATTGGAATTGGACACGCAATGCAGAACACTGGAATAGCTGGTGTGATTGCCCGATCGCTGATAGCAATGGCGGGCCAGAAGCCGTTGCTCGTGTTGGCTGTGGTGTATGTCATCACCCTGTTGTTCACCGAAACTCTAACCAATGTTGCGGCGGCTGTGCTCGTTTTCCCGGTTGCAATCGCGACGGCTGATAACCTTGGCGTGGACTTTATGCCTTTTGTCATCGTGACAATGGTGGCGGCGTCGGCAAGTTTTGCCACACCGCTGGGGTATCAGACCAATTTGATGGTTTACGGTCCTGGAGGCTATCGTTTCAGTGACTATCTGAGAATCGGGCTTCCACTAGACGGGTTAGTGGGTACTGTGGCAGTACTCATCACACCTTTGGTTTGGAACTTTTGAGTACTCCCATGGGGCGGATTACAGTGATTTCGACGTGTGAAAATGGGGATAGACGCTGTCCGCGGGGTTCTTGGCAGGCGGAGGAGTGAGAAATTTTCGTCTGGAAATTCTCCAAGTGTCATGGATTGTTGGTATCCATAGCCGTAAGGTGTAGCGAGTCGCAGAGGAAAACTGCGGCTGAATCCTATGGGCATCGCATGTCCGGATTTCTCCTTTCTTTTAACATTAACCAACTTAACGGCGAATTCGTTGGATAGAATACACACACATGTTGAACTTTCGGTTAATCGACCCGCTGATTGAGTTGGCGCTCGTAGAGGATGTCGGCTCAGGCGATATTACCACTCAATCTACAATCGAAAACACCGCGAATGCGAAAGGGACTATTGTTGTGCAAAACGGTGGTGTCATAGCCGGATTGCCGATTGCGAAACGGGTTTTTGGAAAAATTGACCCGTTTCTCCAGTTTCGAACACTTGTCAAAGACGGCGAGTCCGTACAAAGCATGACACCAATAGCGAGCGCAGAAGGTGCCGCAACATCGATTCTCACTGCTGAGCGTATCGTTCTCAACTTCCTCCAGCGTCTATCGGGTACGGCGACATTAACCTCACAGTTTGTCACTGCCACCAAAGGTTATCCTGTTAAAATCGTAGACACTCGTAAAACAACCGCAGGTTGGCGGACTATCCAAAAATATGCCGTCCGAGTTGGCGGTGGGTATAATCATCGGTTTGGCCTTTACGACGGAATTCTGATAAAGGACAACCATATTATTGCCGCCGGAGGTGTTGCTCAAGCTATGGAACGAGCTCGATCTGCCGCACCGCATACCTCAAAGATTGAGATTGAAGTGGAAACCTTGGATCAGGTTGAAGAAGCCCTGCAAGCCAAAGCCGATATTTTATTGTTCGACAACATGCCGGTCAACTTAATGGAGGCTGCTGTCGCGAAGGTCGCTGGCAGAGCCATCACTGAAGCGTCGGGAGGGATGACGTTAGACAAGGTTGAAGCGGTCGCCAGTACGGGTGTGGACCTCATTTCCGTCGGCGCACTAACACACTCAGCGATACCGCTAGATATTAGTCTGGACCTGGAAATTGTTTAGTGACGGAGGAATTATTGGCAAAATCAAGTGTCTTGGGGAACTGGTTCCCATGTTCAAGATTGATTCAGGAGCATAAGTCGAGCAAATTCGGAGGCAGCGATATGTCTGGAAGGAGCCCATTGAGTGGTCAATGCAAGAGTTCTTGAGTCGATCCCTTAGCCGAAAAAATTTCACGCGCGGATTCGTATTTTTCGGGCTTTGCACGGTTGTCGGACTATGTGCCAGTTTTTTGTGGAGTGGAACTCAAGATATTGGCACCCACATTCTGTCGATGCGGGTGGAATTTATTCTCTTGGCTGCACTTTGCATGCTCGTGGATTGGTTGTTTGGGGGAGCACGTATCCACCTCTTCTGTCGGGAGATGACAACTCGACTCAGCTTCCTTGATAGTATTCGCGCGAATTTGGCAACTATCTGCGTGGGAGGCATCACACCTTTTCAAACTGGCGGTGTGGGTCACATATACATTTGCAGTCGCGTTGGAGTGCCGGTAGCTGGCTGTATTACTGCGGGGATTATCTCTTTCACCGGAACACTTATATTCCTTTTCCTTTCCGCCGCTTACGTAGCGTGGCAAGCGCCAGACTTCGTTCCCAAGGGTATCACGCTTGTTAGTCGATATACTCTCCTGATGTTCGCGCTTTTCCTTTCGTTTTTTCTCCTCATGGCAGTGAAGCCGAAAGTTTTCCTCATTCCGCTGACACTTATACGATTTCCTGATCGACGAGGGTTCCACTTCGCCACAAAGGTGCTCAATCGACTGGTTACGACGCTTGACAAACTCATCACGGAACACGCAACGTACACGCGAATGTTCATTACTGATCACAAATTAGTTTGTGTCGCCAGTTTCTTGTGCACAGCGGGGATTTATGCAAGTCGATTCACGGGTGGATATGTCATCGTTCGAGCGTTGGGGGGAGACGCGCCTTTCTGGCATGTAATCGCAATACAATCCATTTTACACTTCGTCACACTGTTTGCGCCCAGCCCGGGTGCAAGCGGAATTGCTGAAGTCTTGACCGTTATCTTTATGGGGAACCTATTGGTTGGACATACGGGCGGATTGTATTCGTTATTGACTCGGTTTTTCACCACCTATTGCGGTGTTGTCGTTGGAGGCATTGTTCTGGTTTCCCAACTTGCGAAGGACCTGGATTGGCAATCTGACAAGGAAACGTAGACGAAGAAACCAGTTAACACGTCTTCCTAACTGGACGGCGACATATCACCAAGAATGCAACTTTGAGGTGAATTCACTATGCGTGCTTTTGTGGCTGGTGGCACCGACTTCATAGGCAGCCATTTGGTGGAACTGCTAGCGGATTTTGGTTATCAGGTAACGTGCACGGTCCGGAAAACGAGCAATCTGCGGTGGCTGCAACGGTTCCTTGACGGGGGATCGCCGCAAATTCAACTAGTAACCGCTGACCTTGTCAATCCTGATTTGCCAATACCATCGCTGCGGGGCGTTGACATCGTCTTTCACCTTGCCGGTTTGACCAAGGCGATCAATGCTGATGAATACGACTGGGCGAATGCAAGAGCGACAAAGCGCTTGATTGAGGCGTGTTTGGCAGAGGATTGCGGCATAACTCGCTTCCTCTACTGCAGCAGCTTGGCGACAAGCGGCTCAAGCCCGGATGGCAAGCAGATATCCGAGGACATGCCACCTCAGCCGCTGACAGATTATGGAAAAAGTAAACTCATGGGCGAGACGATCGCCCGCGAGTATGTAGATCGGTTGTCTATAACAATCATCCGCCCGCGGTTTACGGACTTCGCGACAGCATCAAGGCAGAAAAGGAAATTGGCTATTGTGCCAAATTTCCGATCGAAAAGAGAATCAAAAAGACCGCCCGTTGGTACTCAGATAACGGCTGGCTTTGATTTAATGTTGCGCCCAAGTTTGAATTTGCGCAATGAATGGAACGCCGATTTGCGTTCCCTTAATAGAGTGCAAATGCGTACGACCTAACATGCAAGATAGTCTGACGTGAGTAAATCGCGGTGGGATGGAATAGGATATAATTTATAGCATGTGAGTGGTAAAGTTCACGCTATGCCGCATTCTTGCCCAAAAGTCGAATTGGCATCTCATGGTAACCCACATCTTGAAAATATGAACCTCAAAGGAGACAAATTATGAGTATCACTGTAGCACCCGGCGAAACCAAAATCGGATGGGTAGGCACCGGCGTAATGGGGCGTTGGATGTGCCAGCATCTTATGGATTCCGGATATTCGGCAACTGTGTACAACCGTACGAAGGAACGAACGCAACCATTGCTTGACGCCGGTGCCGCATGGGCGGATTCCTCACGCGAGGTCGCCGCCGTGTCCGATGTTATCTTCACAATTGTCGGCTTTCCGCCGGACGTTCGCGACGTATATTTGGGCGAAAATGGTATCCTCAAGGGGGCGAAGTCTGGCAGTATTATTGTTGACATGACGACGACCGAACCTTCGTTGGCGAAGGAAATTTACGACCAAGCCAAGGCACAGGGGATAGCGTCTGTTGACGCTCCCGTGTCGGGCGGAGATGTCGGTGCGCGAGAAGCCCGTCTATCAATTATGGTCGGCGGTGACGAGGACGCCGTTGAATCGATTATGCCTCTTTTTGAAGCGATGGGAAAAAGCATCGTGCATCAAGGAGTAGCAGGCGCTGGTCAGCACACAAAGATGTGCAACCAGATTGTTGTGGCGGGAACTATGATTGGGGTCTGTGAGTCCCTTCTCTACGGTCACAAAGCGGGATTGGATCTGGAGACGATGTTATCGTCGATTGGCGGGGGTGCCGCTGCCTGTTGGACACTTGACAACTTGGCACCGCGGGTTCTCAAGCGCAATTTCGACCCAGGCTTCTTCGTCGAGCATTTTATCAAAGACATGGGAATCGCTCTTGATGAGTCCAAGAAGATGGGATTAAGCCTTCCGGGGCTTGCCCTCGTCCATCAACTGTACGTTTCCGTGCAAGCCCAAGGGTATGGCCGCCTTGGAACACACGCACTGACGCTGGCGCTGGAGCAGATGTCCGGTGGGCGAGCGGATTAGCTGGTCCAGAGGTGCATTGTTCAGATTCTCTCGGCATGTGGGATATGAGAATTTGCCTCAGCACAGGCAAATTCTACAGTGCAGGGGTCAACGATTGTTGGCCCCTATCGCCAATCTTTTGCGAAGTTCCCACCGAGAACCCCACGGTTCTCAACGAGCCTTCTTAGGTACGCACTTGTCCGTTTCCATAGACGATGTATTTGTAACTCGTCAGTCCTTCAAGCCCCATGGGCCCTCGACAATGGAGTTTCTGCGTGCTGATGCCAACCTCTGCGCCAAGTCCAAACTCATAACCGTCGGTGAAACAGGTGCTCGCGTTGACATACACAGCCGCCGAATCGACCTCTTTTAGAAACCGTTGCGAGTTTGCGTAACTCTCGGTGACGATTGCGTCGGAGTGGTGCGAGCCGTAGGTTTCGATGTGATCCACCGCCCGATCAAAGTCGGGAACAACCCGAATCGACAATTTCTCATCCAGATACTCCGTTCGCCAATCTTCTTCGGTTGCGGGTTTAGCGTTGGGATACAACTTCTGCGTTTCCTCGCACCCCCGCAGCACCACGCCTTCATCCTCAAATTTTTCACACATTGACGGAAGGAATTTCGGCGCGACTGACGCATGAACTAACAGTGTTTCCATTGCATTGCACACGGCAACTTTATAGCCTATCTTGGCATTAATGCAGATGTTTTCAGCCATGTTGAGGTCGGCTGCCCCATCGACGTACACATGGCAGATTCCATCCGCATGCCCCACGACGGCAATATCGGAGTTTTTCATGATTTGGCGGATGAACTCTTGGCTGCCGCGCGGTACGATGAGGTCGATGTGGTCGGACATTGAGATCATCTCCCGTACCGCCTGCCGATCCGTAATTTCGACGAATTGTATTGCGCCTACTACGCCTTCCCTTTCTGCCGTCTCAATCAATATGTTGGCAAGCGCTGTGTTTGAATGGATGGCTTCCGATCCGCCTCGCAGGATAACACCGTTCCCCGACTTGACGCACAAAGCGGAGACCTCGACCGTGACATCCGGGCGCGATTCGTAGATAACCCCGATGACGCCGATCGGGACGCGAACCGTACCAATCTTTAGCCCATTCGGGCGTTCACCCATGTGCATAATCTCGCCGATTGGATCGGGCAATGCGGCAACCTGCCTGAGGTTGTCCGCCATTCTTTCAATCTTTTTGTCGTCGAGCGCAAGTCGACTTATCAGGGGGCCGGCAAGCCCGGTATCGTGTCCAGCTTTCAAATCAACTTCATTCGCATCCCGAATTTTGTCCTTGAACCGGATTATGTTTTCCGCCATTGCGATGAGCGCGCGATTGCGCACATCTGAGGATGTCTTGGAAAGTTGGCGCATCGCAGCCTTTGCGGTTCGTGCTTTGGATTCTACCATTTCGTGAATTGTTTGACTCACCTAGTTATCTCCTTATAGGGATTTTATCAACATCTGATTGCTCGGAACGTCGCGAATCGAGATTAAATTGGTCAAAGTAATCCGTTATTTGCATACTTTCAATTCATCAATCTGTTTCACATTTTCTTCCAAGCGGTATAGAACTTCAATTTCACCTTCCCACTCTACCAAAGTCAGTGTCGTCTTTTCGATACCCAAACGCAAAAAGGCAGCCTCTTTGAGGAGACCGGAACGAATGAGGCGTATTGCGGCTTCGGAGTCCGTCGTTTGGATCGTCAATGATTCCATGATTCAGTACCCTTTCGACATATACTACTTACGATGTTTCACGTCTGCTCCATCAGCACCAGATTGTCTCGATGAATCACCTCATCATAATAGCGTGCTCCAAGGATTCTTTCAATCTCGCTCGTCCGTTTTCCGATAATCTTAGCTATATCCTCGGTGTTATAATTCACCAACCCACGGCCAAATTCATCCCGGTTCTCATCAAGGCATGAGACGGTATCTCCGTATTCAAACTCGCCTTCCACACCGCGCACTCCCGATGCGAGTAGGCTTTTTCCGCGATCTACGAGAGCATTTCGTGCTCCATTATCTACGAGCAGTCTCCCCTTGGGCGGACGCGAATAGGCAATCCACCGTTTTCGAGACGATTTCTGCGTTTGCGGCAGAAAGAGCGTGCCAATGTTTTCGCCGCTGAGAATACGGCTGACAACATCGCGTTCTTTCCCATCTGCCAGCACCATCATCTCACCAGAACCCGTGACAATTTCTGCGGCTTGCACCTTCGTAATCATCCCGCCTGTGCCGCCTTGGGAACCCGCCCTGCCCGCAGCCTTCCTAATATCTTCCGTAATAACGGGAACAACGTCGACAAACTGCGAATGTGAATGCTTACGTGGATCGGCCGTGAAGAAACCGGTTTGATCAGACAAAATAACCAGCAGATCGGCATCTGCCAAGTTGGTGACGTGGGCTGACAATGTGTCGTTGTCACCGACCTTAATCTCTTCCACCGCTACGGTGTCATTCTCGTTGATGATGGGCACTGTGCCAAGTTGCAGCAGCGTGTTAAGAGTGTTGGTGATATGGATGTAGCGTTTGCGATTGTTGAAATCCTCCTGTGTCAGGAGAATCATCGCCGCCATCTCGCCGTACTCTTGGAATCGGTCTTCATAGGCGTGCATCAACCGGCTCTGGCCTACGGCTGCCGCCGCCTGCAATCCGGGAATCGTCCGGGGACGACTTGAAAGGCCGAGTGTGCCCACCCCGGCGGCAATAGCGCCCGATGTAACAAGGATGACCTCTTTGCCCGACCTCTTGACGCGGGCTAAATCGTCGACTAGCCTATCTAGGGCGCCATCATTTAATTCAAATCCCCGCGAGATGGTGCTACTGCCGACCTTTACAACGACGCGCTTCACGTCGGATAGTCGATCTCTGTGACTATCCGACGTCGATTCCACTGGTGCTGTACGCAAACTCGAATTCATCAATCTGAACCGTATCTCCTTCCTTAATTCCTGCCTTGTTCAGCGCATTCATAAGTCCCATCTTTTTCAGTTTACGATGGAGCAGGATCAGCGCTTGATCGTTTTCCATGTCCGTCATCAAAACCGCACGACGAGGTTCGTCCCCAGCCACGACAAAACGATTTCCGTCCCGGGTTAATTCAAACCGCCCCCGCGGTTTGGCAAGTGAGAGTTCCAATTCTTCAAATGGGAATTCATCATTTCTGTTCTTTTCATTCAGCTCCTGCAAACAGTGATATGTTGCACGGATTAACCCCCCGGTACCCTCACCGGTGACAGCAGAAATCGGGAAAAGTTTGCGTTTTTCAAAGTAACGCTGGATTTGCGGCAAGTTGGTTTGGGCGTCGGGCACATCCATTTTGTTCAATACTATCAACTGTGGAAGTTCGATCAAGCGTTTGTCGTGCCCCTCAAGTTCCGCGTTAAGTTTTTCATAGTCGGCAATCGGGTCCCGACCGTCAATCGCGGCCGCATCAATGACGTGAACCAGCATCTTTGTCCGTTCAATATGCCGCAGGAAATCGTGGCCCAGCCCAGCTCCTTCGTGCGCGCCTTCTATTAATCCCGGGATGTCCGCCATTACAAAGTTGCGTTCGGCGTCTATTCTCACGACGCCGAGATTGGGAGCGAGCGTAGTGAATGGATAGGGAGCTATTTTCGGTTTTGCCGATGAAACCCGTCCTAACAGAGTCGACTTTCCGGCGTTAGGGTATCCGACCAGCCCGACATCCGCAATTAGCTTGACTTCAAGTTCGATGACTCGCTCTTCGCCGGGTTCTCCCTTTTCCGCCACGCGCGGTGTCTGGAAGATACTACTTTTGAATCGGGCGTTTCCTTTTCCGCCTATGCCTCCGCGTGCCACGACGATACGTTGCTTGGCGGCTGTTAAGTCGGCGAGAATCTCTCCTCCTTCGGCATTTCGTACAATGGTACCGCGGGGAACTCGGACGATTCGGTCGGGGGCGTCTGCCCCGTGCATCTCTTTTCCCGTGCCGTGCTTGCCGTCGTCAGCGGCTTGAAGCGGGTTGTGTCTCAAGTCAATTAACGTACTCATCCCTTCCGCCGCTTCAAGAACGACACTCCCGCCGCCTCCGCCGTCGCCGCCGTTAGGACCGCCGCGGGGCACAAATTTCTCCCGTCGGAAACTGATGCAGCCGTTTCCTCCCTTGCCGCCCTTTGCCTCGATTCTAGCTGTGTCTATATTCATCTGTCTGACATTCGTGTTATTTGGAAACCCAGGGTTTAAAGTTGTCCGAATTCATCTTTTTTCTTGATTCGGCGGCTGTCCAGGCGTCAATATGTTGAGAGAGTTCACACGAACACGGATGGCGACACATGAAATCTTGTCGCTAACGCGTGAAGGTGCTTGGCAGTAAGCTCGCGCTTGCCATCAAGAATCTCCAAAATAACGTCTGATGTTCCTAACTCTGGAAAGTCTGAGTGCTCAAGTTGATGCTCCTCCATCAAATGCTGAAATATCTCGACGCCGCTGCACTCCGGCATGGGGTAATGCTTCTCTTCATAGGCGTGTATGACTGTTCCCAGCGTATCAAGCAATTCATACAAGGGATGTTGTTCATTGGTGCCGATTTCGTCAATAAGTGCGTTCAACCGCTCAATTGCCAGATTGTATTCGTTTTCATTTCGAATGGAAAAAAGCGGCTGCACAACACGCCAGTGTAATTGAATATCATCCGGAACCACGCTCATTTCTTCCATCTCCCTTTGTCATACTCTGCGTGAGTCAGTGTGTGACGAACATAGTTTTGAGATGATTGAAATGGATTGTTGAATACCCCGGTAGAAGCAATCAAGCGAGTGGAAGAAAACGCGATAGATATCCCTTGATATTCCTACATTGTGTTACCAGATTGGCTATTCTCGGCTCGCACAACCCTCTGTTAGCTCGTAGTGACATCAATAAATGCGGCTGTTGACGTTGGAGGAGTAACGACATCACCATCTTCTCGCAAACCTTCGATATGAAATTGAATCGCTTCCGCAATCAATCTGTGCACCTTAGTCTTCGTTTTACCTACTGCAACACAGCCCGGTAGGTCCGGTACATAGGCACCGTAACTGTTCTCGCCTTTTTCAATAATGACAAGGTACTGCATAGGTTCATTTGAGTCGGCCGAAATGATGCGCCCACTTCAGTTCACGATACCAACCGTATTCCAAGGTTAGGACAGGCACTTGGTAGGATAACGGACACACGTTAGCAAGGGGGTGTGGCTACAGAGGCAGAGCAATGATTGGAAAACTCGCCGCGACTTTTTGCGTTATTTGCGTTAAATGTGGAGATATCTTATACCGGCAAATGAAAGCTAGTGGGCTGAGGCGTATTACTGGTATCAATCTCGTATAAATAGGTGTCGCTAGCCGGTATGAAAGACCGACTGGAACGGGACTCGCCGGCACAAAGATGTAGCGTAGTTTCAGTGTTGGTGTTGGTTTATATCCTCTTGCAGTTTTCTCAGTCAACCGCTACTATTCAGTTCAAACCATGTGCGTAGATCGGACTAACCCTACTCAAACTCGTAGACTACGGTTATCTCTACAGTGACAGTGAGTTGACCCGCTTCAATCGGGCTTGATGTGCGGAGGCTATCAGCGGCAGCTACGCTCTCGGCAAATACGATTGGGGATATCCCTCCGGAGGTAACCTCCGTGATAGTCACAGGTTTTCCAAGCTTAACTCCGTGTGCGTCCGCCAACGTTTGCGCTTTCGCTTCAGCATCTTTGGCCGCTAACGCACGTGCCTCCATCTGCAACGCCGTGGGGTCCTCAATCATGAATTGGACAGAGTTCACAACGATAATGTCTCCCCCGGCTCCAGCGGCATCGTCGATAATATCGCTGAGTCGTTGAAGTTCTCGCACCTTTGCGCTGATCGTGTTATTTACGCGGTAGCCACGAAGAACGCGCCCGTTTTCAGTGTAGTCGTATTGCGGGCGGATACTGAAGTTCTCCGTTTGAATGTCGTCTTCCGCAATGTCTTTAGCTTTCAATGAGTCTAGCACCGCCGTCATTGAGACTGCGGCTGCCTCCCGTGCCTCGGCAACCGTTTCTTTCTCAACGGATACACCTAAATTCAGGGTCGCTATATCCGGCTCTCCCGTGACTGAACCGCTCCCTGTCACATGGATACTTCTGTCCTTCGGCGAATGCAAGAGCGGTATCACGCTTTCCGCTTCGCAGCCGGCGAGCGTTAAAATAATTAATGTACCGATTACTAAACTCAAGTAATTTAATGTCTTCATGGTAAATTTCCTTTGGTACGGCAGCGGTTCTGCTATGTCGTGGGAGTTAATCCAGTAGAAAGGTACCGCCTTGGTCTGATGAAGTACGTAATAGTTCAGTAAAGTAGTTTTCTATTACGAATTATACCACTTATCCACAAAATTGACGACTTTTTCTCTAGTTTGAGAATCTTATTACAAAACAACTCTGACAATAGGAATAAAAAAACCCCGCAATAGGACGGGGTTTTGATGTATCAAAATTCGAGTTTTAACGTAGATTAGAAATTCGGTCGCTCGGGGTAAACGCTCACCTTTCTGCGCACTTTGTCCTTCCGTTCAAACCACACATAGCCGTCAATCGTCGAGAAGAGCGTGTAATCGCTCCCGACGCCGACATTGTTTCCGGCGTGGATGTGCGTGCCGCGCTGCCGAACGAGGATGCTTCCCGCCGTCACGTAGTGCCCGGAAAACCGTTTGACACCGAGCCGTTTTCCGATACTGTCACGTCCGTTGCCGGTACTGCCGCCGCCCTTTTTATGAGCCATCTTCTTCCTCCGTATCTGGTGGACTGCCTACGCCTTGGATTCCGGTTATTTTTAGTCTCGTAAATCTTTGGCGATGTCCGAGTTTGCGCTTATAGCCTTTGCGTCTCTTTGATTTGAATACGACAATCTTTTTTTCTTTGCCCTGTTCAACGATTTCACCAACGACGGCGCCGTTTGGGACATGGGGTTGTCCCACGTGAATTTCGCCAGCGTCGTCTCCGATCGCCAGGACTTCCGGAAAGGTAATTTCTTCTCCCACGGACGCTTCGATTTTTTCAACATCAATTAACGAACCGACTTCAACGCGATGTTGTTTCCCGCCCGCGGCAAACACAGCGTACATTTTTTCTCCTCTGAATCAGATAATCTTGATCTCTTCGTCTGCGTGAGGTGAATATTGAATGATTGCGTCTAGCGACTCACCTAAACAGAAAGTATATCATAATGGATGTACAGTATCAAAATTATTTTGCCATTACGCAGTGACCACCCGCCAACGCCATCATTGAGTCGGTCGAAAGGCGTTCGTCGACTGGCTAATCCAGGTAGATTTCACGATTGGTGTCGTCAGCCAGGATCTGATAATCCTCAAGGTGCAGGTCGGCGTCCTCATCAATCTTGATTTTGAGGTTCATCGATTTCTCCAGTTGGCTGAGTTTGTTCGAATCCTCATCAAGAAGCCGGGACACGATAAGTTCGTTCGCAATGACTCGAAGTTTCCTTTTCCGCGACTTTAGGTGTGCTTTTTTTATCGACCGCAGCACCGAGATAGTAATTGTATCAACGGATAGAATTCTTCCGTGACCGTCGCAATAGGGGCAAGATTCGGTGAGGAGTGACGAAAGGCTCGGACGTGTACGTTGTCTCGTCATCTCCACCAAGCCCAGTTCCGACACGTGCAGGATGTTGGTTCGGGAGCGATCCTTCTTCAGCGCCTCCTGCAGCGTCTTGAAAAGCATTTTTCGGTGCTCGTGCTTATCCATGTCGATAAAATCGACAACAATGATGCCGCCAAGATCCCTCAGCCGCATTTGTCGGACGATTTCTTCGACTGCTTCGAGATTGGCGCTCAGAATGGTGTTATCCGGATCCGCCTTACCGACAAATCGTCCGGTATTGACATCGATGGACACCATCGCTTCAGTCTGTTGAATAACGATATGTCCGCCGCATTTTAACCAGATCTTCTCACTTAATGCCTTCTTGAGTTCCTTTTCTACTCCATAGGCTTCGAAGAGAGGGGATGATTTTTCATACAGCTTAACGCGAGAGTTGAGTTCCGGCAGCCCCGATGACAGGTATTCTGTTGTTTCCTTGTATCGTTCCTTCGAGTCGAATACCAACTTGGTTACATCGTTTGTAAAGTAGTCCCGAATGATCCGCCCGACGAAGCCAAGATCTTCTCGCACGAGACTTCGAACCGGCATTTGTTCGCCGCGTTCGCGGATTTCCTTCCACAGGTCTACGAGGTATTTGATTTCGGTGGAGAACGCTTCATCACTTTTTCCCTCGGCGGCGGTGCGGACGATAAAGCCGCCTTCGACCCCCGATCGCAGTTTTTGGGAAATGTCTCGAAGCCGTTGCCGTTCCTCCGCGGATTCTATCCGGCGCGACACACCGATATTCGATGAAGTGGGGAGATACACAACATAGCGTCCGGGCAGTGAAATGCAGCTTGTGACACGCGGACCTTTGGTGCCCAGCGATTCCTTGACAACCTGCACCAGTATTTCTTGGTTCTTGTGAACCAATTCGCTGATCGAATACCGAAATCCTTTTGAGCCTTTTCGAGAAGTAGGCTTTTCAGAACCTAAATCGAGTTTTGTTAGGTCCTTATCCGCCTCCTCTTCTATCTCTTCAATATCGTAGTTAATGTCCGAAATGTGGAGGAAGGCGTGTTTCTCCAGCCCAATTTCAACGAAAGCGCTCTGCATACCGGGAAGCACATTCTCGACACGCCCCTTATAGATATTTCCTAAAGTATGTTCATCATCTTTACGTTCAACATAGATTTCGCTTAAATCGCCATCTTCAATTATGGCACATCTTGTCTCAAACTCATCATCAGAGATGAGAATTTCCTTTGGCATTGTCGCCTCCTAATGCTAGTACGGGCATAGAACCCGTCGCTACACAATCCGCAACAGGCCTGTCTTTGGAGGCAACGAATACAACCACCCGATTGAATGTGTCTCAACAAATATTTGTCAATCGTAGAATGGCTCTTTGACGTGAAAAGTTCGGTTTCGGTGCAGGGGTGTGCGAAAACCGTCGATTTCCATATCCCACTCTGTCTAATCAGCACAGATGATTTACAAGCATTTTTTTGATTCGGCTAGAATCTTGCCTAGTACCCATCAAGACAACATCTATCTTGAACTCATAGACGTAGCCAAATGTTCCATCCGTTGCAGTGGTGGCGGGCATGTACTACCACTCAAAATGCTTGATACAGTGAGCCGTTCAAGGACGAAAACCACGATGCCTGAGTTGTAGCATGTGTTACGTTCCACTTGAGGAATCAGTTGGTGTGAATCTTCCGGAGTCTTCCGACCGTACAATCTCCTAATGTGCACGGTCTGAATATACGATTTCACTAAAAATTGGTTCAGTGATTTCTTCTCAACGCGATGTCATTGTAACAACCGGCACAATCAACTCTCCCATTGAGATACCTCCATGCTGAAATCCTCCTCGAAACTGTCGAGTATATTCGTGGAATTGATTTGGATAAACAAAATAATAATCGTCTTTTGCAATAATGTAGTTCTTATTTGAACTTTCTGCAGGCAGTTTGTACGTGTTCGGCTGCTTGATATAGACGGCTTGACCTTCGTCACATGCCAAGTCCGTGCCGACTTTGAAGCGAAGGCTTGTCGAAGTTTGTCGATTTCCAAACGCTTTTGTCGGCCGATTGCCGAGTACGGAACCGTGGTCCGTGGTCAGCACAACAACAGCATCTCGAGGGGCAATAATCTTCAAAATCTCGAATAGAGCTGAGTGTGCGAACCACGATTTCGCCAAAGAACGAAATGCGGATTCATCTGGAGCAATCTGTTGAAGCACGTCCAATTGAGAGCGCTGATGGGTCAAGATGTCAATGAAATTTACAATCAGCGCGGATAGACTAATTCGCTCAAAAGATGAAACCTGTCGGATGTATTCGTTGCCACCTTTGGCGTCAAAAATCTTAAAATACCTCAAGCCGGGCCTGAGCCGCAACCCTGCATTCCGCAGTTTCACTTGCAGAAGTTGTTTCTCAAACCGATTGGTACTTGTTTGGTCCTCCGAGTTTTCCAGCCAGTATTGAGGAAACTTTTCGGAGAGCTCTAGCGGAAAGAGCCCACTGAAAAGGGCATTGCGCGAATAAAGCGTCGCGCTAGGTAAAATTGAGTAATAACAACTCCGATCAATATAGTAATGCGGCTGTAGCAAAGGTTCAATCGCTAACCAATGATCAAGCCGCAAACAGTCAACAACAATAAAGTACACCTGTTTATTCTTACGAAGGTGGGGTATCACAAACCGATCGAGAACATCAACTGAAAGAATCGGGGAATCTTCTCCCCTAATCCAGCGAGTGTAATTCTCCGCAACATAATCGGAAAATAGGGCGTTACACTCTTTTTTCTGTTCCAAGTGTGTTTCTTCAAGACCGGTTTCGCCTAGTAAATCGAATTCAAGATCCCATTCGACTAATTTCAAATAAATTTCAGCCCAACTGCGCCAATCGGGGGCTGAATCCTTGAGTAGACGAATCTGATTGAAGTCTTGTGTATATTTGTGTGGGACCTGTTCTTCGATAATCTTGGTCTGATCTAAGACACGCTTGAGTGTAGAAGCGATTTGGGCTCCCCCAATGGGTTTGACAAGAAAGTCGCTGATCCTTTTTCCTAGCGCTTCATTTATGAGCGCGTCCTCCCTGCATTGCGTCACCATAATAAGTGGTATCGTTGAGTCGAGTTCGCGGACGCGCGCAAGTACGGACATTCCATCTTGTCCCGGCATCATCTGATCTAGCAGAATAACATCATACCGAGAAGCCTTAATCATCGAAATTGCGTCATCACCATTGGAAACGGGAGTAACATCATACGATTTTTCATTCAGATAAAGTATGTGAGGTCTCAGTGCCTCAATCTCGTCGTCGATCCAGAGGATTTTGCGCGCGGCATGTGCCATCAAACATCCTCCTCATTCATCTTCATACTTTTCAGTTTCCAACTTGTAATCTGTCCCAGGTGATTCGCCTCATGTTCATCGCTGGCTCGCTCCGCTCCGCTCGATTCGACAGGCAATACCAACTCGAAGACCGTACCATCGGAATTGCTCTCAATCAACCGAATCTGTCCATGGTGGTACTCTTTGATGATTCGTTGGGCAAGCGTCAAGCCAAGCCCCCAGCCGTGTTTCTTCGTCGTCATTCCGGGCTGGAAGATCTTCCGGCGGTTTTTCCGTTCAATCCCGCTCCCATTGTCCCTGTAATGAATGACAATCTGCCGCTTTTCCGCATCAAATGTTGGTGCAATTTCGATCAGTCCGACATCCTGCTCCATGGCATCAAGCGAATTTCTAATCAGGTTTTCAAATACCCACTGCAACAAATCCGCATTCGCTTGAATATGAGGGAGTTCCTTCGTCATTAACCGAATTTCAATCTGTTTGGTTCGCTGGGGTACGCGCTTTCTAAAATATGTAACGACAACATCAATGATTGAGTTGATATCAACCTTCGATTTTGATGGATAAGTACCGATAGTTCCGAGCCTGTCTGCAATCTTCCGTAGGCGGACGAGGTCATTTTGTATGTCCGAATAGACTTCATTCATACTCTCGTCTGCAGTTTCTCGACCTCGCTCCCTAAGTAATTCAATCCATCCCATTAAAGAGGAAATCGGTGTTCCCAGTTGGTGTGCAGTCTCTTTCGCCAGTCCGCCCCAGATCGCGGCTCGCTCAAAGGATTGAATTCGTTGGTAACTGAGAAGTCCTACCACCAAGAACGTGATAAATACGAGTGCCAGAACTACCGGCATAATGATAAGGCCGTAATAAGGTGTTTTTCCGTAATAAAAATACCCTCTCTTCAGGTCCGGATGTGTCTGGAGCGGCACATAGAAATTGCGTGTTTTTGAGTATTGGACAAGCCTCTCTGCATTCGCGTATTGCTCTTGAGCGGCACTTTCAGCCGTCTGCCATTCTCCCCATATCTGCCATTTTTGCGGTTTGTCATTCACATCTGTGAGCACAAACGGGATTTGGGTTACCGCCGCCCCATCACCTTCGCCATAATAGAGATATGCGTATAGTGTCCGGTCTTCTAGGCTATACAGTATCTCTTTCGGTTCATCGGTGTTTTTCTTCATTCGCTCAAGGACGGTTCTCACCTTTCGCTTTTCCGATGAGGACAACACTGATGCACCATGATCGCCAATTTTGCGGTCGATTGACTCGTCAATTCCAACCGCAATCACTACCTCCTCGGTCTCGGCATCGGTAAGAATGAAAGAGAGACGACTCGCTGATAGGAATTCTCTAACGATTGCATCCAATTTACCCGCTAATCTCATGTCGTTAATAACCGGAAGTTCGGAAGCCAATTCTGCCAATGGGGAGACTTGCGCGTTGAGATCGCGGTTCAATTGGAAAATCTGTTTGGTGTAATAAACAAATGCGAGCGTCAGAATGAGGAGCCCAACAATGAAGTAGGTGAGCAGAAAATTGGAAGCGATATAAGTGGCTGGGTTATTCTTGTTTCGCCGAAAAAACATGGGCTTTCCTAACTCCAGAATTCGACAATTTCACCAAATATTCTATCAGATTACGCACAGAAAGTCAAGAACTCGTTTCCTGAATTAAGGAACAGATACATTCAACTACGCAGCAAGCGTCCATACCGCGATCTCGGGTTGCTGCATGAATTTTAAGGATTGTTACGACGTATTTTATTTGAAGAAATCTTGAGAAATGACAGCGCGGTAACTTATTCGATCGCCCAAACTTCCCCGGTGAACGGTGGAAACAGACAGTCAAGTAGGACTGACGCTCTATCGGTAGCCGAGCAGTCGGCAAATCGTGAGGTCAACTCATTGGTCCGACAGCGACCGCAAAGGAGTTGCCAGAATGTCATGCATGAAAACTGAGCGTCTCCATCTTCAACCGACTCGGGAACCCATCCGGAAATGTCCGAGATACGCCCAGCCTCGAATTTCATGTGCAAACCGCTTCGATAGAAGTTGAGGTTCAATTCTCCGGTATAGGCTTCAGCCACGGTCCCGACGAGGTGTTTTTCAAGGGCAGGTTGGATATACCTCAAAAATGCGATTACATCCGGGATTCGGATATACCAAGCATACGAGTTCTCATTGCGCAGGAAGTTTTTCGGCATAGCCGTATATGCCTGGTGGTTTCGCCCGAGGGTGAAGATGATCCCTTTGGCTTTCCTGTTCTTGTTGTCTTCGACGGCGGATGTCTTTTTGGCTTTTGCCCATAACGCTCGAAGCAAAGACGGCATGAGGTGAAGATAACCAATACCCGGTTTGAGCGAGAGTTGCGATACCCAAAAACAGACATTGTCTGAAAAATCCCAGAGTCTCGGGAAACTTCCTAGGTAGCCCAACCGTGTTCCAGCGAGATCTTCTATAATTGTCCACTCGAACTGGGCTCCGCTTCCTTCCGAGCGCCCATCGAATTCATATTCCCACATTGACGTTGAACGAGGGCATGCAATGACGTGGCGATCAGTTGAATATTGGTATAACGCCCGAATAAACATGTTGTCATCTGAGCTTCTGGCGCGGAGGCGGCAGGTTTCGGGTTGCCCTTTTTTTCGAGTGGGGACGTGTGCTCCATCCAGAATTCTGTTGCCCTCGAGGTCTAACGCCATTTCGTAGCCAAACTGACGGTAGTACCACGGGATGCCGGTGATTCCTTGCATTAGTTCACCTCTTTGGGCACTGACGGCGTGAATCACGTCAAACTGTTTTCGCACCAAGCCCCGCCTGCGGCAATCAGGCTCTGTGGCGACAAATTCCGGACGACCTAGTTTGAAGGGAATTCCACCATAGCTCCAAGTCTGCGAGATTAAACACATGGATGAAACTATCTTCCGCGCATTAAAATCTTCAACGACGGTAAAATCGCCTGCATGAGTCGTCAGGTGCTTTCCGGACATCAGATCGCGTACGGCTACACCTGCGGATGGGTCTTCATGCAAGCGCGCATTAAAATCAACTAATTCTTCGGTATCTTCCGGGGTTGCGAATCGAAGCACAAGCGAGTCACCCAAATCCATGGGCATTCGATCGAAAATTGTGTTTTTCGACATCTGAATTTCCTGTCGTTTGGCAGGTTACGTCTTGAAGCGCCGTCATTGTGAGTTGTGGCGCTTCGAAACTTCCCACGCCGGTTTTCTACAACGTTCACTTTTATCGTCTTCACGTCATTGCCGCACAACCGATATCACATCCTCCTCAATTAATGGGCGATTGTAGGTGTAAGGTGGTTCTAACACGGCGTGTTGCACTTAGGTTCATCTTGGATCCGATAAGCCAGTTGATTCATAACGTCTATTTCTCGTGGAAGCAACTAGAAATCAGATACATCGCTACATCGCAGGTAAATAATTCAGTTGCAATTCGGGACGGTAGCTCTGTGATAGAAATGCTCTACCGCCATAGCCTTGCCGATCTTTGCCTAGCTCCCCGCTAATTTACTGGGGCAATGCCCTTAGGAATTCTCGGCTTTCGCTTTCAACTGGTAAATCTGGTTTAATGCGTCGAGCGGCGATAGTTGGTTGAGGTCGAGCTGCTGCAATTCCTCAATGATAGGGTGGGTTTTCGGGGTAAACAGTGCAAGCTGAAGTTCATCCCCCTGAAACTCGGATCTTGAAAGGCGTTTGCGTGGACGAGGCATTTTGGGGCTGGATCTTGGTAAGTTATTTGATGTTTCAGATTCTACACGGAGATTGTGCTGTTCAAGGACTTCCAAAATCTGCTGAGCACGTTCAATGACTGCGTGCGGAAGACCTGCCAGGCGGGCAACTTGGATTCCGTAACTTTGATCGGTTCCACCCTTGATAACTTTTCGTAGAAAGGTCACAGCGTGCCCATCCTCGTGGACGGCAACGTTGAAATTCTTGACCGGCTTATACTTCCCGGCTAACTCGATCAGTTCATGATAATGGGTCGCAAACTGGGTTTTTGCGCCAATTCGCTTCTCGTCAAGGATATATTCTGCGACCGCCCATGCAATACTTAACCCGTCGAAGGTACTCGTACCACGACCAATCTCGTCAAGGACTATAAGACTCTTGCGTGTGGCGTTGTTTAGTATATTGGCGGTCTCGTTCATTTCCACAAGAAAAGTGCTCTGCCCCATAACGAGATTATCCGATGCCCCAACGCGCGTAAATATTCGGTCCACGATACCAATTTTCGCCGCTGATGCTGGCACGAAACTACCCATCTGTGCCAACAACGTGATAAGGGCAGTTTGCCGTAGATAGGTACTTTTCCCGCTCATATTTGGTCCTGTGATAATGTGCATCTGATGATCGCGGCAATTCAGTTCCGTGTCATTCGGGACAAATCCTTCTTGAGTGAACAGTCGCTCGACTACGGGGTGGCGGCCGTTTCGGATGATGATTTCATCGCTCTCGTCAACAATCGGCTTTGAATAGTCGTATTTAGAGGCTGTATAAGCCAAATCCGCAATGACATCAACCATTGCAATGACAGAAGCGACTCGCTGAATACTTTCGGTTTTTCGAGCGACTCGTCTGCGAATCTCACAAAAAAGATCGTATTCAAGCGTTTGAATCTGATCTTCGGCGTTCAGGATTCGTGATTCGCGCTCCTTAAGTTCCGGGGTAATGAATCGTTCTGCGTTTACCAATGTTTGTTTGCGGATATAGTCTTCGGGAATGAGATTTAGATTTGCTTTGGTGACCTCTATGTAGTATCCGAAGACTTGGTTAAACCCAATCTTGAGAGAGGTGATTCCGGTCTTCTCGCGTTCCTTCTTTTGGAGCGATGCGATCCAATCTTTACCTTCGCCCGTTATGGACCGCAATTCATCTAACTGCTCGCTATATCCGTCACGGATTAAGCCGCCTTCACGCACGGTTGCGGGTGGCTCCGGATGTATCGCAACCTCAATAAGCTCGCTCAGGTCCGTCAATGGATCTAGTTCCTCATTCATGGAGTTAAGCAGCGCGGTTTCGCAGGATTGTAGCTGCTCTTTGACCGTCGGAATCAGTTGTAGTGAGTTTTTCAATGCAATGAGATCGCGTGCATTTGCGGATCCCAAGCTAACCCGAGAGATTAACCGTTCAATGTCGTACATTCCGTTTAATGCTTCGCGCAATTCTTCTTGCAAACCGATGCAATCTTTTAACTCACCCACTGCATCTAACCGAGCGTTGACATCCGCCGGATTCAATAGCGGCTGCAAGATACACTGACGTAACTTGCGTCCGCCCATAGGCGTAACGGTTTCATCCAGAACTTCCAAGAGCGTGCCTCTGGAGGAAGCATCTCGAAGGGACGATGTCAATTCCAGATTTCGCTGAGTGTCGGCATCCAGTACCATGAAGTTAGAGATAGTGTAGGTGTGAAGGGAGAGAATATGTTCGACCTCCTGCTTCTGGGTTTCATGCAGGTAATATATTAAGGCGCCCGCGGCACAGATTGCGGCGTGAAGATGTTCGCAACCGAAACCATCAAGCGAGAGTGTCTTGAAATGTTGGAGAAGCTCGACTCGCGCACTATCGAAAGCAAAACGCCATTCGGGTAGAAAATTGATTGTAGCCTTTAAGTTTGTGCGGAGGCCCTCGAACATTTCTCCATCGTCGAATGATTCAGAGAAAAGACACTCCTTGGGGGCGAATCGATGTAGTTCCGCCCAGAGTTTTGGCGCGTCCGCCAACTCGGTCACTGTAAATTCCCCTGTCGAAAGATCGGCGGCGGCGAGACCGTAAACGTCTTTGAGTTGATAGATTGCTACCAAGTAATTGTTAGCCTTCTGCTCCAACACCTTGGGATCCGTAAGTGTTCCGGGAGTCACGATTCGGACGATGTCTCGCTTGACTATCCCCTTTGCCGCTTTCGGATCTTCCATCTGCTCTGAAATCGCCACTTTATAGCCTGCCGTGACCAACTTGTATAGATACGAGTCGAGAGCGTGGTGTGGCACTCCCGCCATGGGAATCGGTCCACCTTGGCTTTCCTTATCTCTGGAAGTAAGTGTGATTTCCAGCACGCGCGAAATCAGTTCCGCGTCATCGTAAAACGCTTCATAGAAATCGCCAACGCGGCACAGCAGGATTGCGTCGGCGTGTTGATCCTTCAGGCGTTTATATTGCTCCATTAACGGGGAGATTTGTTGGTGTTTTGCCATTTTCGACGGTGACATCTGCAAGAATCCACGACTAGGGAATCGCTCGTAAGTTCGCTGTCAAATAGAATAGCACCGCTGGTAACGTGCGTCAATCCTTAAATTCCATTGCATTTGTTTGGCGGTGTGATATAATCGCGTCACTAGACGGTTCTCAAATGCGCCTGTGAGGACGCCGGTTTGTCAACGGCAGGATACTCCGAGCGATTTGAGAGAAAGCTACTTCACATTACTGGCAGAGTGAGGATAGTAACTATTTTCCGATATTATTCAAGGAGTGTAACCGGTGTCGTGTTCGGTAGTAAAGCTCGTCGAAATTCAAACCATTTAGATGCATGGGTTTGCTAACGGTTTGTACCGACGAGCACTCATTAGTATGACAATAAGAACTTTCCTCACTAAAGTACTATTCCCAACATCAATTGCGGTCATCGTTTGTTACTTCCTCTTAAGAGAAATCTCGATTCAACAAATTCCGAACACACTTGGTCGAGCGCCGGTATTGGCGCTCATTGTTGGATTCGTCCTGTATTCCTTACTTGTTTGGTCGAAAGCCCTTCGTTTTCGTGAGTTGCTTGAGTTGGACGTTCCGGTTAGGCAGCTTGCTCCAATCCTCGCGTTGCATACCTTCTGGGGTAATCTACTGCCGATGCGCAGTGGAGATCTTTCCTATATCTACTTGATGAAACGAAGAGAAGGAGTAGATGAAACAAAGAGTGTCGCATCATTGATGTTGGCGAGCGTCATCGATCTGATGTTACTGTTGGCTTTTATGGTGGGCACCGGTTGGTTGCTCCGCTTTAGCCTCATTGGAGAACTGTCGCGCACGATTCTCTTTGTAGCACCGCTAATGATGTTGTGTGCGTTGGCAATCCTGCTATTTACGGCGTGCACTGCCCCCAACGCTTGCATAGCATTCGCTTCCTACTGTGCCAAACCATTACTACATTTCGAAAAGCGGCCTATTACATGGTTAGTGGACAAATGCCTAAATGTCATTCATGAATTGACGCATATCCGTTTTGACCGCCGTTTCTCCAAGATTTGGGGATATTCCCTCCTCGGTCTAGCAATCCGTTTCGGATTCCAGTGTTACCTTGCACGTGAGATGGGGATTGATGTTTCCGTAGTTCGTTTAACCTTTGCTTTGGCATTTACCAGCATCTTTAACCTGTTGCCAGTGCAGAGTGTTGGAAATTTTGGAACGGTGGAGTTTCCCTTCGCGTGGGTGTTAATGCGCTTCGGGACGGAAAAAGATTTAGCCATCGTGGCTGGATTTAGTCTACATCTCATCATCCTACTCTACTGCATACCTCTTGGTATCTATGGACTGATTAAAAAACCGCGCCATCACGACACGAAATGAAGATGTCAAGCAAAAATACGAACAAAATATCGTGATGATGGGTAATGCCCCACTTAATGCGTGACTTCGATTCTCGTTATGAATTCGCCCTTTTCAAAGGCGAAAATCTCGGATATAATTCGCATATAGGGTAAAACATATGCGTTGTTATCCCGTATATTCAAAGTCGTGTTCCCGTATCCAGTATTTTTGATTGGCTCGTTACAGATAATGAAAGGCGTGTAATGCCGTTTTGCCCAGAATGCCGGTCTGTATTCAAAGAAGGGATGCGGAACAAATCTCGTCGGGGAATTACCGCTAGACACAGGGGTTGAATACATTGACTGGAAGATTGTCCAATCCGTATCAAGTGAAATCTTGGGTAATATCCTGAAAGGCGTCTTGGAGAATGGCGGAATTGAAGCCGTGTTGCGGTCACACGAGATGCCGTCGATAGGCAGCGTGCAAGGTGAATTTTCGCCCGACTGGGGTGACGTCCTTGTCCAGCCGAAGGATTTCGGAAGTGCTCAAGAACTCATCGAACTATATCTTGCTTCTCTACCGGCGGATCAATCAGAAGATTTCGATGCAGAAGACGATACTACCTGAATTTATAAGGAGACTGTACATACTAATGACACCTTCGCGTTTAATCTGGATTCTGACTATTCTTGCTCTGCCTGTGTCTATTTCACTCGGCGACACATATAGAATCGAACCTGGAGATACGCTCTCCATTGTCGTCTTGGATCACCCATCATACAGTCGTATCATACAAGTTACACGGGATGGGCATGTGATCTACTTGGGTGGGAGGTTGGAATTCGCAGGCAAAAGCCTCCAAGAGGCGGCGGACCTGATTCAGGGCCAAATTAGGACATATGGGCGAACTCAGGACCCCGTCGCTATTGTCGATCCCGTCCAAGGAAAAGGCTATTTGGTATGGGGAGCGGTAACCGTGCCAAATCGCTTTCCGTTGACGCTTCACGACAAAATTGGATTGTATGAGGCATTAGCAAAAGCAGGTGGGATGGCCGGGGGAGCGGATCGCCAAAACGTAAAGATTATTCGCGTGGACAAAAGCATTGAAATTTATGACCTATCCGCTAGTCAAGAATACCGCGAAATTTTCATTGGGGATGGCGACATCGTGTTTGTTCCCGCACTTGATTCTGTACAGATACACGGGCATGTTAAGAAACCTGGGAACTTCCTGATTCGCGACAAAATTAGGATTGACCACGCTATGGCAATGGCAGACGGCCCCCTTGATACCCCGGACAGCAGGGCAAATCTTGAAAATGTGAAAATATACAAAGCGAACGGCGATAGCATAGAATTGAATCTCGCCAATCCTGACCGGAAAGATGCCGTGGAGGGTGATGAAGATGGCATATTTTATTTGAGAGATCGGGATGTAGTTTTTGTGCCGCCATTGGCCGTGGCTGAAGTACAAGGACAGGTAAAGGTGCCGGGGAAAAGAGTGTACTTTCACAGTAGGATTCGCGTGGACCATGCGTTAGCGCAAGCAGGAGGACCGTCGGCGGGTTTAGAAAATGTTGCCGATCTCAGTTCTGTGGTCATTGTCCGAAGGAGTGGTGAGACGATTGAGCTAAATCTTGATGAGGAATTCTGGAAAACCTCGGAAGCGGAAGATGATAGATATTATCTAAGAGATGGCGATACAATGTATGTACCTAGTGCTTTCAAAATTGATCCGGTTCATGTGCTCGGTTACGTGCGCAATCCGGGGCCCTACCGCATCCGGGAACCGATTACCCCGCGTGAAGGAATCTCGAAGGCTGGAGGTTTTGAAGATCTCGCCAAGCGAGAGGAAGTGAAAATTTGGCGAAAAAATGGAACGATTGAAGAGATAATATTGAACTGGGAGGATGATGCAGATTCAGCAGGTTCTAAGACTTTGTTACACCCTGGTGATTCGCTAGAAGTTGGAAAGCGATTTCATATTAACTGGTCATTTGTTCTAAGTGTTGCCTCGCTTGCCACCACTGCCACCACGTCATATTTAGTCCTTTTCCGTTGAATGCCTCTGCAAGAATCTTGGCACATAACCCTTTATTACACTGATGTGTAGACGCCTAAATCTGCATTTTGGACGTATTTCGTCTGCAAAAGCAATTATGGAATGCGGTCAGCAACGTCCCTTTGTTTTAAATATCTATACCCTTCCGTGATTCAGGGGAAACGCATCTAATTGCAGAAAAGGTCTCATAGTGGTAGAACCTACGATTACTGTTGGGTTCACTCAAATTTTGGCGCGTTCAATCGAAATAGGCACTCGAAAACTGTTACAAGATTAGCGATTACTAACAAATTTCCGTTCAACCCAACCTACGAGTCCCAAAATATTGTCTCAAACTTAGCCCGATTTTCTATTTTGTGATGCAGAAAATTTAGATGCGTTTCCCCCTGTTCCGTGATTGAGATTGCATTGACAACACTGCATCGAAACGCTATAATGACAATCTAATACCGAGGAGTCAAGCATAGGGGAGCGATTTGCCTTGTTAGAAAAAAATCCGTGGTTAGGGTTACTAATTGTACTTGGTTTCCTATTCTATTCACCGATGACCGCTGGTGCTGCGGAGATTCACCAAAACACCGGAACACGTGCGATGACCTTTTTGAAAATTGGCGTCGGAGCCAAGGCAATTGGTATGGGAGAATCGCAGGTAGCCGAAGCAAATGACCTCTACGCGTCCTACTGGAACCCCGCCGGACTTGCCAAAATACACCGACCACAGTTCGGGTTAATGCACAACGAATGGTTTGAAGGCATTAATCACGAGTTCCTTGGATTTGTACAGCCAATCGGCGGAGCAGGAGTCATTGGTGGAAGCGTAATCTACATGTCCTTCGGTGAAATACAGGGGCGTGACACAAATGGCAAAGAAACGCGAATATTTCGACCCTATGACCTGGCGCTAGTTCTCTCGTATGCTCGTCCTATTGGCTCGAGCCTAGCTCTTGGAGCAAACGCGAAATGGGTGCGTGAGGAGATAGACACGGAAAGCGCTCAAGCGCTTGCGTTTGACGTAGGAGGATTATACACACTTTCGAGCCAACCGCTTTCCTTCGGATTTAACCTACAGCATCTAGGGACCCAAGCCAAGTATATCGAAGAATCCTTTAGCCTTCCTTTCAACATAAAGGTTGGAGGGGCATACAAATTACTTAAAGATAACTTTACGATCGTCGCTGATGTGAATCGTCCTTCAGACAACAATATAACCGCCGCGTTCGGCGTCGCGGTTGCAGTCTCAGAGTTGCTTCACTTGCGTACCGGCTATAAATACCGAGTTGGCGGAAACGATTTGGGAACTGCTTCTGGAGTTACAGGCGGCGTTGGGTTTAGGATTGAAAGTTTTCAAATTGACTACGCCTTCGTTTCATTTGGCAAACTCGGCCCAACGCACAGATTTTCACTGATTTCGAACTTTTAGCTTGACGTAGTCATCACTTTTCAGTTGTTGCGCCTTCTATGCAACCGTTAGCACATTGTCAATTTGTTCTCGGTTTTGCATTCTAGGCATGTCGACGGGCACGTCCCCACCCAGGCTTTATCCCGAAAGATGCTTCCAACCAAACTTCGATTATTTACAAAACCCGACTGCCCGTTGTGTGACGATGCTAAAGCCGAATTGGAAAAAATAGCAATGAAATCCTCAATTGAGGTGGAAGAGATTAATATCACGACAAATATGGGTTTGTTCACAAAATACAAGAACATCATTCCGGTATTGGAAATGGATGGTAAGCAACTGTTTGTCCATCAAATCAACACCTCAGCTCTCAAACGCAAGTTAGCATGGAGAAGGTTCAGACGGCTAGTCGGAGGTCTCTAAACTTTCGGCGGTGTGATTCGTCGCACTTTCAAGGGAAACCATCCCAACAATCCTTCGTTGATATTGGGAAACGCACAATCAATGAACTGCTGGCGACACCTCATAGATTGCCGGTATTGCCGGGCGGTCAAATGTTAAGATCGTGACTATTGAAACACCCCGCTGCCAATCGAGATGACGGAGGTTCGTCACTTGATACGGGGTTAGATTTCATCGGTCAGGAAATTCGCATAAAAGTACGAACCCAATTAAACGCTCAATGAGAAAGGAAGGCAAAATGAAACACGGGATTCGGTGGTTTTACGTAGGGCTAGTTATACTTGGGCTGAGTATCCCGATGGTTGGCAACACAGCTAGCTTCTTTATAGTTAGCGGACACGTGACCGACGAAGAAAATTCGCCGCTTAATGGTCTCGAAGTTACTGTTTCGAATGAAGCAAAGAACCTAATGCTCATGCAATTCACCGGTGACAGTGGGCCGGGCACCTATGCCGCCACCTTTATCGACTTTTTTGGTAAAAGCGTAGCCGACATCAATGATGAAATCAAAGTCAGCGTTAAACAGATGGGCATTGTTGCCGCCGAGGAAACAAAAAGAATAGCGCAAGCAGATCTTGACAAAGGGTTTGTAAATGTTGACCTAAAAATTATACCGCGACTAAAATTGGATAGCATAAGTCCTGACAATGCCCTTGCGTCGGGTGGGTCAATAGTTAAAATTCTAGGCGAAAATTTCCAAGAGGGTGTAACTGTCACATTTGGCGGGGTTGAGGCAAGCAACGTCGTTGTTGTGTCAGACACAGAACTCTCCGTCACTGTTCCGGCGGGATCGAGGGGCGCTGTTAATGTGATGGTCACCAATCCTGATAGCCCTCCTGCATTGATTCGGTTCACCTATATTGACGTTCCGCGATTGACTAAAATAATTCCGGATAATGCCCTCGCGTCGGGCGGGTCAACAGTTCAAATCCTAGGCGAAAATTTCCAAGAGGGTGTAACTGTCACATTTGGTGGAATTGAAGCAAGCAATGTCGTTGTTGTATCAGACACAGAACTCTCCGTCACCGTTCCGGCGGGAACTAGGGGTGCCGTTAATGTCATGGTCACCAATCCCGATAGCCTTTCCGCATCGATTCAATTCACCTATATTGATGTTCCGCGATTGACTAGTATAATACCGGATAAGGCCCTCGCGTTAGGCGGGTCAACAGTTCAAATTCTAGGCGAGAATTTTCAAGAGGGCGCAGCCGTCACATTTGGCGGAATTGAAGCAAGCAACGTCGTTGTCGTGTCAGACACGGAACTTTCCGTCACCGTTCCGGCGGGAACTAGGGGCGCCGTTGAGGTCATTGTCACAAATCCCGATAGCCACTCGGCGTCAATTCAGTTCGCCTATATTGACTACCCGCCGTGGGATGTGGACAAGAACGGATCAGTGAATATTTTCGACTTGGTGACAGTCGCATCCCAATTTGGTCAGTCTGGGCAGGGGCTTTCCGGAGACATTGACAGAAACGGAACCGTGAACATCTTTGACCTTGTGCTCGTTGCCAGTCATTTCGGTGAAGCTACCGTAGCGACGGCGCCACCGCTTATTTCGCTGAATTCCAAGGACTTCGGAGCCCCGCAGCACCTGAGCATGAGATTGACGGACCGCGATGCAGGTATGCGTACACGTGTTGCTCTGACCGAACTAGAGAATTTATCCGAAACAGATCCGAGTGTGCTCCTTCCCGCAAAATTATTGCGTCAATGGCTCGTGACCAGTGGAGAAATTCCCTCTGAATCTATGCTACTTCCAAATTATCCGAATCCTTTCAACCCGGAAACGTGGATTCCGTATCAGCTTGCCAACTCGTCAAACGTAACGATATTCATCTATGACGTTCTCGGACAACCTGTGCGGCGTCTTGACATCGGTCACCGTCACGCGGGCAGGTATGTCGAGCACCCTCAAGCCGCCCACTGGGATGGACGAAACGATGCTGGAGAATTGGTGACTAGCGGAGTATACTTCTACTCAATGAAGGCCAACGAGTTTAGCGCCATGCGGAAGATGGTCATCGGAAAATAGTATCAGATGACCGATCGGCGGTTGGAGTGTTGCTTACATAAAAATCGACACATAACGTTTCTATTAAAGCCCGTCTTCGTACGGGCTTTTTCTTTTCCTTTTCAAAAACGGTTTGCAGATGGAGCAACCTTTGTGGTACAATTCCGCTTGGTTCAGTTTCAGAAGCCGACGTAGCTCAGTAGGTAGAGCGCGTCCTTGGTAAGGACGAGGTCACCGGTTCAATCCCGGTCGTCGGCTTTGCCTGGCAGTGTTATTCCCAATGCTGACCAAAACCAAATTCCGTGAGAAACGACTATGCCTAGAGATGTAGCGACGTTAGCTTGTGACGAATGTAAGCGGCGTAATTATGTAACGACACGTAATCGTAGAACTCAGCAAGCGCGGCACGCCTTAAAGAAATTCTGCAGGTTTTGTCGAAAACATACGCTTCACAAGGAAACCGCATAATTTACGTCGGCACTCCAATCTTAACTCAAATTAGGTTCCGCTGCTCGTTATATTCTACATTGTGTGAATCTACCTGAGCAGTAGGGCAAATGTCCAAGATTCATATTGAGTTGCAATTTAGCTTACCGACCTTGAAGGCCAGTAGCTCGAACGGCTAGAGCGTCGGTCTCCAAAACCGAATGTTGGGGGTTCGAATCCCTCCTGGCCTGTATCTTTGACTGAGACTACACGATGATAGCGCAAATCAAGAAGTATATCCAAGAAACACAACTTGAGTGGCAAAAAGTATCAAAGCCGGATCGTAAAGAGGTACAAAGCAATACGCTCGTGGTGCTTGTCGCATGTGCGTGTTTGGGACTGTTCCTGTGGTTTGTTGATGGGAATACCACATTTCCGAATTGGAGGTCTTTGCACGGGGCGGTTGTGATGGTGCCGTTAATCGTTGCCGTCTTCCTTATTTCTAGAGTCATACTACAGCGTTGGCGGACAGCACTCCTGATTTCGATTGTTCCATTGGCTTTTGTCCTGCTTTTAGCGTATTTTTTCAACGATCCTGATCAACCTCCTATGGGTTTCGGGATGTCACTGCTGCGCTGGATATTCACTCAGTAATTTCTACATTCAAGCTAAGAAGTCTCAAATTTTATGGACGGCTACTGGTACATTATTCATATTTACTCGGGACATGAGAAGAAGGTGAAAATGAACCTTGAACAGCGCGTGTCCGCGTTGGCGCTGCACGATGAGATTTTGCAAGTAATTGTCCCGATGAAGGAAGTTGCTTCTGTTAAAGATGGCAAAAAAAGGGTACAGGAACGCCCCTCGTATCCCGGCTACATTCTCATCCAGGCATGCCATGAACTGGGACCTGAGGTTGAAGCGGACGGTGGACGTCGTAGTTGGTATATAATTCGGGAAACGCCTGGAGTCATGGGATTTGTGGGCGCATCAGGTTCAAATCCCACCCCGCTCAATGAAGACGAAGTCAAAAATATTCTGAATTTGTCAAGCGACGAAGAGAAAGACGAACCGGTGCCGACTGTAGATTTTGTTGTCGGCGATCAAGTGAAAGTGATTGACGGACCATTTAATGGATTTGGTGGTGAGATCAGAGCGATTGATTTGGAGCGTCAGCGATTGCATTTGGTCATTTCAATTTTTGGTAGAGCGACGCCTGTCGAACTCGGGTTTCTTGAAGTCGAACAACATTAGTAGTTAAACCGGTGATGAAACAGTTAAATCAGGCTATTCCGCCTGCATTTTGAAGGAATCCAAATGGCAAAGAAAATCGCAGGAATCGTTAAACTTCAATTGGTTTCGGGACAAGCGACTCCAAACCCGCCAGTCGGTCCGAGTCTTGCCCCGTACATGATTAACATCCCAGAGTTCATCAAGTCGTTTAACGCTCAAACCCAAGATCAATCTGGAACGGTTGTTACAACGAATATCACGTGCTACGCGGATCGATCATTCTCCTTTGAGGTAAAATCACCGCCAGCAGCCGTACTGTTGAAACAAGCGGCACGAATCGCTAAGGGATCTGGCGAACCAAACCGCAATAAAGTTGCATCAATTACAAAAGATCAGGTGCGAGAAATTGCACAGAAAAAATTGGTCGACCTGAACACGAACGATGTTGAAGCTGCAATGCGGATGGTTGCCGGAACTGCTCGTAGTATGGGAATTACAATCCAGTAATCCCGATCGGAATCTAGCCGGAATCGGGTGGAGGTTACATTGAAACAGAACGGAAAGCGGTACCGCGAGATTGCTAATCTCATTGATAGGTCTCAACTTTACAGTTTAGACGAAGGTGTACAGTTACTGAAACAATCTTCAAAGGCAAAGTTTGACGAAACAGTTGACTTAGCTGCGCGTCTTGGAGTCGATCCGCGTCATGCGGATCAGAACATCCGCGGCACTGTTGCGTTGCCTCATGGTACTGGCAAGCAGATACGCGTGATTGTATTTGCTCAAGGAGACAAAGCCCGTGAAGCAGAAGAGGCTGGGGCGGACGCAGTCGGCACGGACGACCTAGTGGACAAAATTGTTGAAGGATGGCTAGATTTTGATGCTACGGTAGCAACGCCCGATTTGATGAGGACAATTATGCCCAAATTAGGTCGTATCCTAGGTCCGCGAGGGCTGATGCCGAATGCCAAGACTGGGACTGTAACGATGGAGATAGCGGAAACTATCAATAGCATAAAGGCTGGTCAGATTGAATACCGCGTGGAAAAGGAATCGGGGGTTGTACATGTTCCCATCGGAAAGACATCCTTCGAAGCCAATCAAATTAAGGAAAACCTTCAAACGGTAATGGATGCTTTAATGCGAGCTCGCCCTGCATCGGCGAAGGGGAGGTATTTAAGGAGTGTTGCCGTTTCATCAACAATGGGCGCTGGAATTCGGCTAGACCCAGTGCAATTCAGCGGTTGATCGCACACATTTAAAAAACTAATTAATTCGATACGGTCAAAGACAGCAGGTGCCAACGGCTCAAATGAGATTTTCAGCCTGCCGAGGCGTAGTACCGGTGGAGCATGGGTTTTTCCCACATGAGCAATGGGGAAAGTATCTGTGTGCATATCCATGAGTAAGAGCCTCCAGTTGACTGGAGGCTTTTTTTGTTCTCAAATTCTTTTTAATGATTCACGGAAGGAGGTGAGATATGCCTAGTCAAGCAAATATCCAGCAAGTTGATATGATTCGAGAGCATATTCAGAGCGCTGACGTTGTATTGCTGACTGATTTCAAGGGATTGACTGTTGCTGAGGTTAATGATCTTAGACAGCAATTGCGCGGTGCAGGTATTCAGTATAAAGTCTGCAAAAATCGACTTGTCAAGGTTGTTGCGCAAGAACTGGGAATTGAGGGGTTAGACGACCATTTGGTTGGTCCAACCGCCCTCGCGACGAGCGATGACCCCGCAACGTGCTCAAAAATTTTGACAGACTTTGCCGAAGAACATGAGCATTTGAAAATCAAAGGCGGTCTTCTGGGCAAAACGGTCATTGATGCTGCGGGAGTTGAAGCGCTTGTCGACATGCCGTCAAAGGAACAGTTGATTGCCCAAGCTGTTGTCGGTATCAATGCACCGCTTTCCGGGCTTGTTTCTGTTTTGCATAGAGGTTCGCCAATGACGGATTTTGTCAGTGTCTTGAGTGGTACAGTACGCCAGGTTACGACGGCGCTACAAGCAGTTGCCGATCAGAAAAAAGAGGCTGAATCGGCGTAGTTACTTTAATTTTGAAAGGAAAAGGAAAATGGCTAACATTGATGAAATGATTGAAACAATCAGTAACATGACGGTTTTGGAGCTTTCTGAATTGGTGAAAGCTTTGGAAGATAAGTTCGGCGTGAGTGCCTCTGCACCGATGATGGCGGCGCCGATGATGGCAGGTGTCCCGGCGGCGGGCGCAGCCGAAGCTGAAGCGGCACCGGAAGAAGCAAAGACAGAGTTCGACATTCAGTTGAAAGAGATCGGATCCCAAAAGATTCCTGTTATCAAAGAGGTGCGCGCGGTGACAGGTCTTGGGCTCAAGGAAGCAAAAGAGAAGGTCGAAAGCGCTCCGACTGTGATAAAAGAAGGTCTCCCACAGGAGGAAGCGGACAAAATAAAAGAACAGTTGGAAGCAGTTGGCGCAGTCGTCGAGATTCTATAACTCCAAGCTGTTCTCAAATTTTCCAGGCCCATTGTGGTTGTCTACCACAATGGGTTTTTCTATTTCCGAAGAAAACCCAATATGATTCTCACTCCGATTTTTTATCTGGTATTCAGTCAACTGGCAATTGGCGGTTTTACCTTGCTTCTTCTTGTGCCGAAGGGATTGGTAGGGCGCGGATTTTATCGCTTGATGGGGAGCATTTACCTGCTATCCATCATATTCGCTCGATGTGCGCACCTTCCGATAAGCGGTAAAACCGTGTCTTGGCGGAATTTTTTCCTAGCGTGGAATGATCAAGATGTTCTTTTTACTTTAGTTTTGTTTCTCATTTTCCTTAGTTACACTGTTAGTCTTTGGCTGAAGTCTGAGATTCCAAACAGAGTGCTCTTATTTGTTGGAACAGTCACCGGAATAATTTGGATTGTGCACAGTTCCCATTCCTTTTTTCCGCACAGCAGTCTTCCGGCGGATAGATTCCTATTGCCCCTCCAATTTCTGGTATCCGCCGTTCTGCTTGGCGCAGTAAATAGCGGCATGTGGTTTGGCCACTGGTATTTGGTGACGCCAGATCTTCCGGTCATTCATCTGAAAAAATTCAATCAGGTTTTTCTAATAGCGCTTCTGCTCTCAACTTCCCTTTTTGTGCTGAATTATGCCTTAGGTGCGAAATCATCTGTGGGACTACCTGGCAGCTTCTTTTTGCAGGTCGTGTTGGGAATGCGTGTCTTTATCGGGTTTTGTGGCTCATTTCTGATGTACATCATTATATGGTACTGTCTGCGAAACAAAGCCGTGGAGCATGATGCCGTTGGAGCAACACGTGCCGCGACTGGATTCCTTTATGTTGCCATGATCACAGTTTTCATAGGGGAGTTTTGTGGAAGATTCCTGTTCTTGGAGACAAAGTATTTCATGTAATACAATAGGTTATGTGGTCTAGGATATTAAGCCAATCATTTTTCCTTTACGATCCACTGAATAGCATAACGGCGAGCCCCCAACTCGACGCAAAACACATCGGCAACTTGCCCTGAGACAACACAATTCCAATTGTTGGTCACCGCAGTTTTTCGTTATAGCCCCCTCTTGATTGTGATATAATAATGTGGATTCGTGTAACCGTTAAGATTCACAATCAGGCTTAAGATTGGGCATTCTGAGAATCACGCCCTTCGCATCGGTACGAAGTATCTGTTTCTGCAACACGGCTCACCACAAAACTGCCATCCATGTCTTAGCGCCGCTGAACGGACAAAGTTGAATTACGCTAAACATCTCATCAAAGTCCCATGTGCCTGAAATTTGGACTTCATGGCAGACAAGCTTGTAGAATCAATACCACGATGCTCCGGAACGATATGCTGTTGTTAATTGCTTGGTGGAATGCAATGGAGGATGGTGCGAAAGTTCCGGCGTCGCATTGGATAACTCGATCAATTGGCGGGTTTCGCCTGAATCTGTGGCCGCCACTGAATTTCTTGCGATATACGGTGCTGGTTACAGCGAAGAAGTCACCTTGGATAAAAGAGGGTGTGGTCTGAGATCGTGGCAACCGTTCGCCGCATAACGTAAATTATGGGCATACAATTCTTCATAATTTTCGCGCTCTCAATTGCATTTCTATCGGTAGGCGTTACAGGTTGGAGCGATTTTGCGTCAATCACGTGGAAATTCAGCATAGATTCTCAGTTCGCGCCGGAGTTGAATGGCGATGTGATATCGGAAGGGCTGCGAGAAACTTTTCAGAAGAATGGGTTTCCGCTTTCCGACAATCTCAGCAGTTCGCCCGGCGGAAATAGCAACAACTGGTGGGTGATACTTGATAGAGATAACCAACGAACCTACACACTTAAACGGGACGATGGTGTGTTGAATGTCTATCATGGCTCCATTCCCCGCCTTCGTCTCGAGGCAAACTACTTTGCCGTTTTTAGATGTTTCTCGGGCTTTATACTATTTTTCATTAGCTTGTATTTGATGGGATTTTTTCTCTATCTTGAAGAGCGGGAGAGTGGCCGTATCATGAAAAACGTGAAGAGTTTTGCGAAACTTAGACGGTTTCTTGAGCGCCACGAACAAGGAAGAGAAGGGAAACAGTAGAAATTGTCCAACCACGTGGGAGAAAACAACCTTCTGCTTCGAGCAGTAAGACGTCTTCCGGTTGAACGTGTGCCTGTGTGGATGATGCGCCAAGCCGGTCGTTCAGATCCGGCTTACCGGGAACTCAGAAAAAGAATCGGCCTTCCTCTGGAGCGCTTGTTTCAAACAGTTCCGGGACCATTCAGCACGACGGAAGTCGAGTGGGTGATCGAAATCTCACTCTTGCCGAAACGAATTGGGGTTGACGCCATAATTATGTACCACGATATACTTACCCCACTAGCTCCTATGGGGGTGCATTTTCGCTTTGATCCTGCCCCTGTGTTAAATACTCCTATTCGGACAGCTAGCCAGATTGCGGGATTACGTTCGCTTGATAAACCTTCGTCACAGATGAGTTTTACGGGCGAAGTAATCAGGGGTCTTTGCCGAGCATTAGATGGCAAACTCCCATTAATTGGTTTTGCCGGAGCTCCCTTGACGCTAGCATTCTTTATGATTACGGGGAAGAGTCCCATGAATCAAGAGAGTAAACTATCGAGCGAAGCGGCTGTCGTATTCCAGATGATGCGAGAATCGCCCCATCTCTTTCATGAACTGTTGCGGCGCTTAACGGAAATGACGATAACGTACCTCAATTTTCAGATTTCACAAGGTGTTCAAATTGTGCAACTGTTCGAATCAATTGCGGATGGGATTGAACGACCATTGTATGAAGCGTTTGCTCAGCCGTACCATGAACAGATTTTCGCAGCGCTGAGTGCTGATGCACCTTCTATCCTATTTGCCAAAGAGTGTCCTTATCTCGATTTGATGCTGAGAAGCGGCGCAGACGTGCTAAGTGTAGGGAGGTGCATAGACCTTAAAGAAGCTCAGGTACATGCGGCGGGAAGGGTTGCGGTCCAAGGCAATGTGGATAATCGCGTTCTTCGTGACGGAACTCCCGACGATGTCACGGAGGCCGTGGACAAGTGTTTGCAACAGGCTGGGCGAGTCGGACATATTCTTAATCTGAATCATGGAATTCATAGGGACACCCCATTCGCAAATGTGAAGCATTTCGTGAAGGCGGCTAAAGCCCACACGTGGAGCAAATGACGTCCGAGAAATTCGTACAAAATCTTGTGCTAGAATCATTGTTGTGTTTGTCTTCAGTTGCAACAATTCGGAGATGCGAATCAGTATCGGTCGTAGACCGTTAATGATACCAATTACAGGAATATAGGCAGTTTGGTTTAGCCGATTCAATAAAGAAGCGATTTCATTGGGAGAAGATTCATGAAGTCCGCCCAAAACAACCCGTACGCCCCGCTTCAATATGGCGCGCTTGAAAAGGTAACAGATAGCGTTTACCTTTTTCGCAATATCGTGAATTCGTCCATTGTTGTTGGTGACAGAGGGGTAGCTGTAATTGATACGCAGGTTAACCGGCGTATGGCGTGTCGGGTGCTTCAAGCTGTTCGGAGGATAACGGATAAACCGATTCTGTATGCTATCAATACCCACTACCACTGGGACCATACGAACGGCAATGTCATTTTTCATGATGAGGGGGCGGAAGTCATTTCAAGAGAGATGACGAAGGGGTTTATGGTCAATCGAGCCCCTCGTCAAAAAGCGTTTCTCCGATCACGTGGTTTTGAGTTGGGCGATGATCCCTATTTACCTGATGAGACTTTCCAACTTGAAACCCAACTTGATCTGGGTAATCAACCGTTACAGCTTGTCCATCTTGGTAAAGCAGAAACGGATGATGCGACTGCCGTCCTTATTCCGAATGAAGGATGCATAGTTTCCGGTGATACGATCATGACCGGAAGTTTCCCCATCTTCGGTCAGCCCGTAATGAACGAGGGCTTGATGGGAAACCAAGACTGGATTAACACGATAGAAGAACTACGCTCACACAAGCCCGATCACGTGCTTCCCGGTCATGGACCGTTGGCGCATGACACAGAAATCGATTTACTGATTAAGATTGAAGAGTATTTTCTATCAGAAGTTCGCGAGCGGATTGACAGCGGCATGGAATTATCCGAATTACTTGTGGATCTTGAGAGTAATCTGCCCGATTGGATTGCTCGAATCGCCGAGGTGTGGGGTACGCCCCGTTATGCCGCCCTGCGTGTATACCGTGGATTGATTGATTCACCCGAGCCGGGCTGGCAGCACTTCAAGCCGTCAGTTGTCCCGTCCGCCGACCCGCGCGAAGTTGAAGAAAATACCGCTAATCTTGATAGTTTTGAGGGTTATCGTCAAGCAGCGGCGGAACTGGGAGAGGGAGGTGATATTGGTTTGAGGATTGCGGTGCTTCGCGAAGCTACGCGCCAGTATCCGGAAAATCCTGCCTCATGGACAGCATTGGCAAAGACGTTGAACCAAGAGTCGCGCATCGTATCGAGCGTACTGGAAAAAGGAGATTTTTTCTCGGAGGCGAGAACTGCCATCCAGACTGCGTTGGAACTGGATCCCGAGTATGCACCGGCACTGTTACTGCTTGGCCAAACACTGATTACAATTGCGTACCGCAACGGCGACGATCCGGCGACCGGGCTTGCTTACATTCACCGTGCATTGAATCTCCCGCTGACCGACACTCAGATTGCTCAAGCATACTTCTCGATTGGACTTGCGAATCGAACAGATGGCGCCGAATCGAAGGCTAAGGCAGCGCTGGCTAAGGCAATTAAAGCGGATCCAAAGTTCATGCCCGCCCAGCTAGCGAACATGGTCTGATAATATTTCAACTCAGACTATGTTTTGTTGGAACATTCGATAATTTCAAACCTAACCTGTTTCCAAACTCCGGCGGTTGAGCGTCCACAATTTACGATTCTGGACAGTTGGACCATCACGTTGTGACTCGCTCCCCTAGCATGGTGCAATCAACCCCCTCTCAACGAGATCGTACTAAATTTACTCGGGGACAATGATTATTTTTGGAGGACTCAAATTGCAAAAGTGCGTTTCTTCGCTGTTAATGTTGTCAATTGCAATCTGCGGTTATGCCCATACGCATGGGGAAACGGTCGAATACACGGTGGATAATATCGTGTTCAAAGGATATCTGGCTTATGACGACCAGATAAAAACGAAACGCCCAGGCGTGTTGGTTGTTCACGAATGGTGGGGCCACAACGAATATGTGCGTAACCGGGCTCGAATGTTGGCTGGGTTGGGATATACGGCGCTTGCCGTAGACATGTACGGCGATGGCAAACTCGCTGATCATCCCGACGACGCCGGCAAATTTGCTCGCTCGGTGATGGAAAATATGGAAGTTGCTAAAGCCCGTTTCATGGCAGGCATGGATTTATTGAGGAAACACCCAACCGTTGATACTAAACAGATTGCCGCAATCGGTTATTGCTTCGGCGGCGGTATTGTGCTACACATGGCTCGTCTCGGCATTGATGAACTTGACGGAGTGGTCAGTTTCCACGGTTCGCTGTCAACACAGACGCCTGCAAAACGTGGGACGGTGAAAGCCAAGATTTTGGTGTGCCATGGTGCGGACGATCCGTTCATAACGTCAGAACAAGTGGACACATTTAAGAAAGAGATGCAAAATGCCGAAGTAGATTTTAAGTTTATCGCCTATCCCGAGGCTAGCCACGGCTTCACTAATCCGGCTGCGGATACACGCGGCGGACCGCTGAGATATAATGCGGCAGCGGATAAAAAATCTTGGACGGATATGCAGGACTTCTTCAAGGCGCTTTTTGCGGTGCAGTAGGAACTTTACCGCTCGACAGATGGAAATCCTACCGTTTCTTCTCTTTATTCTGTTCTGTGCAGTAGTTCTGGTTATGATTTACGGTCTGTTCCGCATTCTGCTTTACTTTGGAAGAAGCGACGCCGACGAATTCCGTGATGTACGGTGTTCGCAATGTGAGACTCGGCGGAAGCCAACTAAAACAGGGGCGATTAGAAACCTTGTTGAAGTTGAGTTGCGGTGTCCGGTGTGCGGCCACGTTTCTTGGGACATTCCGGCGAAAACGAACCTTTCTATTCCCTCTTCTCCCGACGATCCAAGGAACCCCTAGGATAGTTTAATAGACGAATCTCTTTGTGTTGTTGAGTACTTCACTGCCTTTTGTGAAACTTCAATTTTTCACCGTCAGATTTTTCGCATTCATTTTTTGTGTTGCATTTGGTCCCGTGCCGCATTTGAATGGTCAGATGCTACCTCAATCTGCACCAGAAGATGTGCATCCGCTTGTCCAAGCGGTACGTGTTCTTCCAGCGGATGACAAGGCTATTGAGGGCATACCGGCACAACCAAATATGTGGGCACAGGTTATTTCCTCCGCCGGGATAAATCCGGCAGTCGAACAGTGCCTTGATTGTCATTTCACGGAGCAGACTCCCGAAGACGCACACTCCGGCAAACATCTAGATCGTCACGCCCCTGCAACATTCGGTTGTGTGCTTTGCCATGGTGGAAACGGCAGTGCTGCAAACAAAAAGGAAGCGCACACGTCGATAGAGGGATTTCCGTTTTGGAAGGGTCACCAGATAGAGGTATCATGCGGCAAATGTCATGTCGAACCTGCCATTCCAGATGCCCCCTATCTTTCCGGCGGTCGGTATGTATTGAATAAATACGGATGCGTGACCTGCCACCATCTTCCGGCCGAAATTCCCGTTCGGCGTTATGCTCCTCGCTTGGATTATATCGGGAATAAAGTCACGCAATCATGGCTGAATCAGTGGCTAAGCGATCCGACGGTGTATCTGCCAGAATCGAAGATGCCGCGAATTGAAATGACTGATTCGGAGCGCGAGGCGATTGTTGAGTTCCTCAGTAGCTTGCGACTTGAAGAACAACTTCAACCAATCGAAGGGGTCGGAGATACTGAAGCCGGAAAACGTCTTTTTGTTGAGAACGAATGTCAGAGCTGCCACGCCTTGCAGGGGCTAGGAGAGACAATTGGACCAGAACTTGCCAACGTGAGTACAAAGGTGAATCGAATATGGCTGATGTCATATCTGAAAAACCCGGCGAATCTCCACCCCGAGACAAAAATGCCTAGTTATGACTTTACCGATCAACAGGTCTTGAATCTGACTGAGTATCTGCTGGGAGATGCGGCTCTCGAATTGACCGGCCGCGCCTCAAATCCGGCACTCAAGGACGGGAATGTATCCGAGATGAAAAAACCGATCGAAATTGATGCCACAAAGGCGGCGGCTGGGTTCGAATTATTCATTAGTAAAGGTTGTGCGCAATGTCACGGCATTGGAAAATATATGGGATTCAACATTACAAATCAGTTGCTGGAGAACGATATCCAAAATTCCATTCGACAGATTCAAACACATCAGGGCATTCAGACTGAAGTGCCGGGAATTGACATGCCGGAATCGGATGTTGAATTGATGAAAGTTGCAATCTTGGCGCTTCGCCGAAATGAGATTCACAATGCCTTGAAACACAAGCCAATTGGTGAAGCGTCGGGCGATCCCAGCCAGTTTTTAAATCAGTTTTGGGAGTTACCTATTCCTGCGCAACAAAAAGCACCCGACTACTATAACAATGAGGTATCGCGACTCGGCCCGGAAGCTTGCGGGATTTGTCATCAACAACAGCTTAAGGATTGGAAAACATCCAGGCATGCCATCGCCATGGGACCCGGGGTACACGGTCAGCTTGTCGAGCAGAGTCCGGCAACCATCCTCGCTTGCCAGAAATGTCATGCCCCATTATCCGAACAGGTGGAGTTTCTTCCGCCTCGCGAGAGTGACGTCAACAATCAAACCAATCTGTCCGGTGGGGGCAGTGAATATATTGCAAATAAGGAATATGATGCGGAACTTCAATCTCACGGAATAGTCTGTGCGGCATGCCACGTTCGCTCACACCAGCGTTTTGGTCCGCCATTCTCGGAGCATGCGGCTGCGGCAAGTGTTTTTGCGGAAGGGCATCACGGCGGAGCGGTAGTCTCTTCTGCCTATAGTGACTCTGCGTTTTGTAAGCCGTGCCATCAGTTCGAGGAAAACGGATTCTCCCTAAACGGCAAACTGCTAGAAAATACCTATAATGAATGGCTAGAAAGTCCGCATGCGAAGGAGGGGAAGACTTGTCAATCGTGTCATATGCCAAACCGCCGCCACCAGTGGCGTGGTATTCATGATCCGGACAGTGTGAAGAATGCGCTAAAGTTGGATGTGGAGATTAGGAACTATCAAGAATCGATTGAAGCAGAAATTCGTCTAACGAACCAGGGGGCGGGACACCATTTACCTACATATCTGACACCGGCGATTTTTGTTACTGTGCGATTACTCAATGAGGCAGAAACTCTTATTCCAAATACCGAAGCAATCCGAGTGATTCAGCGACGCGTACCACTGTCATTGGATAAAGAGGTATTTGACACACGAATCCCGGCAGGTGGAACATGGGTATACACATACAAAGCACAGTTTACCGATGATGCAAGATCCCTGGAAGTTCGACTTGATGTACATCCGGATCATTTTTACAACGACTTCTTTGAAGTGTACAAATCCAAGACTTCAGAAGGGCAAACGGCAATCAAGCATGCACTTGAAATCACCGAGAATAGCCCCTATTTGCTAATGTCCAAAAGAATGCCTTTGTTCGAAGAGTGAAACATCAAAACTCGTACATCATTGAAATTGAAGTCATTTTGTTCAACTTATGGACAGCAATGCACATTAGTTGGTCAAGGTTATGACGGTGCCGTGCTTTCGCCGAATGGATACGGTACTTGCACTGCTGGCACGGCATTTGCGAAGAAGAAACCATGCACTGAAACGAGTTTTCTCAGTTGTATTGTGCTAACTTAATAAATTGCGCCCTAAAACTTGGAGGTTTACAAAGAATGATAAGAAGAATTCATCTTGCCCGTATGTCTTGGATTCTGGCATTCGTTTTTCTCATGCTAGTTCTGAACCTGTCAATCCTCTTGCACAGCGAGGCATCGTCATTAAGTCACCAGATGCAACCAGGTACCGATGCTTCCTATGAAGACTTAAACCGAAATGTACTAAAGGCTATTAATCGCGGGCTTGAATGGCTGAAAACCAAACAGGGAGATGATGGCCTATTCGAGCATCACCCTGGAATGACCGGGTTGGCAGTTACCGCGTTCTTAAGGCATCCCGAGAACCGGTATGCGGAAACCAACCACCCATTTGTTCAGAAGGCGCTCCAAGCCTTGTTGGAGTTTCAACAACCAAATGGGGCAATCTATAACGCGGATCAGCAGCCGGCCCTGCCCAACTACAATACATCAGTTTCACTAATGGCACTGTCGTCCACGGGCAATCCTGAATATAAGTTGGCAATCGCAAAAGCACAAAATTTCATCAAGAGACTGCAAGTCCAAGATTCGGAGAGCGTATACTATGGTGGTATTGGTTACGGAAGTCGCGAAACCGTTCACGATCTCTCAAATCTGAATTTTGCTGTCCAAGCGCTAAAAGAGAGTGGTTCTGACGATCAACAAGTATGGGATAAAGCCATCAAATTTCTGCAAAAATGCCAGAACAGTAGTGAAACCAACAGCGAGAGTTGGGCGGGCAATGACGGAGGTTTCATCTATGCTCCAGATGGCCAAAGTAAAGCCGGCAGGGATGAAAGCGACAAACCAAGATCTTATGCGAGCATGACGTACGCAGGCCTTTTGAGTTTCATCTACGCCAACGTTGATAAGGACGATTCACGAGTGCAAGCTGCGGTCGATTGGATAAAAAAGCACTTCACCGTTGAAGAGAATTACGGGATGGGGCAAGAAGGGCTTTACTATAATTACCATACCATGGCAAAGGCGTTAAGTGCTTACGGCGAGCCTGTCATCGTGGATGGTAAAGGTATGACTCACGACTGGTACCGGGAACTTGGCGAGAAACTTCTATCTGAACAGCACCCCGAGGGACATTGGGTGAATGAGTCAAGCCGGTGGATGGAGAGTTTTCCGGTCCTTGTAACTTCGTATGCGATTCTCGCGCTTGAAGCTGCTTATCGCCCCTAGCTTCAGTCGGAAGAATCGATTCATCCTCTGAGCGCGCATTGCCGAGGATAACATTACGAATACCTAAGGTGGGCACTCCACGCGTCCATCAATTGTAGCCATCACCTGTCCTCGGCTTGACATTCGCCGCAGTAGCCGAGTATTTCATTTCGAAACTTGATAGGCTTGAATTGGTTGAGGTCACAAATTTCCTTCTGAAGTTTATCAATCTCGGGATTTGTGAACTCAATAATCTTGTTGCACCGAAGACAGATGAGGTGAGCGTGTTGCTGTTCTTGGAGTGCGTGGACGTGTTCGTAGTATGTATTTTTCCGAGCATCAATAATCTCTGTGAGGAGACCACTCCTGACGAGAAGGGGCAAGGTGCGGTAGATTGTCGCTCTGGAAGCCGAGTACCCTTTCTCACGAATATGCACCAACAAATCCTCCGCTTGAAAGTGCCCTTCATAGGAAAAGACCTGTTCGAGAATAACAAGCCGCTCCGATGTAAGCCGTAAACCACCGCTCTGGAGGAATTGTCGAAACTGTTCAACAAAATTCGGATGAGCTTGTGTTTTGTCTCTCGTTCTCATTGCGGCAGTGTCTTTTTCAGGCTGATGATGAACATGGTTAAGGCGTCGAAATGCTCCTCATACCTCTTCATACTCGGTCTCGGTAGGTCGCGATCACATTCTTTGCTTGTTAGCTCGCTCTTGGTCAAGTAGTTTCGGTTTCCAGTGTAATCCAGCCGAATAACCGCCGAGTTTACCATCACTGCGAAGCACACGGTGGCAGGGAATTATAATTGGCAAGGGATTGGCGCCTTCTGCGCTGCCAACTGCTCGGGTCGCAAGTGGCTTGCCAATTTCTCTGGCTATCCAGCCGTAACTTCGGACTTCACCGTACGGAATACGATAAGTAGCTCTCCATACCGACTGCTGAAATTCCGTGCCAGCCCGAAGATCAAGATTTAAGTCAAACTCAACAGGTTTGCCGCTGAAATAGCGTTGAAGAAGATTAACAACTTCGGATAAGCCTTCTGTAGACTTCGTCGCCTTCGTACCCGAAAGCAGACTATCTTCAACGTCCGCCTCATTCGATTTGCCAAAAACCACCCGCGAGATGCCGCGCGGGGATTTGGCAACACCCACCCAGCCGAATGGAGACTTGAAACACGTATAGTTTTTCATTATTTGGGCCTCCGAGGGAAGGCTTAATTCTACGGTGGTGTTGGAGGCAGCGTTAATAGCCTGAATGGAAGTCCGAATGCTCACATCCCGCTCTTGTAGAACGGAAGCGCTTCTACCGTTGCATCGACGGACTTATCCCTTGTCATAATCTTGACGTTGCTGCCAGCATCGGTATAAGCCATTCGCACATAACCGAGAGCAATGGTTTTGTCAAGCGATGGCGACGCGACCGCACTGGTGATCCAACCAATTTCCTTGTCGCTATCGACGATTAAGTCATTTTTTACAGGTGGTGTGTCGCATTCAATTTCAAGCCCTCGCAGAAGTCGATTCGGGTGCCCACGGTACTTCATACGTGCGACAATTTCCTGACCAATGTAGCAGCCTTTCTCAAAATCAATGGCGTGTTCTAGCTCAGCTTCTAGCGGAATGACCGAGTCGGAAAGTTCAGCGCCATACCGGGGAATTCCGGCCTCAATACGAAGAGAATTAAGCGCCGTTAATCCAATCGGTTTCGCATTAAAATCTCGTCCTTTTGCCAGAAGAGTGTCCCAAAGCCATCCCATTGACTCGGCTGCGACGTAAATTTCATAACCAATCTCACCGGTTTCGTCGGACCGGAAACAAGCAATCAAATTCCCATTCACCTCTTGGCAGATAGAGTGGAATTCCTTAAGTTCAGTAACGTCAAATCCCAGGCAAGTGTGAACAAGATGTCCTGACTGGGGACCGTGTATAGCGATTACTCCCGTCCTGTCCGTGCAATTTTCGAGGACAACATCCTCCGCGATGATATATTTGTCTAATTCTTTGAATAAGATTTCAGTTGTCTCGGCGTTGGTGGTAACACCGATGCCGTCCTTGAATGCACACACCTTCATATCTGAAATAATTTTCCCGCGATTGGTCAGCATCATTGCGCAATTCCCCTCGCCGACTTTCAGTCCTTCCACATCATTAGAGTTAATTCGATGGAGGAATGTGGCCCGGTCTTCGCCCGTCAACCAAAATCTGCCGCGATGAGAAAGATCTATGATTCCGATTCCGTTTCTCACTGCGAGGTGTTCTTCGATGGGGTTAGCAAAATGGGCGACAAGATTCCAATCGCCGTGGCTTGTGGCGAATGTCGCTCCAAGGGCAGTATGCACGTCATAGAGAGGCGTTCGTTTCATATGTTAGACTGAAAAAACTAGATATCGCGGTTTCGAAATCCACATAGCGCATGATTACTCTACAAACGTTAATTATAGCGCACAGCCGGAGGGAAGTCAAAAGTATCTAAAACCTAGCTACGCACAAGCGGGAAAATGTATACTGCCTGCGCCATACAGAGCCAGTGTGGTGCTCACGATGCTAGCTGAACACAGCGGAGATTGTTTCGAAAAACAGTTGTCCGATAAAAAAAGGGCGCGGCTACAATGGTGATATGGTGGTTGGTGCGGTCAATGAGTATTGAAAACTGTGACAGACAGGATTTGGGAATCCGACTGACACCCTCCCGTTATGGCGGGATCATGTGGTGGAACGAGCCTTGGATTTCCTCAGAAATCCCGCGAGAGCCGCAAGATGTAACGAGTGACCTGCCGTCTTTTCTCTAATGCTCGGACAATCTCAACGCGTAGGGTATCCGGGGCGCCGTCATACGGCATTGCGTTTGTGAATAGTGAAAACCCCATTCCGACTGAGGCCCTCGCGCGCGCAAGGCTAAATCGTTCGTGATGGAACCAGGCATCACCGGCATCAAGAAAGATTGAAACTGCTCCGTTTACTGTTTTGCCCTTGCTGATGTGCTTAAGTCTCTGGACAACTCTGTATTCAACATTCAAGGCAAGCATGTTATCGCCAATGAATCTATTGTAGCGGTAGCCGCGCATTATGTTATTGAGATTTGCATATAGCAACCGCTGCCTAGGTAGTGGAGAGTCCGAAAGAGCACCGATGATTCGAAAATCAAGATTGTGACCATTGGGCAAACGGTTGTATCTTACCGCCTCAAATCGGCACAGGGTAAAATCGAAGTCGCTATTGAATCGGTGACTTGAATACTCCACCGAGAAGGAATTGCGCCAACCTCGAGTCGTGTGCTCACTCGGCCAAGGTATAGACGTAAACGGACGCCTGATATGAAACTTGTGATCTCTGGTATCGAAATGATACGAAAGTTCGAAGCTACGCATTGTTCCCTCGTCAATGCGGGCATTGCCTCGCTTGGGAAGACCTCGCGAAAGCAGACTCCAGTCTGTGACTGTAAAAAGCTTCTCATGCCGTTCATCGGTAAAACTGACTGCAATCTCAGAAGAAGCCGTCAATTTCTGAGCCAGCCATGTCTGATAGCCTTGGCGTTGATAGTAATCGACGATAGATGTTCCCAATAGAGCTGATGACAGTATACCCTCTCCCACGTACGTTGATGTGCTATGAACAACTCCGGTCAGTTTGTACCATGAACCGCCGAGGCGCAATTCACGAGTGTCAAACCACGATGTTTCCGCGCCGACCTGAAAATTCGTGATTGAACTGGAGAGTCCGCGGCTCGCGCCGCCGGAGAATCGTCCCTTGACATATGCATCTGTGGACACCACACCGCTGCCTCCCAAAATTAATCCGTGTACACGACTGAAGCCCACACGCGGCAAGGCAGAGTAGCGAATGGGTGGATGCTCTTCAATATTTATGAATAGCACATTTCTTCCATATTCTCTCTTCACCTCCCAATCCCGAACATCCTTGAAGAATTCATTGTGATTCCCGAGGTCTTTTCGCATGCGGTTAATTTTCTTCTGAGTTTGTAATTCATTATAGACATCACCTTTTTGCAACCTTAAATTTTGGGTCAATTCGTGACGTTTAATCCGTTTGTTTCCGGTAAAACGCACTTCGTCCAAGCGTCCCTCGTTAATGGTAAATTCCAGCCTATGTGGGTCAAACCTCTCTTTGATTCTTGCAAGTACGAAATCGTTATTCCGGTAAAGTGTTGCCATAAGTTGAGATTTTGTGTTTAGCTCCTCGATGGACACCCGCCCGCGGTTTAACCCGAACCACTTTCTCAGCATGGACGATTTATAGTGCGAATTTCCCGTGAACTCCAATTTTTCGAGTATCACGGATGAAAATTCTGTAACATGGATACGAAGAGCAAGTCTGAGTGGAAGCAACGCGCTTTCCTCGTCCATCGTTGTATCTGCCCCGTTCAGATGTTGAATCGATTCCGCTGTATCCTTGCCAACAATTTCATGAGAATACACGTGGCCCTTGCCCTCAACTGAATCGAGAGGAATCGTGTCTAGTCTTGCCTTCCGAAGCCATGGGTGTTCATTAAGTTCATCAACCAGCCACGACAGTTGGCTGCCAGTGATCGTTTCCCCAATCTGGAACGGGATCTGCCGAACGATTTCTAACGTGGATATTTCGCTGTTTCCTTTTATCTCGATTTCCCCTATCTGTAGTTGTTGGTCAATTCCAAACAACGCCGATTCTTCGCCTGCCTCGGCGAATTGAAGCCTCCCCATTCGATCTCTGTAATGGGGCCACCACGGTGTCTGCATGTTGTAGGTCGGCATCCAATAACTGAATTCGCGGTTTTCATAAGCTCTGCGGAGCAGGTTTAATCGCCAATTACCCGTTAATTCGGGTTCCAAGAAATCGCGCAACAAGGCAATTTCAATGCTCCAGTACCGAGATGTGATTTGGGTTTCGACCTCGGCTTGCACGGCATCGGGATAGGAATTACTAGCGTTCCGATTTCGGTTCGGTTCGACCTGTGAATTTCGAAATATCTTTGCACCCGATTTGCGATTCGCGTCGGATTCGGTAAACGTTGGGGCGAACCGATTATTCGGCGGATAATCTGCCTTGACCATCTGGCTGAATATGGTACCGATTGGATTGACGATTAGGTGATAGTACAGCTTAGTTTCCGGATTGGGATCGACCAGGATCTCTATCGAATCGTCCTGCCAAACTGCCGAACCTGTCTCCGTCTGCGAGATATGGAGTTGTCCCATTTCATGACTATAGACTTTGATTCCGATGTACAGGTGCCGTTCATCCCACATAAGGTATGCCTGTGTGGGCTCGTCAGGTTCTGCTGTCCCGTCTGCATTATAAAAAGGGTGTAACGTCACCGCTTTTGACCAAGCTTTTTCAAACAGATTGCCATCGATTACCGGCGATTGCAGCGCTCTCGGCACCTGTTGAGCGCTGTCTACTTCAATCTCAAAATCTGCGGATTCAGCCGAGGTTTCAGCGTCGGTAGATGTGCCTTCAAGAGGGAGGATTTCGACTTTGGTGTCCGCGGTCAGTCGGAAAAGTGGACCGCCTCCATTAATCGAACCATGCAGTGAGTCCCCCTGGAATGAGCCTTCAACTTCAACGGGGAGGTTTATGGACACTGCGCGCGGGTCTTGGCTTTTGGTTTGAACCTCTACCTCGGCTTGGAACGAATTGGGAAGTCGTAGCGAAATTCCGCCGCCCATCGCGGTCAAATCGGTCGGAGCGGCAATCTCATCCAACACGACAAGATTAATGTCTCCTAAAGCGGTTTCAAACTGGTTCGCTCGATCGGTCAGAAGAATTTTACAGTGGATGTCTCCTCCGCCGGAAAAAACTTGATATCCACCCATTGTGTCGTTCAGGTGAATCTCACCGATTGCTGCTTTTAATTCAATATCTCCTCGAATTCGGCTGATCCGAATATTTCCGTTCTGTGTTCGAATTTTAAGGGAGACATCAGCTGGCGTTTCGACAAAGCAGTCTAATCTCGTTAGTTCGGTTGTTGAGTTGGGAGCTGCGGGTAGTTTCGGCGCAAGCGAGAGCGCTTCAGCAGTTTTTGAGACTGACAATTCTACCGCTTCGAGGTATTTTCTTACGCCGTCTTCGTCCAATCCGCGTCCGTGCTTTTCAAGTCTGACGGCAATATTGTCGCCATCAACAGCGTTTATCTCCACATTTCCAGTGAATGGTAACTCTAGCTCGATGGTGTAGACACTATCAAAGGTGAGTCGCTGTTCAGAAGTAATAAAGAACTCTGTGTCTGGAGATTCCAAGCTGGTCGGAATAGTTATCTCGGGAGAATCGGTCGATAATGTGCCGTTGTCGTTAGCCGGCGCCAGTGATGCAACGTTAAGCATAGCAGATAGAAGCATGCAACAGTAGGCGCGCAGGATAGAACTAAACATGGTGTGTAGCTTATGGAGTTTGTGGGAATAAAAATGCATGCAAAATCAAAACTTGTGGTGGTTAGCGGTATCTGAGTTGTGCGGATGTAACAGTGGGATGGTTGCCCACCCTACATTTCCTTCGACGGTACTCCCGAAGTTTGGGTTTGTTTTATAAAGAGAGCGTGTTTAAAGATGGATTAAGGGGCTAGGTTTGTTGACAGATATTAGGAAATCGAATGCGTCCTTTAACCGACGCAATTGCCTATCTTGCTCCAACTCTAAACGGATTACTCACACCCGTTTTTCTCTCATTGGCAAGCACATTGGCAGAAATACCTAGACGTGGAATCGTGAGTACGATTTACTATATTTTGAAACAACTTAAAGCAAACAGCCGTCTTGAGATACGAGGCTCAGGGTTTGAGAATGGCAGCAGGTTATTTCTCAAGGGTCACAATCTCAGCTAGAGGCATAAAATCGCTCTTCTCAAGCAGTCGCTTTAATTCTTCAATTCTTTCCCTTGAGATGATGAGATCGGAAGGAGAGATTTCACCAAGAATGTGTTTCGCGATCTGCTTGCTAGATTTCAGTTCTTGAGCAAGGCGTTCATTCTTACAACGAAGAAGCATCGCATCCATAAAATAGATCTGTCCGTACCGTGCTCCCCACTCCTGAATCGAAAGTTTGATATTTTGCGGAACATTCGTCTTGGAGTAGGTTTCCAAGAATTCGAGAATTTCGTTCACCAACATACCTGAGCGCAGGCTATTGTAGATGGATTGGGAGGTAAGTTTATAGGTGATTACCTGACGGGCTTGATGAATTTCTGCGATGGCATTGAGTTTCCAACGAATTTCGGGATCGAGGTTGCTTGACGCCAAAATCTCGTAGTTAGGCTGGAGGACAAAGGAGGACTCACGTTCATAATCCTCTATTGATTCTCCCGATAAAAGACGCTTTCCTATCTCCGTAAGCTGGATAGCCGTATCATTCTCCCAAGCGGCAAAGTTCACACACCCCATGTAAGTCAGATAATTGGTAAATCCGCGTTCAAGGTGTGAGTAAAGCGTCTGTTCCCAGGACTCCTCTACAGAAAACCTTTGTATCTGTTCTAGGATTGATGAAAGTTTGACCCATCGGTTTTTGGTGAGAATCCGTAAGAGAAGGTGAGCTATTGTGAGCGGACGACTAGGAAACACGTCATATTCAAGCCAGTAGTCATAGACCGTTGAAAGTTTTTCAGCGTTAGATTTCTGGATCCATTCATGCCCTAATGGCGAGCACTCTAGACTGTTGGATTCGTCCAAGTCAACGAGTTGATGATGCTGGCAGAAGTGGTGAATAAAATGCAGACGATCTGTAGTTCCATCAGGTGGGTTAATGCGATCATAGATTTTTGTCGTGTCTTCGGTAACCTCAAAGGCGTTGAGGAGCCGTTTTTGGGCATGTTTGTGGACCGTGAATCGCTGTGTAAGCCGGATTCCGTCCCTAGCCGCAGTTGATAGGAATGTAAACATGTCCTGAATGAGCGCAAATCCATCGCTGCGAATAGTTTTGGGTACTGCCTCCGGAGAAACAAGCGCAGCATTTATCTCGTCTGAAAAGACCTGTAACAACAGCGATTGAAGGTCTTCCGGAATTATATAAACATGTCGGAAATAGCCTGTTGATACATGGAAAACCAAACCTGATTCGTGTAAAACCTGTCGCACCTGTTCGGGGGCACGCGACCAACCGCGACAAAGTTGTTTGAGTTTCCGGTTAAAGAGATCGACGGTCACTCCATGTGAACCGGATAGAAATGTGAGTGTGGTTAAGACAGAGCGTTCGTGGGAATTAAGGCGGGTGACCCTCTCTGTCAGCCAAGTGATGTTAAGCACTCTTTCGAGAATTTTTTCTCGGAGACTCTGGACGGGCAACTGGCTGGACAATCCGATTTTCCTAGCAACTAGCTGACAATACTCCTTGGAGGCACGTTTGATAAGTTCTCTGTACCTTGTTCTTTCGTTGGATGGGTTCATAGGCGATAGGATATGAGGCAACACATGTTAACGTATGAAATCAAATGATGGAATGGCACACAAGCAGCCGAGGCGCGGCAGGATTAGAGGCAGTTTGAAATACTAGAGCCGGTCCGTTGAGAAATGTCGTTTTAAGAATGAACGACACCAAAACCGAATAACTATGCGAAAGATTGAAGTAATGGGCTACTCAAACACTTTGAGAACGAATATTAAAGCGGCTAATTCGGAGTCGAGTCGAGGCTACCGGTATTGACATTGAATGTGATGCGATGAACATTTGCCCTCCAATTACTGTGCTAGTACGCCACGTTCAATCGGGGGACTTGAAATCCGGAGATTGTCTGTAGTATTCTCATTGAGGACTGAGGTAGTTATCCGCTTGCTAACAGAGAATCATAACGAATCAGCTTCTACGTTTTGTCTCTACATTTCCGAATTGATTTTATCAAAAATCTGCTAGTTTGTCAAGGTTGCTAGATTTGGATCGTCGCAGCATCATGCGGTTACGGATATGAAAATATCGTGTATATCAATCCTTCTTTCCTTTGTTACAACACTGTCATCCTGTTTTCGCTCTGCCGATTTGGTGCCGGCAATGTACAACAGCGCCTCAAATCGCCATCATCAACTTACCGACAGGAAGGTTGGTGGATCGGAGGACGAATGGATGGCACTCATCAATGAATTTGAGACTGTTGTCGCCGCCAATCCCAGCGGCGAATGGGCAGATGATGCCCAATACGCGATCGGTTCATGCTGGATTTGGCTATCAAAAGGTACGGATCCGGTGCACATCCGACATGCGATAGACGCACTCGAAAAACTTCTGGCAAACTACACTGATACACCTCTGGTCGCTGATGCGCATTATTGGCTTGGCGCCTGCCACTTTCAACTCGGCGACGACAACCGCGCAACCATACACTATCAGAGAGTAACCAACGAACATTTCAACCATTCTATGTCCGAACTGGCGCAGTTTAACTTGGCACGAATCTATGAAAAACAGAAAAACCTGGCAGTGGCAATTTCAATGTATCAATTCGTCGCTAGACGAACTAACAATGTGCAGCTTGGCACCCGGGCAGAGGAACGCATCCGAAATCTTCGGTTAGGGTTGACTCCTGAATCAGGTGAATCAGAACGGGAGAGAATTGATTCACTCGGGACCAACATGCCATCGGTACGGCGATCGCTGGGGCGACAATCCGACGAATTGCCGGTTGTACCGTTCATGGCCGCACCTCCTCCCAAAACTGACGGAGAAAAGTTTCGGACGGAAGGGCAATCTATCCCACAAATAGTGCTTTCCGATGAGGTTGAAATTGCTAGCCTTCCAACTAGCGACAACCAGCTTGAAGTAGCCGCTCCGACAAGTGAAAAACGGACAACCCAACCGCAAAAGATTGAAACGCGCCGTCCGGAACAGGACGTTCATGGAGAAAACCCGCCGACCAACTTCGGCGGCAATCTCACATTGCCGCGCCAACTTGGGCTCGAAGTTAAGACAGTTGTTATCGACCCCGGACATGGTGGCAAGGACCCCGGCGCAACAAGCAAATCACACGTTCATGAGAAGATGGTCGTACTGGAACTTTCGCTCATGCTGCGAAACCTGCTGGTAAGTCGAGGTTACAATGTGCGGCTGACGCGCGACAATGACACCTATCTCCCTCTCCGCGAACGCACTCGAAAAGCTACTATACACGGAGCAGACCTCTTCGTTAGCATTCACGCAAACGCCGCCGCCAATACCGGTGCTTCAGGCGTTGAAACCTACTACCTTGCCCTTGCCTCCGATGAAACGGCGCAACGCACAGCCGCCCGCGAAAATAGCGGCTCAGGATTTAGTATCAAGGAACTTGATAAACTTGTAACAAGGATTCTCAAAGAGACTAAGAGTGAAGAAAGTCACCGGCTCGCTCAGTTTGTTCAGTCGGAGTTGGTCGACTCGACAAACGCAAAAGATCGTGGAGTGAAGCATGCGCCGTTTGTGGTGTTAATCGGCACAAAGGTTCCGGCGATTCTGGTTGAGGTAGGTTTCTTGTCTCATCGAGCAGAGGCAAAGAAACTGACGAAAAAAACATACAAACGAAGCATCGCGGAAGCAATTGCAAACGGGATTGACCGGTACGTGTCAAGTAGCTCGGTAACCGCAGCAAAAGCCCATGGCGAAATCAATGAATAGCCCTTCAAACCCTGCCCGATGTCGCTTACACCATTTAGGGAGTAATACGATGAGGACGAGTATCCAAGTATGTGCAATATTTACTACCGTTGGCCTACTCTTGGCTAACATTCCTCAACACCGCGCGAAGAATTCCGAACCAGATCCTTACCGGAAACAACGTGAGCGAATGGTTGCTACACAGATAGACTGGCGTGGCGTACGTGCTGGCCGCGTGGGAGTCCGTGACGAAGTTGTGTTGGACGCCATGCTGCGAGTACCGCGCCACGAATTCGTGCCTAAAAAGCACAAATCTAGCGCCTATGCTGATTCGCCTCTTCCAATTGGGTACGATCAGACCATTTCGCAACCGTACATCGTTGGATTCATGACCGAGATGCTCAAAGTCAAGAAAGAGCATAAAGTGCTTGAGATTGGCACCGGATCCGGATACCAAGCCGCAGTTCTCGCGGAAATCGTTGACAATGTCTATAGCATAGAGATTATCAAAGAACTCGGTGAACAGGTGAAAGCTCGTCTTAAACGGCTTAACTACAAAAATATCACCGTGAGAATTGACGACGGCTATTTTGGGTGGGAAGAACACGCGCCTTTCGATGCTATTATCGTCACGGCAGCCGCAGATCACATTCCGCCTCCACTCGTACGTCAACTCAAGCCTGGAGGCCGAATGGGGATTCCGGTTGGCGGGCGGTTCCAAGTGCAGAATCTATTGATCGTCGAAAAAGCACTCGACGGCACGGTCACGACAAGACAAGTTATGCCGGTTCGGTTTGTACCACTAACACGCATCCGAAAGAAGGACAGCAAAGAAAAATGAGGCTTGCTGTGTTCACCTGTTCAAACGGACTAGAGTGATTAATCGTGTAATATTTTCCTTGCGATTCAGTATCCCTTCCCGTCCCATTCCATTCGCGATTGACTGCCGCCATTCGTGCCCCTTTCTTGATTTCTTGCCCACTTCGGATCCTTTTTCCGCATGAATACTCGACGTTTCCCGAAAGGAACTTTGCACTTGAACGTAACCGGCAAATGGAATAACATCCAACACTAGACATCGGAGCGGATGCTGGTTTAGGGAATCAACCGGATTGCGAGTTGAGGCGAGCAATCTTGCGGCGTGCCGTGGCTCCCTCACCATCACACGCCAGTTGCCGGATTCAGGTCTTGTTCACGGAAGCAACACAATAATCGCTCGTTAGTACCTTCCTGCACGAAATCAAGACTTGGATACCCATACTGCAGAAGGCAAGACAATGAAAAAAGAGTTGCAAAGATCGTTGGATTCTCTAGTCGCCGAATACGCGGCAAACAACCCACGTTCAGGGGCGATGTGTGAACGCGCCAAGCACTCATTACCCGGAAGTAACTCACGTACCGGGTTGTATTTCCACCCCTTTCCACCCTATATCAGCCACGGTGAGGGCGTCCATTTGATTGATTTGGACGGTCATTACTTGCTGGATTTTGTCAATCAGGCGACAGCGCTTATATTGGGACACGCCCATCCCGAAGTCGTTGACGCACTCCAGGAGCAGCTCGCGAAAGGTACAGCCTTTTCACGACCTACAGCGCTTGAGGTCGAGATGGCTGAACTTCTGAAGGAACGGATACCATCCCTCGAGCAAGTTCGATTCTGCAGCTCGGGCACTGAAGCCGTAATGAACGCCATTAGATCGGCAAAGGGATTTACCGGCAAGCCCAAGATAGCCAAGTTTGAAGGCGCTTATCACGGCACAAGCGAATTTGCAATGGTCAGTTACTGTCCACCATTGAACGATGCGCTTGGACCGGCGGAGCGGCCGAATTCCGTGCTGTCCTCCGCGGGAATCACGGAATCCACGGGCGAAGGGGTGATTGTGTTACCATTTAACGACGCGGAATCGTGCGAGCAGATTATCAATGCGCATGCAGATGAATTGGCTGCGGTCATAGTTGACCCGTTATCGACGGGAGCCGGTTTCACACTCCCAAAAGACGGTTTTCTATCCAAATTACGAGAGTTGACAAGGCGAGAGAACATCCTGCTCATCTTCGATGAAATCATCAGTTTCAGAGCCGCTCGCGGGGGAGCGCAAGAAACGTACAATATACACCCTGATTTGACATGTCTCGCCAAAGTCATCGCTGGCGGCGTACCGGGCGCAGCCTTCGGAGGACGCGCGGATATTCTAGCGCTATACGATCCAACAACGGCGGGCCCAAAGATTCATCATGCGGGCACCTACAATGCAAATCCACTAGCCATGGTTGCGGGACTAGCGACGCTCCGAATCATGACGCCGGACGCTTATGACAAGATTGCAGGATTGACTCGACGGCTCGCAAAAGAATTGAAAGCAGTATTTGATGAAGTTGGTGTTGAAGCGCAGGTCTCGACAGCGGGATCGCTGTTTAAGGTGCACTTTATGCCGCAGGTACCGTCCAACTATCGTGAATCCGCGCAAAATGATGGGTTAATGCACAATTGGCTGTTTTTTGCACTTCTCAATCAAAGGATTCACTGGAGAGAGGGTGGGAATGTCTCTCTGCCAATGGACGATAGCCATGTAGACAGATTGATATCATCAGTGACGAATGCTTTCCACCAGTTGTAATCGGGCGCATGAATCACAAACCAAAGATTCAATTCTTGTAGCTGTTTAGTGCATCGTTTGGTTCGTAGTAGTACAATTCATTGCATGTCTGCTCTGGGCATGTAACCCCCGATTTGTCTGAATCAGCATTGTACTTCCATACTCGGCGCGTTCTCTGGCCGCTCGATCTGGATTGGCAAATCCAGACCGGTGGACTAAACAGTTGCCAATTCTTTAACGTAGATGTAACTCTCCGTTGGCAAGCGGGATGTGGACTATTGTCGAGGCGATTGGTTTCGATCTCTGCCAATTGAGGAAATGAGGGTATGAAAGTTCTTGGATTTGTAACTCAAGTGCTTGCCGTCATTACAATATGCGCACTCCTTTTTCTGTTCATCAGACATTATAGATGGGGGTATCAATGGCTACGACGGTGGTTCCATCACTGGACACAGATTTGGACGGGTGTGGTCATCGGAAAATACATCTACACTCAGGAGAAGTCTGAAATTCAACATTGCGTCTTTGAATTGTGCAACGGACAGTCGATTGAAACGCATGAGGTCTGGCCAACTACATGGAAACAAGCTCAGATTGGAGATTACCTCACGAAGCAGCGTTGGCGCAGTACGGTGGAAAATCGCCCGATGCTAAGGAGCGAAGCACCGCGAGTCACCAGTATTCTTTTAGCCCGGCTTTCAATTGAAGACGAGGCGGCACGTTCGCGCACCGTCGAAGCCCTCGGCCAGATAGGCGTTCCCGATGTGAATATAACATCTCGTTTGGTTGAGATATTGAAGAACGATACCGATCAATTGCGATCTCGAGCGGCAAGTGTTTTGGGGCAATTTGGCGAGGTAACTCAAGGTGCTAGTCCAGCTCTCGTAAAGGCGTTGGTGGATGACGTGGCGCGGGTTCGGATGAATGCCGCTTGGGCATTGGGCGAAATGGGTTCGCCTGCCCGGTCTACGGTCGCCGCGCTCATAAAACTGTTGAAGACCGAACAAGACCCGAAAGTACGGTTCAACACCCTTCAAACATTAAAGAAATTTGGCACAACCGAAGCCATAAAGGCGGTCCAGAAAAGTCCCAAGATCGAGATTTGAACTTCAGCGCAATCGCCTTGATTGAGTATCTTCAAAAAATTGTAATAGTCAGACAGATGTTAGACACTCAAAGCCGTTACCCGCTCGGCTTGGATTGCCAAATCCAAGCCTTGGCCAATGAGATTGCCAGTCCGTAGGAGCAATACAACGTGTAAACCATCTCGTTGACCAATACAGTATCTTCAAAAAATCCACCGGATCGAGCATGTATGTGGGGCAGATAATCTTATAATTGTCAAACTTGGATTTATACTCCGCGCTGTCAGAAGTTGCGTCTTTTGTAGGATCAAGCGAATGAATAATGAGTGCGATAGAGATCCCGCGATCTCCAGGTCGCGACATGCGTTCCCTGTAGGTGCGGTTTCCAACCGCACCTACCGCCAGACGCTTGAAAACACACAATTTTCACCAGCGTCAAGTAGACATCTTTCCAAAATGGATCCGTGTAGTTACAACAATCTTGGAGATTAGAATAACTACGCCGTTTGGCAACTTGTTGAGGAATATCGCCAGTTAACAATGGCAGCAATCACATTCCATGTTTTCCCATAGTTGCGATGTTTGCCTCGATAGATGTCTTTGGTGATGCGAAAAATCTTACATCGTCTGACGATATTCTCAATGGCGACCCTGCGTGTTGCCAACCGTCGGTTGAATTGCTTCGCCTCCTGAGTCAAGGGCTTGCTCCGATAGGCCTTGATGGGCGTCGAACTGTTG
>JAJDTR010000103.1 GCA_022827055.1 Candidatus Poribacteria bacterium | reverse complement strand
GAATTGAACCACTCTACGAAACAGACGCCGAATTCGCGATGCCACACTGGGAATTTGGATTGTCTACTTACGGATTTGAGTCTGCGAATAGCATCATCTGCGTCTACAATCGGCAAGGAAATTGGGAACTCGGTCGTCTCGACACAGAAAATCACCGGCTTGAACCGATTGAACTCCCATATACCGACATGTCGCGAACGGGGCTGAAGGTTGCTTCCGGACGGGTCGTATTTGGTGCCGGTTCCCCGACGACAACGCGTTCAATAGTGGAATTAAATCTTGGTAACCACGAAACAGAAGTGCTACGTCGCTCAAGTACGATGGAAATTAACACTCGTTATTTGTCCATCCCTGAAGCAATTGAGTTTCCGACCGAGGGCAGAGCGACAGCGCATGGCTACTTCTACCCGCCACGGAACGCCGATTATGTCGCGCCACCAATGGAACACCCGCCAATTCTTGTCAAGAGTCATGGCGGTCCTACTGGTGCCACTTCGTCCGTACTCGATCTGAGTATACAGTATTGGACAAGCCGCGGTTTCGCGGTGCTTGATGTGAATTACGGGGGAAGCACCGGGTATGGACGCGCATATCGGGAGCGACTTGACGGCAAGTGGGGAATCGTCGATGTTGAAGATTGTGTATCCGGTGTTCAGTACCTTATCGATCAAGACGAGGTAGATAGGCACCGAGTAGCGATAAACGGGGGTAGTGCAGGAGGTTACACCACGCTGTGCGCCCTCACGTTTCATGACATCTTCAAGGCGGGAGCCAGTTATTATGGCATCAGTGATCTTGAAGCGTTGGTGACCGATACTCACAAGTTTGAATCGCGTTACCTAGATCGATTGGTTGGCCCTTACCCGGACCGTCGAGATCTCTATCTGGAGCGCTCACCGATTCACTTTACAGATTGTCTGTCTTGCCCGGTTGTCCTCTTTCAAGGCCTTGAGGATAAAATTGTCCCTCCAAACCAGGCAGAGAAAATGGTTGCCGCGTTAAGGGAGAAAGGCCTACCAGTCGCATACGTTGCGTTTGAAGGTGAACAACACGGGTTTCGCCGCGCAGATAATATTAAGCGCTGTCTTGACGTTGAGCTGTACTTTTACTCACGCATTTTTTGCTTCGACCTCGCCGAGCGAGTGGATCCGGTGTTAATCGAAAATCTCGACCATTAAAGGGTGTACACGAGATTATTAAAAACGCTTCCAAGAAACGTCTATGGCGGGAGAGGGTGGGAGTCGAACCCACCTATCTACTTGCATAGACAAGCTGGTTTTGAAGACCAGTAGAGCCACCGGACCCTATCCTCTCCCATCGGACATATATCAAGCTATCAGGGGTGTCATCCTGCTGACTTTCGTAATCGACGATAATTGTCCATTCGGACGGTAATGCCTTGACCATCGCAGTATTCGAGAAAAGGTACGGCATATTTACGAGAAGTCTTTGCAAGTTCACGAAATTCAGCGACAGTGATTATATCATTTTCTCGCAGGTAATTGGTGAGTAAGTTCAGGCTCTCCTTACGTGTATCCGAATGAATGAAGTACCCGTCCGCAATCTTGATAAACCGGTCGAGGTTTACCAAGGCGTAGAACGTCTGCTGGATAAGATGGGGTGGATATTCCCCAAATTGCGTTTCTAGTTCCCCTAGGTTTGGCGTATTCAACCCTGCCCTTAACAATACTTTCTCGATTTGGTCTTTTATTCCCTCAGCCTCCGCCGAGAATTGAATTTGGTGCGACGCCATGCGGAGGAGGTTACCATCCTTAATAACTTGTTTTCCTTGAATCAGGCGATCTGCAATCCTTTCAAAGGCCGTGCCATCTAATTCAATCTGCCGTTGTAACTGCGCGACATTCTGGCCAGGGGCGAGCGGATTCTGTTCGTGAAAATCTCTTAGTGCACCAAGAAGGGTTGCCTGGGCTGCTTCCATACGGTGCACCGCCGAGATGAACTGCTTCCCGCCTTTCCATCGGACAATTTTCTTGTCTATCTCAAGCGTCTTTAGATTCTGTTCTAAGGCAGTGTGAGAACCGGAGAGATAGTAATGCAGGAATTCCTGTGGAATGCACAGTTCACGGCTTTGCGTCAGTACCAAGCTGATGACATCAGCGTCACCCGCACTTTTCCACTCGTCCAAAACTTCTAACGTCTCCTCTGTAAATCGTTTGTGTCGCGCTGCAAACGGATTAATGACCTGTCCCCCGCCGACCGTATGCTGTGCTGAAAAGTCGCGCACGATGAATCGGTCGCCTCTGAAGGTCAGAATGGGCCTCTCCAAACGGAGTTGGATTTGCGCAGTCTCGCCTCGTTGCACAGTTTCATCGACCAATAGAATTGCGCGGCAAAACGTCTCGGTCGTGCCAAGGTAGAATCGCAGACGTGTCCAGTGTTCAAGTTTGCGCGGAAACGAGGATAAGACACGGAGCGACACGTCAATGTTGTCGGTCACCTGAGAGTAACCGATTGGACAGATTGTGTCACCTCGTTCAATTTCGTCAGCGGATATACCAGACAAGTTTAGTGCGGTCCGTTGCCCCGCATGGGCTCGATCTGCCGATTCGTTGTGCACTTGTACCCCGCGTACACGCACCTCTCGTCCTTGGGGAAGTACAACAAGGCGTTGCTCACGATGAATGTCCCCAGTCATCAATGTACCTGTGACGACGGCACCAAACCCCTGCATTGTGAACACACGGTCCACATATAGGCGCGGGATCCCGTCGCCTTGTCCCACTTCAGCAACGGCATTTACCTTTTGTACAATCGAATTCTTGAGCGCATCCAACCCTTGACCGGTGAGTGACGACACGTGGACAGTCGGCATTCCTTCAAGCGATGTGCCGACTAGCATCTCTTGTGCCATCTCGGAGGATTCTGCCAACTGGTTTGGCGACACTAGGTCAGCCTTGGTCATTACGAGAATCCCTGCTGAAAGCCCGAGGAGATCAAGAATCTCCAGGTGTTCCAGTGTTTGCTCTTGAACACCCTCTTTGGAGTCAACGACCAGCAGCACGATGTCCATTCCGTACGCGCCCGATAGCATATTTCGGATAAACTTCTCATGACCTGGAACATCAACGATGCCGGCTCGTGAACCGTCGGGCAGATTAAAGTAGGCAAAACCTAACTCAATCGACAACCCGCGTTCCTTTTCTTCTCTGAGCCGATCGGTTTCGATGCCGGTTAGAGCGTGTATTAGGGCGGATTTTCCGTGATCAACGTGTCCGGCTGTGCCAACAATGACGTGTCGCATTATGCAGTGTCTTTCGGTCCTAAATGATTGAAACTTCGGAAGCCGATTATGCTGAAGAGGCACTACCTGGGAGATCGCGCGTGGCTAGTGTGAATCTCTAACTGGTAAAGGCTATACTCTGGGCTGCCTCAATGACCCAGTTGAGTTGCCTTTTTCCTATCGTTCGCACATCCAGCCAGAACTTACCATCCTGTGTACGGCCAATGACTGGCGTCCGCTGAATGCGGAACTGTGCTGCGATGCGCTCGGCCGACATCTGCTGCGATTCCAAGACTACTGATAGGCTCGGCAATGTCTCTACGGGCAGGGATCCGCTGCCAATCTGCACGCGGCTCTCTTCAATTGTAACTCGGATGGTTTCTCCAAAGACACGACTAAGATTCGTCATCAACTCTTCTGCGACTGATCGAAGTTCTTCATGCCCTCGAGCATAACAACTCAACATCGGTAATTCCTGAAGCAGGTAGTCTTCATTAAGGTAGAGCCGCAGAGTTGCTTCAAGGGCGGCTATTGTCAGTTTTCCAACGCGCAGCGCCCGCATGAGAGGGTTCTCCCGAATCTGCTGCACCAAATTTGCCTTGCCGACAATTATACCTCCTTGAGGTCCCCCGAGCAATTTGTCTCCACTGAAGGTTACAATTTCAACCCCTGCGTCAAGCCGTTCGCGTACGACCGGCTCACGAGGAAGATCATAGCGTGTCAGGTCAATTAACGAACCGCTGCCAAGATCTTCCATGATCGGGATTCCATTCCTACGCCCTAGATCCGAAATCTCTGATATTTCCGGAGTCGAGGAAAAACCGACAATTTTATAGTTGCTCGGGTGCACCTTTAGGATGAGAGCCGTGCTTTCGTTAATCGCATTTTCGTAGTCCCTGAAATGCGTTCTATTGGTCGTGCCCACCTCCCTCAGGATGGCGCCGCTCGCAGCCATGATGTCAGGAATTCGGAATGCACCGCCGATTTCAATCAACTCACCACGTGAGACAATCACTTCTCTACCTTGGGCTAGCGTGTTCAAGGTCAACAGCACGGCGGCGGCATTATTGTTGACGACGGTCGATGCCTCACACCCGGTCAGTCGCTTCAACAGTGGCTGGGTGATATGGTCACGGTGGCCACGTTCACCAGTCTCCAAATCGTATTCGAGATTTATGAAGTTGGCCGCGACTTGGCAGAGGTTCTCCCGAGCCGATTCACTGAGCAACGATCTCCCTAGATTTGTGTGAGTGATGGTTCCAGTAGCGTTGACAAGCGGACGAAGTGTCGACGTAGTTATTTCGTGAAGTTTACTTTGGACGAGTTGAAGGTATATGGATTCATCAATGCTGTCGAAACTTGTACCTTCTTCGAAGATGCGTCTTCTTAATTCGGTAACAACGCCGCGAAGGATATCTGTTACCAAGTTGCGGGAATACTTCTCTTGCAACGCTAAGAATCCCTCTTGAGCCAACAGTCTTTCGATGGAGGGGATACGGCGTAGGGCGGCTTGTTGCTTGGTGGTTAGGTTTTTCTCGTGCATGTTCATACTATACCGCAGAACGAACTAGGAGACTTCAAGTGGATTATATCCAAGCGCCACAAAACGGTCAAGACAAATGCATGGAACATGATTCGTGGAAAGTCGGTAGCGATTGACCGATGGTTAGAGGGAGGAAGAACTGAAAAGATTAGAAGACGAGAGAAATGGAGATTAGAATACTAGCTGAATCTGAGGGTTGGCAGTTGGGGAGGTGTAGGCCTCATCAGGAACAGAATCACAGCGGAATGGTGCAAAGACTTCATTAATGCGGGACAAGAACTCATTCAAATCAATTCCCATATAGGTTTCCGTAGAAGGTTTGAGGTTTAAGAGTACTTCTCGCAACTTGTCGGACCCGGCGGTGGATAGCGTGCGTGCAGGTCTTGGCATCCGCATGTGGTGCTTGATTAACGCCGCGGAGATTTGAATCAATCCTTGGAGGAATAAACGGTAGTCGCCCTCGGCATGGTGCCATAACCCTTCCCACGATTCATGCGCTTCCCACCAGTAGGCAAAGTTATAAAGATCCACGCCATAGAGGTAATCCTCATTGGTTCGCCAAGCCTCCGGGGATAAGACTAGGGGCTCCGTAGATTCGTCAATGCCGTAACTGTGGCCCGCTGGATCTTTGATCGGGTGCGGAGTTAAACCGGGAATGTGGCGATAAGAAGGAAAGGTACGTCTTGGACAATAGCGTGGACAGTTCAAGTCGAATGGACGTGGTTCTTGAAGACTAGGTGTGGAATGTACCATAACCAATCAAAACCAAAAGAAATGAAGAGCAACGCTTGATGCGTGGGAACATAAAAAAGAGCGTGAACTGAATCTGTCATCCTCGTCCAATTCCCATGTACTGAAATCCAGCATCACGGGCTTCGTCTGGGGAATAAATGTTGCGCCCGTCAATCAAGATGGGTGTACTCATAGGCTTCGCCAACGTGTGGAGATTAAGTGAGCGGTATTCATTCCAATCAGTTATGATTACTATCGCATCAGCGGCGTTGGACACCGCATACGCATCCTCCACAAATTCTATTTCAATGTTCTCAAGGTCTTCGCGGGCATGCGGAATCGCCACCGGATCGTGAGCACGGACGTAAGCCCCCTGCTCGTTAAGTAGTCGAATAATCTCCAACGCCGGAGCGCCGCGAACATCGTCCGTGTTTGGTTTGAAAGCGAGTCCCAAGATTCCTATTGTTCGTCCGCGTAGGATTTTGAGGGCGTGCTGTAGTTTCTCAACGATTAATGTACGCTGTCGCTGATTGACCACGCGCGCAGCCTCAATAATCGGCATTGAATAACCGTATTCTGAAGCAACCCTTAGAAGCGCGGCGGTGTCCTTTGGAAAGCAACTACCTCCCCAACCAACACCAGCTTGAAGGAAGCGATGGGATATCCGAGAATCCAATCCGACGCCGCGTGCTACTTCTGTCACATCGGCTTCAACTCGTTCACAAAGTCCTGCTATCTCATTGATAAAACTGATCTTAAGTGCCAGGAAGGTGTTCGCTGCATATTTTATCATCTCGGCATTTGTGGCGTCTGTTGCGATTAAGGAGGGTAGATTCTCATCGTCTGGCGCTGCCAAAAAGCTGGGAGGGTCAAAAGAACGCTCAAGGATTGGTTTATGCAACTGCCGCATAGCATCAACAGCTTCAGGTCGATCTGTACCGACAACAACACGATCTGGGTAGAACGTGCCGCGCAATGCGAGACCTTCCTGTAAGAATTCTGGATTAGACGCAAAACACACATCAGTTCTAACACCGCGTGCCTGAAGCACGGAATGTACCAAGTGCGCAATACGGCGATTTGTACCAATTGGGACTGTTGATTTTATAACGATGACATACTCTCGATTCGGTTCAAGACCGCAAGCAACTTCTTTTGCAGCTTCCTCCACATAGCGGATATCAGCTTCACCATCCTGCTTCGGTGGAGTGCCAACTGCGATCATAATGATTTCCGAATCGGCTACTGCACTTTTCAAGTCGCCGGTGAAACAGACATTCTCGGTAATTTGATGCAGAAGTGCTTGGACACCGGTTTCGTGGATGGGACTTATCCCTTGGCGTAACAAACTGAGCTTGTCTGAATCCTTGTCCACGCCTATGACTTCGTGATTCAAGTAAGCCATGGCGAGGCAGGTTGTTAGCCCAACATATCCGGTGCCGATAATCGCGACTTTCAAAGGATTAACACGTTATTGGATGAGAGAATTGGTTATTACAGGAATGCACCACACTATGGCTGAAAATTGCCACTTCGATAGCCTAGGAGTCAGGTGGTTTGGTAGTTTCTAGTAGGCGGTTGATAATATCAAGGCTCGTGATTCCGTCCGCCTCGGCGTTAAAATTTGTAAGAATCCGGTGGCGTAAGACAGGTTTCGCGACAGCTCTTATGTCGTCACAGGACACATGATAGCGGCCGTGCATGATTGCGCGCGCTTTACCACCCAATACAAGGTGCTGCGAGGCACGAGGGCCTGCACCCCAACTCACCCAGTCTTTAACCTCTTTAAGTGCCTCCGGCGTGTTGGGGCGAGAGTTCCGGCTCAATTCGACAGCGTAGTTCACAATTGACTCCGCAATGGGTACTTTGCGCACTATTTTCTGCAAGCGCAGGATTTCCTCTCCGGTCAGCACGTGATCCAATTTCGGATCATAAGCGGAGGTTGTAGCCATGACAATCTGTTTTTCGTCATCTTTATCCGGATAGTCGATGTGAATGTTGAACATAAAGCGATCTAACTGTGCTTCCGGAAGCGGATATGTTCCCTCTTGTTCGATTGGATTTTGGGTCGCCAACACGAAGAAGGGAAGGTCCAAACCGTAAGTCGACCCGCCTGCCGATACTTTGTACTCCTGCATCGCCTGCAACAGTGCGGCCTGCGTTTTTGGCGGAGTACGATTAATCTCATCAGCGAGTACGATGTTTGAGAAGACTGGACCTTTAATAAAGCGAAATGATCTGCTTCCCGTGTTGACATCTTCTTGAATAATGTCCGTTCCGATAATGTCCGAGGGCATCAGATCGGGTGTAAATTGGATTCGATTAAACTCGAGATCCAGAATCCGAGCGAGACTGTTTATTAATAGTGTTTTTGCTAATCCAGGCACTCCGACAAGCAGACAGTGGCCTTGAGAAAACAGGGAGATTAAGAGTTCATCAATGACGTTCTGCTGACCCACGATCTGCTTTTTTAATTCCTCTAAGATTCTTGCACGTGCCTTGGTGAGGAATTCCGCAGCTTTTAGGTCGGCGTCTGCAATATTCATTTGATTGTTATTCTTCACGTGTGAGGACTCCGTGGTCAGCGGCACATGTCGGGTATCACAATGGGACGGTGTGGATTTAATCGACTTTCCACGTCTGTAGCCCCCCAAAATCAAAGTTGAAGTCAATAATCTTCGCGCCCGACTCTTCAAGCCTTTGGCGGACCCGATGTTCTCGATCCGGTTCGCAATAAAACACGAGGCATCCACCCCCGCCTGCGCCGCACGCCTTTCCACCAATGGCACCACCAGTCAGCGCAGTATTGAATAGGCCATCAATGTGTTCGTTCGTCACTGAAGGGTGAAGCGACTTTTGATTTTCCCAATTCTCATTAAGTAGTTGGCCGAAATTTGACAGCTTGCCGTGCATGAGCGCAGTCTTGGCAGCTCGGGCAATTTCTTTCATGTTCCTCAGTGCTGTTCGCGTTTTCACATCATTGTTCACGTACGCATCGGTCACATTCTGATGGATATTTCCAGAGGGACGAGATCTACCCGAGTAACACAAGACAAGGTTTTTCTCAAGCTCGTAACAGACCTCAGGCGCAATTTTAAGGCTGGATGTCCTGACCTCTTCGCCCATAAACTCCATGAAGTTGATTCCACCGACCGCACTGGCGTAGTGATCTTGCTTACCGCCAAGTATCTCTAATTCGTGGCGTTCAATTGAACTTGCCAATTCAGCGCATTCGTAAGGCAGCAGTGATGATTCTTTGAACGCACTAATAACGCCGACCAACGCAACTCCCATTGCAGCTGAAGTTCCGAGACCGCTTTCCGGCGGCGCAATTGATTGCGTGGAAAGGCTGAATCCGTTTCCTTTCTCCAGCATTTTGCGCACTGCCGCTTTTACAAGGTCAATGTTGCCGTCATACTCAAGCTGACTCACATCTGGTGATTCAACGTGGACGTCAAAATCCGCTGAATACAGCCGGACACTATTTTTTGAATCAGGTTGTTGTCGTGGTGAACCGCACGCGGCCTGGCCTCCTTCGCACGCAATAGTGGCGAACGAATAGATATTTATTGCAGCGTTTACAACTAACCCTTTGGACTCCTCTGTAAAAAGGGCAACATCGGTCCAGCCACCAGCAAAATCAATTCGTACGGGTGCACGAGCTCGAAGTAACATCAATAATCTCCTGTGACGGTGTCAAATCATGATTTCGTACCGAGACTCACGACGAATCTTGTACCACGCACACCTTGCACGTATTGACGCATCCTGACTTCGACTGTAATCACGACGCCCCAATCGGAAGCTATTAGACATCGGCGACATGTATGCTTAGTCACGTTCACGATATCCGCACTTTCCCGATTCCACGTCGTCATCATTTACCGCGCATCAAGAAAACGTTTGAATAGTGGAATTTCTTGAACGTTTCAAAGCAGAATTAAAACCACTATTCGGTGATAGAGAACCTTTGTCGTAGAAGGATTCGCTTGAAATGAAAGATTGGATGGAAGTATAATGATGGGATAATAGAATCACGCCCGGTTTACCAATCTCGCGTGACTGTTTTAGGATGTTTGATGTATTTTTCGAAGACAAAGTGCGACACGTTAGAAAATGAATCGGACAATTCAGGACATTGGAGGCCTCAAGTTGGGTGGGGAATGTTCCCTTTCAAATCATGGCGTCCAAAATCCGGAATCTTTAAAAGGGACATTAAGCGACAGCGTCTTTAAGCTCTTTGCCAGCCTTGAAGGACGGAACATTTTTCGCGGAGATCTTGAGTTCCGCGCCTGTCTGCGGGTTGCGTCCTGTGCGAGCTGCTCTAGTCTTTACTTCAAAAGTACCGAACCCGATTAGCCCGACCGAATTCCCTCCAGCGAGGGCATTTTTGATGGTATTGACTACGGCGTCAACTGCGCCACTAGCATCTTTCTTACTCAAACCTGTTTCGTCTACAACACTATTGATGACATCTTGCTTCGATAATCTATCAGCCATCTTATCCTCCTTTAGGTTATTGTGAATATGCTTCGAGTCGCATTATGACTGCGATTCTGCGCAATTATACATACTTGGTTGTTTATCTGTCAAGTCAAAATTAAATGCTGCATGGCGCACAACCTGGCGACTGGATCGCGATTCCAAGCACCGAAGAGTGTGAGCTAGTAATTTTTGTTGTCCGATTGGATCGGTTGTAAAATTTTGGAGATAGAGGTAGCAATGAGATCCTCGCCTCAGCGGCGGGAGATACAGGAATCTCAAGATTCTGGAAAACAGTGTGCAAGTTGGATGCAGGGTGAAATCATCTGGGAACTGACCTCGGTTAACGCGCAAATTAACAATTCATGGACACCATGTACAACACAGCAAGGCGCTGGAAAATGGAGGTTAATACAAGCAAGGAATGAAGGCTGCATGTCCCAACTTACAGGAACAAAGTAAAGGAAATCCGCGATAATGATGCCAAACAGGTTAATTGTGGACCGACTCGTTAAACACTTCCATCGGAAGCAACCGTACCCACAGAATATCCAATTGACGTCCTTACAGAAAATCCGTCATCGGTTACGACGGAAAAAGGAGGTAATCAAGGCAGTTGACAATGTCTCGTTCCAAGTTGCAATGGGAGAAATCTACGGCATCCTCGGTGCCAATGGCTCGGGAAAGTCAACGTTGATTCGATTAATCTCTACGCTGCTGCTACCGGATAGCGGACAGATAAGCTTTTTTGGATATGATGTAGTCAACGACAGCTTCAAGTTTCGGCAAATGATTAATCGGGTTTCTGTCGAAGCTTCCTTTTTTAAGCGCCTGTCTTCGGAGGAGAATTTGATACATTCCGCGCGACTTTATGGTCTTTCGGCGCGCGACGCTCGGGAAAAGGCGGAAAAGATACTCGTTCGGCTTGGCTTTGATTCCACTCGGATGGATGAAATGATGGAAGACCTTTCAAGGGGCATGCAACAAAAAATCGCCATTGCACGCGCACTTCTCACCTCGCCAATCCTGTTGCTGCTCGATGAGCCCACCACCGGATTAGACCCAAAATCGAAACGCGATGTGCAGCGTTTCATCAGTGAGATCCGGGAAGATCACGATGTCGTTGTGCTGTTAACCACGCACGATATGGTTGAAGCCGAAACCCTGTGCGATCACATTTCCATTATCGATAACGGTAAGTTCATCGCCACAGGCACGCCGAAGGAACTGATAGCGCAGATCAGTACGCAGGGCGACAAGGTTACGCTTGAGGACGTGTTTATTGAGCTCACGGGGAAAGATTTGACGGAGGACGTGGAATAGGACAATGTTCGATATCAGACGCGAAGCCGAGGTTTCTTATGCTTTCATTGAACGCAACTTCAATCTTCTCAAGCGGTATCTCAATTGGGAGATTCTCTTTTTCACCTATTCAATCGTGAATGCATTAACGATTGGGTTAATCATGGTTGGACGCGGCTCCGCACAAGACGTGCTCTACTTGGTCATTGGCGCGTTAATTTGGGGATTCCTATCAATCATGATGAGAGAGGTAAGCGATGCCATAACTTGGGAACGCTGGGAGGGCACAATTGAGTACACATTTATGGCGCCGATTTACCGCATCACCCATCTCGTCGGCTCGTGCTTTTTCGCTATTTTGTATGGTTTGCTACGGACAGGGATTGTGTTGGCGGTGATGCCACTTTTTTTTCGAGAACACATCGACCTAAGTCAAGCCAATTGGTTGACGATGGCAGTGACTGTGCTCGTCGCCAGCCTTTCCTTTATCGGCATCGGTCTAATGGCGGCGATTTTTCCACTGCTTTCGCCAGAAAAGGGCCAGGCGGCAAACGGAATCCTCGAATCGGTTATCTTGTTGATTTCCGGGGTCTACTATGAGATTGAGGTGTTGCCGGAATGGCTTCAACTGTTTTCCCGAATTTCCCCCGCGACGTATACGCTTAGGTCCATTCGGGCAGCAATGCTTGAAAATTCGTCGATTGCCGACCAAGCGCACAACCTTATCTTGCTGTTGATTATTGGCATCATTACCATCCCGCTCGGTTTTTGGATTTTCCATTTGGGAGAACAGTACGCAAAGCGAGCCGGGAGACTGAAACGGAGCGGATAAACCGCGACAGGATTACGAGGTTAATTTGCCATTGCCCGCATTTGGTTTGGCATTTTCTCGGGAACATGATACAATGAAATCTGCGCAGCAGACCCCACATCGACCGGCAATCAGGAGTTGGGACATAAACTAAGACAACGCTACGGGAATCAAACTCAATGTTGGCGGACAACGGCTGCATTTGTTTGCCAACATTGATCTTTTTTAGGGCAGAATACATCATCAGATGTGGAATAAGCAATAATCGTAACAGCGCATTAAGCCTAAAATCTTTGCGAAAGAAAGATAACGACGAAGATGGATTGTAGACGGATTGAGTAGGCTTTACGGCTTGATTCGTTCACTATCCTTGGAGAAGAGTTATGCACCTGATTTCACTCAAGGACTGGACGCGAGAAGAGATTCTTGATGTTGTTGAGAGAAGTATCGAAATTAAGCGTTTCCCTAACAAATTCGAGAATCTAATGCGTGGTCGAAGTCTCGCACTGTTATTTCAGAAGACATCGACCCGAACCCGCTGTGCCGGCGAGGTCGGTATGAGCCAGTTGGGCGGGCATGCCTTCTTCTTGGACTGGGGCGTGACGAATTTCGTCTTGACGGACTTCCAAGATGAAATTCGCGTACTATCGGCGTATGTTGATGTAATTCTAGCGCGATTACTAAAACATGCGGATGTGATTCGGGCAGCCGAAGTTTCATCGGTCCCGATCATCAACGGATGCTGTGATCGGTATCATCCTACTCAGATATTAGCGGATCTGATGACCATCCAAGAAAAACTCGGACGGATAGAGGGAGTGAAACTCACCTATGTCGGGATCCATAACAATGTGTGTAACTCGCTCATTGCCGCCGGAATGAAGGTTGGCATGGAAATCACGATTGTGGCACCGATGACGAATCCGGCGGCGGCTGACGAGGCACTGCTTGCCGAGGCGTGTCGGACGGGGTTGTGCAGGTCTTCAGAATGTCTAAGCGAAGCTATCGCTGAAAGTGATGTGGTTTATACCGATACTTGGGTTGATATGGAGTTCTTTGGGAATCCTGAATTTGAAGACGAAAAGCAGCGTAGGATTGAGTTGATGCAGCCGTATCAGTTGAATAACGCAATTATGGAAGGACACAATGCTTTGGTGATGCACTGTTTGCCTGCGCACCGAGGGTACGAGATTTCGGGCAATCTGATTGCGGATCCGCGGTCAATTATGTTTGACCAATCGGAAAATCGCCTTTACGGAATGAAAGCTTTGTTCGCGGAGGTTATGCGGAGGAATGGAGCAGAATAGCGACACGAGTGAATAAGAAAATTGAAAACAGGAAATAGATTCGTCTGAAGGAATGCTGTCTAACCCTCCAATGCTCTCAATTGAAGTATTATGGGAGTTTCAAACTTTCCTTAGTCAGTTAATCCCTTACCATCCGTATACTTGAGAAAAAATCTATCGAGATTTTCTATCGCACTCGCTAATCGCTCGCTTGATCCTTCGCTGTCCGTTCAGTTGATCGTTCGCTTGATCCCGCCTACAACAAATCGATCACCGATGATTCTTACCTTGCTCCTTTTCCCATCCCTGCTTTGGGGCCACACCGACGGGTTGGGTTCGCACGTCATTACAGCATACCGTTTGGAAGACATCCCGCCTCCGGTAATTGATGGCCGCTTAGACGACCCCGCTTGGGATGCGGCATCTCCCATCTCCGGGTTCATCCAGCTGGAACCGAGGCGCGGCCGCCCCGCGACCGACGAAACCGTCGCCTACATCGCCTATGATCGTCACAACCTGTTCGTTGCGTTTCGGTGTTACGATTCCGAGCCTGAAAAGATTGTGAATCGCGTCACGCGGCGAGGTAACATTTACGATTCGGATCTCATCTCGTTCTTTATCGATCCCCACCATGACCATCGCACGGGTTATAAGTTTGCCACCACCCCGAGCGGTATCCAAGAAGACAACTATCGCTACGATGACGCCCAAATCGACGGAAGCTGGCGCGGAATCTGGTGGGTGGAGTCGCAAATTGACGAACTTGGTTGGACAGCGGAGTTTAAGATTCCGTTTGCGAATTTCCGTTTTCCCGAGATAGCTGAGCATGTATGGGGATTCGACATTGAACGGCTGAGTCGCAGGAAGTCCGAGATTACTATCTGGAAACAGATGACACAAGCCGGGTATAGGACTCGGATGTCCGACCTCGGTCACGCCGTCGGGCTTTCCGGTATCGATGCCGGGAAATCGCTTGAAATCATCCCTTACGGTCTGGGCGGTTCATCGAAGACTCACGCTCAATCTGCCACGGGACAGTTAGCCACGGGGATTGACTTGCAGTACAGTTTATCGGATGCGCTAAGGACCAACTTTACGCTGAATCCCGATTTCGCACAGGTAGAGGCAGATCAGCTAGAGATAAATCTCACCCGATTTCCGACGAGGTTCCCGGAGAAGCGTCCGTTTTTCGTTGAGGGCAACAGCTTCTTTGAGACGCCTCTTGACCTGTTCTTTAGCCGACGCATCGGAAGTCTCGGCGACATTTTGTGGGGCGGAAAAATGACGGGCAAACTTAGCCGTTATTCGATCGGTGTACTCGGGGCTCAAACCGGGAGTTTTGATGCGCTGGAAGCCGGGAACCCGTCAAGAGCCAAGGAGGAGGCGTGGTATTCCGCGGTACGGGTGAAGCGCGATGTGTTCAAGCAATCCAACGTCGGGGCGCTCTTCACGAATCGGGAGCACGTCGACGGCTACAGTCGCGTCGTCGGCGCTGATATGAGTCTGGCACTGGGCAAGACCTACCACATCACGGGACAGGCTGCGCGCAGCCTACATTCAGACGGAAACTCTGCCGGAGATGCGTACATTTTAAAGTTTGCCAAGCGCGATTATATGTGGGATGTCAAAGCGGAGTTGGAGCGCGTCGGACCTCGATTCGAGACGAATCAGACCGGATTTCTTGAAAAGGAACCGTATCGAGGATGGCAACGTCTTGATGCCGAGGCAACGTATATCGCACGGACAGAAAACCGTTGGCGCCCGTTTATTGGCGCCGGAAGCGGCGTCTCTCAGACGCTTTACACCAACGACTATTTCAAACGCTGGAGACGCGACCATCCTACACTACATCTTGCCCCGGACTTTGCGGAGGATTTGGTCGCCGCGGATGTGAAATTAATCGCCGGGTTCGTATTTACAGAGTCTATTTTGAACCGCTTGCGCGCAATATACGAACACAGCAGAGAGATTGAGTTGACTGATGTTTTTGGCGCGAACTACTGGGAGGTGAGTTTTGACACCGACCGTTCCAAACCTATTGCCGGATGGCTCGGGTTCAGCGTTTCCGATTACTACAACTTCGACCAACAGGCTGTCGGTTTACAGCGGTTAGTCTATCTTGCCGCTACTGTACGTCCACGGAGTAACTTTACAATCGACCTGCGCGGAAGTTCTGCTCAGAGCCTAGATGAACAGCGGAAAATTGATGGGCGATTCTTGGTCGGTTCTCTGCGGGGCACTTATCTGTTCACTAGGGATGTGTTCTTGCGCGTCTTCACGCAGGCGGCTCGTGAACGTACTGCCTTTGAAAGAATCCAGGTTGCCGAAGACTATTTGGTAAGTTTGCTGTTTGGGTGGGAGTACAGTCCCAAGAGCAACTTATTCGTGGGATATAATGAGGGATGGCGGACGGATGGGGACAAACTGCGGCTGGCAAACCGAGTGATTGTAGTCAAGATAGGATACTTGTGGAACCGTTAGAACCTGTTTGAATAATCGGTAGCAAAGCCATTTGTGGTTATTTGTAGGAAGGTTTTTCATGCTTTTGCGGTTGGAAATGGATGTATATGGCACAAATAAGGCGGTTTACGGCACACGGAGTGTGCCTACTACTTTTGGATCTCTATCGCACTCACTATTCGTTCGCTTGATCCCTCATTATTCATTCGCTTGAACGCAGCCTATAAGTGTAATTTTCAAACAGGTTCTAAATGATCATATATTTACCAAGGCACTGCAAGGTAAAATATAGCATTGTGACGCGTCTTGTGTTACAATTACTCGAAATTGTTATATTTCACTCTTAACATTGAGGAGAATTCAAGATGGAAATGATAAGTGTTTGGTTGCCGCCAGCGGCAATTATTGGTGTAATTCTCTTTACCAGTAATCTAACCAATAGACGCATTGATGACTTGAAAATTAGCTTGAACAAGCGCATGGACGATCTTGGTACTGGTCTTAATAAACGCATAGATGATTTGCGAGACCAGATGAAAACAGACCATCAAGATTTGGCAAATCATTTAATCAGGGTTGAGGACAAGTTGGATGAACATATCACTAATTACAGTATTCATAGTATGAAAAGAGATTAAAATCGGATAATCCGGAGATAGAACCCTTAAAACAAGCGCACAGGCGTATGGCGTTTCCCTTTTCCAATGGCTTGTTATTCGCTCGCTTGAGGGAGCGCTATCGCCCTCATTATTCATCCGGTTGATCGTTCGTTATTCAATCGCTTGAGGGATTTACTATCGCACTCGCTATCCACTCGTTTGATCCTATCCGGTCGCTCGATCTCCGCTGGGGCTTTTAGAGGCTGGTGGGCAGTGCCCACCCTACAAAATGTACTCAGTTGATCTATTCACTCGCGTGATTGGTTATTGAGTTGGGAATACGAGAAGACGAGACGATGGAGGGCGGTAATGTGAGCAGTTAACGCGAGAAAGCCAAATACGCACACGAGAATGATGCCATTGGATTCCCAGGAGAAGTATCTGATGATTATACCTTGCGCGAGGACGCCGAGCGCCAATAGAACGATTCGTTCCGGACGCTGCATCAGACCGACTTTGCATTCGACTTGAAGCCCTTCGGCTCGGGCGCGGACATAGCTTACAAGAATTGATCCGATTACGGAAGCGAACACCAAGACCACCCCCAGCAAGTGGGAAAGGTGATAGAAGTAGATCATCGCGCCTACAAAGACAACCGCTTCCGAATAGCGATCGATCACGGAATCAAGCAGTGCACCGGAGGGGTTGGATTCGTCCTTGTTGCTGACGCGGGCGACAACGCCATCCATCGCATCGAAACTTCCGCCGAAAAGTATTAGAGCTCCCGCCACTACCAATCGTCCGGTTGCCAAAAAGAATGCGGCGACCGCGTTGACCAGCAGACCAACGAGCGTAATCATATTCGCCGTAACCCCAACTGCCGAAAGGGCTTTGGCAATGGGAAGCAGAACTGTTTTGACAAATGACCGGAAGATTTTTTCAATCATGGAGAAATAGCCGTTAATTCAGAAATAAGCGGGACGTGAAACGGAAAGAATTATGCGTTCACGGTCAGATTGAAGATTAACATAGATTGGCGCGGAATGAAAGAAAAAACAGTTGCTGCAAGGAGGGACGGGACATCGGGTCGATTGCGACGCTTGTTTAGGATAGGGTGATTGAGGCAAGGCGCGTCCTGCGCTGAGAAACCAGTTCATTGGCGGGTATCGATGCAATTTGGACTAACAACCCTGAAATACCCGACGCTACGTCCTCAGCGTTGCTTGCGCCGACGGTCCGGGGCGAAATAGTGAGGTGTCCGCAAAGCGTTTCGGCGCCATCCACAAAGACGATACCATCCGGCAATGCAAGTTCGACTGTCGAAAATGCATTTTTTTGTGCGTCCTCGATTACACTGACAATGCCGAAGGGGAACTGCATAATGTCCTGTTGACCGTCTCTAGCCGCTTGCTCGGCAGCAAGGTTTGGCGTTTGCCCAGTCCCATTGTGGAAAGACAGATTCCAGAGGAGCAAGGGCTTTCGGAGTTGGCGTGCGACCCCAATGATTCGCGATGCGCGACGCCAACTGGCGGGAGTGCGATGTTCGGTTTCCCTACTGTCGGCGATACAGACAACCTTGTTGCCGCCAATCCAGACCAAGCCAGTGTTGATGGATTCGCCCAATTCGCCGGTTCGGTCACCCGATATTTCTATGAAACGGTCCAGTACGGTTTGAAGGCGTGACATAAAAGCAGTGGTCAGTGGGAGAAACAGTGGTCAGTGGCTAGTGATTAGTGGTCAGTGAGAGCATGCCATTATCCCCAGCGGAATAATTCTTTCAGCAAGTAACATGCTCGTACCGCAAACTGTTAGTTTGCGAGCACAATCTAACAGATTGTGGTACAGTTTTCCCTCTCTATGACAGGTTTTGAAAAAGTATTCCTTCGTGGTCTGATTTTCACTCCAGAGGAGTGCAATGTCAATAGAATCGTGATGCGTCCAATCTCCGCGCTCCAGCGGAGCGCAATGTGGAGTGTTACTCGGTAGCCGCCCAATTATCCCTGTCGGAATAATTCTTTCAGCAAGTAACATGCTCGTACCGCAAACTGTTAGTTTGCGAGCACAATCTAACAGATTGTGGTACAGTTGTCGTAGAAGCGTACACATAAAAAAAGCAGGGACGATGCCGTTGAGCATTTGCCCTGCTTTTTTCTCATTGTGCCTGATTGGCTCGCCGCTTTTGGCTATTCGCGATCGCCGAGCGAATTCATGGCTACCCATGCGGCTCCGCCGACCAGTGCGGTCAGGAAGGCGAGCGGACGTTTTTTCGACTTCATTTTCGGAGGGTTGAGGATTTTCTCGACCTTACCCGCCGTGTCGTCTTGAACTTCCTTCATGCCCGCGAGCGACTGCTCGATATTTTCAAGGCGCCCGTCAACACTATTGGCGGCTTTGACGTGCTCCATGTGCGTGGATTCCATCCCCATGATGTGCGAATTGAGTTTTTCACTCAGCCCCATAACGGAGTCGTTCAGACCGGCGATGGCTTTCGAGTTTTCCATATTTGCCATTGAGAGCGATTCTCCGCCCATATCCATGGAACTCTTCAATCCATCGAGGGTTTCCTGAATGCCGTGAATCTCGCCGTGCATTTCGGAAACCTCGCCGCCAATCTCTTCTAGGGCGGATTCGGTCGCCATCAGATGCGCTTGGAACTTTTCTTTGAGCATGTCCATTTCAGACATTGTCGCCATCTCGACAACCGTCTTCGGCGGTTCGGGCTCCGGCATCGCTACACCGGGGAACCCCCACATTGCGGACACCTGGAGCTCTTCGTTCGGGTAGATTAGGTGCGGATTCGAGAAGATGTTGTATTTCTCAAATTCCCGCCACAAGAGTGGATCGTGACGATATTTCTTCGCAAGATGCCAGAGAGTATCGCCCTTTTGAATTGTATAAAATCCCGTGGGCTCGTCAGTCTCTTTCGGCGTGATTTTGGCGGAGGCGTCCAACACGAGCAGAACGCCACTCAGCGACACGCAGAGGTAGAGAATCAGTCCCAAACTCACGGCAGATTTCATTGCTTTCATGCGGTGGTTCTCCTTACTGTTATGAGTATTGCCTCTTCAGAAAGTGATTAGTGGCTAGTGATTAGTGGTTAGTAAGAACCTTAAAGTCATAAGACGGGCAATAGACGGGCAATGAATGAAATCTCTACCAGGATCTACTATCGCACTCATTATCCATTCGCTTGAGGGATCTCTATCGCACTCGTTATCCACTCGTTTGATCCTACTACGAACCTAAAAGTAGTGGCTAGAGGCTGGTGCGCAGGGGATCTCTATCGCAGTCGCTTTTCGCTCCTTTGATCGCACCCTACTATCGCCTTCGCTATCCGCTCAGTTGATCCGTCTTCATTAGTAACTATAGGACATTGAAACGTGATGCGTGGTGCCACTACCGTGCAACCGACTCGCCGGTGCATCTTGGAGCGCATAGTCAAGTTGCAGCCCGCCCACATTCACACCAAATCCGGCAAACAGGCTCTGGTGGTCGCGCGTGCCCATGGCGCCGCCGCGAATGGCAAAGCGTTTCGAGATTTTATACTCGGCTCCGATGCTGGCGGCTGTCGTCGCTTCGTCAAGCTGCACAAACTCATGCTCGACATCAAACGAGAAGGTAACCCCGGCGCCCTTTCTCGGCAGCTTGAACGCTACGCCGGCATCCACAAGCATTGGTACCGCGCTTTCGTTGTGTGAACTTCCGAGATTCCGAACAGCCAGGCCGTAGGTGAAGATTGGAATCTCTCGTCCGCTGTCCGTGGTGTAGACACGCTGCCCAATCAGACCGATATCGGCGCCGCGAAAGCCGTTGATGCGCTCGGCGTCCAAACTATAAACATCCGTGAGTGCACCGACACCGATGCCAATTCCGATATTGCCGAAGGAGTGTCCATAGGAAAGTGATACTGCGTTTGAGTTGTGCCGGAACGTACCGCGCCGTATATCGTTCCCGTCACGGTATTCGATGTCATCGACGGTTACACCCGATATGGCGAGTCCGATCGCCCCGCTTCCGAAACTGTTAGCGATACCCAAGAAACTTTGCCGTGCGTCGAAACCCATATTAAACGTCGAGACAGTAAACGTCATATTCTTCACGGACGCTAATCCCGCGGGGTTCCAGACGGTTGCGGTGGCATCGTCAACCGTTGCGGTGACCGCGCCGCCGACGCCGATGGATTGGGCGCCCGCGCCTAGCCGCAGATACGGAGCCAGGTCGACGCTGTTGGCAGAGCAGATTGGAGCGAAAGCCATTAGCGCAATCAAAACCAGGGACGACCCAAGTATCAATTTCGGCTTCATCTGAATCATGTTGTTCTCCTTTGTAGAGTAATTTGTGTTCGCTTTGTGTTTAACTATATCGAAAGAATGAAAAAATTAATTAAGCCATGTAAAGCATTGAAAAGGATAATGCGCAATGCGTAAAGAGGAATCCAATCCCTGCCCCCGTACGTGGGGGCAGGGATTGAGAGTCTTCTTTATTTAATTGCCATCTTGAGTATGGCGTATTGCGGATTGAGGCTATCGTGCACCATTATCTGGCAGAGGTACACGCCTCGCGCCAACTTTTCGCCGCCCGAGGTTGTTCCGTCCCATCCGATGATGTGCTCTTTGGTCGCCTCGATCATCCTCGGACTCATGCGCCACACGGGACGCATCGAAAGATCGAAGATTTCGATACTAACCTCGGAGCTCCGCGTCAACGTGAACGCGATCTTCGTCGCGCCGGCGAACGGATTCGGGAAGTTTCTCGCGTTTAGCACGGCGAGCCCGTCCGCGGATTCAACGGTAAAGCTATATGTCGCGTTCGCGACATTGTTCGCCTTATCCCTGACCTCGACGCTGACGTAGTGCGTGCCGTAGTCGAGCGAGCCTGACGGGACGAAGGTTCCAAGTGTGCCGCCTTGGAACACTGTCCTGCCGGGAACACGACTCTTATTGCTGTCTCTCACGGTTATCACGATACTCTTGATACCGGATAGATCGTCGGTCGCGGCGACGGAGATGCGCGGGCTCTCCGGGCGTACGCTTCCGGAAGGTGACGTATGCGAGATGTTCGGCGGCATCTTGTCCACTTCGACGGTGAAACTCCAACCCGAATCGGCGACGTTGCCGCTCTTATCTGTCACTTTCACGCCCACGGAGTACACGCCGTTATCCAGATTTCCCGTCGGTCTGAAACTGGCGAACGTTCCACCTAGGAACGTCGTCGGTCCAGCGACCCGCTCGGACGCCGCGTTAAATACACGGATCGAGATGCTCTGGATACCGGACATGTCGTCTGTCGCGGCGACGGTCACCCGCGGTCTCGACGTGCGGATGATGCCGTGCGGACTCGAATCACCGATGGTCGGAGGCACCTCGTCGACTTCGATGGTGAACGCCCAATCGGCGTCGGTCGTGTTGCCCGCCTTATCGGTCACTTTCACGCCCACGGTGTAGGTGTCGTTCCCCATCGGGCTCGCCGGGCTAAAGGACCCGACCGTACCGCCTTGGAACGTCGTGGTGCCGGCTATCCGCTGGAACGCGGTATTCCGCACGCGAATTTCGACATTCTGAATACCGGAGATGTCGTCGGTCGCGGACACGCTGATGCGCGGCGTATCGTCACGGATGATGCCTTGCGGCGACAGGGAATTGATGACCGGCGGCGTATGGTCGGCTTCGAGTACGAAATTCCACCTCGCGTCCGCCGTGTTGCCCGCCTTATCGGTGGCTCTCACACCTACCGTATAGGTATCATTCGGAAGCGCCCGATCCGGGTTAAAGGCGGCGAGTGTGCCGCCTTGGAAGTCGGTGCGTCCGCCAATTCTCTGGAATGCGCTGTCGAACACCCGGATCTCGATATTCTCGATTCCGGATTCGTCATCGGTCGCGGACACGCTGACTCTGGGCATCTCGTCCCTGACGATTCCCAGAGGCGAATTGGCGCTAATCACCGGCGGGTTAGAGTCAACTTGCACGGTGAAACTCCAACTCGCGTTGGTCACATTGCCCGCCTTATCGGTGACATCGACAGCCACGGAGTAGGTGTCATTTCTCAACGCATTGGCCGGTCTGAATGACGCCTTGGTGCCGCCCTCGAAAACTACTTCGCCAGCCACTTGCGCGAAGTCGCTCCGCACGACGCGAATGGCGAAGGACGCAATCCCGGACATATCGTCGGTAGCGGACACGTCCACCCGCGGCATATCGGTTCTGATGGTGCCCTGCGGCGATGTGGCGTTTATAACCGGCGGCATGGTATCCATGACGACTTCGACGGTGAAGGACCAACTTCCCATCGTCTCGTTACCGACATTGTCGGTTACGACGGCGGTCGCCGTGTAGGTATCGTTCGCCAATCCGCCCGCCAGATTGAACCGCCCCATGGTGCCCCCATCAAATTCGGAGGAACCTGCAACACCGGAACCGTCGCTGGCGCGTACCGAGATTTCGATATTCCCAACGCCCGACATCTCGTCCGTAGCAGAGGCGGTGATGGTCGGCATATCGACTCGGACGATGCCCGAGGGCGACGTTACGCCGATGACCGGCTCGGCAATGTCCATTATGACTTCGACGGTGAAGCTCCAACTCGTAGAGCTGGCATTACCGCTGTTGTCGGTTACTGTCGCGCTTGCGGTGTATCCCCCGTTAGCCAATGGGGCACCCGGAATGAAGACAGCCGAACCCGAACCGTCAGACTCGACGGACCCGTCAACCGCGGAACCGTCGCTCGCGGCTACCGAGATCTCGATGCTCGCAACGCCCGAGAGTCCTGCTTGCCCGGTGTCGCTGACATCGGACGCAGACACGCTGACGGACGGCATATCCACACGGACAATCCCCGTCGGCGAGACGACATCTATGCTCGGGCTTGTGGTATCGACATCGACTTGAACGGTGAAACTCCAACTCGCGGCGGACACATTGCCGCTGTTGTCCGTGACGACCGTACTTGCCGTATAGGTATCGTTGGGAAGCGCGGCGCCCGGCGTGAAGACAGCAGAACCGTCTCCCATTGCGACCGAGCCGTCAACCGCTCCACCGGCGCTATTCATCACCGAGATTTCGATGCTCCCGATACCCGACATTTCGTCGGTAGCGGCAACGCTAATCTCGGGCATGGCGCTCCGGCTTATCCCTAGCGGCGATGTGTTTCCGATGACCGGCGCGGTCTCGTCTCTGATGACCTCGACGGTGAACGTCCAACTCGCGGTGTTCGTATTCCCGCTGTTGTCGGTCACGGTCGCAGTCGCCATATACTCGCCGTTAGCCAATGCGCCGCCCGGGGTGAAGACAGCCGAACCCGAACCATCATATTCGGACGCGCCGTCAACCGCCGAGCCGTCGCTTGCGGCTACGGAGATTTCGATACTCGCGACGCCGGACAGTCCCTCTTGCGCCGTATCGCTGAGATCCGACGCGGAAACGCTCACGCTCGGCATCTCGACACGGACAATGCCCTGCGGCGACACGACATCGATGCTGGGCATCGTGGTGTCATAGTTCGCTTCAACGTCGAAACTCCAACTCGTGCTGGCGGAGTTTCCGGAATTGTCAGCGACAACCGCTGTCACGGAATATACCCCGTTCGCCAATTCGCCGGCCGGCATGAAGGAGGCGGAAGTGCCATCTTCAGCCATGGCGGTCTCGCCTTCAACGGCGTCGCCATTGCTATTCATCACGGCGATAGCGATGGAGGCTATACCGGTGAGATCGGTGGCGCCGACGGTGACGGTCGGCGTGGTGGTACGCGTGACGCCGTGCGGCGACGTGCTTCCGATGGTCGGCGGCTCTTCATCGAGGGCTACGGTAAAGGTCCAACTGTAGTCCTGCGAATAGCCGTCGCCGTTGGTCACGGTAGCGGTTGCCATGTGTTGACCGAGCGTCAACCCTTCGACAGCGCGAGTGGCGCCGTCCACGGCTTCGCCGCCGTCAAGCGCGATAGCTATGCTTGCCACTCCCGACTGATCGTCGACTGCGGTGACGGACAACGTTACATCGCCACCCCAGACCATTCCTTTCGGGCTCGCCTCGGTGACAACCGGCGGGGAGTGATCGAATTCAACATTGAAGGTGACGGAGGCATCCGCCATCTTTCCATCCGGATCGGTCACTGTAATGGTGACGGTGTGAGCGCCCTCACCAAGCGCCGGATCCGGCGTATAACTCAGGTTTTTCCCGTCAATCGCGGCATCAACGGCTTCGCCGTCAATCATGGTGACGACATCCAACGCCCCGCTTCCCGTGACTACAGCGCTGATGAGCGGCATTCCGTCATCGGAAACGCTGTCCGCCATCGGGGACAGAATGGTGACAGAGGGCGCGGTACCGGCAACGGTAAACTCGCCGGACGCGGTGCTCCTGTTGCCCCATTTGTCGGTTACGGAGACATCCGTGCGATAGGCGCCGCCGGCCAGTGCATCGTCCGGCGAATAGACGACCGCGTCGTCGGCATCGTCCAGTTGATTCTGATCGACAGGCACGCTGCTTTCATCCGGCGGATTCAGACGGGTAATCTGAATCTCGACGTTGGCCGGGACATCCAGCGGATCGTCGGAAGCAACCGCGATGCCGTATCCCTCACCATCGTGGTAGGTAGCATGGATGGTGGGGTGGGGACTGACCTCGTCATCCTCGGTCGGCGCTTGCACCGTGATTTCCGGCGCGATGCGGTCGATGGCAAGATTCACCAGATCGAAACTCGCGCTGCCGTTCCGCTTCGTGACCGTACCGCTCGCGGGGTGATCGCCCTCGCTGGTGGTAGAGGTGCTCGCCACAATACTGAACTCGTGGCGCATACCGTCAATCGCGACCAGATCGGGTGCCAAGGTTCCGCCGTCAATCTGAACGGTGATGTCGCCCATCAGAACACCGGGAGCGTTCACGGAGAACGGGAACATATTGTCATCCGACTGAGCGATGCGATAACCCAGCGGGTGAGCCGCCATGAAGTCGGCCAGGCTCATGCCCTCGCCCCTGCCGTCGATGGTGATCATCGGCGGAGGCGTGTAGTTGTCGACATTGGCAGCGACGCCGTATGCGGGATCTTCCGCTTCGTTATCGCCTTTGGCATCGTGCGCCAGAACTTGGAGCACATAATCGCCGCCGACGCCGAGCACGCTCAGGTCGGTAATAGTGATTGTAAAGGTTTTATCGCTGCTTGTCTTGGTCATGTCCGCCATGTCAACGCTGACAGCTTCCTCAACAGTGACCTCGCCGACATCGACAGCATCGCCCTTGGATCCATCCTCGTTCCGCATATGAACAACGAGATGAACTCCGTCGACTCTCCAATCCGGTGCGGCGGGATCGGCGGTCAATATGGCAACCGGCGTGTCATACCCCTCGGCGGTGATACCACCGAGCTGGAAGTGTCCGCCAGCGGTCATCTCGAGCGCACCGTACGCATCGGCTACGGCGGTGATGGTCGTGCCGACTTCCACATCCCCGTTATGGAGGAGGAAGTCGTCCGTACCGCCGGCAATCGGCGCGTACTCCATACCGTCGGCGCCTATCATGGTGGCGCTAACGACATACGGCGTGTCGAGCGAGTCGAGGAGCGGCGCGGTGTTAAAGGTAATCGACCACGTGCGGTAGGTCGATTCCGGTGCGGACGTTCCCATACCGTCGTGCGCAATGACACTCACGAGATTGCCGAGCACGGTTATCAAGTCAGCGGTAAGCAGTCCCGAAAGAAGCTCGGATTCGGTCGCTTCGCCGATTGTCATTGTAGAGCCGTCGGGCAGCGTCAGGTCGAACCGCACGGACGCGAGTTCCGGAATGGTCCTCCCCGCGGTGTAACCGGTCACGGTGATGATTCCGCAATATCCGCCGGTTTCTTCATTCGTGCCGGCAGGTAGGACATTGACCGCGATATGCTCCGGCTCGACCGGGCAGACACCGGCGTCAAGTTTAACCGTCGGGGCCGCCGGATCGGGATCGGTGATTGTCAATGCGTTGGTGGCTACGGCGCGCACGTAGATGTGCGAGTCATCGCCTCCGCCGTCAATCAACGCGGCGAAATCGTCGATATTCCATTCGACATCGCCCACAGCGTCGATGGTAGCGATTTCCATCCACTGCGCGGTGCCGTGCATCGTCTTATACTGGACCACGATCCCGGTCAACGGGTGCGGCGTGCGATTCGGAATGTCGATCGACAGGGTGAGGTTTCCGGTGTTGGCGAAAATGGTGGATTCCCCGGGCGCCTGGCTCTCGAACGGATCTTCGAGGTCGCCATCCTTGTTGCAATCGCCGATGACGATGTTGGTGATAACCGCCTGGTCGGGATCCGGGGGAACAATATCCACCCGCACCGGCATGGTGAAGGAGGACAGGTTGCCCACGTTATCCATACCGACGGCACGCAGACCGTATTCGCCGGCGATGATCGCCGGATCGTTATTCATACCCCGAATAATCAACTCTTGCGAGCGAAGCATGCCGGGGGGCATACCTGCGCGCGCATTGATTGACAACATGTCGTTGAACGCGGAGGCGATGAACACGTCGAAGGTTTCGGCTGACAGCCCGCCGACCATGGGTGCGATCGACGGATCGAGCAGCGGCATCCAGGTGTTCCCCATCTGGCTCGCCGGATCGTCGCTGTGCCGGATAATCTGGAACATGAAATCGCTCAGATCTTCCGTGCCGTCCATGGTGCTGGCATTCAGCATCAACGATGCCATCTGGTTCGGATCCGGTGTTATCAATCCGGTCGCGATGATGACGCCGTCGTCGCGGGTATACATGGCGGAGTTCTGACCGTTATCGACCGAAATATCGATCGCGGGCGCCGAGCGATCCAGCACAAAGGTCTTGCCGTAGACCGGACGGTTGTCGATTTGGACGCCGTTCGAATCGAAGGCGTTCGCGTCGATGGTGTGCTCCCCGTCCGACAGGTCGGAGAGATCGATTGTGGTGTACCAGACGGACTGATCCGCGGTAGACATCGGAACGGTGAAGACCGACACCATCTGCGGATCCATGGTCGTCATGATGTCCATGTACACGGGTATCGACGCTTCAAACAGCGATCCGAGGAGATTGAGCAGCGCCTCGCCGCTAAGCACTTCCGTAATGTCTATGGATGAGATATCCTGACCGGCGGCAATGGCGTTGATATACGGATTGAGCAACGCTCCGACAGCGTCCTGCACACCCATGGTGAAGAGTGCTTCGACCAAGCCGCGGTCTTCAAGCTGCAAGTTGCGCGGATCGGGAATGGCGTAGCGCTCGAGCATTGTGGTCGCGCCTTCGCCCAATACGAGCGGCACAGGCGTATTCAATGTGACTTCATAGTAGTAGTAGACAATTTTACCGGTTTCGATTCCGACATCTCCGCTCCACACGACCTCGCCGTTAATCATCATCGGGCTAAGCGGTGCGCTGGCGTAAGCGGCGGGATCGACCAATACGTGACGCCCCCTGGACAGTAGATTCGCATATTCCGGAGGGAGTGCGTCGGACGCATATCGCAGGGTTACCGAGGAGAAAATACCGGATTCCCCAAGACCGGGCCACGAGGGCAGCAGCAGCGCCGCTTGCTCCTCTTCCAACTGGAAGGTGTGCGGGAAGGTCATACCGGCTACAGCTTCTCTGGCATCGCGCGTTCCCTCTTCGCTGAACGGATCGAAGTCCGGTCCGTCCAATCGGAACGTCACGCTCCCGACATCTCCGCGCGGCGTGGCGAGGTAGACATCAAGTTTGTTTCCGGTAACGATTCTGGTGAACCCGCCATCCTTCGAGTCTAGGATGCCCATGCCCATGGCGCTCCCGGGACGTGCCGTGAGCGCGTTACCGAAGTTTTCGAGGTCGATATTCTCGTAATCCTCGAAGATAAGCGGCAACTCCGCATCAAGCAGTTGAGCGGGCACCATTCCCGGGGGAAGGATTGCGTCGAGGGCTTCCATAACGGCAGCCTGCGTCGCGGGATTGCTCCGCATCATCTCGAGAAAGGCTTCGGCGCCGATGGATTGACCCACATCGGTGCGCCCAATCGCCAACTTGACAATCTTGTCGATGACATTTCTTCCGTGGACCGTGTTCAGCGACAAGCCGCCGAGGCGCACGGTGTCGACAAAAATCTCGAGACTCGCCATGCCTTCGTTTCCGGCGATGTCCGTCACCGTGAGGGTAACGACGTATTTGCCGGAGTCGGCGTATTGATGTTCCGTGTCGATGGAACTGGAGGTATTTCCGTCGCCGAATTCCCAGAGATAGCTGTCGATGACGCCGGGAACGTTCGCGGTGATGAGGTCACTCGATTCGTTGCCGTAAAAATTGACCGATTCCGTTTTCTGAATAAACTTCTGGCTGCTTGTCGCCACCGCAACCGGGTCGATCACATCGGCAATCAGGGCGATGTCGAAGGTAATCCGACCCGCCAGAACGTGATGCGACGCGATTTCCATGTCTTCGTTCGCGGCTCCGCCCGTTTCGCGGTCGATTGCCACGATGTTCACGTTGTCGTACACGCTGACGATGGGCATTGCGGTGTCGAGGTAGGTGGTGCTATAGTAGCCGCCCGCTTCGGTCATAATCGTCCGGGTGGAATTCGATCCGAGCGTCACTCGGAGTTCGACACCCGCCCGCGAGGGTGACCCGTCGGGATTGGTGACGTTACCGAGCACAGTGATTTGGTTCGAGGGATCGGCGGTAAGGCTCGTGACGATGTCGACCCCGCTGATGCGCCGGCTGAGCACTTCGTCCGTTGTCAGGGTATGGGAGGTTGTGCCGACGACGTTATCGTCAGCCATAACCGTGACATCGAGAACGAGTACATCGTGCGTTGCGGCGACCGCCATGGCGGCGCTGAGCATGGTGACGCTGTAGGTGCCGCCGTCTTCGGTGACGGTGGTCCACGTCATATCCGGATTGCTTCGATTCGTTAACGTGACGCTCAATCCGCCGGGAGCCGGGCTTATACCGTCTTCCAGCAGTACGGTGCCGGTCACGTTGAATACCGAGGACTCGGCGGGGACGGTGCTGTCCACATTCACCACGGCATGCTGATTTCCGATTTCCTCTTCGGTCAAGGCGCGGCTGGCGGATCCGACCGCTTCTCCATCCGCAGAAACGGCAACACTGATGGTATCGCCGGTCTCCGCGACGGGCGTGCCGGTGGTATTAAGAAGCGTCGCGCTGTACTCACCGTTCGCGTCAGTGACGCCCATGGCTGTCTCGCCGTTGTCGTAGTTCGAAACCGCCACGGTTAAACCGGGACCCGCGGGTACATCGCTGTCAAGCAGGAATACGGTACCGGTAACAACGAGCGTGAGTGTGGAGGCGACCATGTTCGTGTTGACATCGACCATGGCTTGTCCCGCGTCTACTTCGGCGGAGGTGAGGGTATGACCGGCGGAACCGATCTCCGCTCCGTCCGCCATGACGCTAACGGCGAGCATATCGCCGGTACCTGCCACATCGCCGGCGGTATTCAGGAAGGTGACGCTGTAGGTGCCATCATCCGCGGTCATCCCGCTAACGCTCATAGCGTTGGCGTTGTTCGTTACGCTGACAGCGAGACCCGCTCCGACGGGTAAGCTCCCGCCTTCATGATAAACGGTTCCGGTAACGACGAGGTTGGAGGTGGTGGATACGAGGTTGGTGTCCACATCGACCCTTACTACGGTGGAATCACCTTCGCCGAGGTCCGCGTTCGTCAATACTTTCCGGGCGGTACCGACCACGTTCCCGTCATCATCCGTAACGACAGCCGTGACCACATCGCCGGTGCTTGCGGCATTGCCGTTCGGATCAAGGATGGTCACGCTGTAACTTCCATTCTCATCTGTCGTGGCGGACCCCATGTTGCCATTCGCAGTAACATTCACATCGACGCCCGGAACGGTTCCGGTTCCATCGGCTTTGTTCACTTGACCGGTCACGACCAACACGGAAACCGACATCGGCGGTTCGGGTGTGAGGCCGACCGTCGCTACGCCGGTAAGAGCCCCGACTGCCACGGTGATGATGTCTGTCCCGTCCTCTTCGACGGCGGGTGCGGCATAGGCGGCGGTATAGGTTCCGGACTCATCGGATTCCGTAAAGGCTCCCACGGTTCCAACGCCGGCGGTACCTTCTGCGGTCAACCCTCCAACCGGATTGCCGGATGAATCTTCCACCATGGCGGTAACCATGGCGCTCCCATTACTTGAGACGCTGGTCGGGGTCACGCTGACCTCGAGCGTCGCGGCGGGACCGGCATTCACATTGACTGTTGCCGTTCCGCTGGATCCGGACACGGCGTCGGTTGCGGTGATGTTCGCGCGTCCCACCGTATCGGAGGGGGTATAAGATGCGCCATAGGTGCCGTCACCGTTGTTGGTGACATCTCCGACCGTACCGGCGTCCGCGCCAATGCTAATCTCGGCGTCGGACACAGGATTTCCGCCTCGAGAGACAGAGACGGCGATGGTACCGGTCTCACCGGCTCCGGCGGTGTAGAGCGCCGGACCGGCGGTCACGGACACGATCGTCGGAACGGGTGTGAGAGTTACTTCTATGCCCGCGGTCTCGCCCGTGTTTGCCGATTCTATGGAGATGGCGGCGGTGGCATTTGCCCCCAGGACGAGTTCCGGTGCGGTATATGTAGCGGTATAGGTGCCGTCGCCGTTATCGGTCACATCGCCCACCGTCCCTTGGTCGGCGGTGATGGTTACGGTATCGCCTATCACAGCCTGACCGTTTGCCACGTTGTTTACGGTAATGACGGTGGTGGACATACCGTCCGCCGGAAGGCTGGAAGGTGCCGCAATCGCATCCAAACCGGACAACTCGATGCTCACGGTGGCGCCGGGCGGACTCGAGGCGATATCGGCGGCGGTGATCTCATAACCGACGGTGGTAACGAGCTGCTGACCGTCGTTTACGGTGATGCTCAGTATGTCGCCGACGCTGACTATGAACGCCGCTCCGGGTCTAATCAACAGGATATTGAAGCTGCCATCCGCGCGGGTGACGAAACTGCCGTAGCCTTCAACCCCGACGGACAACCCTTGAACAGCCGCGCCGTCGCTGTCGGTCACGGATCCGCTCAAGAGGAACGAGGACGCGGATTGCGCGTGCGCCACATCGCCCGCGGCGGACATGAGCCCCGCGGCGAGGGTTACACAACAGAGAAACCAAACGAGTCTTCCTCTGAGATTACTCATATTTTGAATTTAACCTCCAAATAAAACGTGCATTGAAAAGTAAATGGCTGGTGGGCGGAAGATCCGCTATCGCCCTCCTTATTCAGTCGGTTGATTCCACCATACAGGGCCAATTTTAATAAAAGTTGATTTTAACAAAGCGCTTCAAACCGAATAAACACGAGAAGTCGAAGTTTATGATGTTATGAGGCTGTTAGATAATGCGTAATGCGTAAAGTGTGGACGTGGATTTGCGGCGCGATGAGCATTGCCCGCAACACCTGTTGATTTTTTGTCCCCCTACCTTCTTTCGCTTCCATGCAAAGCACCGCTCGGTGTTACGGCACACGGCGTGTGCCTACTACTTTAGTTTAGGCTGGTGCGCAGTGCGCACCCTACATATAACCGCATCACTTGCCGCTCAAGTGATGTTCCAAGTGGTCAATGTAATTCTGGTTCAGTTTGTCCAGCCGGGCCTCTATTTGCGTCAGGTGCTCGTTCACCCGATCATCCAACCGCGTGATGCGATTGTCCAGCCGTGTAATACGATCGTCCATCTGGTTAAGTGTGAACATGATGTAGACTTGGGCGAACGCGAAGATGCCGATAACCAGCGTGATGAGCGTTGCCCACAACACTTGATGATTTTTTGTCCCCCGACGTTCTTTCGATTCCATGAAATGCACCGCCCGGTTTTACGGCACACGGCGTGTGCCTACTACTTTTTCGCAACGGAGATTATTATAGCACAAGCGTGTCGGATTTTCAATGAGTTTTATTGAGAAAAGTGAGATGTAACTCAAGTTGCCCCCTATAGCAGAGAAGCAGAGAAACCCAGTTTGAGGTTCACGGGAATAACGATCGTTATTCCCTACAAAAACCAAAAGTCAAAGCCATTATGGCTTGGCTATTCTTTGCGCCAGATTCTTATTTCTTCAGTTCTGTACCGCATCCATTCCGTTACTTTTTACCGCCTCCATCTCTCTAATTCGCATTTTTTTTATTACCCGGCGAATCTCAAATAAAGTGTACATTTGAATCAACACGAGGAATGACATCAATGCCGTCAGTTCTCCAGGCGGAATCCCATTCAACCAACCCAATCCCGGCACTATCGCAAACACAACCAACCCGGCTATCGCGACGCAAATAACAACGCAAAAGAGTACCTCTTCCCGATTGATTTTTTTCCGGCTTCGAAACATGCGCTTGTGTCCTGTCTATGTAGGGTGGGCACTGCCCACCATCAACCTACTTTGTACATCTCAAGAGCCTGCTTGAATAGTTCGGTATAGGCGTATCTCAAAGAAACCGAGTTTTCAAGAAAAAACTCGGTTTCGAGGCTATTTCCCCCTAAACTGTTTATAGGATTTATTATAGCGCAGGTGGGAGTTTTCAATGTGTTCTATTGAGAAATGCTCGGAGAAATTGTGTTGGGTGTGTTGAGGTAATGATTGAAGGAGTGAAAATAAATGATGTGAAAAGCAATAATGCGTAATGCGTAATAAGCAACTTGTGGGATCAAGGGAGTGAATAGCGACCGCGATAGCGATCCGCTTGCCCCGACCTGTAGTCGTTAGGTAAATATCGGGGCAAGATGCCCCTCCTACAGGTTCTTCATTTCCCACCACGTATTACGGATTACGCATTATTCTCGTTTCACAAAAAATTAGCTGCCAAGCGCAACAACAACGTTAGCGGAGCGCCTGGCAGCTAATTGGTTTAGCACAGGCTAGACCTACTTCACGACGACCATGCGGCGTGTCGCCGAGAACTCGCCCGCACGGAGGTGATAGAAGTAGAGACCGCTGGAGACCTGCTCACCGAAGTTGTTCCGACCATCCCAGTAGATGGCGTCCGAACGTCCTTCGTAGACAGCCGCCGGCGTGAAGCCGAGGTCGATGTTACGGACCAAGGTGCCGGACGCTCCGTAGATGTCCAGGGAGACGTTGCTGTCTTCTGCGAGACGGAACGGAATCCAGGTTTCAGGATTGAACGGATTCGGATAGTTCGCGAGCAGTTCGCTCTGCGCCGGGATCTCGTAGGTCACGAGGTCGGGCAGGCTGATGCTGCCGTTGAGCACATCTTCAGCCGTCACAACATGCTGTACCGGACGGATACCGAGCAGCGGGTTGCCGGAGTCGGCTTTAATCTCGAGGATATCGCCAACTTTGGCGGCGCTGCTGTTCAGCTTGACGAAGGTCATGCTGTATTCATCGGTGGCTACGCTGCTGCCGAGCACGGAACCGTTGGTGACGTTTCTCACGGACACGGTGAGTCCGTCGAGCGTCATCATACCGGCTTCGTCAATCAACTGACCCCGCACGTGCAGTACAGGCGTCTTGACGTTGGCGCCGGAAGCGACCGGCGGTGCGGTTGACGCGCCGTCCATGTTCTGCCACGGACTACCGATAACCGGTATGCTCGCCGCGGCGGCAGCCACAACGATGTAGCCTTCGCCGCCCATGAGCGGACCGTCGCCCGGGTCGCCGGCTTGCGTGATGGTCTGGAAGCCGTCGCCGGCTTCGTTGGAGACCACGACCGCGCTAACCAGTGCGCCGAGCACGTCGCTGATCATCCCGATCTGCGCGCTATCCAGCGGTACGCCGACGAGGTTGTTGCCCGCGTTCAGCGAGATGGTGGATACTCCGCCGGTACCGAGCGCGTTACCCGTCAACTCGAGCGTCACGGCGCTGTTCATGATAGCCACGAGACCGGTCGAGTCGCCAAGCATCATGTCGCCGAAAGCCATACCCGGCGCATCGTCGCCCAGGTACGAATTCCAGCTACCGTCCGCACCGAGGGAGATGATGATACTGACAGCATCGCCGAGCGCGTTATACAGGTCGCGCACGGTGGCGATCGTCATGTCGGCACCGTCCACCTGCGTCACGTCGAGAGGGACGTGAATCAGGTGCGTACCCGCGCCGATCGTCCAGGTGAAGTCGTATCCCGGAGGCTCGATGGTCAACGCGTCTTCCAGCGTCATCATCTGCGTGCCGAGGGTGACGGTGACATCGTACATGCCGGCCGGGTGTGCGTCCTCGACGATCATGAGACCGCCGCTGTACATTCCGGCGTTAGCCGCATCCTCTTCAAGCGTCACCTGGGCAATCATCATACCGGTTTCGGCATTGTTCACGGTCGCCGCGGCGTCGCCGCCCGCGGAACCGGTCGCCTTAATCCAGATGGTTTCACCCGGTTTGCCGCTCCCCGGAGTGACTTCGGCGGACGTCAGTTCGCTCGGGTCGTTCTCCAAGGTAATCATGACCGTGTCGGAACCCGTGTTATCGAGTCCATCGGTCGCGGTGATTGTGACGGCGTACTCACCGTCCGCCGCTTCGTTGCCATCGTCCGCACTGGCAATGGTAATGATCGTGAAGTATCTGCCGGGCGAACTCGAAAGCTCGTCCATCTGGACCATGGCTTGTGTTGTATCCAGCCCGCCGAGATCAGCCATGACAGAACTGATAGCAACCATGGACTCGTTCATGGCGACATCCGCGGAGAGCGTGATTGTTTCGCCAGCGGCAACCACGTCCGCGGAGGAAGCGGCATTGGTAACGCTTGGCGGCGTCTGGTCATTGACAACCTCAATCATCAACGAATTGTTCACGTCGCCCTGAATCTCGACGCTAACGGTGTACATACCGTCGGCGACGACATCCGGCAATTCGACCGAACGCGAATAGACCTGATCACCGTCGGCATCGGGTTCACCGACGGGATCAAGGGCTTTCTTGAGACCGACCTTTTCGCCGTCCTCATCAAGCACCGTCACTGTACCGCCGCCCACGGGACCGGTGGCGCGCACCATAATGCTCGCTCCTTGCTTAACGACTGCCATTTCGGTCTCATCGTTCACGGAGAGGTCGCGAATGGTGGATTTAATCTCGACATCCACCGAGGAGGTCATCTCTCCCAAGGTAGCGGTTAATGTCGCCGTGCCGGATGCGTTATCGGTGTAGGTACCCGTCCATTCCGACATGTTGTCGGGGATGGTGCCCATGTCGTTGGAGAACTCACCGGTATCTGAGGTGCTTGTCAGGGCAACTGTCTGGGCACCCAATGCCTTGGCAAGTTCACCGTCAGCGCTCCACAGATCGACGGTAAGGGCAATCTCGCCGCCGGCAAACACGCTGCTCGGTTCCGCTTTGAGCGCGATGGCGGCCACAGGCGTTCTGACAATGACACTCGGTTGGCTCGTTATAGGCAACAAGGTTCCGCCCGCGGCGACCGACGACTTCGTCACAAACGTATACGTCGCTTCGGCTGCCGGCGCAGTCACCTGTTTGTATGTGATGACCAGCGTATTGCCAGTTGCAAGCGCGGCGGTGGTGGTCGCGGTCAGCATCCAAGGCTGCGCTCCACCTCCGGAGACGCTGAGGTTCGCCGATCCGGCGACGGACACCTCACCGGCGGAGTCCGCACCGTCGTTGTTGTCGAGGAAGGGTGGTGACCAACCGGTCGGTATGGTGATTTGCACCTGTGCACCGCTAGCCATCTGCGCACCGGCGGTGAACGTAAACATGAGGTTACCGAGCCCCATGCCCGGCGCAGCGGAACTTAGCATGCCGTCGGCAGAGGTTAGCGTGATGGAACCCGCCGCCACTTCGTCAATCTGAATCGACGTACCGGCGGCTAACGATGTGAGTGTACCGATGGCGGCGCTTGTAGACTTGGCGGTAAAGGTGTACTGCCCGCCCGCTGCCGGCGCCGTGAGATTCTTGTAAGTGAAGACTATGGTGTTGCCCGCGTTCAACTCCGTAGTAATCGTGGCGCTCATGGTAGTAGCCGTCACTACGGGGATGACCCCGGAGATCGAGCCGCCGAGCGTCACGCCACCCGGTTGACTGACATCAGTGCTTGGCGCGGGCCAACCGCCGGTATCGGGAATGGTGATTTCAACGGTCGCTCCGACTGACATCTTGCCCGCGGCGGTAAAGGTAATCGCCAAGTCACCGATCGATGAACCGGCATCAGCTTGGGTCTTGTCCAAGGCGATGGAGCCGCTTCCGTCAGGAGCGCGGCCTATGCCTACATTGGGACTCGCCGCAATTTCCGAAGTCGCCAGTGGGCCACCGGAGTGAGATATCGCTCTCGTGACAAAGGTATGCGAATCCGGCGCGTCACGTTTAGGGACTTTGATATTCTTGTACGTGAACATCAGTCTGTCGGCGGTTGTCAGCGTCTCCGTCGCCGTGGCGGTGAAACTCCCGCCATCGGCGGCGACAATGAGGTTAGCTTTTCCCGTCAGCGTGACTTCACCGCGGTCGGCTACGCCGTCACCGTTGTCGGTACGACCCCGAGGCCAGTCAGGTGGAAGCTCAACCTGAACTTGTGAATCTTTTGCCATGCGCCCGCCGGGAGTATAGGTGAACACCAGGTTCCCGACTTCGGCTTCTGAGGATGTCTGGCTAAACACCGAGCCCGCGCGTGTCAGGACCATGGTGCCTTTGCCGTGCCCGCCGACAACCTCTACCATCGGGCTGCCAATCATGGTCAGCGCGCCGTGGGGTCCCGACCGTGTTTTCGTGGTGAATTCGTATAGGCCTTCCGCTTTAGGCGCCTTTATTAGCCCATTATAGGTAACAATTGCGCCATCGGCGAAGGCCACTTCTGTTGCGACACTATTTTTAAGGGTAACCTTCCCATTAGTAGCTAAATCCAACGTCAACGCCGGAGTCTGGGTATCTACGGCTACCGTTCCCGCGCCAGTGCCGGTGAAGGTTTTGTAAGGGGCGGGGGTGAACCCGTCTGGAATCTGAATTTCAATTTCAGCGCCTCCTATGAAACCATTCAACTCGGTCAGCGTAAGCACAAGATTTCCAAGCGCTTCCTCGGACGCGGCATAGGTTACAGGGCCAGCTGTAGCTCTGCCCTCTCCTGCACCAGTTTGGGATGACGTCAGCGCTACTTTGCCGGAGCCATGCTTAGAGGTTGAAACGAAATCAAACGTCTTAATGTCCGTAGGGTCCGCGACGGCCGAATCCGCTGCGATTAACGAATTTGTACCAGCCGTGAAACGGTAGGTCACATGCGCTGTCGTCCCCTCAGTCTTTTGCGCTTTCAGCCCGTCAATCCTGAAGGTAATTGTACTACCGGCTTCAATTCGATCAGCGGTGATTTTCACAACTACTACAGTAGCGCTTGAAGCAGGAGTACCAGTAGTAACAAACTCCGCGGGACCGCCGAGCGTCACTTTGCCAGCAGCGGTACCAGCCGGCCCGGGATACAAGCCCGTCCAACCGCCCGAATCGTCGGTAGTCGGTGTGCCGGATTCAATCCGAATCAACGAATTCTTGAACATCGTTCCTACGGCTTTGAAGGTAAAGGTGGGAGTTACAGCGGCCTCACTGGTGAGGATGTAGTTGTCCTTATAACCCTTCGGTTCCACATCCGGATGTTTGTTAGGCAAGGCGCCCGTGACTGTAACTTCTCCCTTTCCGGATGCCACAGAACCGACGACGATGTCATAGAAGTAGCGACCGCCACGCTTGTATACCCCGGTACCTACTGGAGTGGTTGCCTGTTGACCTAGCGTTTGAGTGGTGTCAATGTTTCCAGACATCGGAAACGCGTAAGTGCGTGCCTGGGCTGGATGTTTACTCCTATAGGTGAATACAACCGCGTTGCCGTCGGTAGCGTTCTTGCCGAACTTCGCCACAAGCGTATTGCCCGAAATTGAACCTCTGTAACTCGCATCGCCCGTGTCACCGGAGTCGGTTATGAACACCTCACCGGCTTCATCAAGGTCACTTGCGTCAATAGTATTCGCGTCTGCATCACCAGCAGCGCGGTTACCGTTAATGCCGAAGGGACGTGCCCACCCCGACGGGATGGTAATTCTCACCTCACCGGTAGTGTTGTCGGCTGTGGCGGCGATCGCGGTTACGGTAAAGGTAATGTGATCGAGCGGGCTAGTACCGGTTGTTTCATCGACTGCCCGTAGGGGTGCCGTGTCAGTACCGATATTTGCCGCGGCGACTGTTGCCGTTACGGGTGCAGCGAAGGAATCCGTCGCGCCAAGCCCGAAGGCCAGCATGAGCGCCAGGATACCGAATACGCTAATTTTCCAACTGCTACACATCATTTTATTATACCTCCTAGGTAGTGTGTTGCTTGTAGCATTGAATTTGGGTTTGAAATTCTTGTTAGTTTCACAAGACTGAATTGAACTATCCATAAGGAGTAGTTTTCCTTTATGCTGGGAAAATAGTAGGACTCACGGAACCGTAATACGTAAAACGTAATGCGTAAGTCCTAAAATTGATTAACGGCATCGCGAATCTGCTCAAGATGCCGGAATCTGGTTTGAGGCGCTCAAAATGCCTCACACTGAAATGTTTCCTGAAATCGGAAATCGTTATGTGCTCCGGTTTACGCGCGGTTCTCAACGGGCTGGAGCGGATTAGATTATGATGAAGCCGTGATCGGTTGGCACAGTCGTGACGCAGCTAGACCACAACTTGGGCATATAATATAACGAATCTGGAAATTTGTCAAGAGTTTTTTTACCTTTTTCCGGACGCGTTCCCGCGTCCGCGGGCTCCCGACATATATTTTGCTACAGACACGAAAAACGAACCCCCCAATCCCCGGGTTTCAAAAAACGGAGAAGCAGTGGTCAGTGGTCAGTGATCAGTTGTAGGGTGGAATCAAGCGAATGGATAATGAGCGCGATAGAGATCCCCTGCCCACCATCCTCTGTAGGGTGCGCACGGGATCTCTACCGCGCTGGGATCTCTATCGCGTTCCCTATTCGGTCACTTGATCCATCCGTTCGCTTAATCCCACCATCCGTAGGCCGTAGGCGGGGCATCTTGCCGCGCCGGTCGCCGCGCGATTCCACGACGTGATTCCCAAATCGCCGCAGCCTCCTCACTCCGGAGGAGTGACATGTCAATAGTATGGCGGACCCACCAACGTCCTGCACTCCAGAGGAGTGCAATGTCAATAGAAAGGCGATTCCACCAACCTCCCGCACTCCGGAGGAGTGCAATGTCAATAGAAATCGATGTGTACCAATCCCCGCACTCCTGCGGAGTGCAATGTGGGCGAATCGGGATGGGCGGGTTGCCCTCAGACGCGCGGACCCCCGTGGATATCTTGATTCGTGATATGGGCGGTGACGGTGTCGGTGAGGGTGTCGACTTTACGGGAGAGATTATCATGATCGCGAATCATTTGTGCGCGGAGATCATCAATGCGGCCGTTCGTATCCCCAAATCGTTCGTTTACATCGCCGATGCGGGTGTCTATTTGGCGGCTCAGGTCGTCAAAACGGTTGTTCATATCGTTGAATCGCCCATTGATATTTGTGTTCATGTCTTCAAAGCGCGCGTTCATGTTGGTGTTCATCTCTTCAAAGCGCGCATTGATATTTGTGTTCATGTCTCCAAAGCGCGCATTCATGTTGGCGTTCATCTCTTCAAAACGCCCATTCATGTCTTCAAAGCGCGCATTTATGTTGGTGTTCATGTCGTTCATGCGTTTGTCAAGACCTTCAATTAACCTGATAATGGCAAGGTTGTCGGACGTCGTCTTTGACGCCAGATCATCGATTCGATCGTTCAGATGATCGATTCGTTTGCCCAGTGAATGCGTCATGAAGCGTCCGATAGCCAAGATGCCGCCAACATAGGCGACGACGATTACCACGATTTGTGCGGTGAGTGTCCAGTTCATGCGGAATCCTCGTCAGTTGCAGGTTCGTGTTGCGCAGAAGCGTGTGGTTTGGTGTGGCACGCTACTGATTATAGCGTATTGCGGGATTTTTGTCAATCGGGAAAAAGGCAGTGGCTAGTGGGGGCTCCGGTTTCTTGTAGTCTCTGTAGGGTGGGCACTGCCCACCATGATCCCACCATGTTCTGTAGGAGCGATCTCCAGCGGATCTCTACCGCGCTGGGATTTCTATCGCGTTCCTTATCCAGTCACTTGATCTATTCACTCACTTGCTGGATCTCTATCGCGCTGGGATCTCTATCGCGTTCCCTATTCGGTCACTTGATCTATCCGTTCGCTTGCTGGATCTCTATCGCGCTCATTATCCATTCGCTTGATCCCACGAGGAAATCTCGATTGCGGATGTTCCCGTAATTCGCGCTCATATTTTACAATGTTTGGACGTTTTTTTCAATGGGAATGAACCAGTGGCTAGTGGAGAGTGATGAGTGGCGGGTTGTCTGAATCACGGATTATGCGGATTAAATGACGGCGCTGAGTACGGTCTAATCCGCAGGGTAAAGCGGCAGAGGTGCGGCGGAGGGTATTGTTCTCAGACTCGCGGGGGTTGGTGGATGGTTTGGTCGGAGATGTGGGTGGTCACAGTGCCGGTCAGGGTGTCGACTTTTTGGGCAAGATTGTCGTGTTCGCGCTGCATTTGATTACGGAGGTCGTCAATGCGGTTGTTGATATTCGCATTCATTTCGCTGAAGCGGGCATTGATGTTGGTGTTCAAGTCGCTTATTCGATTGTCAAGATCACCAATTCGATTGTTCATATCACCAATTCGATTGTCAAGATCACCGATTCGATTGTTCATATCACCGATTCGATTGTCAAGATCACCAATTCGATTGTTCATATCGTTGATTCGATTGTTCATATCGCTGAATCGCTTGCCTTGAACGGATACCATGTAATAGAAAATGGTCGCGAATCCCACGGTGAAGCTAACAATGAGCGTTATGAATTGCGGGTTTGTCATGGTGCCTTACTCCTTTCAACAATGTTTCTCCAATTGTACGCCGCTTTTGCCGGGTTGTCAAGTGGAAAGAACTATTGGACCTCTACCGCGCTGGGATCTCTATCGCGTTCCTTATCCAGTCACTTGATCTATTCACTCGCTTGCTGGATCCCTATGGGATTTCTATCGCACAGGATTTACTATCGCCGTCACTATTCGTTCGGTTAATTCCATTCGGTCACCCAATCACTCGTTATTCACTTCCTTAGATTTCTACGTTTACACCTGCATGAATGTGTTCATCGTAGGCGCGAGTCCTCTCGTCCGTGATACGTGCACGTTCACATTGCGCTCCGCTGGAGCGCGGCTGACGCATATCGCACCCTTCTATTGACATGCCGCTCCTCTG
>JAJDTR010000040.1 GCA_022827055.1 Candidatus Poribacteria bacterium | reverse complement strand
TCCGTCAATGCGGAATCAAACAAATACGTCTACGAGGGTCGGAATCATCACCATGGCAGCACGTATCACTCGCACGGGCACAATTGGATGGCGACGTACTTCCAATATATGATTATGCGTGACATCCTTTTTCGACCGTATGGATGGTACGGCCCCGGATTTTACGGCGGTTGGTACGGAGGATTTTACGGCGGTTGGCACGCGCCGGTGGCGACCCGCAGCATGAGGCGCACCGTGACGAGCTACAATACGTCTCAAGGATCCGCGAGACCGGCAAGCAGTGTGGCAAGAAGCAGCAGGGCTAAGAGCCGTACTGAGGCGCCGAAATCCATCACGCAGATGAAGTCGAAGCGCGCCATGGCGGCACGTACAAGTGCTGCGTCCCGCAGAGGCGCATTTGGAAGCACTAGATCGTCGGTCAACAGATCCAGTTCCTCGTCAACCAGGAGTCGAAGTTCCAACCTTGGCAGGACCTCATCATCCTCTACTCGACGCAGCAGCTCCTTCCGGGGAGGCAGTAGAGGTTTCGGAAAATGAGCGTGGATTGAGAACAAGGCAACGCTTAGGGGACTGTTCACGCAGTATAGGCGATTGTGGAACTAATAATTGTACTTGTAGGCGTTTTGGTCGTGATTGCGGTTGTCTGGGCGCTCTTCTTGCGTAAGAAAGAACCCGATCATGTCGAATCTCCACCATCTCTGGATGACTTGAGACAGGGGGGCGTGGTCGTAGTGAAAGGAAATGAATATCTCGTAGAACAGAGGAACAAGTATACGGAGGCAGAGGGCGAGTGGTTTGAGCTAAAGCTGACCGGTGACGAGGGACGGACGTATTGGCTCGATTGGCAAGAGCGCGGCGGTTTGAACGTGTCGCTCACACAAGAAATGCCATTCGCTTCCCTCGGCTTAACGCCCGAAGATTTAGCTGCGTTTGACGATGAGGAAACCGGGAGTTTTGACTTTGATGACGTAATCTACTACTTCGCCGCGTCAGGAGAGAGCCAAATGTACGAAAATGACGCCTCGGAGAGCGAAGCGTTCTACTATTGGAATTTCGAGGACGAGGAACACGAGAACGTCATCAACGTGGCGCGGTGGAGCGGAGGAGACTACGAAGCCGCAATCGGCAGTTACATTAATGCTTCGGATGTCGACATCTACAGCGCGGGATCAAGTGAGTGAATAGCGCGTAGGATTTTCTATCCCACTCATTCGTCGGTCGCTTAGTTCGACTTTTTACAGAAGTATGGCACCGGGAGAATGTGGGAAGCCAATCAATTCCGATTCTGGGGATGTCAGGACCCGCAGTCACCAAATTGAGATGAAATCCAAAACTCCGTTTTTGCAGACCTCAAAGGCAACAGGTTTTATGGTCAACCCAAAAGACCAGATGGTTTAAACCTCCCATGCTGTTCTCCAGCGCTCATTTTACACTGTTTGCTATGGCGCTTAGGTGTATAGGTCCAGCCAAAAAACGCGCATCCGTCATCCGATAGTTTGTGCGAATAGCTTGTAAACTTAGTTTTCTGATGGTGGGGAAGCAAACCACGCGATGAGTCATTGAAGGCCTCCCCAGCGTGGAGGTCGTCACGTAATGGTTGGGAGTGTGTCCAATCGGCACCCGCGCACCGGGCTCAAAGCGAGTTGTGTCATTCCTCACTGTACCACACCTCAGTGGTTCTCTCGACAAGAAAATGTGAATAAGTGTTAGGTGTCGGTGCGGTTAGAAAGGGATCTCTATGGGATTTCTATCGCACTGGGATCTCTATCGTGTTCCCTATTCGGTCACTTGATCTATTCATTCGTTTGATCTCATTATTCATTCGCTTGATCCTTCGTTATCCACTCAGCTCGACTTTGTACATTTAAGCCGTATCTATACTTCGGCAGAATTTGCGAGTGGATTTTCAAAGCTGTAACTATGCCAACCACTTAAGGAGCTGTGTGGCGCCTAGCCTATGAAAAACATTAAATCCCTGCGTCAAATCTTTTCTGCAAGTCCGCACCACAAGCGGAATTGCGTAAATAGAAAAAACCAATGTCCGCTAGAGTCTCAACTTGGTGGTCCATTTTCTAAGAGGATTGGTATATGACGGCCTCACATGGCGCTCCGCTGGAGCGCAAGACAGTTATGCAACCATGTGCTATCAACATGACGCTCCGCTGGAGCGAAAACCAGAAAGCATCAAATACTCAGGAGATGCACCACTTGGTCGTTCTAGGGACTTTAGACACTTAATTTCGCAAAATTGTACCCTCAAAAAGTGCCGAAGTATAGCCGTATAACAGATGGTGGTAATAAAGCGTTGGAGAAAAACGGGAGAGATTTTAACCATCTGGTATTTTTGGTTGACCTGCGAAAAAGTCGATAGCGGTTTCCAGTACCATCACGGCAGGGCAAGATGCCCCGCCTACGGGTTTGGCGCTGTACAGCTTTCCGCACAACTCAACTGTTGTACTTTTGTACAAAGTCGAGCTCAGAGCCTGTTTGAATAATCGGCAGCGAAGCCATTTTTGTTCATTCGTAGGAAGTCCTTTCATGTTTTTGATGTTGTCTGCTACGTACCTGTCGCCCCGCTGGGGCTTGTGGGTACACGGGGTTTTAGCGTTTCTACACACCTTCCGCCCCTCTGGGGCTTTTAAATGCCGGTGCGCAGAGCGCACCCTACAAATGTACTTTTCAAACAGGCTCTCAGTTAATCCTACCGGCTTAGTAGAACAGGTTTTTGTCCCAGTCCGATAGGTCTTAAAGATTTGGTGAGACAACCGCAAAGGAGGGCAAAATGCGATTCACACGAATAGCCCGATGTTTACTGTTTACAGGGCTGTGCGTCTGTCTGACGAGTATAGACATGTTGTTGAGAGAAGGGCTTGCCGCGCCAAACTCACGGATCGTTTTTACGACCACGAGACATGGCAGCGCCGACATCTTTGTAATGGATGCCGATGGGGGCAACCAAGAAAGACTGACAATCAAGAACGCGCGCGACGCCCATCCGTCATGGTCTCCCGACCGGACGAAGATTGCGTATGTTTCCAACCTAGGCGGCGGGGGGCATCAAATCTACGTAATGGACGCACGTGGAAAGGGCGCGATTAAACTGACAGATGGACCGCTGCGGAGGAAGGGGCACCTAGACTGGTCTCCCGACGGCAAGAAAATAGCATTCACCTCATGGGATGGACAGGATCTTGGGAAATGGGAGAATCCCCGCATCTCCGTGATGGACGCGGACGGAAACAACCCCTTAAAACTAACAGACGGGCTGGAACCGTCATGGTCGCCCGATGGTCAAAGGATCGCATTCTCGTCCGGGGGAGATTTTGACGATCAGATTTTCGTGATAGGCGTTGATGAAGGCAGGCGAGAAAGAGTGACAAAAGATTGGGCGATCAAGCGTACGCCGGCATGGTCTCCTGACGGGAAACGCATTGCGTACATGGCTTTGAAAGAACATCTATTTCATATCTATGTGATAGGGGTGAATGGTAGAAATCGGGTGAAGCTTACGCACAAGGACGAGTATCATATGGACCCCACATGGTCTCCTGATGGACGGCTGATAGCCTATGTGTGGTCCCCTCATGTACACCTGAACCCCCCGTCAAAGATTCGCTTGATGACTGCCGATGGAAAATTCCTGAAGCAACTTAGCGGCGACCAAAGAGGGAACGAATATTACCCCGACTTTGGCCCAGTGAGTCTAGCCGTGTCTCCGGCATCCAACAAAGTCACAACGTGGGGGAGGCTGAAGAGACTCGACCTAATTCGCCGCTAGTTGGCGCGAATTTATAAGAATTACGAACTATGGTGATGGGGTCTAGACGAAGGGGATTGAAAACCTTCCCAGCGCCGAAGGGGTCATAAAATAGTTTAGAGTGTGTCCAATAAGCGTTCGTACTTGCGCTCAAACCGAGCATCTTTTCTGTTCATTTTACCCTCAACTACGGATGGAAAAATGCGATTCAAACTGACACCTAAATTTATACTGTTTGCCGTGCTGTGCGTCTGCCTGACGAGTGAGGAACTGTGGTTGAAAGACGCACTCGCCTCCAACACAGGCCGAATTGCTTTGACATCCTTCAGAGATGACAATCTCGAAATCTATGTAATGGATGCGTATGGAGGAAACCAAAAAAACCTGACAAACCATCCAGCGTATGACGGTGATCCCGATTGGTCTCCTGATGGAAGGAAGATTGCGTTCGTATCCAGTAGAGAGGGCATAGAACGTCAAATTTATGTGATGAACGCGGATGGGAAGCATTTGAAAAGACTTACCATCACACGGGATCACTCCGATCCGGATTGGTCTCCCGACGGGAAAAAGATTGTATTCACCGTCGGTCCGGATTGGATAAACGATCAGGTACATCATATCGCCGTGATGGATGCCGATGGTAGGAATCGCGAGAAGCTTGAAGACCGCGCGAGAGAGCCATCATGGTCTCCGGATGGAAAACAGATTGCATTCGTGTCTTTGAGAGACGGGAGCGGTGAGATTTACGTGATAGGCGCTAACGGACATGGGCTGAAAAGAGTGACGCACGATTTGGTAGGTCTACAGAACCCATCATTTTCTCCCGATGGACGACGAATTGCGTATTATGCCTCGCACAAAGGACACAGGCATATCCATGTCGTGGACTCCAATGGTAAGAATCTCCAGCGGCTTACGCACACCGAAGAGAATCATTGGGGCCCCGCGTGGTCTCCTGATGGACGGGTGATCGCATACTATGTTTGGGACGGCATCTTGGAGGGAAAACTTCACGGCACGATTCACCTGATGACCGCAGATGGAAAATATCTTAGGCAACTTAGCGATGATCGTAATGCGCAGGATTACCAGCCCGACATTAGCCCGCTAGGATTAGCTGTGTCACCGGCTGCCAACAAAATTACGGTCTGGGGAAAACTCAAGAGCCTGCTTGATTAATCGGTAATCGGTTACAAGCCACTTTTGGTCATTTGTAGAACGTATTTTCATGTTTTCACTGTTGGTCGCTACTTATACCATTTCTCTATAATTTCAGTGCATAAATAGCGTCAATCAAGTTGTTCCACGACGGAGCAGGAGGATCTCGATCGCCTTCCTTAATCAGTCGGTTAATCTATCCGTTCGCTTAATCCTCTCCGGGACTATTGAAGGTCAGTAGGATTCCATCGCAGGATTAGCTATCGCACTCACTATTCGTTCGTTTGATCTATTCGTTCCCTTTACCGCACCCTCAAGTGCTTCTTTCAAACAGTCTTTACGCCAATAGTTTCGCCCGAAATGATTGGACATCCACCCGCTCGCGAGTACGAGCAGATTCGTTGCACGCTTCCATCAGGATCCATGTATCCAATGTTGTCCCCTGAAGCCAATCCCGATTCTTTCCCGTGGCAATAGCGTCAGCGAACGTGTCCAACTGAATGCGGTCGTCCTCGCGCAAACCCGGATACACGTCCTGCAATTGTATATCCTCTACACACTTTCCCTCCCTGAATAGTTGTAGATGGCCAGTGTCGCGCCGCAAATCGCCCTTCTCTCCGTGAAACATCCAATACCCGCTCCATTCAAGCATTCTGACATGCGCCGCACGCGTGCCGGTATAGCTGAACGGCGCCCCGTTGGCATATTCCATTAACGCCTGTCCTCCCGCCGTCCCCCAAACACCGGTTTGCGCCAGGACCGGGTCTTGGCGGCTATGAACGTAGGCTGTGACATGCCTTGGCAGCCCTTTTGCCGCAACAAGTTGGTCCAGCTGGTGACTTGCGCCGGCATGGAAGTAGAGCCCCTCAAGAAACGCATCGGGCTGTCGCGAATCTTCGCCTACATGAAGATTCTGCCGGATCCAGAATCGACATTCTCCGCCGAGCATCTCGCCGATGCCATCTTCCTCCCGAAGCCAATCTCGCATTTGTGTTGCGGCAGGGTTCCACCGCATATTCTGGCTTTGAACAAGCATCAGATGCGGATTTTCTTTTACGGCGGAGATAATCTGGCGAAATTCGTTCTGATTGACGGCGACCGGTTTAACGCAAAGTGTGTGCAGCCCCAAATTAAGGCTTTCAATTATCAGTTTGGTATGTGCCGTGGTTGACGTATAAATGAGACACACCTCGGCGTCGTGTTTTTCTTTCGCCTCCGCGATGGTCGTGTATATGCGATTCGGAAGGTCATTTGACACGTCTTCATCCAAGGATAGTAGAGTTTCACGAGCCGCATCAGGATTAATGTCGACGCATGCTACCGGTTCTAAACCCTTGCAGTTTAGATGCGCTTGCAGTCTTCCTCTGCCAAAATTTGTACACCCAACGTGGATTGTCGATAGTGCCATCGTCAACTCCTTTCCCTTAAGTCTCCACCCCTGATATTCGAGACAGTACCTCTTTTCAATTCCAACACACAAAAAAGGCTCTCAAATACTTGAGAGCCTTTTTCCCGGTCAGCGTAATCAGTTTTGTTTAGTTTACCAAGCCGAAAGCTTCTTCACTTCCTCAGCTTGAAAGCCCTTGGGTCCCTGAACCATGTTAAATTCAACTTCGTCGTCTTCATCAAGGCTCTTGAAACCATCGCCATCAATGTTGGAATAATGCACAAAGACATCTTCACCTTCATCAGTGGTAATAAATCCATAGCCCTTCTGGTCGCTAAACCATTTGACTCGACCTTTCGCCATTGAATTGCACCTCCTTTGATTGAATCGACAAACTGCAAATGTCTCGTGAAGCCTGAAAAGCTGAGAGGTACAAAATGACACCATGCCGGGAAAATGCTTCAGTTTTGAACCTAACACTACTCACAGAACTTGCCAAATCCATTGTACAGTTGTACTGGAATACACTTATTATACACGATTGAAATGAAAAATGCAAGTCTAGAATTCTCGTAACATGATTCAATCAGATCCGAATCTACGAATAAATGGATCTGAAGATGATTACGTCCCCTATCTACAGATTTGCTGCGTCAGTTGCGCACATCGGGTTGATAACGAGTGCAGGTCCGCCTGCAACCGGTACAATGGTGAACGGCGCGGTCTGATCCAGATTGCTTATAGCGCCTCGGGTTATTATGCAGCCCATTAAGGGTGAGTCGAATCAACGGCACCCATCCGAAAAAATATTAGACCTTAATAGGTGAAAACACCATCAAAACATCCACTTGCACTACACCAATTTTCTGTTGCTCGACTGCTGTTGTACGTATGGAGTAATTGCTTTGTAAAGAATTTACTCGCCTACTGCCAAGCACTTCGCTGTATCTAGACAGCCGAGATCTGATCGAGTTCTTCCCGCACGTCGTCGGGGAGCACCCAGCCCACAGCACCTACGATATCCGGAATCTCATCGGCGTTATCGCAGCCCACGATCGTAGTCGTGATTTCCGGATGTGAAAGAATCCATGCCAGAGCCAGTTGCGCGGGTGTCTTGTTCATCTCGACTGCACGCGTTTTGAGGACGTTGATGACTTCCCCGGTAGTTCCTTCGACGGCGGCTTCAAACTCTGACTCTGTTCGTTCTGCCCACAACGATCCGCGCGGCGGCGGCTCGCCAGTAGAATATGTGCCGCCGAGGAGCCCGATTGCCAACGGGCTGTATGCCATGACGCCCAGCCCCGTGTCCTGCACAAGTCCGAACATTTCGCGCTCAAGCGCCCGATTCAACAAGTTATACGGATTCTGAACGCAGATGTACGGCGTGGCGTTGAGAGAATCGGCAACCCATAGCGCTTTGCAGACCTGCCAAGCGGCGTAGTTGCAACAGCCAACGTAACGGACTTTGCCGGAGTGAACCAAGTCGTCCAAAGCGCGAATGGTTTCGGTAAGCGGCGTGGATTCATCGAAGTTGTGCACAAGATAAACGTCAATATGGTCCGTGTTCAGCCGTCTAAGCGATTGTTCGACTTCGCGCATGATGTGGTATCGAGACAATCCGTGGTCGTTCGGACCGGGACCCATGACACTGCAGACTTTCGAAGTGATGACTACATCGTCCCGTTTACCGCGGAGCGCCTTTCCGAGAATTGTCTCCGACTGACCAGCGTTGCCATGTGTATCCGTAAGGCAGTAGCTGTTCGCACAATCAATGAGATTAATTCCCTGATCGATTGCGCGTTCGATGATTCTCTGTCCAGAATCGGCATCAGATACTCCTCTGAATCCGAGGCCGAGAGCCACTCGGCTGACTTTGAGCCCAGCAGTTCCAAAATTGACGTATTCCATTACGTTTCTCTCTTTTCCATTGACTTAATAGCGTATTGCTATAAATGCGATGTTTTCCTATTTCAGTTGTCAGCGAAACAGGTCGAGGAAATTCTTGTGACGGGATTGGGGTGGATCGCTAGCTTGTCTCAATGCATTCCCTTTCTCGACAGACAAGTGAAAATGCAGCAAGTTTAAGATTTAGACATTGTGCTCTCGTAGCATTGAGAGGGCTAGGGCTTACGTGGTTGTCCAATTTTTACCAAGCAACCCTCGACATTGCGCTCCGCTGGAGCGCGGAGATTGGGAAGCATCACGATTCTATTGACATTGCACTCCGCTAGAGTGCAAGAGACGGAAAATCGCTTAAGTGACACTTTCTCCAAAGCTAGTGATGGGGTGTTATCAAAGATGGGAAATAAGGCGGATCTTAGCTACCCGGTATGCGCTCAAGAATGAGGTGGCTGCTGTCTTCCTTCGCGAGTCTGTCAAAAAAGTGCTTGGCTGCTGCATATTCCTCCGGTGAAATTACCGGCTGATTAAGCGTAAAACCGAGTTCATAGCGAATGATGTTTCCATCGCGGCTGAATTGGCGATTCACGGTTGCAAAACCGGACTCCATGGAAAGATCTGCGGGGGGTATCGCCATCCACCCAGTCGGTAGTTCTATTGAAATCTCTTTTTTCACACCCATCGGGTAGCCGAGATTAAGCGTGTACTTTCGGTTTGTCCCCGCGAAGAGTCCGGCGTAATCTCCGAACTCATCAATCGGGAGAGGCAACAACATGCGACCATCAACGGGTTGCGCGTAATCGTCAACGCGAAATCCAACTCTCATCTCGACCGGAATATCAGGGTTTTCCAAATTGGAAGACTTTACCCACTCCACATGGATCCCCGGGAATTGGCGGCTCAACTCGGCGGCAAGCGCCTCATTCCAGTCACTCGATTTCAACTGTTGGTACCTCAGGCGCGAGTCGAGGTCGTATTGTCCCTTCGTCCGCATGGAAATCTCCCCGTGGACCGCCCCTTCTCCGTCCAATCGCATGTCGGTCCTGAGGATTAATTGATTGGCGTCTGCCGGAAAAATCGGAATATCTACGAATATCCCGGACTCATCGCCGATCAAAAATCCTACCCGTCCTTGGTTAACGTCGGGAAGGTCCCCAAAGCTGCATGTGTTGGAGGTCGCGTCCAGCCATATATAATCCCCGTTAGAATCGGGAACCGCAGTAATCATGTGGCTGAACTGTCCGAGAGATGGAAGGTCGGTATCAATCCGCTCATGAGGCGAAGGATTGAGCATTACCGGAAAAGCTTTGACGCCCGCGAGATCGAGCATGGTTATCAGCAACGTCGTCTTGTCCTTGCAATCGCCATACAGGTTGTTCATCACATCAGTGGCGAATGAGGGTTGATACGCGCTTTGCCCGAGTTCGATCCCGACGTAGCGAATCTTGAACGCCACGAAATTGTAAATCGCGCGTATCTTGTCTTCCGTTTTCGGAATGTCCTTAGTCAGTTGGTCAACAACAGATTGAATGGCATGGTCGGCAAGGTATCGATCTTTCGCTAGATCTTTATACCAGGTATAGACCTCATCCCATGATTCCAGCGACGAATAGTTTAACCGCATCGCCACATCGTTGAGAGCGGGCATTCCTGTTTCCTCGCTAATCGGCGGTACATCGGTTGCCGACCAAAGATACGTGGTGGTTTCAGACGATTCCAGCACCTGCGGGGCGAGGTCGCAATTGAGCGTTTTCCACCGAAAGTTCAGATCACTGGGGAGACGCAGGGCATAACGCGCTTCCAAGGCCGGTACGGTTGACTGGAAATTGAAACCGCCCCAAAACCAGGTACGTTTACCGACAGATTTGCTGACGATGTCTTGAAACGTTACCTGATACTCGATGATTGCTCCGGGAGACAGCGCAGGCATGGAGATGACCTTCCACACAACATCCGAATAGATGTTGTACGACAGGAGACCGGGCGGAGTGACTTCGTTATAGCCTTCGTCGGAGGGCTCAACGATTGTTCCGTCAGGGGTGATTGTACGGGCAATATTGACGTTAAGATGCTGTGAACTCGGCTGGTAAGGGATAGCAATGTCGTCGTATTTTTCGATACCTCGCTGCGTCATGAGTTTTACAATCTGGTGCGTCGTGTACCTTGATTGCCCGGTAGAAGAGATGTCGTGGCTGAACTGATTCATCAGAATAATTACATCGGCGTCGGGAAAATCGTGTTTTTGAGAGGCCTCCGCGATGACGGTTTCGGAATCGATTTCCACGATATTTACCGGACGCACTTCAATCGCAACCGAGGCGTTGGGATTCCGTTGGGACAATGCTTGAAGACGGGTCGGAGCCAGCAGATTGTCCGGATCTATCGCCAAGATTTCATGGTATTGAAGTTGTGCTTGGTAGTAGCGGCCGTGCGACTCATACAACGCGGCAAGTTGCTGTCGGGGCCAAACGTCATTCGGGAAAAGTCGAGCAGATTCGCGGAACTCGGCAATTGCATCTCCAACCTCCTCTCGTTCCAAGTGAATTGCCCCCAGATAGTTGTGCAAGTTTTTGCTCTCATTCCTCTGGCATTTCGGATCCAAATCCAAGACCTTTCGCAGCGTTCGTTCGGCGTCATCAAGATGTCCAGTCTGTTTGTACGCCAAACCAAGATGGTTCAAAGCGTATAAATCCTCGGGAGCATATTTCAATGTAACTTCATATTCTCGAGCCGCAGCGTCGTAGTCATTCAGTTTTTCGTAGGTGTAACCAAGATAGTTTCGGACACTGGTATCTCGCGGCTCCAGTATCAGATATGAGGTAAAACTGGCGGCAGCTTTTTCATAGTGCTGCTGCTGAAAGTAAATTTCGCCGATTTTGCGCTGAACTTCGCTTGACCCCGGTTTAAGCGCAAGCGCCGCTTGATATGCCGTGATTGCCGTCCCCAAGTCGCCGTTCTGAAATGCCCAATTCCCTCTGTCAACCTGCCTTTTCCACTGCTCGCGGCGTTCAACCAAGGGGTCGACAATCTTATTGTCTGTTCCCTGCCGGGGTCTTAGAATTGTGCATCCGCTGAGCAGCAGTAATAACGCAATTGTAGGGATTTTGTAAGTCCATCGCACTGGCATCGGTGTTTACCTCACCTCTCGATTCTGCACAGGGATAGTCACGTTTTAAATCTCTCGTACCTTCTCCCTAAAGTAATTTATCCATGCCAAATGAATATGAAAAATCCAATTCTAGTTAATGATAACATATTCCAAGACGGGATTGGTAGATTGCCGCAAGGCAGACAGTAAGAAGTTAAGTGTTTAGTGGCTAGTGATTAGGTTCTGTTGACATTTACGTTAGGCGGGTGTGTAATTAGAGGTGAGGTCTCCAACGGGTTGGGATCTCTATCACCTTCCATAGAGATTAATTTAAGAGAGTTCGTTTGGTATTGGTGGGGTTAACTTACCCTCAATATTTAGACAGTTATGAACGAAAATTAAGGTGTAAAGGCTATCCAATCCGGCTAGGTTTCAACGCCTAATGTTGTTGGAAATACACCTCGTGAGGCGTCCTTTTATTGAGCGGATCCATGAAGCCGCTCCGCATTATAAAACTTGGTTCTTCAGAGTTAAGTGTGGGAATGAAACTTGCTATACGAACACGCGTTTGCCCTATAGGTCCAAGCTGATTGCAATAATAGCCGACATGGCTCTGAATGCTTCGATGTATGTGTCCTTGACAAAACTGCTTGACATTTCCAACTACAGAGTGGTTTCTGTCGAAGTTTGGATACATATGTCATTTCAATCAGGAGTTATGCATATAGGATTAACACGGTTTGTTTTGTACTAGCGCAGTTTATTTCACGTCGTCTGTAGGAGCGAGTTTTGCGCGCGATAGGAGGTCGCGATTCGGAGAGAGATTTCTATCGCACTGAGATTTACTATTGCCCTCACAATGGGATCTTCTATCGCCTTCGTTATCCACTCAGTTGATCGTTCGCTTGATCGCTCCTACAATCTTTTGGACGCTTCATCGCGCAAGTCCTAAATTAATTTCATTTCCACACTTAACTCTGAAGAGCCGGATATATTTACACCCATATACTTACTATCCGCATAAGATGGCGAGTTATTCAAGAGCGCCAATCGTGGCTGCTTGCGGCGCGCTGGTAGGCAAAGCCCGGTTCGCCAACAGGTCCTCTGGTATGTAACCCGAATAGTCGGATATGTTCCCATGGGTAAGCGCGTAAATGGCAACATTAGTCATGAACCGATAAACGCCCGGCGAATAGTGGACTGAACGGGTCGGCAAACTGACCGATTCCATTGCGCACATATAATCTCGGCGCACGATGATAACTGACAATTTATCACCGACAGATATGCCCTCAAGAAAGTTTCTTCTTGGCGGCCGCGTTCCCCACCAGAAGATATCAAATCCAACCGGAGGTCCGCCCATTTCATAATAGTTGCCGTAGACTTCGTGGTCGTTTGGAATCCGCTCAACCTGATATTCAGGCATGACATACCGCATTTGAGCGAGGAACAGCCGAGTCATTGCCTGAGCTGGCGCGTTCACACCACAATCGTCAAAGACGAGAAATCCACCATTTCCCACGAGGTATTTACGCAGAGCGGCAGATTCTGCCGGAGTGAAGCGATTATCCAGCCGACCACCACCATACTGGCCGAATAATTTATTTGACCGTGCCATGCTTGGATCGTGCCCTGTCATGAAAAGAATCGGGCTTCTATGCAAGTTAGCGTCAGTCAACTTCAATGCCCCGCCTTCAACGTTCATGTCAACTTTGATTTTCGTTCGCTCGTTGATCCACTTTGTCAAAGCATTCAACGAGGAAGCATCTGCCCACCAGTCAGAAAGATTGTGGCGCACTCGGGTAAAACGCAGTACGCCGCGAATGTCGCGACCTTTACCGATAACGGTACCCCCAGGTTCGCCGCTCGGAAGGGGTGGAACCTCGGTATTACCGAGCGTAATGCTTTTAACAACATCGCCTAGGGCGTCGGGCGCCGCACCAACAGTCTCAACCATGGCAAGACCGGGCGGGCGGTTTAACGCAAACTTAACCTGTACAACTCCACCAGCGATACCTCTGCCAATGTTGGGAGGACCGGCAACAGGGGCATTTGCCACTGGCGCCGAGAAGGCTAACGCCCCGGGAGCATCGGACATTGGGAGGTCCGCATGTGTAGCAGCCTGAGGTACAGGAGAATTGGGGGATACCACCTTCGGAACATTCGGATTTATCGGGGCATCAATCTTAACCACCTTGTTTGAAAACTTTGGTACAGATGTTGCCTCGAAGTTTGAACGCGCGGCGAAAATAGTTGTGACGCGCGGCTGAATTTCAACTTGTTCAACCACCACAGTGTCCGTTGTGGGCACCGTTGGTTTAATCGCTGATTTAACGATAGGTTTACGAACTGTAGGCTTCGGCGGCTTGCTGAACTTGAGTACGTCTACTCCAACCAGATCTTTAAACTGCCGGGTTTGACTTACCAAGTACAAGCTAACGATAAATGCTATCGCAAGATGCAACACCAACGAAGTCATGAACGCGCGGGATGTTCTCTTTGTTCTCATTTGTCTTCCTCCATCTTTGAAATTAAGTGGTTTATTAAACTTCGGCTTATCTTCCGCATTATCGAGTACGTAAAAGTTTAATTTCTCAAATGGCTGTTATCCGGTAGCACCCCACTAAAGTATGGAGTATTGAAATCACCCGTTACCCAAGGAAAATCATGTCATACAGCAACGGGCGTTCATAA
>JAJDTR010000068.1 GCA_022827055.1 Candidatus Poribacteria bacterium | reverse complement strand
TTATGAACGTCCCGTTGCTGCATGACATGATTTTCCTTGGGTAACGGGTGATTTCAATACTCCACACTTTAGTGGGGTGCTACCGGATAACAGCCATCTGGGAAATTAAACTTTTACGTACTCGATAATGCGGATGATAAGAACTAATGTTAACCGATGCTCAGAAACACCATTTCGAAACGTTGGGATTTCTCTGTTTGCGGGACTTTTTCCCTGCCGACGAACTGCAACGGTATACTGACGCGTTTGATGAGACCTTGATGAGAGCCAGAGGTCTGGAGGCACTGGAGACAAACGAGGAGAGAAGGACGATTGCCACGCTCCGGTTCTTCGAATCGAATCCGGCGGTTTACCACCCACTGCTTGACGGCGACAGACTCAATGAACTCATTGAGGATTTGCTCGGTGAAGAGTACGTGTTCACGGTATCGGAGGGCGCCCTTCGCACGCACAACACGAACTGGCATCATGACGATGTTGCACCGGAGGGGCATCTTCATCTGAAGGTCATTTTCTATCTCGAACCTGTCAGAGCGACGACCGGCTGCTTGTGCGTCCTGCCGGGGAGCCACTTTCTTCCCTATCGGGAGCGAATGGAGAAATATGGCGAAGACATTCTGCCTTTGGGGAAGGATGTTCCCGGCATCTATCCGATTGAGACGGATCCGGGCGATCTGCTGGTTTTCAATGTGAAACTTTACCACGCGGCATTCGGAGAGGGAGCGAAACGACGCGGGATTTACATCAACTTTATTCAGAAGCCCAGAACCGAAGCGGAGGCGGAGTATATCAAGTGGCTATACCAGAAAGACGGGGGATATTATACCCCCGAAACGTTCAAAGATGCCCCGCCTCGACGATTGCAGATGCTCCAATTCTTGAAGGAGGAGTGTTACGAGTTGGAATAGAACGCTTGGAACCGGGTAAGCCTGATAGGCTCCGTGGAGAGGGTGAAGTGGATTGAGCGCGTCCAGATGCCTCTTCCGTGTGGGGTTTTGTGACTGCTTGAACGACTTTCGCTCGTCTTAAGATGCCGATCAGATAACCTATTCAATTGGTTGATCCCATCCTGCAAAGATACAAAGTTGAGCTTGGAAACACACATTGAACCCACTGGGGGTGAAAGATGCTAACGGAAGCCCAGAAACACCGTTTTGAAACCTTGGGATTCCTCCGTTTGAAGAATTTTCTTCCTGTTGAGGACTTGCAGCGGTACACAGATGCATTCGATGAGACATTGAAAAGAGCCAAGGGTCTCAAGACGCTGGAGACAAACGAAGAGACAAGGATGATAAATGCGCTCAAGTTCTTCGAGTCCAATCCTGCGGTTTACCATCCGTTGCTTGACAGTGACAGACTCAATGAGTTTCTTGAGGATTTGCTTGGCGAGAACTATGTTTTCACGGTTTCGCAGGGGACTATTCGAACTCACAACACGAAGTGGCATCATGACGATATTGGTCCCGAGGGGCATCTTCAACTGAAAGTGATTTTCTATCTGGATCCTGTTCGATCAACTACCGGCTGCCTCACCGTGCTGCCGGGAAGCCACTTTCTCCCCTACCGCGAGCGGTTGGAGAAATACGGCGACGAGATTCTGCCGCTTGGGAGGGACATTCCCGGCGTGTATCCGATCGAAACGGATCCGGGCGATTTACTGGCGTTCAATGTGAAACTTTACCACGCGGCATTCGGTGCGGGCGTGAAACGGCGCGGAATTTATATCAACTATTTGCAGAATCCCAGAACCGAAGCGGAAGCGGAATACATCAAGTGGCTTTACCACAAGGACGGCGGATATTATGCGCCTGAAACCTTCAAAGATGCCCCGCCGCGACGATTGCGAATGCTCCAATTCTTGAAGAATGCATGTTACGAGACGGAATAGAGCGCCTTGGAACAGCCAATCTTAATGGGCATGCTGAAGAGGACTAGAGCAACACCAATTATTCTTTATACACTGCGGTATGTTCGGTTTCCTAACTGAACTGGCATTTTTTGAGTCTTGTACGTTCGGTTGAAAAGGAATCTCTATCGCACTCCCATAAAAAGCAAAGGCTGGTGCGCAGTGCGCACCCTACAATACTGGTAATAATAATAACGACTGTTTAATGCGGACGGTCAAGGATGGTTGAGGAGGTCACAATGGAATACTTGTCGTATGGAAAAACAGGTTTGGAGATTTCACGGCTCTGCTTCGGCGCGGGACGGATTAAGGACACCTGCGATACCTTCGAAGCGGGCGCCAAACTGATGTTGAGGGCTCTTGACGAGGGGATTACCTTTTGGGATACCGCGGAGGGTTACAAGACGCAACCCCACCTCGGAGAGGCAGTGCGCCAGATTCCTCGGCACAAGGTTGTCATTCAGACGAAGAACGGTGCGAAAGACTACGAGAACGCCGCCGCTAGCATCACGCGTTCACTTCAAGAGCTGAAAACGGATTACGTCGATGTTCTGCTGCTGCACGGCATCTCTACACCCGAAGACCTTGTCTCGCGCGAGGGTGCGTTGGACGCGTATCGGGAAGCGAAGGACGCCGGCAAAGTCCGCGTAATCGGATGTTCCACGCATGTCTATACGGGCGCCGTGATGGACGCGGTCATCGACCATCCCGAAATCGAGGTGATCCTGGCGACGGCTAACAAGGAGGGCAGGCTGTTGGAGGGCGGCTCGCTCGATCGGCATCTGGAATACATTCGACGCGCTTACGACCTCGGAAAGGGTATCAGTATCATGAAGGTCATCGCCGCGGGTGAAATTCCGGAGGCAGATTATTCGGAATGGATTGAATGGGGATTCAACCTCGACACGGCGCATGCAATTAATCTAGGTATTACCGAGTATCGCCACATCACATTGGATGTTAAGCTCGCAGGTGCGAGTGCGAGACGACGTGTGATTCAGCACAAGGCAGCTTAAGTTTCAGATGAATCAGCCCCGCAGCAAACCGCATCCCACGTGAATCGTGAGGGGAACCCTCGCCTCCGCGATTCACATCTGAGGAGCTTCGACGCCTTTGCAAGCAGAGAGGAAGATCTCGTTCTATCGCGCCCTGATTCTGGGAGCGCTGCTGATACCGATCAACCTCTACTGGCTAATGCATGCGGAGTCGCTCAAGCCCGCCGTCTATTCTACGCTTTTCACGCTCTTTTATAACGTGACGTTCAGCATCTTCGTGCTGGTGATTCTGAACGCGTTGCTAAAGAGAGCCGTTCCACAACTCGCTTTCCAACCGAGCGAAATCCTCATCGTTTATGTGATGCTATCGATCGGCACCGGAATCTTCGGTCATGACCTGATGATTGTCGTGGTTCCGACGCTGACCTCTATGTGGGCCGCCACGCCGGAAAACGAGTGGGCGGTGCTGTTTGGGCGTCATATCCCTCAATGGCTCACCGTATACGACGAGAGCGCTCTCATCGCATTCCAAAAAGGGGAGACCACGCTTTACGCCGATAGGAACTTGAGCGCATGGTTGCTACCAGTGGCATTCTGGAGCGGGTTTCTGGTGGTGCTTCTCTTCGTTCTGCTGTGCATGAACGCCATCATCAGGAAGCAGTGGACGGAAAATGAGAAATTGTCCTACCCGGTCATCCAGTTGCCGTTGGAACTGGCGAGGGGCGGGACAGGATTGCTCTCGAATCGGGCGCTATGGATTGGGTTCATCTTGACCGGCAGCATTGATGTCATTAACGGTTTGCACGGTCTCTTTCCGGTTGTTCCCAGTTTCAAAATTGTGTACAACCCCGCGCCGCTGTTCGCGGCAAAGCCGTGGAATGCCATTGGCTGGACGCCGGTGGCGGTGTATCCTTTCGTGATCGGGTTGGTCTACTTCCTGCCGGTGAACCTCTCGTTTTCGGCGTGGTTTTTTCATCTGTTCTGGAAGTCGGAACTCATCTTCCGGCGGGCGGTCGGAATTTGGCATACGCCGGGACCGTATCGAAGTTATCAGACATCTGGCGCGTGGATAGCGCTTACCATTCTCGCTTTATGGTCAAGCCGCAAATACCTCAAGCAAGTATTGGGCTGGGGTATTCGCGGCGACCCGCCGGAAGGAGCCGAGGCGAACGAGCCAATGCGCTACCGGACTGCGCTGGTTGGGATGGTGGCGGGCATCTGTGTCTTGGTGCTGGCGTTGTATTACACCGGTATGTCGGTAGCGATTGCCGCCCTTTTTCTTCTCATCTATTTTCTCTACATGATCGCGCTTGCCCGTATCCGCGCCGAGACGGGACCGCCGGCGCACGACGCCGAGTGGATAGGTCCCGAGCAACTCATTCTTAACGGGCTCGGGGCACGCCGCACGGGCGCGCGCAACATCGCGCTGTTCACGCGGCTTTATTGGATGAGCCGGGCGTATCGATCTCATCCGGTAGGTCATCAGCTTGAAGGATTTAAACTTGCGCAGACCGTGGGGGCGTCGAGCCGAAGGTTTCTGGCGGCGATGATTCTCGCCTCCGTTGTCGGAACAGTCGCGGGGTTTTGGGCGTACACGGATGCCATGTACCGCCACGGCACGGGAACCCGATACAACTTGGGATCGGAAGCGATGCGACGCCTTGAAGTGTGGTTGCAAAACCCGGGCGAGGGAAACGATCTCATGCTACGGGAGGTGGGTTTGGGGGCTGGCATCACGGCACTGTTTACGGTGTTGCATCATCGGTTTGTCGGGTTTCCGTTTCATCCTGTCGGGTATGCGGTGGCTTGTGGTTGGGTGCTGAGCGCGATGTGGTTTTCCGTGTTTTTAGCGTGGGTGGTGAAGTGGGTGATTCTAAAGTTCGGAGGTATACAGCTCTACCGCAAGCTGGTGCCGTTTTTCTTGGGGGTGATCTTGGGGCAGCATGTTATCGGGGGGTTGTGGACCATCATACGTGAGATTGTCGGAGGATATGGGTATCGTTTCTTTCCTTAATTAACCTAGGTTGCTACCTGTTCTCATAACTCGGGCTTCCAACCCGACCGACTCGATCGGAATTTTGGAGAAAAAACGGGGATTCCATCTTCGAGCTGATGATTGAAGGCCGGTTTCAAGGCGGAATTTCCGTTCTCTACCATCCTTCAAAGGGGTGCCACATTCGGGATTTTTGTCCACATTTGTGGCACCTGGCGTAAACCCTTGCCAGACAAGGGTTTAAACGCTATTTGAACCCGATTCTCCCAAATTGTGTCCACAAATGTGGCACCCCTTTACACTTTTCTGTGGGATGTCATCTCCCCTAACTGAAAAGTCCTAGAAACCCCGTGCTGACTTGGCACAGGCGCATTCACCCAGTCTAAATTTGAGCGTGATTTTGGTTTTGGCATGGACCTTGCTGTGTTTAATGGCTGAAACGTGTTTTACTATCGACACCTAAACCGTCCTAGTGCTATTAACACACCCAAGGACGTGTTACATACACTAAACCACTGATAGTCGAAAAGGAGATTTTCAAATGAAAGTTCATCGTTTTTCACAACAACAGCGATTTATCGCGGTATCACTCATGTTGGCATTAGCCTGCGCGATACCTCTACTTGTCGCCAATCCGGATGACGACTCATATAGTGATCCCGGCGGCCAATGGGAAGCATGGGCTTGGGCTAAAAACAGTGGTGGTCATGAGGTAGGTAATATGACCATATCTGAGAGTTCGCACCAACATAGCATCTGGAATAAGACCAATGACGAACTTAGCTTTGACGTAGACTATCACCACGTCGTGACGAAAGAGAACGTGGGGGGTATTTGGGAAAATCAATCAAGTTTGGACGATGTTGACGTTCCCGCGCAGACTTACTATACGAGTTCGCGTAGCGGAAGAAGCGGTGATTGGACGACAGTGGAGGGTAATTTCACGCTTAGCGTCTACAGCGCTGTACGCCGCAACGGTCTCGGCCCCAGAACTAGCGACTTAAATGTCAACTTTTCGACAGATTGAGTTGGCTAAGACTTCGCCTTTCTTCACCTATGGCGTAATGGAGGAGTTGTAGTTTGAGCTCTAGACTGCAACTCCTCTTATGGCAAATCACCCTGGAACACACTAAATGAGAAAGTGCTATGACATTCAATACAGCCAGTATTTTTACCTTAATTGCGTGTTTTCTTGTCGTCCTACACGCATTCGCCCAACCTGAAGAGGTCCCCCTGGATGTGCTTGAACTGCGCCCCGGTGGCTATGTCTATGCAGATTACCCAGGCGTTTTCGACAATATTGAGGGCGACGGTATCACAATTGAGGCGTGGGTTTATCTGATGGCACGTCCCGAAGACGGGGCTTACACTCTCCCAGAAGTCCGTGAGGGACAATGGATAATTTTTGCCAAGCCCGCGAGTTATTATGTTGTAATTCGTGGAAGAAACCTCCTTTCTGCGCTTGAAACGCGCGATCCTAAAGGGAGTTCCTTCGTTCATTTTGCGACAGCAGGCCAACCGACCGCTAAAGGCGTACCAGGGGGTGGAGGCGCCATAGTCCGACTTCTGCCCGAAGAATACCCGCTCTCGCTTTGGGTACATATTGCCTATCAGATTGTAGGAAGCAAACATGAGACTAACAGGATGTATTATTTCGACCAAAAATACTTCGGGAAGGGACATAAAGCCACCGCAATCGGGCGCACGCCCGCACCGCTACTGATTGGCGGAACCCCACTGGTAAAGTTTAAGGAAGGTGCTGAATGGGGCGATAAGTATGAATCCATGAAAGGCTATATTGACGAAGTCCGCATTTCTGAGGGATTCCGTTATGCTCCAGGCGGCGAGATTAATGTACAACGCCATTTTCTTGCAGATGCACAAACCATAGCGCTTTGGCGCTTTGAGGAGGGACCGGGAGCATCTTCTTATGCCGATGCGTCAGGGAACGATTATACGCTCTTTGCCGGCGGCTCACTCTCCGTTCATCCGCGCGATAGGGTGGCGACTACCTGGGGTAGTATAAAGCGGGGCACATTTTAATGTCCGGCACATACCGCCTTCTTCGCGGGAAAACAATTCAGGTTCTGGTTATGCGAAAATGGAGAACATACATCACGGAAGCGTTGCCCCTCGCGATTGCGGTGATTTTTCTTGTCGTGATTGCCGTCAATCCCGATACCTCTCACCCAAAGATGGGAAGTTCCTTTGGGCACCTGATTAAGGAGTATTTTCTTCAGGATCCCCTCACTCAGCAGAACATTCCCAACTTGCTTGAACAGCTTCTACGACTTCCTCTAAAGGAGTCAACGGATGACAACAGTCCACTACCTGTTCTTCCGGCTAATCTCACGAATCCTCCTTTGCGTACGCGCGTCAAGACGACTGTCCACCTGAAAATTAACAACCTTGACGGAAGTCGAATTGAGAAGAGGAATTTGCGGGCGCAAGTCGCCGCCATGCGAGAACACAGGTTTGAAGAAAAAGTCTACTACAAGATGATAGAGGAATAGCAATTGTGTTAAGAGTCAAGCTGCTATCTATTCACGTGTTTCTCGCGATCGCATTCTTGGTTATGCTCCTCTACGCGCGAAGCACCGGGGAATTACAACCTCTTTTTCTCATTTTCGCCACGCTTTTGGGGGCATGCGCGCTATGTAATCTTTGGAAGACCGTTGTCGAAACTTCTCTGTTTTCCTACGCCGCTCATGCAAGTGTCCTTGGCTTCGCCTGGGCGCTTTATTGGTTTTATCGCATATACCCCATGGAAAAACTACTGATTCCGCAGTGGGCAACCATTGTTTTCTACATCTGCGGGGCGTTTTTAACCCTATTCCTTGTTGGACGCCTCTGCCGGGGTATACGTCCCACGCGAAAATGGGCAGCGGCTTTATTGGTGCTCTACCCCGCGAGCATGATTGCCCTTACCCCCGCCGTAACGGAGAACCCGAATCAAGACACATTCGCTTTTCATTTCGGATCGGTCGTTGCAAAAATCCAATTTAACGGCATTGCACCATTGCCCTACGAAACCTTCCGCTACTATACATCAACACGCACGGTTTCGATTTCCGAAGCTGTTGTCATCGGTCACACACCCTATACAGATTTGAAACTTCAAAGCGTTTACCTTCACGTCGATGCTAACCGCCGTAAACCCGATTCCGCCGTTCTCGAAGTGATAAGAAAAGACGGACACGTGCACTATCTGGGGGGGGGGGGGGGGGGGGGGGGGGGGGGCGCGCGGGGGGGCGGC
>JAJDTR010000031.1 GCA_022827055.1 Candidatus Poribacteria bacterium | reverse complement strand
GTAATCTTGCAACGCCCAAGGTGCATGTTCGCGTGAGCTGCCACACCCAAAGTTTTGCCCCGCCACAAGTATACTCGCGCCCCGATACCGCGGGACGTTCAAAACGAAGTCCGGATTGGGGTCGCCGGTGTCAAGAATACGCCAATCGTGGAAGAGATACGCGCCGAAACCGGTGCGTTCGATGCGTTTGAGAAACTGCTTCGGGATGATTTGGTCGGTATCCACATTGATTCGATTTAGCGGGACACAGAGTCCCGTGTGCTTCCGAAAGGGTTGCATACTTCTGTCTCCTGTTGGCTCGCCGATGCAGGTTAGCCGCAGTTTACGGTCAAGTGTTATTCCCATGTCCGGACATCAACGAAATGCCCGGCGATTGCAGCCGCCGCAGCCATCTGCGGACTGACGAGATGCGTGCGCCCGCCTTTGCCTTGCCTGCCTTCAAAATTTCGGTTCGACGTGCTGGCACACCTCTGTCCGGGCATCAGAATATCCGGATTCATGCCGAGGCACATGCTGCATCCAGCCTCCCGCCACTCAAAGCCGGCAGCGCGGAAGATGCCATCTAAGCCTTCCGCTTCGGCTTGCCGTTTAACGGCTTGCGAACCCGGTACGACTAGCGCATCCACCGTCTCGGCGACTTTCCGTCCTTTAACCGTTGCGGCTGCCGCGCGGAGGTCCGTAATACGGGAATTTGTGCAACTGCCGATGAACACCTTGTCAATATTAATATCAGTCATCCGGGTTCCCGGCGTAAGATCTACGTACTCCAGCGCACGTTGCGCTGCACTTTTCTGATCGAGGGTCGGCATATCATCCGGATCTGGAACAACGCCAGTCACATCGGAAACCATGCCGGGGTTAGTTCCCCAAGTAATTTGCGGCGTAAGTGTTTCTGCGTCAATGGCGATTGAACTGTCAAATTCCGCTTCATCGTCGGTCGCCAGTCTACTCCAGCGTTCGACAGCTCGATTAAAGTCTTCACCCTTCGGGGCGAACTCGCGGTCAGCTAAGTATTCATAGGTCTTATCATCGGGCGCGACCATGCCGGCTCTCGCACCGGCTTCGATGGACATGTTACAAACCGTCATGCGCTCCTCAATACTCAACGATCGAATGGTCGAACCCGCGTATTCGATTACGGTTCCCGTACCGCCGCCGATTCCGATTTTGCCAATAATCGAGAGTATGATGTCCTTCGCCGTAACGCCGTTGGGAAGTTTCCCTTCGAGGCGGATTTCAAAGGTTTTTGGCCGCGACTGCAGCAGGCATTGTGTCGCGAGGACGTGTTCAATCTCACTGGTTCCGATGCCGAAAGCAAGCGCCCCTAAGGCGCCGTGCGTCGAGGTGTGGCTATCGCCGCAAACAATCGTCTTTCCGGGCTGTGTAATCCCGAGTTCAGGGCCAATCACATGTACGATACCCTGTTTCGCGCTATGCAGGTCGTACAGGGTAATCCCAAATTCGCTGCAATTCTTCGCCAACGTTTCTATCTGTTTGGCGGCAATCTGATCCGTGATTGGCAGCGATCTGTCCGTGGTGGGCACATTGTGATCCATCGTCGCAAAAGCGAGATGCGGGCGTCGCACGTTTCGTCCGGCGAGTCTCAAGCCTTCAAACGCTTGAGGCGAGGTCACCTCGTGAATGAGATGTGTGTCGATATAAAGAATTGCCGCCTCTCCCGGTGCCTCTCGGACTATGTGGGCGTCCCAAATCTTTTCAAACATCGTTCGCGGTTTCATCCGTTTCTCCTAATACTTGGGCTTTCAATCTTCATAAGGTTTCTAGCTCGTTTTTGGCGTGCGAGATTATACATCAAGCGCGGTAAAAGATCAAGCGCAAAGGACCGGGGAGGAATCTGGCACGAATATCTTGACTTTTTATCGGTCTTTTGCTATGCTTATAACTGCCGGAAGAAACAGTCTTTAAAACCGTTATCGCGTCACAACCAAGAAAGGGGGGTTGATGCCAAGAAATCTTCTTTTTACGGCTGAAGTTCTCGTTCTGTTGATCGCCCTAGCCGTTTGGACGGGTTGTTCCATGATTTTAGGCGCTGGTGAGACATCAGAGGAGCAGGTCGCCACGATGAGAACGACGAAAGGGAAGATTGTCATTGAGTTGTATCCGGATACCGCGCCTGTCGCTGTTGACAACTTCAAAAAACTGATTAAGAAACGATTCTACAATGGGCTTACATTTCACCGTAGGGTGAACAATCAGAGTTTGAACATAGTTCAGGGGGGTGACCCGAACGGCGATGGTACCGGCGGTCCCGGTTACACCATCATTGACGAGTATACCCTACCGAACCAGCCCCCTCACCTGAGAGGCACAGTCGCCATGGCGCGTACAAACGCCCCAAACTCAGCCGGGAGTCAATTTTACATCTGTCTGAAACCGCAGCCTCATCTTGACGGACGATATACAACGTTTGGTCGAGTTATCCAAGGCATGGATGTTGTCGATCTGTTGGAGATTGGCGACAGCATGAAAACCGTTCGATTGGAGGTGAAGTCGAAGTATGTTACGCCTCAGTAGCAACCGAATGTGCACCATCCGTTTTGCTCCGG
>JAJDTR010000024.1 GCA_022827055.1 Candidatus Poribacteria bacterium | reverse complement strand
AATGATGGAAGGGCAAAATCGGTCAATCAATCGGATTCGCGGCAATATCTAGGTGACTTCTGCTCGTTCATGCCGGTATACCCCAAGATCTAGTATGTGAAAATTCGAGATTACACAAGCTCTATTATGCGGATGATAAGTGGCATAATGCCATAAACTTAATTCTCGAACCATTTCTTCACTTCAATCTACCTCTTGAAACCGAATCCCCATTCATAATCTACATTAGAATCAAAATCCAAGATAGTAGCTGAGCGCACGGATGGCTAAACTGTCGCTCAGTTTACTCAGCAGACTAATTGACCTTCTCAGGAAATGAATCACGGGTCGACTTGGGGCCCTTATCGCCTGAGTCTAGACTGCGCAGCGGAAGAGTCCAGTGTCTGTTCGGTGGGTTACTTTTCCCGTCCAACTTGCTTCCCCGCATCACGATTCCCCGAGTCGTTTCGTATCTTCAGCTTATTAATTGGAAAGTCACGTAAATTGAGGAGATTGGGATAGGATTTGTTCTTGCCGCATTACTTTCCAAACAGCCTCTTTCTTGCTGATTAGTTAGGTTATCGGCACTTTTACGAAAAGTTGCCACCTCGCACCAAGCTAGGTCGAGCAACTTTCAAAAATGATGTTCCACGAACTGACACGCGGGGGGGGGGGTTACACAGGTGGGATTTTGTAAGCCAAACCTAGTGGAGAAGTTCCAATGGGATGAGAAAATCTGAAACCAATAACCTCAATCTTCTAAGTCTTCCTCTAGGTTTCTCGCATACATTGCGATGAGCGCAAAGCAAGTAGATTGTAGGTTTGACACGGGTTCTTGCAGTTCAATGGGTGTATCACTGATAAAGCCGCCGTCCTCCTGCTGAACGGTTGTCAGATATCCAAGTGTAACACGGTCAGTATTCAGCGGATCTTTTCCGGCGGCAAGTGCCATCACGGCATAGGCTGAAATTTCGGGATCGCTCTTCTCTCCCTTCGTCCTGCCAAAACCGCCATCCTCATTTTGCATCTGTTTCAGCCACACTATTTGGGCATCAATGTCATAGACAGGCGCCAACCCTTGCAATACCCAAGATGTGACAAGTACATCTGAGCGACCGCCGCGCTTCAAGGACCAACCGCCATCGACATTGATTTGCTCCGCGAGCCAATCAGCGCCTCTTGAGACGGGCGAAAAGTTTGCCCTGAAACCCATTCGTTTTAGTCCAGCTAGCACGGCGGCGGTGTTTAATGGATTTCCGGGTTTATGCATTTCTCTAGCCCAACTCCCATTCTCGTTCTGTGCGTCCCTGATCCATTTCAATCCCGCGAATCTCGCCTCTGAATCATCCGTCTCCGCCTGAGCGAGCGTCACTAAAGCAAAGATTGTATGCGCCGTGTTACCGTTCCAGCTTCCGTCTTGCTCTTGATGGCGCGTCAGATACTTCACACCTCGACGAATAACGGTTGAACCTGTGCCCCAACCCTTAAACATTAGGGCTTGCATGGCAAAAGAGGTGATTTCAACATCACTCTCTCCACCCAGTATGAGAGGCCAACCGCCATCATCGTTTTGAGCAGCATGGATATATGATTCTGCACGTTCAATAGTCTCGAATAGAGTCGAACCAACCACACGCTCTCCAGGAGAAAGGATTAGACAAATAAGTATTGTCCCCAACAATGGACCCCTAGATTGATTCCTACACATGTTGTCTACTCCTTATACCAATTCGTAATTCATCAGTTACAGGAACCGGGGTATGAAGTCGCGCAATTCATTGTGCGACTCGAATCGGCTGTCACATTCGGATTTGTGCTCTTCGAGTGAAGTGTGTGCTTGGAACATGTCAAAGGAAGGCGCGTTGCCCCACAAATTCAAATTGATTGCAACAAGATGGTAACAGAAATGCCGGACTTACTCAGCACGCGAAAAATGATGATTTCGGCAATAATATGATTCTGCGACACAGGCTTTCATAGGGAACAACGATCAAGCGAGTGGATAGCACGAGCGATTGGAATCCCTCGTTATTCTCAACGACCGAACCACGCGGATTTGAGTGCTCAACGGTACAAGTTCCAAGTCAATTTGATTTTCCGCACTTAACTTTAAAGAACCAGATTTTGAAATCGTATTAGATTGTCTCTGCCATGTAAAAACCCCTCAGGAGTCATTAGGTTGCTTAGATATTGCGATTAGGAAGCCATGCCACTGGTAATCCTATCAACAGAATCAGAACACCATAGTGGTATTTTACACCGAGTTTTTCTACTGATTCGAAATCCATGAGTTACAAAATCGGGGCGTTTGTAGCAACGATCAAGCGACTGAATGGGAAGAGTTATAAGGTTTCCATCAATGCGCGTCTTCGACCGACTGCAACATTATGATATTGAAATCGCAGTAGATTTGGAACAATCTTTCCGTGACATGTCGGAAGCCAAGCATTTACGCGTTTACGGATTAAGTTGCTGATCCGCCGGATTAAAGACGGTTTCGCGAACACCCCAATCGAACCTCCCAAATGGATAAATCAACCGAATTCTGTTCAAGAAGTGTATGAAAACCGTTGTACAGCCTTCGGACGAAATGTCATACTGCCTGGACACTTTTCATTCCAATCGAGAAAAATGCTCCTAACTAGGGTCATCACTAGCTTCATGAAGTTACGGCTTATTCCTTCCCATCATGAACCTTCCCGCACGAAGCGGTAAATTTGACGTTTATAGAATGGGAAGAACACAGTTGTCACCCGCAGAGTCCTTCCTGAAGAGAGTAAACTACTCTTTGCTCAGAATTATAAAATTCCTATCACGTCCCATGAGTTTCACACATTTTTCCCTAAATTTGTTGAGATGGTATTAGACATCGTAGTGCTTGGAGTGCAAAGTCCAGGGTTACTGAACCAAGAGAAAAAGTGATTTGCGAAGGCTTTCTGCAGGCAGGATCGATGAAACAACCGAACATTAGCAGATATGCGACGTTTGGGTGGTGAGTAATGGACAATAGGCAAAGAGATATCTGAAACTTTGAGAGTACATTGATTCCGGGTTCGTTTCAACACAAGCAGGTGCTCTAACGAGACCAGATTGGCACCAAAACTTTCGTCAACTTCACTAGACTTTCCAAATTGTGAGCGGGTAGAAAATAATCTACATACGGCAAAGCGGTACGAATCCCTCGGCAAACAGGTTGATATCCGCTACTACCTAGTAACGGGTTGAGCCATATTAACTTGTATGCGTGTCGATTTAGCATTTCCATTGATCGCTGTAACACATCTGCATCGCCTTGATCCCAGCCATCACTAATCAGAATGACAATGGATCGGTTGGCTGTAAAGGATCGCGCAAATTCACGGTAAAATCCAATAATACTTTCACCGATTTTCGTTCCACCCGACCAATCGGGCACGACCTCTGCCATCTCTCGGAGCCCCTCTTCGACACCCTTTCGGCGAAGGAGTCCGGTGATGTTCGTCAAACGGGTGCTAAACACCGCGACTTCAATTTCGTTAATCTCTTGTTGCATACCATAGATGAATTGAATGAGGAATTTCGAGTAACAATCCATTGACCCACTGACATCGCAGAGTAAGAGAATTTTATTTTTCTTTATCTTGCGACGTTTGTGGACAAGGGTTAGCGGTTCACCGCCATAGGCGATATTTTTACGCCAGCTTCTTCTGAAGTCAATGGTTTTACCCTTGACCGCCAATTCCTTGCGCCGACTCAGTTTTGTGGCAAGCAACGCCGCAAATTTTGCGATGGCTTCGCGTGCCTTTTCAATCTCCTCGGGTGAAAGCTTACTGAAATCCTTCTGCGTCAGCACATCATCGGGACTATAGGCAATCGTGTCTCCGGCTTCCTGTTCATCGTTTTCTTCGCTGTTCAATTCTAGCCACTCATTGACAGTAAAATCTCCCCCGTCGTCCTGCACCATATCAGTGAGTTCCTGGAGTGAGGATTCGTCAGCCGATGGCGCACCGGTGTCATCTTCATCACGCTCTAACGGGTGAGGAGTTGGACGAGGGAATTTCCAGAACAAGCCAAATGCCAGATCGAATGTTTCACGGTCCGACTCATTTGCTATCAGGTTCGTTCTAGCAGTATGGTAAAATTCGTCACGGTGGGCAATGTTGATGATTTCCAAACTCCGACAGAAACTAATCTGATTCGTCGTCGTAACATTGATATCCATCTGCTTCAGCAGGTGGCAGAAGGCAGTGATTTCCTGAAGCAGTGTCCGTTGTCTCATGAAATTACCCGTCTGAATAGACCCAATCTGCCTTTTCTGATTCCTCATCGGGGGACGAATCCGACAAGCGTTTCGCCCGAGCGATGAACTCATGCAGGTCTGCTCCTTGCGCTCGTTGAACGTCATCTTGATATTTGAAGAGGCAACCCAGCGTTTCATCAACAATGTCAGGATCTAGTGCGTCTTTCCCCAGTGCAATGAGCGCCAGCCCCCAATCTAGAGTTTCAGCTACCCCCGGTTTCTTATAGTAGTCCCCTTCCCGCCAAATCTGCATCATGTTGCACAACTGTCTCGCAAGGTGATTGTTGATATGCGGGAGTTTGGTTTTCACAATTGATAATTCCTTTTGGAGAGACGGGTAATCAATCCACTGATAGAGGCAGCGCCGTTTAAGGGCTTCGTGGACCTCGCGCGTTCGATTTGAAGTTAACACAACGTATGGAATGTGCTTCGCGCGAATCGTGCCAATCTCCGGTATCGTGATTTGGAAATCGGAAAGAATTTCAAGCAGGAACGCCTCAAACTCACTGTCGCTCCGATCTACCTCGTCAATGAGTAACACCGGAGGCGCACCGCCATCGCTCTGAATTGCTTCTAGCAGCGGACGCTTTAAGAGAAATGTTTCACTGAATAGGTTGGCGCCAATTTGGTCTTTGTCAACCCCTTGTGCTTCGTCAATTCGCAACTGTAGAATCTGCTTGGTATAGTTCCATTCGTACAATGCGCTGTTCGTGTCGAGACCTTCATAGCACTGCAGACGGATTAACTTGCCACCTGTTATGTTCGCTAGGACTTTCGCGACCTCTGTTTTGCCAACCCCCGGTTCACCCTCAAGAAAAATTGGTTTGTTTAAGTTGTGAGCTAAGTAGATAGTCGTCGCTAACGCTCGGTCGGTTATGTATTCTCCCCGAGCACACGCATCTTGAACTTTTTCAATAGATTCGAACATCGATACTTGACCTAGAGTTTGGTCCGATAAATTTCGTATGTGACTCGCCAGCGAAGTTATTGTATCTGTCGTATCATTCTTTCGCTCTGAAGCGCTTCCTCGTAATCCTTACGATAATCAATGTCTTTCAGGACACGGTCTGTATCAACGATGACATAATGGATAAAGTCAGCATTTTTTTTGAAAAGCGATCTAATGCCACCGCTCTCCGCGTCGAGAGAGAGGATGTGAGATGCGTAGCGCCGATTGAATATGGCAGGATGTCCGCGACGATAATTATGACTTGGCAGCGCAATTTCTTTATCCGAGTCTTTATAGGAATCAACGACGCGATTGATGAGGTCCGAGGTGATAAACGGCTGATCGACAAGCATCAACGCAAACGCATCTGCGCGTTCAGATAGCGCTTGAACCCCACACTGGGCGGATGTAAGCATCCCCTGTTTATAGTTGGGGTTGAATACAACCTTGATCGGCTTATTTCGGATTCTACCGTTCACCCTCTCCGATTCGTGGCCGATTACGACGATGACTTCATCCAACTTGGACCCGAGCATATTATCGATTATGGTTTCGATAATGGTACTGTTTCCGAAGGGAAGTAGTTGTTTTGGTTCCCCCATTCGGGTAGATAGCCCTGCGGCAAGAAGTATCCCGGTAATTTTAACAGTTGTTGGCATAAGGCGCGAATGACTCCGACTTTCTCGGCCAGCTTTAGTGCGAGATGCATGATGCTCTACATGCAAGAAATGGAGAGTGAGCCCAACAACAAGAGGACTTAGCCCATAAACCTAGAAGCGAATATCGAATCTCGTGTATTCGTCACCGCACTGGTGCTCAGCAATCCGGACACGGTCAACTCTACCTGCGGGAGGTCCCGTCTCTAATAGAACAAGAAACTCATCCAGCGCTAACTTGTTTCCATCGGCGACGACCTCAACGTCACCGCTGACAAGGTTCTTGGCATAGCCGCAAACCCCGAATCTTTCTGCACTTCGTCGTACAAATTCACGGAAACCGACACCCTGGACCCGACCACTAACTAGGATGTGAAGTTGCATACGCAAATTGACGTCAGTCGTTAGCTATTCCCTCTGAATGGCCGCCAAGTCTTCATTCGCGAGAACATTCCGTTCTGAGAAAGTCAATACTTGAGCGCTGTACTGAATCCGCTATCGGTATTTGGTCACCTTCGGAATTTGAGGATATTCTAGTATACCACAGAAAAGACAGGTTTGCATGAAATTTCCTGGAAGCGCCCATAGCGGACACACCTAGATTTTTTTGGGTGTTCTGCGGCTAAAACAGTCGTAACTTTTGTAAATTAATTCGCGCGACTGTGCGACCCGTTTTCAGTTGGATATGTGGCGAGAGAATTCCTTCGGCGTAATTCAAAAATTAGGGAAAACATCAGAGATTGTCCAACGCATAAACGGCAAATAGTAGGGACGATTCTCTTGACTGCGGAGCGAAATCTATTGAAGGTTGTTGAGGGTTTCGATAGACTATACTTCCGCTATCGGTGATGTTTCTAATCGCTTTTCCGAATATCACAAATCCCCCTTTTTGCGCTAGCCGACTTGAGTTTTGGTTAGGGGCGTACAGCCAAATAAAGGAGGATATCAAGGTGAGAAGTGCGCGGCTTCCGAACTACATCCTACGGTTCATCACTATTCTATTCCTACAGAGTGCCTCCGCTCAAGATTATACGCAATGGGGCTTGCCCAGTGGCGCTATAGCACGCCTCGGCAAGGGGTCGATTTCCGGCAATATCGCGTATTCGCCAGACGGGTCGAGGCTTGCAGTTGCTTGTACGAGTGGCATTTGGCTGTACGATGCGGAGACCTGCCAAGAGTTGAGCCTAATCGCGGGGCATACGGATGAGGTTTCGACCGTCACTTTCAGCCCCGACGGCACCATGCTTGCCAGTGGAGGTGGGAATTCTGAAGCACATGGCGGATTTGACAATACCGTCCGCCTGTGGGATGCCTTATCAGCGAATCCCAAAAGGACCCTCACAGGGCATCGCGGTTATGTTACAAGCGTGGCGTTCAGCCCGAATGGAAGTGTACTCGCGAGTGCGAGTAATGATGGCACGGTGCTGCTGTGGTCAGTAAATCAAATTCACCTTAGAAAAGACAAGTAAGTGACCACGCGAACGGCTCTGGAAGATCTGTCGCGATGCGGGATTTTGGATAATGGCAATTGGAATCGCAAGAATACCGTACCCCTTATAAATCCCTTACTTATCTACGCAATGAAACGTAACAGACGGTGCGGACGCAGAAAATAGTGGTCTTGAATTTATGCTCATCAAGGCCTTTTTTCAGATTGACTTTACTTACAGCGCGAATTCAAAACATTTTCATTGCGGCCCGCACAAACGCCAACGTAATATTACCTCATAATCACCATTTTCTTTGATGCCCTATAATCGCCCGCCTGAAAATGGTAAAAATAAGTCCCGTTGGCGACCGGTTCTCCCCTATCGTTTTCGCCGTCCCAATACACGGCTAAATCGCGTGTGGTGTATTCGCCACGGTCTTGAGCGTCCGCCCGTAGTGTCCGTAAGTGGTGACCATCAACACCGTAAATTGAAATTTTTACATCTGCGCCGTCCATAAGCTGATAAGGTATCCACGTTTCGGATTTGAAGGGATTCGGAAAGTTGGCAAATACCTCTGTTCTTTCGACTATCGGCTCAACTACTTCGGTCGGTTCGGAGGTAGTTTCGGAGCCTGGTGAAGAAAATGTATAGGAGTAAAAACCTGAGGTACCGGCAGCTATTAGTTGATTCATCTGGCCAGAGATCAGACCGATTGCGGAGAAATTTAGATTTTCGAGACCGTTGTTCATTTCAACCCAATGATCGCCTGAATTGGCGGAGTAGTAGATACCGCCGCCGCCAGTTGCAACATAGAGATAATTTGGATCCCATGGGGCAATCACCAGATCCCAAATCTTCAGTTCATGAAGGCCTTGATTAATCTGCTGCCATGTCTCGCCGCCATCCAAACTTTTGAACATTCCGCTGCCATGTGTGCCTACATAAATACAATCCGGGCATCTTGGATCGATTGCCAGAGCTAGTGCGGCGTCCTCCAACTCAAGCACTATTTCCCACGTCGCTCCTCCGTCAAGCGTGCGTAGAACGGCAAGTCCCTCAAAAGCATACGCCGTTATTCCCCAAGTTCCGACATAAATAATATCAGGATTCTGGGGGTTAACAGCTATTTCCCAAATCGCATAGCGATCCAATCCAGTCTGTTGCCAAGTTTCTCCAGCGTCATCGCTACGATAAACGCCGCGATATTCAGTTCCTGCATATATTCGGTTCGGGTGTACCGGATCGAGCAATATGCTAGTGACAATTCCGGCATTTAACCCCTTATTAATGGGTCGCCACGTCCTTCCGGAATTCTCACTCAGAAAAATTCCCTTGCCGTCCGAGGTCGTATAAATCCGAGTCGGGTTGCCTGGTGAGATAACCGTGTCAATGGTCATCTTGTTGGTTATTCCTGAATCTGACAGGTGCCAGCTTTTTCCCCCGTCACTTGTGACATATAACCCTGCCCCCCAAGTGGTTGCAACCATCATGCTCTGATCTGCGGGGTTTATGACGAAACCGCTGATGTTAACATTGGTCAATCCCTCATTCCACAGCACCCACGCGTCAGATACCGTTTTTTGAAACACGCCGGCAGCCCATGTGCCTACCAAAAGCCCCGTAGCCAACGGTTCAATCGTACGAACATCAAACGGTAAGAGTGCGTCTTCGCTTTCCCAAGTATCGCCGCGGTCACGGCTAATGAAAAATCCTTCGCGCGAACCTGCGTATACGAGATCCGAGTTTTGCGGATCTACCTCAATGACTTGGATGTAACTGTATGGGTATGAATTAGGTATTCCGGAACTCATTGGCTTCCAATTTTCACCCATATCAAGGCTATGAAAAACGCCGTGTCCGTATGTTCCTGCGTACCATATATCTGTCAGCGGTTGATACGCCAGACAATAAACATTCTTTGAGGTAAGTCCGGTATTGGCCGGCTCCCAACTTGCACCCCCGTCCTGACTCTTGAACACACCCCCTCCCGATGTCGCCGCGAACATGATATTTTCATCTTCGGGATGGAACTCGATAGAGCGAACTACAGCGGCGTTTTCAAGACCGCTATTCCTCGATTCCCACGTCAGTCCTCGATCGCGGCTGATTGCAATCCCACTCAAGTATCCTACTAGACATATCAAATCAGGGGATTTGGGATGCCACTCAATGTCGAGGATACTGTCTTGAGTGAATCGATTCGTCTCTACCCATGTCAGTCCACCGTTACGACTGATTTGCAATCCGTTTGACTGCAAGCCGGCAAAGACTGTACCCGGAACTTGCCGGTGAATTGCCAACGCATTAACAGTTAAGTTCCGCAAACCGATCTGTTTCCAGTCCGCGCAGGCTATTTCCCGCCGGAAAACCCCGTCTCCCCGTGTGCCGGCATAGACATGAAGACCGTTTGACACCATAGCCCTGACAACACCGCCGTATATCGGGCCAAGCGGTGACCAACGCTCAATATCCGCGTAAACACCGGCAGCGAATCCGAACAAAATTCCAATAACTAGACAAAATCCCTTTCTCATTTCAATATCTCCGGTTCTTTATACTCAAGATTGCAGATTCAAGATTTTTATGTATTAGCACACGAGTTGCATAACCGAGATTCAGCCCGCTGCTGCTTCGGCACACAAGTAGCAGCAAGACAGAATCCGGGTGGTATTGTGCCACAATTCGCAGTGTTAAGCAAGGAAAAGGATGGTACCTTCAGGATGATGAACGCATCCAATCTCATCTATTGTATTGCGGTGCTTTCGTCTCGAATCTCCGCTAGGCATCACTGCCGACACTAACAGAATTCACACACATTCAAATGTGACAGGCGCTGGCAATGGCTTGCTTTTAACTTGACGAAAACACGCTATGTTTGTTATGCTTAACGCGAGTAATCATCAGTGTTGGCAACGCTTCACAAAGGAAGAAACATCAATGCCAAATTATGTATCGGTCGCCAAAACCTCCGATATTCGTCCGGGGCGTGGTAAAGCGTTCACGTTCAAAGGACGCCGAATTGCGGTCTTTAACGATAATGGAGATTTCTGTGCTTTGAGCAATACCTGCGCCCATGCAATGGGATCGCTCGGAAGAGGCAGAGTTAGAAATGGGGTAGTCACGTGTCCGGTTCACGGTTATGCGTACGACACGAAGACAGGGGCATGTCGTACTGATACACGACTGAAAGTCGAAACGTATGAGGTTACGGTTGAAGATGATGAAGTCAAAATGATGCAGTGAAGGTAACCGGCGAGGCCCGCCGCACTGGAGTGAATGATGAAACGTGAGCTTTTGTTCATCGTAGTTTTGAGTGGATACTTGTCGGTCGGCGTTTTACCGACTTTTGCCCAACCTACAGATATGACCGTCTGGTGGCTGCTCGTGGACGTCAATCCTGATGACCGTTCACATGCGGATTTCGAAGCATTCGCCAACCTATTGGTCACTCGTGGAAACGTACCTTCGAATCGGATACAGCATATCAAGGCGGAGCAATGCACTAAGTCGCGGATTAACGAAACAATTCGGAAAGTTACATCTCGTATGCAGCGTGCAGAGCGGTTCATCTTTTTCTATCGTGGAGGGGTGACCAAACCACCTAGAACAAACTCGATATTCTTGTTAACCCACGGCGCCGAATCAACAAATTTAGCAAATGCCGTGGAAGATCGCCAACTGAACCGTTGGTTCCAAGAAGCTGGCGCTAAAGATGTGACCGTTCTTTTTGATAGTTACACCAATGATCGGAACATCTATGCGTATCTTGCTAACCGCGAACTGCTTGGTGCGGCAGCACTCGTGTCGATTAGGGCTACCAAAAAGAACGAAGATTCCCTGCTCAATAGGGTGTTGTCGGCACTCAACACTGACGCAAGTGATTTAGACGATAATCGCAAGGTTACTCTTGGAGAACTCCACGAGCATCTTGTGACGAATGCACCCCCGCAAGATAGCATTGTCGTACCAACCGGCAATGTGGATGCCCCCATTCTCAAACTCTCTCCCATGCTCAAAATCATTACCGATCCGGCGGGAGCATCAACATATCTTAATGGCGAAGTTATAGGCGCGACGCCCCAGCGCGTGATTGATAACCTAAAGAGGGGAGACTACGAAATTCAGGTTAAGATGCCGGGCTATTTTGCGCCGCCGATGCGTTCTACTAAGGTTGGCATGAGCCAAGGTGAAGCTGTTGAAGTCTCTTGGGCACTCAAACCGATTACGGTGTATGGAAAAGTTAATCTTCCCGAGGGTAAGGTCCTGGAACAGATAACCGTGTGGATTGAGGATACGAATTACAAACAGACAATTGGCTTGGAGGGAAATTATCGCTTTGAGGATTGGAACATTGATGATTTACTTTCGGTTGGAAAAACTTACGCTCTAAAGGCAGAGGCAGCAGAGATTTTCCACGCTAAAACCACTTTTACCTTTGAAGGACACGATGCGATTGAACGCAATCTGACGCTTGCTGAAAAAACGTGGTTTGAGGTCGCTGAAGAACGATTCAATAAAAGTGATAATGAAGGCGCGATTGCCGCGTTTCAAAACGGGATCGAAATTACGACTGAAATTCCGCCGCTATCTCCGGAGTTGACCGTGCTCCTCTTCAAATCGTTCTCAGCTGCCGTTGACAGTATGGACATAGAAAATATTGCTTACATAGTGGCTACGGCGCAATTGTCGGATAGGTTTGGAGATAAAGAGTCTTCCAAAGTCTATTGGAACCGAGTTAAGTTGCAAGCAAATAAAGGGACGGTGGAATACGACCTAGCGTCGAAACGATTGCGAGAGTTAAATTTTACTCATTATATTATCAACGGAGCAATCATTGTTCTTCTGGTAGTTGTGTTAATCTCCGGCGGATATACCGCGAGGAAATTTCTTGGAAGAAAAAAGCGGGGAGTGACCCATAGCGCATTATAGAGATTTGTGCGGACAGCCATGTTTCCCGATTTCTCTTGCGTTTTAAGGGAGTAAACGCATGTTCTTCTTCAAGTTCTTGAGGCGAAAACAGTACCAACAATTGCTTGACGCATCAAGACACCTTCGGCAACAGTGCAGGCAATTTGAGATGAATGCCAAACTCTTGGAGAAAGAGAAAGAGGACCTGAATGAGGAGTACCGGAGAGAGCGGGTGGATCTTGATGCACGACTGAAAAAACTGCGGCATCAAGCACAAGATTACGAATCTCTTCAAGCAAGATTTCAAAAGTTTAAAGACGATGTAGAAACCCAAATTGAAGAGGGAATAGAAAAAGAAATTCAGAAATTGGGACTTAGTCCTACTCAAGTCAAGGCGCTTTGGGCAGATAGAACAGATCTTATTGAGTTGTACCTAAGAAAACTTTACTCGATCGCAAAGAAGTTCGCCGTGTCAAACAAAGAGATGAAAAATAACCGCGGTTTGTTCCTGCTGCTCGTTGACCAGCGTAACATAGTGAGTGACAATTTCTCGGAATTCCACGACGGTCAGACAGAATACCTCACTCAAGAAAAATACAGTGAAATTGACGGAGTACCCCATATCTTCTCTTCCAATATTGATGAAGTTCTTGACTATATGGGTGAGAAAGTTGCGATAGAGGATAAGGGCGGGGAGGTTACCGGCTATGAAGAACGAGATGGCGCCTTGCTAATTAACTTACAGGGTTATGCATTCCGATCGTGCACAATGATTGAAGGAGTTCGAACACATCGAGTGTACGAAAGAGTGGAGGCATTGCATAAGGGAAGTGCTAAGCGTAATGCGGGCATCTATGCGTCATCATTGGACGAGGTTTTGGCGGCGATCATTGTCAGCGAGGAAAACAGTGAGGTCGTTTTATTTCGAGACGGACGCTTTGTTAAGAGTTACGATCCTTTCACTGATACGGAGACGTTAAAGCATCAGCAACTCGCTCAAACTCAACTTCACAAGGAGATTGGTTCAGCAGAGGTTAGGACATTACCGGAGGTCAGCGTTGCTGAAGACGTTGAAGTAGAAAGAGAGGATTCACATGTTTCCGCGCCTCCATCAGGTTAAATAAAAGATGCAACGCGGATGCATTTGAAAATTAAGCGCAGCCTTCAAAAGGAAAAGAGGAAGGGCTGTGAGCCCTCCTTCCATTTCCCCACCCTTCCTAATGATATTACCTTTCTTTAGATTCTAGACGCTACACTTCCTGGCGCAAATGGACGACTTTGTTAATCGCGTCAACGTATGCTTTCGCGCTAGCTTCAATGATGTCCGTACTTGCGCCGTAACCGACAATTGAATGTTGATTGTCCTGTACCCTGATTGTAACCTCTCCAATAGCATCCTTCCCTTCCGTCACCGACCTAATACTGTAATCTGCAAGAACAAGAGGGATTTTAGCGACGCGATCGATCGCTTTATAGGCTGCGTCGACCGGTCCATCGCCCGTTGATGCTTCCTCAATAATCCCCTCCTCCGCTCGTAACCCCACGGTAGTTGTGGGCGAGATCTTCGTTCCGCACACGACTTGGATATACTCGAGATGGAAAGTCTCGGGCACTGAACGGACCTCGTCGCGCATGATTGCCTCAAGATCGGCGTCGTGGACCGCCTTTTTCTTGTCTGCGACTTCAAGAAAGCGTTCATAGATTTTGTCGAGTTTTTCTTGTGTCGGACTGTAACCAAGGACACTCAAGCGGTGTCTCAGCGCGTTCCGACCGGATCGTGGGCTGAGGATGATTTGGCTTTCTTGCCAGCCCACATCTTCGGGATCTATTATCTCAAAAGTGTCCCGCTGCTTTATGACGCCGTCTTGATGGATACCCGAGCTATGTGCGAAGGCGTTCGCGCCGACGATTGCTTTGTTTGGTTGAACGGGAATCCCCATAGTGCGACTCACTCGACGGCTTATCGGCACAATCTCCTTTGGTTCGATGCCGGTGTAGTACCCATCGAAAAAGTCGCTGCGTGTTCGAATTGCCATCGCAATCTCTTCCAACGAAGTATTGCCCGCCCGCTCCCCAAGTCCGTTAACGGTACATTCGACCTGACGTGCTCCTTTCTTGATTGCTTCCAAACTGTTCGCGACGGCAAGCCCAAGATCATTGTGGCAGTGGACGCTAATGACCGTGTCACCGATATTCGCTACACTGTCGAATATCTCTGCTATCAACTTCCCGAACTCGAACGGCATGGCGTACCCCACGGTGTCGGGAATATTGATGATGGTTGCCCCGGCGTCTATTGCTTCCTCAATCACTTTGAATAGATAACCAGGTTCCGTACGTGCGGCGTCCATCGGTGAAAATTCAACGGTCTCACACAGGCTCTTTGCATAAGTCACGGCATCAACAGTTCGCTTTAGAATGGTCTCGCGATCAGAGCGAGTAATTCCTGCGACGTGAATATCCGACGTGCCAACGAAGGTATGGATTCGGGGTTTCTTGGCGTCCTTTATTGCCCCCCATGCCGCAGTAATATCCTTCTCAACGACTCGTGAAAGCGCGCATATTTCTGGACCTTGGACTTCGTTCGCGATGCGTTCTACTGCATCAAAGTCACCGGGAGAGGATACTGGAAAGCCCGCTTCAATTATATCAACATTCATCTTTGCCAGATGATGGGCAATTTCTAACTTCTCTTCAAGATTTAATGCGGCGCCAGGGGTCTGCTCGGCATCACGAAGGGTTGTATCAAAAATGTAAACTTGCTCAGACATTGTGTCTTTCTCCTTTACGGTAGTTGTCTCAATTTCGGCCCGCTGTTTCAAGGACGTGGGATTGTGTTCAGCGTCGCGCAAATCCGATTCTTCGGTCGTCTTCAACCCCATCTACATCACCTCCTTCGTGGATTCAAATCCGCCTTGAGTTGGTACCGAGCTCCATTTTTATACCTCCCGACCTATCGCGCCGGCGATTGATTTGAGGTCAATCATGAGTTGATCGAATTGAGCGGGAAAGAGCGATTGGACACCGTCGCCGGTCATGGAATTGTCTGGGTCATGATGGACTTCAAGAAGTAGTCCATCCGCGCCGGCGGCAATTGCCGCTTTCGACATTGGTGAAACAAGACTTCGGATACCTGTTCCATGACTTGGGTCTACAACGATTGGTAGATGGCTCAACTCCTTAATTACAGGTACGGCGTTCAGGTCAAGCGTGTTCCGCGTGTGCGTCTCAAAGGTACGAATTCCGCGTTCGCACAGAATCACGTTTGGGTTACCTTCGGCAAGTATATATTCTGCCGCGAGTAACCATTCTTCAATAGTCGCCGCCAATCCACGCTTCAGAACAACCGGCTTGCCTGATCTGCCAACCTCGCGCAGAAGATAGAAGTTCTGCATATTCCGTGTTCCAAGTTGAAAGATATCTGTGTACCTTCCAACGAGTTCAACGTCGTGTGGCGTCATAACTTCAGTGATAATTCCGAGCCCTGTAACCCGCCTCGCCTCCGCCAGCATCCTCAGAGCAGGTTCCCCATGGCCTTGAAAATTGTAGGGGCCTGTGCGTGGTTTGAATGCGCCGCCTCGAATGAAGGTCGCGCCCGATTTCGCAATTTCTTTTGCAATCGTGATAATCTGCTCGTTATTCTCAACCGCGCACGGTCCCGCCATCACGATGAGCTTTTTGCCGCCAATTTTCGTTCCATTGGCTTCGACAGTCGTTGGCTCACCCCGAAACTGACGACTCGCCAACTTGAAAGGCGCACTTATCGGCATGGTGCGCTCGACCCCCGACATCGATTCAATGGGCATGTCACCAAGTTTTGTTTTATCGCCAATGACTCCGATAACGGTACGTTCTTCACCAAGAGACGGCTGCGCTTTTACTCCGGCGGATTCGATTCGTTTGATAACATGATCTATTTGCTCTTGCGATGCTCCAGGTTCCATAATAATCACCATAGTTTCTATCTCCTCAACGGTTTTCAACTTTATTTCCATATACAAAAAAAGCCCACCATCGACTGTCGTGTCAATGATGGGCTTTGTAAACCAAGTTAGTGTGGATTATTCTATAAAGCCTTTACAATCGCCACCAGCCCACCATCGGAGCGCAAATACAACAGGAATGCATAGAGCGCCCACGCATAGAAACTGCGGTAATATACATCACTGGAGTCGTGGGGCAGATTTGCTGGGCTGGTATGTAGATGCGAAAAGTACATAATTATCGGTTATTGAAAACAAGTTGCTCGAAGTTAATTATAGTGTAACAGATATCTTGACAAATGTCAAGTCATTTATCCAATCGATATGCGGTGAAACTGTTTTTTTCCATGTCGAAGTAACAAGGTACCTTCATCAAGATGTTCTTCTGTTACAATGGTGTCTGTCTCCTTCACCTGCTCTCCATTCAGGTACGCGCCTCCCTGCTGAATAAGGCGGCGAACGGCACTCTTGGAACTACCTAAGCCAACTTCGCAGAACAGATCTACGATAAGGATTCCGCCGGCGAGCCTATCAACGCCAATGGTTGTCGTTGGAATCGCCGACATGTCAGCTCCCTCATCTCCAAAAGCGGCGCGTGAAGCATTTCGTGCTTTCTCGGCTTCAGTTTCCCCGTGAGCGAGTTTGGTAACCTCATAGGCAAGTACCTCTTTTGCCTCTCGAACCGATTCACTCTTTAATTTCCCTAATCGTACAACTTCATCCATAGGCAAAAGGGTAAAACACGCCAGAAACCGCTGTACATCACGGTCATTGATGTTAACCCAGTGTTGGTAAAATTCATACGGAGATGTGCGGTTGGCATCAAGCCAGACCGCGCCTCCCGCCGTTTTCCCCATTTTTTCCCCACTGGCGGTGGTAAAAAGTGGGAATGTTACCGCATGTACAGTCTTTCCCTCAACACGACGAACCAGATCGACGCCCGCCAAGATGTTTCCCCACTGATCGTCACCACCAAGCTGGAGTACGCAGTTATGCTGCCGAAAGAGATGAAGGAAGTCATAGGCTTGAAGGAGTTGGTAGTTGAATTCGATAAATGATAGCCCCTCTTCACGTTCGAGGCGCTGTCGGTAAGCTTCGGCCCTAATCATCTCATTGACGCGGAAGTGCCGTCCAATGTCACGCAAAAATTCAATGTAACTAAGTGGAAGCAGCCATTCTGCATTGTTCAGGAATATGCCGCTTGTATCGCTAAAATTGAGATAACGCCTGAGTTGGGATAGGATTTCCATCCCGTTGGATTCAATCGTTTCGCGCGAAATCATCTGGCGCATCGTAGTCTTACCGCTGGGATCCCCTATCATCGTGGTACCGCCGCCGATGATAGCAATTGGGGTATGTCCCGCTCGTTGAAGATGCACCATCGCCATAATGGGAACAAGACTCCCCGCGTGGAAACTGTCCGCGGTCGGATCAAACCCTACGTAGTAGGTGATTTTCTCTCCCGACAAAAGCCGTGCGATTTCATCAGCGTTGGTACATTGTTGTATGAATCCTCGCTCTTTCAAGGTTTCAAAGACATTCTCCACTAGACCACTCCTCGCTATGTACACCAATTGACCCGCAAATAAAAAAGCCCATCATCGACTGCGTTATTCGATGATGGGCGATTGGTGAATGATTGTAAGAAACCTTCAAGATACTTGTTAAGTTGCCGCTAGCCCATCACTGTAGCACCAGTAGAATAAATACAAAAATCTCACGGTACTAATCCGCACATGACGGTTAAGGATTCCCTCTAAACTGGCGATGGGGTACGAATCATTTTTTCTCATAATCAAACCGTGTCTGTATGAATTGCTGTTTAATCATAACTGATAGCTCTTTGAGATGTCAAGCGAATCGTGTTTCAATTCTACGTACTCTCCGATTTGATTTGCCCCGATTGCACGCGGTCAGTGACGGAGATCAACGAGCAAAGAGCGTGTCCAAGATATTTGCCGGTGCGTCGCATGTCTAATCTATCAAGAAAGGGATTCCGGAGACTGGGCTGTATAATTCAGTTTGACATTATCCAGAGCAAATCATACCATAATCGGACATTCAACGAAGATATAGAATCGCCTCCATCAGAAAAGGAGACAACGATGACATCTAAACCATGTCGCTACGGGTATGCAACGAAAGCTATACACGCTGGCGAGGAATCTCTTCCAAGGACAGGTCCGTTAATTCCGCCAATCTACCAAAACAGCACATTCCGATTTGCATCAGCAGATGAATGTGTAATTGGATTTACCGATGAAGGTTCCGATTCTGTTTATACCCGCTGGGGAAATCCCACTCAATCGGTGCTAGAGGCTAAGATTGCTGCGCTTGAAGGAAGTGAGGACGCCTTGGCAACGGCGTCGGGGATGGCTGCTATCAGTACGGCACTACTCACACTTCTGGAGTGCGGAGATCACATTGTAGCGATGGACTCGCTCTATTCGGCCTCACACAACCTCCTCAATGAGGATTTGTCTCGCATGGGGATTGAAACAACCTTTATAGACGGAACAGATACAAACGAATTTGAGCAGGCGATACGCACCAACACGAAAGCAATTTATATTGAAAGTCCGGCTAATCCGACGCTGAAGCTCGTTGACATCCGTGCTTGCGCGGAAATCGCGCAGAGCCATAGAATCACGACAATTATTGACAATACGTTTGCCTCACCATGCGGACAACAGCCCATAGCCCTCGGAATAGACATCGTGCTTCATAGCATGACTAAGTATCTGAGTGGAAACGGTACAGTAATCGCAGGTGTCATTGCGGCTTCGGCAGAATTCGTCGAACGCGCGAAGACACAGGTGTTACGAAATTTCGGTGGGGTAATCAGTCCATTTAACGCCTGGCTTACATTTCATGGCATTGCGACGCTCCCATTGCGTTTTGCGCGACACTGTGACAATGCCCATCAAGTCGCAACCTTCTTGCAGAGTCATCCGGCAATCGAATGGGTGGGCTACCCGGGACTGCCCAGCCATCCGCAGCATCAACTTGCCAAACGGCAGATGCAATCTTTCGGTGGGATGGTTGCCTTCGAACTCAAAGGCGGCGTAGAAGCCGGCAGACAACTTGTAAACAGCATTCGGCTATGCTCGCTGGCGGTGAGTCTAGGCGATGTACGCACTCTAATCTGTCACCCCGCTTCAACCACACATTTGCATATAAGCGCAGAAGCACGGAGACGCTCGGGTATCACTGACGGTTTGGTTCGCCTTTCCGTTGGCTTGGAGAATGCCGAGGATATTATCTCAGACCTCAATCAGGCATTGCCATTGACGGCGGTATAACGTAGCAGGTAATTCAATACACCACGATATTTGTATCAAAACTCATTAGTTTGGAGGGTCTGAATGTAGTTTTCGTTGATTTTGTTCGATGGGTGAGCTGGATTTTGGTGAGGTTCGGCAAAGTCTTTGACCAAGCGTTGATACGCCTCAATCGCGAGATTAGTCTCTTCGCGTTTTTCGTATATGTGTCCAATCCAATATTGAGCTTGTCTTCGCGTATCGTAATCGAAAGTAGTATTAGTTGCAACCCTCCTATAGGCTTCAATCGCTCCTTCCGCGTCACCCTTGGTATAGTGGATTTGAGCCACAAAAAACTGCGAATTAGACGCGTTCTCGTTGTCCGGATATTTGTTAATCGCCGCTTCAAGTTGGTCGATCGCTTCATCGTATTGCTCCATCTTTTGATACGCCCAACCAATATAAAAATGAGAGTCTTGAGCTACCTTCGTATCTGGATCATCTTGGATCAAACGATTATAGCTTTCAATCGCTTCATCGAATCTCCCTTCGGCAAAGTAAGTCTGTCCGATTCCAAATTGGGCGAGTGGAGTCAATTCTTCATGCCCTGAATTGACCACCTTTTCAAATTCAACGCGGGCATCTCGGAACTTCCTTTGCTCGGTATAAACCACGCCCGTGTAGTACATGACGCTGTGAATTAGATCGTTGTCCCTAAAGTCCTCCGCCAATTCATCAAACGCTTGCAGAGTACGATTGAGCTGACCTTTTCCATAATAACACATCGCACGCCTAAACCGTGCCTCATCCACAAGTTTGCTGCCGGGATAATCCTCAACTAACTGATTGAAGAGAACCAACGCCCGATCGTAATACGTGTCGGCAGACTCCAATACTTCTGTTTCCTTAACCTCTTCGCCAATTCTATAATTTGCAACAGCAATTGTAAGTAAAGCATCATCCATCCATTCGCTGTCGGGATAGTTGTTCATTAGACGACGAAATAGCGCAAACTGTTCTTCATCTGTCCTTGCAATGCGTGTGGCAAGTTGGTAGATTGCATCATCAGCCCAAAGACTGTCGGGATATTTTTCAAACACTTGGCGATATAATGCCCTTACTTTGCTGATGCGTTCTTTATCGTCATCTTCAAGGGTCACGGGCGGGGTATCTTCTGTTCGCGCTTTCTGCCACGTTTTATCGGCATTTTCGTAATATCGACTGTAATCCGCGTTCGAATTTGTCGATTTGCCGATCCCGTAACCGATCACGAAACCGGCTACGAGCACCACAATTACAATAATCTCCGTGATAATAAACTTCTTCATGTTCTACTCCTACTTTCTTAAGGTTGGATACGCTCTAACCGAAATCGGAAGCCATGTTTACAAGCGTACTTCATCATCGTTTAAAATCCGTCTGAACTCTAAATATGACTAACCGTTTGCCGAGTTCTGTCACTTCTAAACGGAGATACAACTGATTACACTGCGGATTCCATATGGTTAATCTCACAAACCAAGAGGACTTTAGTTCCCAGAATCGATTCATACTCTACTTGTATCCGGAAGTGCAAAACCGCTTATGTGAGAAATTTCTATGGATGGAAACATAATCGTGTGCTAACATTTGTTTAGCTTTCTACGTCTGTTTCACAGCAGATACAGTTAAAAAAACTTCAATCTCTAGCCTTCATCTCTTTTAATGACAAGATACAAAGTTATCGCACTAGACATTGATGGAACACTTCTAAACTCGTGCGGACGAGTTTCCGAGAGAACCTATAAATCAGTTCAACGTGCTGCTGAAGAGGGTGCAGTTATTCTAGTCGCTACAGGAAGACGATTCTTCACGGCTAAACAACGAGTTTTGCAACTCGAACTTCCAAACATGCTGCTTGCGGTGCATAATGGCGCAATTCTCAAACAACTTAATGGCGAGTTGCTATATCATCGATTGCTTCCCCGCGAGACCGCTCAACAGGTGGTTGAAGTTGCAAAAGAAATGGGGCTATGTCCGGTAGTATTTGCCGGAGTCGATGACGAGGCAGCCATTCTGGTCGAAGATTACGGGGACAAGTTAGACTCGTGGGAAAAGGGTTACCTCCGGGAAAACCATCGATTTCTTTGCGAAGTCGACAATCTTTCCACGGATTTGCCGGATGACGTCATCGAAGTCATCTGTGTCGTCCCCACGGTCAACCTGCATCAACTTGCCGAGGTATTTGAAGAGCGACTGAATGGCGAAGTTAAGTCGATTGTTGTTACCACGACGGATTGGCAACGCGCTTTCATTGGACTCACTAACCCAGATGTAAGCAAACGCGAACCTCTTCGCTTTCTCGCTGAGAACGGAAACATAGACCAGACCGAGATAATTGCCATTGGAGACAATTACAACGACCTGGAGATGTTAGAATTCGCCGGTGTAGGGGTTGTGATGGAGAACGCCGTCCCGGCACTCAAACAGATGGGATTCCATGTGACGGCATCAAACGACGAAGATGGCGTCGCCAAAGCCCTAGAAGAATTTGTGTTTGAACGCTAATTTCTCATCATAATCGGTCGATAAAATTGCCTTTGAGATTTGAAGGTCGGAATTATGTTATTTCAAGTGTCTAATAGTGCGATGCCCAAGATTTCGAGGCGTTCACGCCAGTGATTCTCCGTCAACCTCGGAAAAAACAGCAGGAATCGGAATCTGGAGAGAAATGCCTGCAAGATCGGAACAGAACTCTATCTTTGGACAATGCGGCAACACTGCTATTGATTGGCTGTGGCACTCATTTGCGAGATATGCATTTGGCTTAACAGTTTTCTCAATAATCGGGGTATTCTCTATAACCGGAACTCGGTCTGCAGTGGGCAATGAAGAAAGAATTGACTACGTAGTCGCTGTTGTCAATGGCCAAGCTATCACATGGACCGAACTCCGGAGCTCGTTGGTTGTCCGTGCTTTCGTTGACCCCTTAGTTTCATTATTACCACCGCTGCTCGACGAACTCAAAAATCCGTCAACCGAAGCCCAACGAACTATTTTAGACATTCTCATTGACCGAACACTTATGTTACAGGAAGCAGAACGATGGGGAATTCTCCTGGTAAGTTGGGAAGGCGAAGTTGCTGCCGACATGAAAAGGCTCAAGGATTCTTACCCGTCCGAATTAGTCTTCTCTGATACATTGAAGCTAAGCGGACTAGAATATGCCGAGCTGGAAGATTGGATGAGAGCAGGACTGATAATTGACGATTTGATTTTCCGCAAATTCATTAACAGGATAGATGCGGAAAAGATTGATCAAGAATCATTGCAATATTTTGAACTACACGAATCTGAATTTTCTGAGGCTGCAAAGGTCCGATTCGAATTTGTGCTCGTTCCCTTAAGGTTAGACGCCTCTCTTCAAGAGGAGACTCAAGCCTTACGTTCTGCCGAAGCGATTTACTCACATCTAAGAAACGGTACGCCAATCGAGGAGATTCAGGAATTTGAGCAAGCCGCCGCGCACATCGAACCCGATACGGGGGTAGATACTTTATACATTACTACCAAACTGGGAAAAGAAATTGCGGCATTGAAGACGAATAGGTGGAGTTTCCCTATCCACACGCCGAGCGGCTTCCTTATCGTAAATTCGCGCGGTGTAGAGAAACGCCGCCGTCAAGCCTACACTGAAGTCAAGGACGAAATTAAGAGGATGCTGATTGACAAACAGGTTGGTGAACAAATGGAAAAATGGTTAGCAGAGCAGAAAAGAATTGCGAATTGGCGTATATTGGATTCTTCGTTAGCCCAGACAATGAAGACGTATAGTCCAAGCAACCAGCCTTGATAATTAGTCTGATGTCATGCACGGAATTGAAAAGCTATTCAATCACTCCAAGCCAATTATCGGCGTCGTGCATTTGCTTCCTTTAATCGGCAGCCCGAAATCGACAGTTGGACTCACAGACATTCGTTCTAGGGCGCTGTCGGATGCAGGCGCTCTTATTAATAATGGCATTGACGGGATCATCATTGAAAACTACGGTGATGCGCCCTTTTTCCCGGATCGAGTGGAAACTCACACCGTAGCATCAATGACAATCATTGCGCACGAGATTCGCGATCACTTCCCGAAGACACCAATAGGAATTAACGTGCTTCGGAATGATGCAAAGTCGGCAATGGCAATCGCTACGGTTACTCAGTTGAGTTTTATCCGTATCAATGTCCATACCGGAGGGATGCTTACAGATCAGGGGATTCTACAAGGAAAAGCGCATGAGACGCTTCGTTATCGCACAACGCTCAATAGCAACGTGAAAATATTCGCTGACATCGAGGTAAAACACGCTGCCCCGATTGCAAACATCGATTTGGGGACCAGTGCGGAAGACACACACCACCGCGGACTCGCTGACGCGCTAATTGTGACCGGATTGGGAACAGGTAAACAGGTTTGCTACAACCATTTCCGGCAGGTAAAGGACGCTGTTCCTCAAGCATACGTCTTTGCAGGAAGCGGCGTTTCAGCGGACACGATTGCCAGCCTATTACAATGTGCCGATGGCGTCATTGTTGGCACATGGCTGAAACGCGAAGGGATAACTACAAATGAGGTGGATCCGTCGCGCGTGCGAAATCTTGTTAAGGCTCGAGATAATAATTGACTTGCTACGGCATCATGCTGACAATTATTTGTCATGGTTACGTCCGCGGTGCAACATAGAATTCCTATCTTGAACAAATAGTTCACGCCTTGTGTACTAATACCATTTCGCTTGAATAATAGTGCATATAATTTTCCCAATTATACTATTTTGAAAAGACCGACTCCAACCATATCCCGCACACCAAGCCCGTAGGCGGGGCATCTTGCCCCGCACTGGTAAGATTTGATTGACGTACTAATGCACTGCAAATATAGAGAAATGGTATAAGAGTCTCATTAGCCTGCCATTTGAAGTAAATACGGAGTCGGAATCAAATATGTTCTTTGCATGAAAATGAGTCGGCTTTCCCGAAATCTGTAAACTAACGAGACGATTTGTCGTTTGAAATTCCGTGTAATCCTAATGTCGGATTGGGTTCTTTATGGACACGATAGTTGAAGATGAGATGTTGGTGGCACAATTCCAGGCTGGCCGTCATCACGCATTTGATGAATTAATGAAGCGGTACAAGCACAGAATCAATGCTTACTTACTGAGATCCGTAAGAAGCTACGAGGACGCCGAAGAATTGACAATTGAAGTCTTTTTCAAGGCTTATCGTGCGCTTGATTCTTGGCAGCCGCAAGCTCGATTTTCAACATGGCTTTACAGAATCGCTCATAATCTGTCAATCGACCACCATCGCGCAAAATCACGAAGGATGACTTTTTCGTTGGATGACGAAGAGATGGCGATTGAAGAACCTGTAGCTTCCGATTTGGGAAGTGACCCGGCATGGCAGTTGGAAGAAAAGGATCGCAATTGCTTAATCCGCGCCGCAGTCGATCAACTTTCGCCAAATCAAAAAGAAGTCTTTATGTTGAATCGATATGAAGGCATGCAAATCAAGGAAATTACAGAGGTTCTTGGTATGGCGGAAGGCACTGTCAAAGTCCATCTGCACCGAGCAATGAAGAAATTGCAAGTTCTGCTTCAACCTCTTTGGGAAGGAAATGAAATCTGAAACTAGGTATCCTTTAATGTCCACCTGCAAGCAATTTGAAGCGCTTCACATTGACTATGTGTGCAATCTTCTTGAGGACGCACAGATTTCTGAACTCGACGCACATCTGCGTGATTGCGCGAATTGTAGAAAAGAAATCGGAGCGTTGAAAGAGGTATTGAAACTTACGGACAAGGCAGAGACTGAATTCTCATCGACTGCGTGGGAACTTAAAGATGTAGAGATGGAAGTCTACAGACGTCTAGCGGCGGAAAATGAACAAGCAGACGGCGGTACCTTGTTCCTACGTGTGCGCCAACTACTTCCATCCAGATTCTTGCTGCAAAAGGAACGCTTTTTCTTGGATGGTTATCATGCCACTGGCGTACGTCAACTTTGGCGTGGAATGTTAACCGGTTGTGCTTTCGTAGTGGTGCTGTTGATTTCTATCGTCTCGTTCGATGGCGATCAATCAACGAAATTGCCAGTGGTCAAAATTGACGTTTCGCCTTCACACGAGCAACTGGAGCAGTATCGCTCGCAGGGCATACGTCGGAGTCTGCAGGATGTTTTTGTTAGTATGCATCTGAGAAATGATGAATGGGAGACGGCTGGTAGAAAACGCATGTTGAATGAGCAGGCTCAAGGAACATCTTACGAGAACATTACAATTAGCAATATCAGAGGATTTCGGTAACGTTTGAAGAAGATTTGCCACATGAAAAGGCTCATAAACCACCAAGAGAGCAGAGGTTTGAAGGAAAAAGGGATTTGTTTCGACGAATGTCGTACTAGGTTTATCTGTCATCTGGGGGCGAATTCTAGACGACGTATTCAACTATTGATAGTTAGCGTTTTATTGTTGAACCATGTTATCTTTTCGATTGCGGAAACACAGATCGTTAATGTATCCACCTTGATTGATGCCGGCAAATACAATCAAGCAACACAAACGTTGCGCGATCTGGCAGATTCAACGAAAGATGCCGACCAACTCAGTTGGATTTACCATCAGTTGGGTGAAATCCATTACAACTACACCCGTGATTATCCGGAGGCATTGAACGCTTACAACCGTGTCATTCAACAAAAGGCTAAGACTCCAGCGGCAGTAGACCTGTTTCTTGCCTACATCAAGAAGGGCGATGTCTACTGCCGAATGGGGCAATGTGACAATGCAATTCGTACCTACCAGTCACTCGTAAATCAATTTCCGCCTACCCATTTTGCACACAAAACTGGCTTACAAAAGATACGCAATATTCAGACTGCTCTTGAAACGTTGGAGACACAGCACAAAATTGTCCGTTCATATTCCGGCACACCCTCTGCAGTTGAAGCTTTATTCCAAATCGCAGAAGTATATCGCAGCCACTACCAACTAAATCAGCCCGAAAAAGCGATTGCGCAATACGAAATTATTTTGAAGGAATATCCGGACGCTAAGAATGCGCCCGAAGCGCAGTGGCGTGTTGGAAATCTGTGGCATGTGGTTCTGAATGAACCCGAGTTCGCCATCTCAGCCTACCGCAAAGTTCCCACAATCTATCCAACAAGCAGTTTTGCTGCGGATGCACTTTTCCAAATTGCGCGCATCAATGAAAAGCAAGGACACTATCAAGAAGCTGCATCTATTCTAGAATCGCTTATTGAGAAATACCCTGACTTCTGGAATACTCACGCTGCATTTTATTGGTTGGGCGTGTGTCACGAAAAATCCAACGACTACCGCCGGGCGCTCAAGTCCTACCGGACCTTCCTGCACGTTTACCTTCCAACCCTTGAACCTGCTTACTTCGGGCAAATCGGCAGACATAATCAAAGTCACGATCAAATTGAGACGGCATTACGAACAAAGATTGATTTCCTTGAGGTTGAACTTCCTCGGGTTGCATGGGACAAAATTAACGCGCTAATTCGCATGTCACAGTACGTGAAGGCGCTACACCTGGCACAGCAACTGATTGCAGATGTACCGCAGAGCGAGTACGCCAAGAAAGCGCAGGACCAACTTAGTTCGATATCGTCATATGCCTCCATTCAGAAACTGCAAGATCGAATTAGCGCATTTTCAGATTTGCCAACGGCGGCTCATGGTAAATTTCGGATAGGGACTATCTATGAGCGGGGATTGCAAGAATATCAGCAAGCAATTGCAGTTTACCGCCAACTGATTGACGACTATCCGGTTTCGCCTTGGGCTGCAGAAGCAATGTACCGTATTGGGTTAATCTATCTGGAACACCTTGATGATACGGAAATGGCGATCCAAAGTCATCAAGGGTTGATTGAGAAATACCCTTCATCATCGCACACAATGATGGCTAATTTTCAATTGGGTGAGATTTATCGCACACTGCGGCGGTATGATGAAGCGTTACAGGCATATCAGACAACGATTACCTACCCTGAGCGCGATTCATACCTCGCCGAAGGCTACAAGGACAGTTTTGCTGATCGAGCACGGTTCCGGATCGGAAGGATTCATTACGAAGATGGTCGCTACAATGACGCGACACTGGCGTTTGAAGAGTTTATCAACAGCCGGCCTCAATCTCCACGCCTAGCAGCAGCCTTTGTTTACCTTGCCTTGACAAATCAAGAACGAGGAAATCAATCGCGTGCTTCACAAGCATACAAGAGAGCCATAAACCTAATCGACAACAGCCAGATTCAAGCTGAAATGGTGATTGACGAAGCATCAAGTCTCGGATTCCAAGGCACGGACCGGGCCGATGTTCTCCGACGGCTCAGCGAACTCCGTAAACGTGTCGAGTCTAAATAAAATATTCACGCCGCTAGCCAAGAGACATCGGATTGTAACCATGGGTCATGCTCAATCCATCTTGACAATCAGTTATAAGGATTGGCACCACAGGAGAAACGCATCTGACTTTGCATTGAATACTTTACACGTGTATAGTATAATATGAAACGAACAGGTGAGCGGCGGAGTAACACGCTGTGTCCCATCCCCGATTATCTGTGTTCCAACGAGTCGGCGTTTTGGCTTCTCAGGTACTCCAAAGTGACCTTAGGGGCTGGAAAAGAATAACCTTTCACCAGTTTTGGGGGTTTAATAGCGCAGGGCATAGCACAGTTTGGTATATATTGAAAGATTATTTATTTCCATCCCCTTAGCGGCGTAGATCTTTTTTTTTCTGTTAACATCTTGTTCACATTTGACCGCACATGAACCCGTGCTATCAAAGGAAAGTATTGAATCAAACCATGTGAACACGCCCTCGAAATAAAGCCTCCGTTCACATTTCTGTACCTATTTTTGACGTCCATTTTTACATAAAAATTAGGTACAAGTTCAGCCGAAAACGCCCAAAACGGGTGACGGATCAACATTTTATCCACATTCCGATCTAATGTCGCTGTAAAGATGAGCAACTTACGAAGTTGAAAACAGCCACCATGGTTAGTTTCAACGCCGGAGCGATTGAGCGGTTTTAGTTGCGTTTCCCCTGATTGGCACCGGCATATATGTTGACTTTGGGATTTTTACATGATATAATTTCGCTCATGTTAGCACTCGATACTTGAGAGTGCTAACAGCTGGTGTCTATCCATCATCTCTATATTTTAATAGGCTCCGATAAACCGATTTGAACACAGACAATGAGGAGAACTTGAATGGCAGCAAAGAAGTTGATATTTGATCAGGAGGCAAGAGCAGCGCTTAAGCGAGGTGCCGATACACTGGCTGACGCCGTAAAGGTAACTCTGGGGCCGCGTGGCAGGAATGTCGTAATTCAAAAGTCGTTCGGATCCCCTGTTACTACTAGTGACGGAGTAACCGTCGCTAAAGAGATTGAACTTCCGGATGAATATGAAAACATGGGGGCTCAACTCTTACAATTAGTAGCGACAAAGACAAATGACGTTGCTGGCGATGGTACTACCACTGCGACACTGCTTGGACAAGGGATAGTTCATGAAGGGCTCAAGAACGTAACAGCCGGCGCGGATCCGATGCAAATAAAAATTGGCGTCGATAAAGCTGTTGATGTGGTCGTCGATGCTATCGGCGAACAGAGTCGAGCCGTAAACACTCACGACGAAATTGCACAAGTTGCAGCAATTGCCGCCAATGATCGAGCTCACAACAGTGAGATTGGTACTTTGATCGCAGACGCAATGGATAAGGTCGGGAAAGACGGTGTCATTACTGTTGAGGAAGGGAAAAGCGCTGATACGAATGTCGATACCGTCGAAGGGATGCAATTTGATCGCGGATATCTTTCCCCTAACTTTACAACCGACCCTGAATCGATGACTGTAGAATTTGAAAATCCGCTAATCTTAATCAACACGGGAAAAATTAGCGCGATAGCCGAGCTTGTACCGATTCTAGAGAAGGTGTCCCAGCTGAGACGACCGTTTCTAATCATTGCTGAGGATGTTGAAGGTGAGGCGCTGTCGACTCTTGTAGTGAATAAGTTGCGTGGTGCTCTCCAGGTCGCCGCCGTAAAAGCTCCCGGTTTCGGAGATCGCCGTAAAGAGATGCTTGAGGACATTGGCATTTTAACCGGAGGTCAAGTCATTTCAGAAGATCGCGGTATCCGACTCGAAAATGTTGTCGTCGGTATGCTAGGTAGTGCTAGAAGAGTCGTTGTGGATAAAGATAATACCACAATAGTTGACGGGGCTGGTTCAAATGAGGATGTTGAAAGTCGTATTGCTCAAATTCGCCTCCAAATTGAGGGAACGACCTCAGATTACGATCGCGAGAAATTGGAAGAACGACTCGCCAAACTCGCGGGAGGGGTCGCTGTAATAAATGTCGGAGCTGCAACCGAAGTCGAAATGAAGGAACGGAAGGCACGGTTTGAAGATGCTCTGTCTGCGACCCGCGCGGCAATTGAGGAAGGTATCGTGCCTGGGGGCGGTGTCGCACTGTTGAGGGCCGGCGCCGCATTGAGCAATTTCCATCTTGACGGGGATCAAGAAGTCGGTGTGAACATCGTTCGTCAAATTCTATTGACACCCAGCCGATTGATTGCCGAAAACGCCGGATTGGAAGGCTCCGTGGTCGTAGCTAAAATCCAAGACGGAGGGGGGGCTTACGGACTAAATGCAGGAACCGGAGAGTACGAAGACCTTCTTCAAGCAGGGATTGTGGACCCGACAAAGGTCGTTCGATCCGCACTTCAAAACGCATCAAGTGTTGCTGGCTTGCTGTTGACGACAGAAACTCTCGTGACGGAAGTTGAGGAGAAGCCAAAACCTGAGGCTCACGACCACCATCATCACCACTAATCCGATGTTGCCTCGATTATGAATGACTCTCAAAGGTGGAAATCTTGCATCGGAAGGTGCAAATACAGAGGGTCCAGGGACACTGTCGAAAATGAAAAGCCACGCTAGTTCAACACTCGGACAGCGTGGCTTCTTATTTTGTGCGGCAAAATCCAACTGAGACAAACGCTTCTAAACCACACGCAACGGATTCGGGGTTCTAGTTGATAAGTTCGCTAGCCGCAATCTGTACACCGGTGCCGAATTCATACACGTCAGAAACGGGGGAGCATGTTATTGTCCCACTCGCAATCAAGACAGAACACTTCACGCGGACCAAGATATTGGATATCTTTGCTGCCGCATTCCGGACATACCTCAACTCTCTCAGATTCTTCTCGTTTTTCCTCTATCTGGAAAATATTTAGGTAGTACATTTTAATTTCCCCTTCATATCGGTGCCCCAGAGGGCAACGAACTTTGTTCGTAGCACGCGACTCGAGTCGTTCAATCATTTCTCGGAGGAATGGAATGCGTCGACCACAAACGGGACATCGGTCAGGATAGAGTTCTTTTGCCGTAATGACGTCAGTATTCTCATCTCGAATTAAGATCGGAATTGAAAAATGATCCTCAAGCAATAGTCGTATGTCGTTCTCCGTGTCTCCTGCTGTAATCTCTTGTTCTGCAACGATTTTATCATAGGTTTCGGGACTAAGTATAATCTCTGTCGGTACCATCGCTCCCCTCAAGCTGAGCACTATACTGCTTATCCGATCTATTATCAATGATTCGATTGCTTCTCCCTCCTTCCTCAATTCTTTTACTCCAATCTAGCAAACACAACTTGATATTTTGGATGGCAAGCCAAAACTGTGATGAAACCCCTGTAGAATTGATCATTTAGTAGCACTTCATTAGCACCACATCTTACTTCCCACGACGCTCAGACGGCTCTTCGACGTGAATTGCTCGCAAATTCTACAGTAGGCGATATTTCGTGTCAACCACTATTTTCTACACTAACGCACAACGTCAGTGCGACAGGATGCGCCTTTTACGCGTACCTCTCGCCTCGCTCAATATACACCGTTTGTCTGCTTCCGCCGCGTCATCGCGGTCGGGATGAATCTTAGCTTCGGAGATCTACCTGAGCGAAGTCGTTTCAGGATTGAAGTTGACGGCTTTTCAGAGGGTACGGTATAATTCGACAAGTTCTTACACGCCTATTTGGCGAAGAAGGATTTTGAATGCGATTCACTTATTATTGGCCATTGTGGGGAGTCATTCTCGGATTTGCCATCATGGCTAGTCTTACGGTGTATGCCTACTTCTGTCTTAAACGTCCCATCGATTGGAAGCTTAAAACACTTCTTATTGCCTTAAGGATTTTAGCCATATCAGTGTTGTTATTTTGCTTGTTGGAGCCGATACTTGTCGAGAAGACGGACATCACTCCCCCCATGAATCTCCCTATTCTCGCTGATACCTCCCGAAGCATGGAACTTCGAGATGTCGAATTCAATGGGGAGCCATCAAGCCGCTTAACGCTTGCAAATCACCTTCTGTTTGGCTCGTCAAGCCAGTTCTTGCCGAGTCTCAATCAACGCTTTGACACTCACCTCTACCAATTCCACGAACAATCGCAGCCAATCTCGGAACAGCTGAATCTCTTAGAAATCAGAGGGGATCTGACAGATATCGCTGCTTCTATCCAGACTGCCACTCAAGAATGGCGTGGACAGCAGACTGCCGGTGTAGTGCTAATAACTGATGGAGCTCACAATGTCTCGACATTTCCTTTGGATGATATATTGCGATTGCAAATTCCTATCTACCCAATCGGCATTGGAGCCCCAGAACCTCCGAAAGACCTTAAGATCGCAAAAATAGAAGTAAATCCCGTCGTTTATTTGAATCATGAGGTTCCGGTCCATATTACCATACAATCTAACGGCTATTCCGGTAATCAAGTGCGTTTGTCATTAAAGCGAATAGAGGATTCTGAAAACGAAGGACGTGTTGTTAACGCGACATCGGCTACCTTATCTGATGATACTGCCCAAGTTGTTGAATTTACCCTAACTCCCGAATCTGAGGGTAGTTTCCAATATGTCGCGTCCTTGCCAACCCTTGATGGTGAAATATCGTCAGAGAACAATAGGAAGGTATTTTTTCTCAAAGTTGTAAAGACAAAACTGCGCGTCCTTTTTATTGACGGGCGTCCTCGCTGGGACTATGTTTATTTAAAGCGGGCGCTCGAACGCGATCCGGATATTGATTCGACATGCGTTATTCTATCGGGCAAAAGACAGCATCAATTGCGTGATACGCTGTTATACACAACGAATGGTTACTATCCACAAAACAATGAGCTGAAAAAAGTTCGTCAATTTCCAGATACACTCCAGGAATTGATGGCCTATGATGTGTTAATTGTGGGAGACATTCTCTCAAACACATTGAATGCGATGCAACAAGCCGCTATTGTCGATTTCGTTGAGAAACATGGAAAAGCCATCATCTTTCTCGGAGGGCAGAGTTCACTAGGTATCAACGGTTTAATAAAGACATCACTTGCAGGTCTCCTTCCAGTTGTGCTTCCTTCGAACGGAGGCATCACAAGAGATGAAGATTTCAGCGTTGAACTCACTCCAAGTGGGTTATACCATCCAATAACACGCCTCGCTAATACGAAGTCATACAATGAAGCGATCTGGAGAGATCTGCCGCCTCTATCACAGTGGCTCGGCGGTTTACAACTTCGAGGCGGCGCTATCGAACTTTCGGTTTATCGGCGGGATACAGCGAGCCAACCTGTACCAATTATTATTTTCCAGCGTTCTGGCTTGGGAAAAAGCCTGTTAATTGCGGCGGAAGGCGTCTGGAACTGGGGGTTCGGTGTGTGGAGTTTCAAGAATGAAGATAACACATATCCCAGATTCTGGGCACAGGCAATTCGTTGGATGGCTACACGAGGAGAGGAAAAACAGATTAGTGTTACAACAAATTTGTCCACTTACTCAGTAGGCGACATAGTTGAAATTACTGTCTTCGCGTATGATGAAAGTTATCAACCCCTCAATAATGCGGTGATTGACATTGAAGTGCTCCCGCCCGGCGGTCAACCCTTTCAACTTCATGCTCGTGCCGACTCCTCAAGTACAGGCGCCTACACGGCGCGGTTCAATGCGGATAGCCAAGGTAATTATTATGTAAAAGCCTCAGGAAGACAGGGTGATGTCGTGCTCGGAGAAGATTCAACCGAGATTTTTGTGCAAATGCAGTTGGCAGAATTAGAAAATCCACAACTTGATGAAACTCTGCTACAACAGTTAGCCGCCGAAACGGGTGGTTTCTACCTTGGATTTGCCGAAGCCGCCACTTTACCCGAGAAGATTGATGCGCAACAGCGCCCCATCTTTGCAATTGAAGAACGGGACCTGTGGGATACTCCGTTAGTGTTGATCTGCGTCGTCGCATTGCTCGGAATGGAATGGTTCTTACGTAAGCGAATAGGCTTGGTATAGGGTCGATGTGACATCCTTTCACATCGGGACTAGCATGAAGATTATGATTAGACAACTATGGACATGGTTTGATACCGTTCCTTCTCAGTTAATCCTGATTCTGCTTATGTTGTGCTTGGGTTTGCTACTACTTGGATTAGCCTATGGCGGAGATAAGTTTGTCATTGCACAAGTTCACTACAGTGGCGGCGGCGATTGGTACGGGGATCGGACGACCATCCCAAACTGGTTAAAATTGCTTCGTAGGAGAACAGACGTTGTGACTGCCGATGAACGAGCGATTGTGAAACTTTCAGATCGAGAATTGTACCGGTATCCGATGCTTTATATCGTTGGGCACGGCGAAATTCGGTTTTCAGAAAAGGAGGTCGAGGCGCTACGTTTCTATCTGCAGCGTGGCGGTTTTCTATTTGTAAATGATGACTACGGTCTAGACAAGAGTTTCCGCCGTGAAATGCTGCGTGTATTTCCGGATCAAAACCTTCAACCTATTCCAAATTCCCACTTAATCTATCACTGTTTCTATGATTTACCGGGACTGCCCAAAATCCATGAACATGATGGTGAACCCGCGCAAGGATTCGGACTGTTCCATGACGGACGGATGGTAGTCTATTACGTCTATAGCTCCGACATCGGAGATGGTCTCGAAGATCCGGAAGTCCATCCGAACGATACTTCGGAAGTTCGAGAGCTCGCGGCAAAAATGGCGGTTAATATTGCAGTTTACGCGTTAACTAACTGAGGACCCGTTTGATTACTGCTTAAAATGCCATGTCGTAGTCGTTCCAGAGTAAGAAATAACAATCGTTATTTCCTGCAAGACGCCTACAAATGAAACCATTGTTGAAAATATTCATTTCTACTTTTCGCGCAGGCCGTGTTTTTTATTCTGGTTTGCGTTGATGGAGGCTCCACCGTGCAAGATCAGCAAAGCGAACAATCCTATAAGACAATAGTTAATCGCCTTCGCTCTTTAGGCGTGCAATGGCGCCTGTTGCTCATAGTTCAAGGCCTACTCCTCTGCTCGGGAGTGATGGCAACCACCTTTTCCGTTGCGCTTGTGATCGATCAACTTTTGTCTGTACCCCGTCCCATCCGTATGGGACTTGTGATATTGGTACTCGGAATTGGAAGCTATGCTGTTATTTTCCATTTCATCCTCCCGGTTTTTGGAAAACTGACCATCAGTCGCGTGGCAGCCTATATCGAGCGGAGTTACCCAGGATTTGAGAACAGAATCTTAAGTGCCATTCAACTTCAACCCGAGATGGTACACAACCGTTTCGGATATGCCGTGGAATTCATCAACAGGTTAACTGAACAAGCGTGCCGATCCATTGAAGAAATCAAGACAAAGCGGGTTTTTGAACGAGAATTTCTGAGTCTAAAGAGATACGGAGGATTCGCGACCTGCTCGATTGCACTGCTTTTTGTCATAAACCTTGTTTTCTCGTCAGCTATGACTGACTTCGTTGACGCATTTGACGAAATCCCCAAAACCCCGCAAGAGTTACTCACGGTTCAGATTAATGAAGTTAATCCCGGAAATACACGAATCGAATCGGGTGCGGACGTGACCATCTCGGCTGGAGTTAACGGCCATTTCAACGCACCGGTGCATTTGTATTACCGTGTTGGGGGACCTGAATCAACGAATGAACGGATGGAAACACCGGAAAATGGTTGGAAATCAGTTTTGATGACGAGAAACGACACACAGATTGCCTATCGCGTAACTCTTGAAAACATCACGCACTCCACAGAATACTACGTAGAAGCAAAAGAGGTACGGTCGGAAAACTACAAAGTTACGGTTACACGTGAACCAATTCTTAGCCGTTTTCAGTTGAAACTTAATTTTCCCAAGTATACCCAACTCTCTTCACAGATATTAGAGGAAAACCTTGGTGACATAACCGCTCTTACTGGAACGGAAGTGCAGTTTGAAGGAGAAGGCAATAAACCGCTCTCTTCCGGCAACAGACTTGTCTTTGACGAATCGGAATCCGTTACATTAAGAACCACAGAGCATCTCAAGTTAGCCGGGAGTTTCATTATTCAAACAAGCGAAAATTATTATATTGAGCTAATTGATACAGAAGGTATGACGAACTCGGAACCGATCGTTTATACGATAAACGCTGTGCTTGACTCTGAACCAAAGGTTGAGATAATCGAACCAAACAGAGATATCGTACTTGATGATTCGATGATTTTGCAGTTGAAGATTAATGCCGAAGACGATTACGGTCTAGCGCAACTTCGTTTAGTGTACAAAATTGAAGGAAAAGATGAAGATTCAGTCGTCATTCCTCTTAAACAATGGAGTATACAGCAAACAGAGGCATATTTCGAGTTCTCGTGGGATACGGATCCAATCGGCTTATTTCCCGAAGATGTAGTTTCCTACCATGTGGAAGCCGTTGACACTGACAATGTGACAGGTCCAAATATTGGAAAATCGGATACGCACACTCTTCGATTCCCGTCTCTTGATGAACTCTATGCCGCTATTGAATCAAGCCAAGATAGTGAACAAGTGGGATTTGAGGCACTGTTTGAAGAACAGACCGAAGCAATTGGAATCGTGGATGAGTTATTGGACAAAATCCGGAAGAATCAGGAATTGACAGCAAAAGACGAACAACAAATGCAGCAAGTGCTTGAAACACAACGTCAAATTAAACAGACGGCGGAAGAACTTGTGGATAGTATGAAGAAAACCGCAGAACAGATGCAAGCGAATGAACTGTTTGACCTGGAAACCGTTCAGAAATATCAAGAATTGCAAGAGCTGATGGAACAAGCACTTTCCGAGGAGCATAAAGAACTTTTGCGTAAGTTGTCAGAGGCATTGGAACAACAGCAGTTATCAGATCAAGAAAGAGAGTTGATGGACGCGAATTTCAGTCAGGAACAGTTTCTCCAGCAATTGGACCAGTTGAAGGAACTATATAAACAGATGATTCTTCAAAACCGACTGGAGGCGGTGACAAGGCAGGCCGAGGAATTGGCTGAGCGTCAAGAACGGTTGATGGATCAAGCACAAACACATCTCTCTCAAGCTATCCGGAATGAGGAGAGTCAGTCCATAGATAGTCCGCAAATTCCGACCAGCCACGGCGTCGAACTCGCTAAGCAGGAGGAACGCATTGCCAATGGAATGGATAGACTTCACAATGACCTGGACGAACTTGGGCGAGAAATGTCAAAACACGACAATCTCCGGAGAGTGGCTGATGAAATCAACCGGCTCAATCAATTCGCGAGAAATGAAAACGTCGTCCCCAACTTGAAAGAGGCGAGAACACAGATGCAACATTCTCAACTTGAGCGGGCAATTCAGCCGGGGCAGCAAGCGCAGAACACAATGAGCGACCTCGCCCAAGGATTGGACAATGCACTCGAATTCATGGAAGGGGCAAATGCAGATGAAGCGCTGACTGCCCTCAGAGAGGCTGTAAGGAGCGGAGTTTATCTTTCCGAGGCCCACGAGGAAGTGATAAAGGATACAAACGAGATTTTGCAATCGGGACATGGACAGTACATTGATGGCGAAATCAAACGTTTGCAAACACTCGCCGCGAAGGAGTTGAGCGCTGCAACGGGAATCGATCAACTTGCAAGTCGACTCTGGGAACTTGGAAAACAGCAGATGCAGATTGATCCGAAAGTCGTATGGCGCCTCAATGAAGCAAGTGATGCGCTAAATCGAGCCGCAAGCGCCTTGGAAGATAGAAAAGCAAATCTGGCCGCCACAATTCAAAAACAAGGGCTCGCGGAATTGAATCAAGCAGTTGTGCAGCTTCTTGGCGCCATGAATCAGATGAATCAACAATTGGGTATGGCGGGAATGGAGAACATGCTTGAGCAGCTTCAGCAGCTCGCGCAAAACCAGGGGCAGTTAAACGAAATGACACAAAATCTCAGTGAACAGATGAGACAACAAGGACGAACTCCCGGGCTTGAGCAAATGTTGAAGCGAATGGGCTACGAACAGCAATTAATCCGCGAGGCAACCGAACGGCTTTCAGAATTGATGGAACAGTTTTCACAAGCGCTTGGAGACTTGCAGGCCGTGGCGGAGGACATGAAAAAGGTTGAAGCGGAACTTGAGGAAGGAAATATCAATCAGATGTTAGTGGAGCAACAGCGGCAGATTCTCACACGTATGCTCGAAAGTGCAAAGTCGCTCCAGCAACGTGATGTGAGCAAGAAACGCCAAAGCACGGTTGCTGAGACACCCACCAATCCCGCTGTGGAGGCGCCTCCGCTCGATTCAAGACTACTCGGTAAGATTCAACAACTCGAGCCTAGCCTCAGATCTGGTGGGACAGAGTCTCTCCCGGTTGAATACCGAGACCAAATCGAACGCTATTTCAAAGTATTGTCTCAGCAGACACGCGGATTAAGCACATCCGAGGAGTGAGGTGTCTCCGATAAGAAAACTCAATTACCGTCCGCTAGAGTCAGGATCTCAGGGCGTGTATGCCGCATGGTCAGAAATATGACCATGCGTTACGGCATATACAATCATATTGGTGCCGAACATCATGGGCCCGGGCGAATAGTGTCTGCTCCTGCCTGTGAAGGAATCCCAATAGCCCCTCTGGCTAATCAACACTGCTAGCCTGCCGTTGATGGATATTCCCTCCAGTGCTAGGGGACGACTCCCTGAGTTTTTGCCAACGGGCGCACCACTCATTTGATAAAAACAGCTATAAATTTCGTGGTCGTCAGGTATCGGTTCAATTGGGTACGCGGGTAAGACTTCTTCTAGCATCATGCGTACTGATCGATAAAATTCGCCCTCCTTGCGAGAACTATCGTCCACAAAGAGAAACCCACCCTTCTCAACGAGATACCGCCGCAAATTTTCGCGTTCTGCTACGGACAGATAGATTCCCGTATCCTTATTATCGCTATCCAGTAAGAGCATGGGTTGATTGAATAGCCCGTCGGAGTCAACTTTGTCTGCATGGATGTTGCTTGAGGGAGACAAGTGGACCGATTTCACTGACGTACCCCGAGGGATAAAGCGAACGTGTAATTGACTTTTCGTGTTTATCCATTTTTCGAGAGCTGTCGGTTTTCCCTGAGACCAAAACGAACCATCTTCATAGAATACCTCGGAAATGTGGACCAATCCGATTATGTCATTGCTACGGCCGTGAATGAAAGCGCCACTCCAGTGAATCTTAGGTTGCGTTCCTTGTGCTGCGTTCTTAACAATCGGCCCGTTATAACTGCAAGCAATAAGCAAGGTGAACAGAACAGATACGACGATGAGTTTGAGGCTAGTAACCGTATCGCGTCTAGCAGTTTCCATGCTCGTTTTCCCTCCATTGACTGTCATTGGTAGTGTAGCCATTAGCATCACATAGCCGCTGCCTGCCGCATTTGAATTTGAAATATCACAAACGCTAAAAGCAAGTAGCGTGCCACACTTTGGGAAAAACTAGGAAATGGCGCAATATTGCGGCTACCCTTCACGAATCGCTTACGAAAAGCAAAACGTGAATCAGGCACGACTTCAAACTGCACTAAACGGGGCAATTAAATTGTGCCAAACAAAACAACCTATCAAAGATCTCGCCTGCTACACCGTCTAGCACGCCGCTACAACTAAACCACGCTGGAAAGCCCTACCTCTACGAACTTCCTTATGCACCACGTTCAATCGTAGGGGGAGATGGAATCTCAATTAACGTCTCGGGATGACCAACCCACACTAAGTCTTTATTCTCCGCTCATTTCATCACCGACAGCGTCGCTGGTTTTAGGCAATGGAGACTCACGTAAATCAGTTTCGGACGGATAAAGTTTCTTGTACACGTAGTAACTATCTAACACCTTTTTAATGTGGCGGCGCGTTTCATTAATTGCAACGTCCTCAATGAATTCGTCTAAATCTTCCAATCCCCTTTCTTTCACCCAGCGGCTCATTCGTCCCGGACCACCGTTGTACGCCCCGGTCACCAGAGCATGGTTGTCTTTGAAGCGGTTCATCAGAAACTTCATGTATTTCGTTCCCATTTCAATATTCACACTAGGATTCGAAAGCATATTCTTCTCAAAACGGCGCATCTTGAGTTGGCGAGCGAGTTCACGTCCGGTTTGGGGCATAATTTGCATTAAACCTACCGCTCCGGCCCATGAAACTACTTCAGCGCCAAACCGGCTCTCTTCCAGAATCATCGCTGCTACGAACAGGGGATCCATCTCATATTTCTTGGAGTATTTCTTGATGACATCGTTATAGTAGACAGGGTAAAGCATTTGGTACAGTTCCAGCGGTATCGCCCCATTTTCATCACGCATCGACGCGAAGGTAGATAGCTGCTGTGCATAATCGTATGCCTCATTAAATCTTCTCTTTTTCTGGTAACACTCAATTAAGCTGTAGTAATTGGTGTTTTGATTGCCACGCTCCAATTTAATGTCCCCTCGTATTTCCGTAATAGCGTCATCGTAGAACTTCAATTCCATCAATTTTCCAGTACGTGCGGACCTCCTTACGCCAACGTGCTTCCACTTCGAGTGATGCGGAACAGCATTCACGCGAGTATAGACCGGGGGGGCCTTCACGCTTTCTATTCTTTCACCCATCTCTCGAAGCACAACTTCTGCTCGACTACTGTAATACCAGTGGTGTTTCCCAAGAACTTCGCGATATATCTTTTTCGCCGTACTTGGTTGATTCTTTCGCTCGTAGCACTTCGCTGTCCAAAAATGCGCCGCCATGGCGAGACGGTTACCGGGAAAGAGACGCATCAACGAGGCAAAGGTCTTAATACTTTCGTCGTACTGCTTATGCTTGAATTGAATCCAGCCGATACGCCAATAGGCATCGGAGGCAAATCGGCTACTTGGGTATTGCTGCGTTAACTGACGATAGGATTTGAGCGCTGCGTCGAAATGTTCCTCGTTCTCTTGTACCCATCCAAGGTCAAAGAGCGCCTTGTGTGCGTACTCGCTCCAACCATAGTCCCTTACGAAAACCTTTAATCGCTTCTGTGCAATATGAGGTTGTTTTTTGCGGCGGTAACAAAGTGTCGTTTGGTACAGTGCCCGGGTTAGGTAGTTACTCCCGGGATACAGCGCGACAACTTTGTTGTATTCACGAATTGCGAGATCGTATTTGCGTCGGCGGTGGTAGGCGCGACCAGTGAAATAGACGGCTTGTCCGGTGAGTTTGTCGTCTTTTTTCGGAGAAACTTTTCGAAACAACGCGATAGCATCCGTAAACCTTCCATGGTTATAAAGCACCATGCCATGCGTTACGCGTTGGCTACGGGTAATCGTCAACCTAGGATGCGCTTTGGCTAATCTTTGAATTTGCGTGAGAGCTTTGCGTGCGATTCCATCCGAATTGTCTGCATCAACCAGGCGTTGATAAGCAAGTAGTGCATCTTGCCACTTCCTCAATCCTTCGTATGCTTGCGCCTGCAGATAAGTTGCTCTCCTAAAATAATCGCTTCGTTCATTCGCAATTAACTGGGAAGATAATTCAATAGCCTTCGTATGATTGCCTTGCTTCAGATTCACACTAGCGATTTCATATTTTGCATCAAAAACGTGATGGCTCTGTGGATATTGTTCAATCAACCGTTGATACCAAGCAATCGCCTCCCCATGTTTTTCGCGTTCCTGATGAATCTGCGCCAATCGATAGATTGCATAATCGGTGAGAATGTAACCGGATGAAACCGCCATTTCATAATGCTCGGCAGCCTGATCCCATTTCTTCAGCTTTTCATAACAGTACCCAAGTGTGTGATGAATCTCGTGCGCATCTAATTCTGGGGGTGAGGTACGAACTAACGACTCCAAGTGCTTGGTGGCAGGTGCAAATTTTTCTTGCTCCATCAACACAAGCGCTTCGTTTAGCAATGGGTTCGCAAGCGCAGGCAATTCTAACAAAGAATAGACTGTCAGATAGATGAATAGAGGGCAGAGGACGCGTAGATTTTTCATGGTGTTATCTAAACTGGAGGATCAAGCGAACGGATAGTGAGTGCGATAGAGATCCCTCAAGCGAACGGATAGTGAGTGATCAACTGAGTGGATAACGAAGGCGATAGAAATCCCATAGAAATCCCTCAAGCGAATGGATAATGAGCGATCAACTGAGCGGATAGCGAAGGCGATAGTAGATCCCGATAGTTATCCCATAGTAAATCCTGATAAAGATCCTCAATGTCCGTAGAAGGCGACGAACTTGAGAGAAATGAAGTTGATAATGGAAGGGAAAAACCGGTCAATCAATTGGACTCACGGTAGTACCTGTGGTGATATTTGCTCGTTTGTGGATCCATACCCCAATAACTGGTATGTGAAAATTCGAGATTGCACAAGTCTATTATGCGGAAGATGGGTTCTTAGTTGCAATGACTATGGAATCCGCCCGACCATTATCGAATCTGTCGGTACATTTTCGCAAGTCGTAATGGAGAAATGCCACAACAAAAAAGGAACGTAATCATCCAGTTTATCAGCGTTGTCCGCACGATGCCCTTCTGTTCCCATCTTCGAGGCGATATGTGAATGCACGGCTTCACAAGAGTAGTTCGTCCAATCTGACGTAGCTTCCGAGAAAACCCTATTTCTTCCATGATAGGTAGATTCGGAAACCCACCCATTTGTTGAAAATGAGAGCGACTGACGAAGATTCCCCCGTCACCATAAAACACTTTAAGGCGCCGCGCCCTGAAATTCGCCGCGAATTCGATAACGCGGTACAGCGGGTGTGTGCCTTCAATTCGTTGTTTGAACGCCCCCCCAATATAGCCTGCGGCAACCGCAGCTTCGACTCCTTGAACGGCGCCCGGTTCAAGCCAAACATCTGCGTGCAGGAAGAGCAGCGTCGTCCCAGACGCTACGGCTGCGCCTGCGTTCATTTGGCATGCTCGTCCACGCGCGGAAGAGATCACCTCGCCGTATTTTCTCGCAACTTGCCGTGTACAATCAATACTTCCGCCATCAACAATAAGCAGTTCGTGGCCTTCAAGCTGTCGTGTCAGTCGAGATAAAGTGGAATCTAGGATAGTTGCTTCGTTAAGGGTAGGAATGACGACCGAAATCATTTCTGCATTTGAGATAACGTCAAGTTGTCTCGTTTGATTCAAAAAAAAGACTGGTGCTTCGCGAAATCTCCATCGCACACTTGGCTTGATACAGTGCACGCAGCGGAAAAACCGAGGCATTGATTGGATCTGCGTAACCCCCGATTATCTCCCAATATATACCGACACAACTGGCGTTCCATGAACCATCAAATCTTTGATTGTCAAGTAGATATTTAATCCCCTTCCATCCGGACTCATTTTGAGGATTAACAAGCAATAGGGCACCCGCAGACCAAGCTGTCTGCTCTACGGTGCTTTCCGTGCGGTTACCGAACATATCTTCGCCCCATCCGCCATCGCGGTTCTGTGCGCTTTCCAACCATTGAACACCCCGGTGAACTTCATTGCTATCGCGTTCACCAGTCTGAATCAATGCTGTGATGGCGTTTGCTGTGCCGTAAGTATTTTTTGCAAGCCAGAGGTCGCTCCAATACCCATCTGGAGATATTTGGCGCTTGAGCCATCTACAGGCACGATTTATTTCTGTATCGAACCCTCCCGCTTCAATAAGCGCTTCGATGGCGTGAGAAGTGATGCTTACGCAGCCAACATCACCTTGTCCTGGGATATAGGTGCTCCAACTTCCATCGCGTCCTTGATGGGCGCGGAGCCACTGGAGCCCTCGGTGTATTGCGGAGTTTGAATCTGCCATTCTCAACTTCAAGAGGGCAAATAATGCCAAGGCTGTATCATCGGCATCACTAGGTAAGTAGCTGCCGGGCAGCCCGGAAAATGCCCAACCGCCATCGGCGTTCTGGTTTTGAACTAACCATCCACCCGCAGACCGGACGTCCTCCGCACCTTTCGAGCCGTTGATATCGATGACTGAGATTGTACTTAACGCGGTGTCCCACACGTTAAGATTTAATGCTTCCCGGCAGCCACCGTCGGAATTTCGAGTGCTAACCAACCAAGATAGGCTCTCATCAATCATCCGATCAAGTTCACTGCCCTTTCTGCTTCCTTTTTTGCGAAACTCAATAAGCGCCAGGTTTGATAACGCAGTGATATAGTTAACTCGAAACCAACTGCCGTCAGAAAGCATGTGTGTCTTCAGCCAGTCGAAAAGGCGATCGATAATCTCAACACGTTTTTTTGTGTTGAGTTCAATCATCAGAAAAACCGCGGCAAGTGTGTGCTGTTCCGCAATGAAGAGTTTCTGAAACATCGGCGTGGTGAAAAGGTCAACAGGCGGGAGAACATTGGTCGGCGGCTTGAGGACGGCACGGAGCCGTGGAAGTAGGGCGGATACCTTTTGCGCCATCGCCAACACTGGAAGCATATTTTTGGAGATCGTCAGTTTCGTCCATTCGGACTGCTCGAATGCCGCGTAAGCCAACTTAACCAACGCTAGATCGTGTGGATAGTCTGGAATTCGTGCTAGCGCCGTCTCAACTTGTGGCGTCGGTTGCCGTTTAACAACCTGTTGTAAGATGAGTTTGGCAAACAGAGTTGCTCCGCGGTTCGGCTGATTCGACACATCAAGACTCCACGTGCCATCTTGGTGTTGATTGTGCACCAACCATTCAACTAGGTCCGAATCCGGAAACTTACCCAACGCAATTTGCACCCAAGCGTAGGCACATGTTGGAAAGGTGCTTGAGGAGAGTTTTCCTTCAAAACAACCGGCGCTATGCGATTGCGCCATCAAGAAAGATGTGCCCCGACGCAATGCTTCTTCGATCCTGTCGTTCATACTCCAATTAACAATTCTGCGGCGTTCATGAAATCGTTATTCCCGTTCATTTACACATCGACTTCCTAGAATAATGACCGTCTCCATGAAGAACACTGTTAGTATTCAGACGACCATCTGGGTCCGTGGGGAAATCTATACATCATACGGTCAGCCAAACATACCGAATCACAAAAAGTACAGCGAATAGATAAATTAACCAATGCACCTGTTTCCCTTTACCGGTTATCAACTTCAGGAAGGAATAAGAAATGAAGCCAAAGGCAAACCCTTCCGTGATGCTGAAGGTGAGCGGCATCATCAACAACATCAAGAACGCTGGAAGAGACTCTGTAATGTCGTCCCAATCAATATGCACAACATTTCTGAGCATGAAACTTCCAATGATGATCAGCGCTGGGGCAATGATAGGATGCAAGGGGATACCGTCATCTACAGCAAATTCTGCTCCAACCATCTTGATGATAGGATGAAAGAAGAGCGCGAGAAGCATCAGGACTGCTGTCACTATGTTAGTTAAACCCGTGCGGCCGCCCGCCGAAATTCCTGACGCGCTTTCAATATAGCTGGTAACGGTGGATGTGCCAAGAAGGGCACCGCTACTGGTAGCAACAGCATCGGACAGCAATGCTTGTCGTGCCTTCGGCAGTTTGCCATCAGTCATCAATCCCGCTTGTTGGGTAACGCCAATAAGTGTTCCCACTGTATCGAACAGATCGAGAAAGATAAACACAACGATTATTGAGATTAGCTCAGGTTGTACGAAAATGTTCGGAATCTGTAGCTTTAAGAAGGTCGGCGCCATAGATGGCGGTGCAGAGACAACACCTTGAAATGTCACCATTCCGGCAATGAGCCCAACAACCGTCGAGGCGAGAATTCCAATCAAGATAGCACCACGCACGTTCAAAGCAAACAGCACACCCATAATGCCAATACCGAACAGCGATAGCAGCACCGGAGGCGATTTCAGATTACCCAGAGTGACATAGGTTGCCGGGTGGTGAACAATCAGCCCAGCCCATTCCAAGCCTACAAGGGCGATGAGCAATCCAATCCCGGCAGGAATGGCGTTCCTGAACGAAACTGGCAGAATGCTCATTACCTTTTCCCGCAACCCGACAAAGGAAAGTAGAACAAAAAATGCACCGGCAATAAAAACTGCTCCCAGCGCGGTTTGCCACGGGACTCCTAAGGTTAGGCAGACTGTGTAGGTAAAAAAGACGTTGTGTCCCATTCCCGGCGCGAGCGCAATTGGATAATTGGCAAGGAATGCCATCAGCACCATTGCAAATGCACTAGTGATACACGTCGCGGTCATCACAGCGCCAGGATCCATTCCCGCTGCGGATAGTATTGCCGGTTGAACGAAGATAATATACGAGAGTGTTGCGAATGTCGTACATCCTGCTACGATTTCACGTTTCGGTGTGGTTCCCGCTTCTTTTAAACGAAACAGTTTTTCTAGCATTGGATACCCTTTTAGTATCAAGCGTTGCTTGATTTGATTGCCGTTCGTCTATGTGACAGTATTTCGGATTTATTCTCGAATTGGCCGACCTAGCACGGGGTAAGCCGGGTCAATGTGCCCTTTACCAGTACGCTCACCGCGGGGGACAAGCTGGTCAATTGTTGCCTCGTCTGACTCACTCAAAACACAGTCCAAACACCCGAGATTGTCATCAAGTTGCTGTATCGTTCTCGGACCTATGATGACGGAGGTTATAATGGGGTTCGCTAGCACCCATGCCAATGCAAATTGGGTCAGCGTTTTGCTGTGTCCCTCTGCTAGCGGGATGAGTTGTCGTGCCACCTCATAGCTCTCTTCACGGAGTTCGGTTTGTAACAGACGACGGTCGCGTCGGGCAGCTCGCGAGCCGTCCGGAGGCGGCTGTCCCGAACGATACTTTCCCGAAAGTACGCCGCGCGCCAGCGGGCTGTACGGAACAACACCTAGTCCACGCTGCTGACACAATGGCAGCAGTTCTACTTCGATACCGCGATTCACTATGTTGTAAAGGGGCTGCACACACACGAAATGCTCTAAGTTCATCTGCTCGCTGACTGACAGTCCTTCATACACGCGCCACGCATCGAAATTTGAACAGGCGATATACCGCACCTTGCCCTGTGTTACACAGTCGTCCAATGCTCGCAGCGATTCTTCAATTGGGGTCGTTGGATCCGGCCGATGTAGATAGTACACATCAATTCGATCCGTATTAAGTCGCCGGAGGCTCTCCTCAACCTGAAACAAAATGTGGTGGCGACTCGATCCGGACTGGTTAGGCCCCTCCCCCATGGGACCGCAGACTTTGGTGGCAATCACAACCCTGTCACGTACTGAGTGAATTGCTTTGCCCACAATCCTCTCAGACTGTCCATCATTGTACACATTCGCGGTGTCGAGGAAATTAATGCCCGCATCAAGTGCTCGATGAATCATCCGAATCGAATCCGATTCATTCGATGGGCCCCCAAACATCATCGTTCCCAAACAAATCTCGGAGACCTTGACTCCCGCTCGTCCCAGCGGTTTGTATTCCATAATAAACCTTAGCTAAACCATGTCTTATGAGAATTACTACTTATCATCCGCATTATCGAGTACGTAAAAGTTTAATTTCCCAGATGGCTGTTATCCGGTAGCACCCCACTAAAGTGTGGAGTATTGAAATCACCCGTTACCCAAGGAAAATCATGTCATGCAGCAACGGGACGTTCATAA